>JAFZDJ010000011.1 GCA_017561265.1 Bacteroidales bacterium
AGACCACGCAGGAAACGTTGGGAGGGTCCGGAGTGAGCGAAGCGAACGGAGTCCTCCGCAATCCCTATCATCCTCCCGGTCAAATATATAAATGAAAAAAGAGTGACTAATCAGTCATAAATGACTTTTTAGTCACCCTCTGCAATTCCTCCATTTTGCAGAACCTGCTCGATGAGTTTGCTCATCTCAGTGTATGACTGCTGAGAAAAGAATCTCGGTTTGCAGTCATAGCGGAACCCTTTGAGATTTCTTAGGTGCTCAAAATACCATCTTTCGGTAAGGCCTTCTCCAATTACAGTTATTCTTGAGCGTTTCAGCTCTCTTTCTCTTCTACCTCTCGCCATAGCAGATAACTTTATACGTAAATTTCAGGGATTGCGCCGAACTGGCCGTTCTTGTATGACTTGCGTATTGAGGACAGTTTGTTCAGTCCTTTGAAGTCAGTTAGTGGATAGATTTCTGTGTTTCCATCTTCTTTCTTCTCTGTAAACCATACAGAATCCTTTCCAAACAAATCGTCTATTCCATCTAGTAGTGGGTCATAGTGTGTTGTAACAAGCAACTGCGAATTATTGTCCTCTTCTTTAAGGAATCTGTCCAAGATGAAATCCAAAAGAGTGGGGTGCAGTGATGCTTCTACTTCATCAATATCTAGAAATGCCTGCTCCTTGATTGTTGTATAGATGGCAGATTCTATTTCTATCACTCGTTTTGTTCCTGCAGATTGACTACCTTCGGGTAGGATATAGTCTTCTTCTCCGCGTGAGTTCTTAACGCGGATTCTGAATCCTGTGTTTATGTCATTGATCGTTCCTCTTGCCAAGATCTCTGCTTTTTCTGCCTCATCAATAAATTTTGCAGAGGAGATGGCCTCGATTTGACTTTTGTTCAGGTTGTAGGTTGTCTCTTCTACCTCAATCTCCGCGATTCTTAGGTCCGCCTTCTCTGTAAATTCTTTGATGTATCTGCGGAATACTTCATCTCTGAGCATCTTGTCTTTAGCGTATCCCGAAAGTTCGGTTTTGCTATCAATCCCTGGAAGAAGTTTCTCGTTAATCCAGCGGATAACGCTGCTTATTCTGTCAATGTTCATATTTACCTTTGTCATAGAGGCAAAGAATGACATGTTTTTCCAGCAGTTAAGGTTGATTGCATCAATCTCTGCAGGTTTCAGTTTTACTGCTGCTGGGTTGAATCTGACTACTGACTGTCCGTTTGCGTATTCTCTCCAGAAAATACGTGTCGGTTGTACAGATTCATAGAAGTATAACGATTCAGCAGAAACTCTTTCCTTGTTGAGTTCCAGCTTATACCAGTATTTTATTCCTTCCACGTAGAACTTCATCTCAAAACAACTGTCCACGTTAGGTGTGTCTTTGTCTAAAAGGAATGGCATTACGCGAGTTGATAGATCGTTTCTTGCTGGAACCTGAGACCAAAAACGGCGTAGAAAATCCAATGCTTCAAGGAAATTTGACTTTCCTGAAGCATTTGCTCCGAAGATTACTGCGAATCTAAGCAGTTTTGTTCCGTCTGGCATAATTGCTACCCTGTTGACGGGGTCATCTTTGGTCGGCTCAAAGCTGAAATATGCCTCATCTCTGAATGACAAAAAGTTCTTAAATCTTATCTCCTGTATCATAATCTGTCAGTGTTCATGCAAAGGTAAACATATTGCCCGTATTTATAAAATAAAATAGCAAAATATTGCTATTTTATTTTATAAATATTATGCCAATATTCTAATTGTGTGTATAAAGTGACAAAATGTCAGCATTTTATATTTGGTATACATGTTGTCCTACTTCTGTGTGGCAGCAACTGTTACTGCTGTAATAATTGGGTAACAGCTGAACTATCAGGGACTAGGAGTTAAAAGATTCTAAATTTCAATGATATGGGAATAAAACCAGGTCCAAAAAGGATTGCAAAATCCACAGGTAAGCCTGACAGACGTCAGCATGATAACAAGAAGACTCCGGGTAATACCCCGTCTTTGAAACCTCACCACCACAAGAAAGGTGATTGATGGTAGTTCTTTAAGCGGTCAAGCCCTCTGCTCTCAGCTGACGCTGAGTCAGAAGGCTTGCTTTTTATTATGCCGCACCGGCGAGTCTACTACATTATCTTAAAAATAATATCAGGATGGCTTGTGAAAATCTAGGAAAGGTGTATATTTGCGGTGTTCAAAAACCTAGGAAAGGTGTATAAAGTATATCTATAAAAATCTAGGAAAGGTGATTATGAAAAGGAAGATATATGATAAGCTTCTTCAGTGGAAGAACGAGAAAGATGGAACAACAGCCCTTATGATCGAGGGCGCTCGACGTATTGGAAAGAGTTATATCGCAGAGAGATTTGCAGAAAAGGAGTATGAATCATATATCCTTATTGATTTCAGTAAGGCACCGGCACGTGTGCGTGGATGGTTTGATGAGTATCTTGAGGACATTGATACTCTTCTTCAGAACATACAGTTGCATTACAAGAAGAAACTTACTCCACGTAAATCACTGATCATCTTTGACGAGGTGCAGAAATGTCCACGTGCCCGTGAGGCGATCAAGGCACTGGTGGAGGATCATCGTTTCGATTATATTGAAACAGGTTCCCTTATATCCATAAAGAAAAATGTGGATGATATACTTATCCCTTCCGAAGAAGACGGCATCGAGATGTATCCTATGGACTTTGAAGAGTTTATGTGGGCTATGGGGGATGAGGTTATGTATCCGTACATCCGAAAGTGCTTTGAGACAAATAAGCCAATGGGAGATTTTCATCGTGAGGCTATGAGATATTTCCGTCAGTATCTTATCGTGGGCGGAATGCCACAGGCAGTTAAGGAATATGTCAACTCAAGAGATTTCACTAAAGTAGATGCTGTCAAAAGACAGATATTGAGACTGTATAGAAACGACATCAAGAAATATGCAGGTTCAGCAAAGACAAAAGTGTCATCTATATTCGAAGCCATACCGGGCCAACTGCAGAAGAATGAGAAGAAGTTTAAACTTGCCGATCTTAATGATGAAGCCAGGATGAGAGATTATGATTCTGCGTTTTTTTGGCTTAATGACGCTCGCTTGGCGAATATATGTTATAACACTACTGCTCCGAATATCGGTTTGCAGCTTAACGAGGAACGAACTACGCTCAAATGCTATTTCTGCGATACCGGACTCCTAATCTCGATGGCATTCAACGCCAGAGGAATAGTCCAGAATGAGATATATCAGAAACTGATGTTTGACAAGCTGGAGATAAATGAGGGGATGCTTGTGGAAAACATTGTCGCTCAGATGCTCAGGACAACCGGGCACAGCCTTTTCTTCTACAGCAATTATGACAAGGAAGACGCCAGCAACAGAATGGAGATCGATTTCCTGATACAGAAAGAGACTGTGACCTCAAGACATAACATCTCGCCTATTGAAGTCAAGAGTGGTACAAACTATACACTTAACTCATTGACAAAGTGTATCAATAAGTTCGGTCAGTACCTTTCGACTCCATATGTTCTTCACTCGAAAGACCTTGAGATTGAAAACGGCATAACTTATCTGCCGTTGTATATGACTCCGTTGCTGTGATAGTGAACTTAAAAACATATTGGAATATGGAAATATGCTTGAAAAACAATATTCGAATATGTTTTTAGCAGTCAAGCCCTCTTCTCTCCTCTGACGCTGAGTCTGAAGGCTTGCCCTGGGAGAAGTACAGCTTATGGTGGGAGTGAGAAAGCGTGATAAGCAGAAAAAAGAAGGCAATCACAAATGATGTGACTGCCTAAAAAACATCCGTATCTATTCTCTGAAATTCCCCAGCACTCCGCATAAAGTAGCCAGATAATTGCCAAGAAGCTCGCTGTTAGCCTTCTTGGCATTTTCTGAATATACGGTGCCCTGAGGGAAGCCGTTGAAGCCTTCGAAGGTGAGGCTGAGGAAGTTCTGCTGGGCGGCGTAGGTGGAAAGATAGCCGGTACGGGAGAAGTGGTCGGTGCCGTCCATGTAGCCGCAGATGGTCTCTTCGCTGCCGATTTCGGACGGATACATCGCTTCGAATGCGGAGCTTATGCTGCAGAGGTGGTAGTTGCCTACGGTGATGAGAAGATTGCGGTAATAGTCGTCCGGAAGGGTCATCGAGATCCAGTTGAGGGACTTCTTTTCCACCTTTCCGCTGCCGTTGGTGTGGAAGTCCAGAACAAGCAGGGCGTCCTTGTTTTCCTTCAGCACCTTGACAATGTTCTTCACTTCCGGCTGGTCTCCTCCTTCCTCTCCGCCATACTCGCTCTGACCTGGTTTGGCAGCTCTTACCTTTGTCCATCTTTCTACCGGCCAGTTCCTGTTGAGGTTAGCTCCGTGTGCGTTTACATATCCTTGATTGTCAATTCCATAGGGGTTCGCACACGGGATGATCAGGAAGTCGGCATACTGGCGGAAATATTTCAGGACCTCGTGCTCCATGTACTTTTCCTTGAGGTCCTTGAGGAAGTAATATGTGCCGTAGATGCTTGATTTCTCGAAGCCGTGCTGGGCGCAGACTATGATGATCTTCAGTTTGTTTCCGGTCTGTCTCTTAGATGCGGATCCGCTGAAGGAAGGGGTGGGGGAGGTGAGCCTGTACATGTACATATCACTGCCGTCGCTGGCCTTTCCTATCTCCTCGCGGCTGATATATGATCCGTCTGCAAGAAGGTCGAACTGCTCATAGATGTCCGCAGTCCTGGTCGATGCTTTTCCGAAGCTGTAATCTTCCTGCTGACCAACATAGTATGTCGCAGGAACGAATCCGAAATCGACATTCTTGTCGTATGGGGAGACCGTGTTTTCTTCATCTGAATACAGGATTGCGTCCTGTATATTGCAGGAAACGGCTGCAAGAATAGCTGCAGCCATGCAAATCAAGTATGTTCCTGCCTTCATCATCGTCACAAATATAATCCATTTTTCGCAGATTTATCGTATATTTGCTTGTTATATATGCACGTTAGGGAGACAGGATGACTCTGTCTCTCAATAACTGCATGATTATAAGTAAGTTATAGATTGATATGATAAAGAGTATTTCAAAATTGTTTGTTCTGGTCGCTGCCATGACGGCCTTCTCCCTTTCTGCAAGCGCGCAGATGAAGGATGAGGATGTGCTGAAATACATGGAGGAGGCCATGACTGCCGGAAAGTCTCAGACCGAGATGGCCAAGGAACTTGCTGCCAAGGGTCTTACCATGGAGCAGTACGAGCGTCTCAAGACAAAGTATGAGAGCGTCGGAGTCAAGAAGACCGCCGCATTGTCTTCTTCTGCCACTGCCGACCGTCTCAGAAAGATGGATGCCAGGCTTATGGAGCTCGAGCTTGATGCTGCCTTGGATTCATTGGAGAACCTTGAGCCGGAGGTGAAGGATGTGTTCGGACGCAATATATTTGCCAATAAGAACCTGACATTCGCTCCGAATCTCAACATTCCGACTCCGGCCGACTATAAGCTGGGTGCAGGTGATGAGGTGATCATCGACATCTGGGGGTCAAACCAGACCACCATCCGTCAGACCATTTCTCCTGACGGTTTCATAAATATTCCTGATGTGGGTCTTGTCAGCCTTTCAGGCATGACGGTCAAGGAGGCGGATTCGTATCTTCGCAGGAAGATGGGTGCAAGCTATCCGGTCGACGGCGAGAATGCTGATGCTGACATCAAGCTGACCCTTGGAAACATCAGGACTATCCAGGTTAATGTACTCGGCGAGGTAGTGAATCCGGGTACATATGCTCTTTCTTCTCTTTCAAGCATGTTCAATGCGCTTTATGCTGCCGGAGGAATCGGCGATGTGGGATCCCTTCGAGAGATTTCTCTTGTGCGCAACAATAAGAAGATCGCCACAGTCGATATCTATGATTTCATTCTGAACGGAAATGCAGCAGGCGACATCAGACTTCAGGACGGTGACGTGATCACTGTGCCGACTTACCGCAACCTTGTGGATGTGGCAGGAAAGGTGAAGCGTCCGATGTGCTACGAGATGAAGGATGGCGAGAATGTCGGTACAGTCGTGGACTATGCAGGTGGCTTTACCGGCGATGCGTATAAGTCGAACATCCGCCTTATCCGCAGAAATGGAGTCGAGTATCAGCTCTATACTGTTGATGCTGAGGATTTTGATTCATTCATGCTCATGGACGGTGATTCCCTTACAGTGGAACCTATGATCGACCGTTATGAGAACAGGGTGGATGTGCAGGGAGCCGTATATCGTCCGGGTGCATACCAGCTTAGCGACAATATACGCACTGTCTCGCAGCTCCTGAGAAAGGCAGAGGGACTGAAGGGTGATGCCTTTGTCAACCGTGCTCTTCTTTACCGTGAGCGCGAGGATCTGACCAGAGAGGTTCTTTCCCTTGACCTGAAGGCCATTCTCAACGGCACCGCCGAGGAAGTTCTGCTTCAGAAGAACGACAGTCTTCATGTGTCCAGCATTCATGACATCAAGGACATCGGTACTGTGACTGTCGAGGGTGAGGTTACCGCTCCGGGTACATTCGCTTTCATCGAGAACATGACCATCGAGGATCTCATCATCCAGGCAGGCGGTCTTCTTGAGTCTGCGTCGACCGTCAAGATTGATGTCAGCCGCCGAATCAAGAATCAGACAAGCATGGAGCAGCCGGATTCCATCGGACAGATATATACTCTTACATTCAAGGACGGTTATGCTGTGGAAGGTCAGAAGGATTTCGTGCTTCAGCCATATGACCATGTTGCCGTACGCCGTAGCCCTGGCTATTTCGCCCAGACGACCGTTACAGTATCAGGCGAGGTCATCTTCCCTGGAACCTATGTCCTGACCCATAAGACAGAGCGTATTTCGGATCTTGTGAAGAAGGCGGGAGGCGTGAACAGCTGGGCATACATCAAGGGTGCGAGACTTCAGCGAAAGATGAACGAGGATGAGAAGCGAAGGGTAGAGTCGGCTCTTGATTTCCTTGATTCTGCCAAGGACAGCATCGATGTGGACAAGATAAACGCAAGCAATTCATATTACGTGGGTATCGATCTGGCCAAGGCTCTCGGCAATCCTGGCAGCGATGCGGATCTTGTGCTTCGTGAAGGTGACGAACTTATCGTGCCGGAATATGTGAACACCGTGAAGATCTCCGGCAACGTGATGTATCCTAACACCGTGACTTATGATCCGAACTTCCGTGTCAAGGATTATGTGGAGATGGCCGGAGGTTATGGATATCATTCGAAGAAGAGCAAGGCTTATGTGATATACATGAACGGTACGGTGAAGCGTGCCCGGAAGCTTTCTACGGGAGTCATTGAGCCGGGATGCGAGGTGGTGATCCCTCAGAAGCGACAGAAGGATTCAAATCTCTCCGAGATCCTCAGCATTGCGACGACTTCTTCATCTGTTGCGACTATGCTTGCGACTATGGGTAATCTTGTTTCATCATTTGTAAAGAACAAATAGTCTCATGGAAGGAAACAGAAGGCCTCGCCTTGGCGAGGAACAGTCATTGGACATAATGGGAATGGTCATGAAGCTGTGGGACAGCAGGAAGATGATCGTCAAGTGGTGCATTGTCGGTGCCGTGGTGGGTCTTGTGGCCGGTTTCAGCATTCCGAAGACATACAGGACCAGGGCAATACTTGCGCCTGAGACACAGCAGCGCATAGGTTCGGGAGTCAGCTCGATCGCATCCATGATGGGTGTGAGCCTTGACAACAGCATGGACGCCATCGATGTGGATATGTATCCTGATGTCGTGACATCGACTCCTTTCCTTTTCAATCTTGTCAATCTGGAGGTGAAGACCCGTGACGGCGAGGTGCAGACAACACTTCAGGATTATGTGCTCAACTATCAGAAACAGCCATGGTGGGATCATGTTATGGGTGCCCCAGGAAAGGCCATGAGTTGGGCCATAGGACTGTTGAAGCCTGCCAAGGAGGAGAGTCCTGCTGATACCGTGATGAATATCGGAAACCTGCCGAAGGACACGAGGAAGGCCATGAGCTATCTTGGATCCATAATCAGTGTAGATGTGGACAAGAAGACAGGAAAGACCCTTCTGTCATTGGAAATGCAGGATCCGTATGTCGCTGCAACAGTTCTGGAGGCAGTTCTGGAGAATCTGAAGACATATATGTCCGACTACCGCACATCCAAGTCACGTCAGGACGTCATGAATCTGGAGAAGATATGCGAGGAGCGCAAGAAGGAATATTATGATGCTCAGATGGCATATGCCAAGGCTACAGACGCCAACAAGAATGTCGTTCTCAACAGTACGAAGGCCGATCTTCAGAGGATGCAGCAGGATGTGACCCTTGCATATGAGGTCTATTCGCAGGTGGCTACCCAGCTTGAAGGCGCGCGTATCAAGGTTCAGCAGTCCAAGCCTGTATTTGCAGTTTTGGAGCCTGTTACAGTCCCTTTGAAGAAGGCGGGTCCGAGCAAGGCCAAGATGCTGGTACTCTTTACATTCCTTGCCGGTTTCTGCGCTGTCGCATGGGCTCTGCTGGGCAAGGATCTGTGGAAGAAGTTCAAGGAAAACAAGTAATTTTCTGAATATATGAAAGGAATAGTTCTCGCCGGAGGAAGCGGCACAAGACTTTACCCGATCACGAAGGGTGTGAGCAAACAGATGCTTCCGATTTTCGACAAGCCTATGATATATTATCCGATTTCCGTGCTCATGCTTGCCGGAATCCGCGATATACTCATCATCTCTACACCTCATGATCTTCCGGGTTTCAGGCGACTCCTGGGAGACGGAAGTGATTATGGAGTGAATTTCTCGTATGCGGAGCAACCTTCTCCGGACGGTCTGGCTCAGGCCTTCATAATCGGTGAGGAGTTTATAGGTGATGACTGCGCATGCATGGTGTTGGGTGACAATATCTTCCACGGTAACGGTTTTACTCCGATGCTCAAGCAGGCTGTACGTGCTGCTGAAGAAGATGGAAAAGCTACGGTATTCGGCTATTGGGTGAGCGATCCTGAAAGATACGGAGTTGCCGAATTTGATGCTGCAGGCAACTGCCTGAGCATCGAGGAGAAGCCGAAGCAGCCTAAGTCCAACTATGCTGTTGTCGGATTGTATTTCTATCCTAACAAAGTTGTGGAAGTGGCTAAGAATATCAAGCCTTCTGCACGTGGCGAACTCGAGATCACGACTGTGAACCAGCGTTTTCTGGAGGATGGCGAGCTGATGGTCCAGACTCTCGGACGTGGATTCGCATGGCTTGACACCGGTACGCATGATTCATTGAGCGAGGCATCTACTTTCATCGAAGTGATCGAGAAACGTCAGGGTCTGAAGATCGCATGCCTGGAAGGTATTGCATATGCCAAGGGATGGATTACGGATGAGAAGCTTCGTGAGCTTGCACAGCCTATGGCGAAGAATCAGTATGGTCAGTATCTTTTGCGTTTGATAGACGATAAGAAGCATGAATGTTATTGAAACAAAGCTCCCCGGAGTGGTGATTGTCGAGCCTCAGGTCTTCGGTGACCACAGAGGCTGGTTCATGGAGTCATGGTCTCAGAAGACGATGGCTGACAATGGATTGAATGTGAATTTCGTTCAGGACAATCAGAGCTATACGGCTCGGAAGGGTACTCTCAGAGGTATCCATTTCCAGCAGCATCCTATGGCTCAGACCAAGCTGGTCAGAGTGACGAGAGGGGCTGTCATGGATGTTGCCGTGGATCTGAGGAAGGATTCTCCTACCTACAGGCAGTGGGTTGCGGTGGAACTTTCTGCAGAAAACAGGAAGCAGCTTCTCATTCCGCAGGGGTTCGGTCATGCTTTCCTGACATTGACTGATGATGTGGAGTTTGTATATAAATGCGACAATTTCTATTCAAAGGAGCATGACAGGAACATCAGGTTTGATGATCCTGAGCTTGGGGTCGAATGGGGTATTGCGGAGCCGATTCTCTCGGAGAAGGATGCTGCAGCGCCTTTCCTGAAGGATTCCGATTGTAATTTTTAAATTGACTGAGTATGAGAAGAAGCATAGTTATCACCGGCGGAGCCGGCTTCATCGGAAGCCATGTCGTACGCCTTTTTGTGAATAAATATCCTGATTATAAGATAATCAATGTAGACAAGCTGACTTATGCAGGCAACCTTGCGAACCTCAAGGATATCGAGGACAAGCCGAACTATAAGTTCGTGAAGATGGACATCTGCGATTTCGAGGCATTCTATCAGCTCATGCAGGATGAGAAGGTCGATGGCATCATTCACCTTGCAGCAGAAAGCCATGTAGACCGCTCGATCAAGGATCCGTTCACATTCGCCCGTACGAATGTAATGGGAACCCTTTCCCTTCTTCAGGCTGCAAAGCTTTATTGGGAATCCCTTCCGGAGAAATATGAAGGCAAACGCTTCTACCACATCTCCACAGACGAAGTCTACGGCGCCCTCACGATGAACCATCCTGAAGGCATCGAGCCTCCGTTCAAGACCGTCGCTTCTTCAGAAGGTCACAAGGCTTACGGAGACGACTTCTTCTACGAGACTACGAAGTATAACCCGCATTCTCCATACAGTGCTGCCAAGGCTTCTTCAGACCATTTCGTCCGTGCATACCACGACACTTACGGCATGCCGACCATCGTGACCAACTGCTCGAACAACTACGGCCCATACCAGTTCCCGGAGAAGCTTATTCCGCTCTTTATCAACAACATCCGTCATCGCAAGCCCCTCCCTGTCTATGGCAAGGGCGAGAACGTGCGTGACTGGCTCTATGTTGAGGATCATGCACGTGCGATCGATCTTATCTTCCACGAAGGCAAGATTGCAGAGACGTACAATATCGGCGGATTCAACGAGTGGAAGAACATCGACCTCATAAAAGTGATGATCAAGACGGTAGACCGCATCCTCGGCAATCCGGAAGGACACAGCCTTGATCTTATCACTTATGTCACTGACCGCCTCGGCCATGATGCACGTTATGCCATCGACAGCACCAAGCTTCAGAAGGAGCTCGGCTGGGAGCCAAGCCTCCAGTTCGAGGAGGGCATCGAGAAGACCGTAAGATGGTATCTGGACAACCAGGAGTGGATGGATCAGGTGACATCCGGCGATTATCAGCATTATTACGACGAGATGTATAAGGGAAGATAGAGAACATATGTCCGGAATCCATGAAAAGATAAGCAAGATGAGGCAGAGCAAGGATGCCAAGACAGTGGCGTCCAACTTTGCCTGGCTTACCTTGCTCCAGATTGCCGGATATGTCTTTCCTTTGATTACCCTTCCTTATCTTGCGAGGGTGATAGGCGTGGAAGGCTTTTCGAAGATCGCCTTTGCCACGGCCATAATGATATGGATCCAGACCATAGCCGACTGGGGGTTCAATATGTCGGCGACAAGGGATGTCGCTCAGAACAGAGATGATAAGGACATGGTTTCGAGGATATTCTCCAATGTGCTGTGGGCCAGGATGCTGCTGATGCTTGTGTCGTTTGTCGTGCTGGTCGCTCTGGTGGCCTTTGTGCCTAAGCTTAATGAGAATGCCGCTGTAATCATGGTTTCATTCCTTATGATTCCCGGGCATATTCTTTTCCCTGACTGGTTCTTTCAGGCCATCGAGAAGATGAAGTATATCACGATACTCAATGTGATCATGAAGCTTCTCTTCACTGTGGCGATCTTCATTTTCATAAAGGCTCCGGAGGATTATATTCTCCAGCCTCTGCTTAATTCCGCATCATTCGCGATATGCGGAGCCGTAGCATTGTATTTCATCATCGTCAGATGGCATATAAGGCTCCACAGGCCTGTCTTATCTGAGATCATAAGCACGATAAAGGGCAGTACGGATATATTCATCAACAATCTGATGCCTAATCTCTATAACAGTTTCTCCACAATGCTTCTGGGATTCTGGGGCGCTGCCGGATCGGTAGGACTTCTTGATGGAGGAAACAAGTTCGCCCAGATAGGAAATCAGCTCCTCTCCACACTTTCCCGTGCATTCTATCCGTATCTTTCAAGAAAGCATGAAGGACATAGGACATACTTGCTTATCATAATGTCGGTGGCATCGCTGATGTGCCTCTTCCTTTTCATAGCTGCGCCTCTTCTGGTGAATATATTTCTTTCTCCGGAATTCGCTCCGTCCACAGCTGTCATCCGCATCAGAGCCATTTCCTTCATATTCTTTGCGATATCGAATGCCTATGGTACCAACTACCTGATAGTCAGACATAAGGAGAAGCTTCTGAGACAGATAACCACTGTGTGCTCGATTGTGGGCTTCTGCATTGCATGGCCTTTGGTATATTATTACGATTACATCGGTGCATCTCTTACTGTAACCATAAGCCTCGGCCTTCTTGCCGTTTCCAGCTGGATCGCAGCCAGGAGGGTCGCAAGACAAACAATTTAGCCTATGAAGTTGAAATCTGTCATAACTTCCCTGATGAGGAAGGCTGTCTTTTACAAGATGACACGTTACTATAGAAGATTCTATGGTAAGGTTCTGGCTGTAAATGGGATTCCGGACCGCAAGGTCGAAGGCGAAGATGAGTGGTGCAGGAGATGGTCTGTACTAGGCAAGGTAGACCCGATTTATTTCAGGTGCTTCAGCAGATACATAGGCAAGGATATGGATATAGTACCGGAAAACCTATGCCGTAATGTCATCGAGAAATGTCTCAATCCGAGCCGTTACCTTCCGTATTATACAGACAAGAACATATTTGACAGACTTTTTCCGGCCGGAACCTGTGCCAGGACCCTGCTGAGAAAGATGAACGGTTTTTATTATGATGCAGCCTATCAGCCGGTCATATTGAAAACCGATAAGGACATGCGGGATTTCATGGCAGCAAGCGGTGCGGCTTCCGTATGTGTAAAGCCTTCTGTAGGAAGCGGTTCCGGAGTAGGAGTGCGTTTCTATTCTTCCGATTCTCTTCCTTCTCTTTCAGAGCTGACCCATATGTACGGCAAGGATTTCATAATGCAGGAATGCCTGTCCCAGTCGCCTGGAATCGCATATTTCAACCCGACTTCCGTCAACACTCTTCGTCTGACCCTGTATAAGTCTGTGGAGACTGATGAATGGGTGGTGCCGAGCGCGATCATCAGGATAGGAGGAAAGGGAAGTCTCGTGGATAATGCTCACGCCGGAGGTGCATATGTCGGAATCGATGAAAAGACAGGATGTCTGTGCAATGAAGTTCTGGATCAGTACGGACGCGTCCGCACTGCATTCAATGATATTGATTTTACAAACGAACACAGGATAGAGAACTGGGAAGGAATCCTTGAATTTGCAAGGATGGTCGGAAGCCATATCCCTCATATGAGGCTGCTTGCCTTGGATATAATGGTGGATGCATCCGGAAGACCGAGACTGGTGGAGTTCAATAGCTCGGATTACAGCATGTGGCTCTTCCAGTTCACCACTCACGGTGCATTCGGAGCATATACAGATGAGATAATCGACTATTGCAGCAGGAGAGGAAACTTTAACCCTTTGTATGTGGAGATATGATGAAGATAGGTATAATCAAAGAAACCAAATGTCCTGTAGACAACAGGGTGGCCTTGGCTCCTGAGCAGATACTGGCTCTGCAGAAGCGCTATCCTCAGGTTGAGTTCCTTGTGCAGAGGAGCGAAATAAGGGCATATCATGACGATGAGTATGAGGCTATGGGCATTACTCTGACCGATGATGTGACTGATTGTGACGTGCTTTTCGGCATCAAGGAGGCTGATATTGCGACCCTTATCCCGGGAAAACACTATGTCTTTTTTGGACATATAGCCAAGAAACAGTCTTATAACCAGCCCCTTATCAGGGCTATGGCTGCAAAGGGACTGACCTTCTCGGATTATGAATATTTCGTGGATGATGACAATGTCCGTCTCTGTGCGTTCGGATGGTGGGCAGGTGTGGTCGGTGCATACAACTCTTTCAGGGCGTACGGGCTTAAGACCGGCAGATTCGAACTGCCGAAACCGGATCTCAAGTTCACGATGGAAAAGCTTCTGGAAGGGCTTTCCGGCATCGCTCCGTACTGTGACTGCAGGATTGTCGTGACCGGAAACGGAAGGGTTTCACATGGAGCTCAGCATGTCCTGGAGCATATGCATGCAGTGCGTCTGTCTCCTGAGGAATTCCTCAATCGTGATGAAAAGGCTGGAGGTCTGGTCTATACCGTGTTGACATTGGAGGACCTTGTTGCTCCTGTCGATCATGAAAAGTGCTTCGACAGAGAGGAGTTCAGAAGCGCTCCTTCGTCATACATAAGCGGTTTTGCCAAATATGCACGCAAGGCGGATATGCTGGTTTCATGCCATTTCTGGGCTCCCGGACAGCCGGTATATGTGGATGAAGATCTGCTTCGCGATCCTGACATGAAGATACGTGTGATAGGTGACATCACATGTGATATAAAGGGCAGCATCCTGTCTACGGTGCGTTCTTCGACCCATGATGAGCCGTTTTATGATTTCGATCCAGTGAGGATGGAGGAATGTGAGGCTTTCAGTCCGGGTGATACTATAACGGTGATGGCTGTCGACACCTGTCCGAATGCTCTGGCCTTGGATACAAGCCGATATTTCGGTGAGACTTTGTCCGAGCATGTCCTGCCTCTTATAATTGAGGGCAGGATGGATGATCCTGTCATGCAGAGAGCTACGATACTGAAGGACGGCATGCTCACGGAAAGATATGGATATTTGAAGGATTACGCTGGATTATGATGAGAAAGATACTTGAATATATATTGAAGAGGGTCTGGTTCCTTTTTCCTGACGAGATCTATCTGAAGATGATCTATTATCTGAAGATGGGCCGCAGGCTGGATCTGGACAATCCCAAGACCATGAATGAGAAGCTGCAGTGGCTGAAGCTTCATAACAGGAAGCCGGAGTACACCACCATGGTGGACAAGATCCTGGTCAAGGATTATGTTGCTTCCAGGATCGGACAGGAGTATGTTGCTCCGATTCTTGGCGTGTGGGATAATGTGGAAGATATTGATTTTGAGTCTCTTCCTGACAAGTTTGTCCTCAAGGCCAATCATAGCGGCGACAATAAGGGCGTGGTCATATGCCCGGACAAGTCAAGGCTTGATCAGGCGAAGGCAAGGCGTAACCTGAAGGATTCTCTGAAACTGGATATCTATCGCGTGTACAGGGAATGGCCGTACAAGAATGTGCGGAAGCGTTTCTTTGCCGAGGCATATCTCGGCAGCGACCTTGTCGATTATAAGTTCTATTGTTTCGACGGATATGCCGATTCGGTGCTTGTATGCGTTGACAGGCAGATAGGCGACACGAAGTTCTATTTCTTTGACAAGGAGTGGAATCTGAAGAGGTATAATCAGCGTGGAAAGGAGGCTCCGGCGGATTTCACGCTTCCGAAGCCGGAAGGAATGGATGAAATGTTTGCCTTGGCTTCAAGGCTCTCGGAGGGACTCCCTTTTGCCCGTGTTGACTTCTACAATGTAAACGGAAAAGTGTATTTTGGAGAGATAACATTCTATCCTTCAGGAGGTTTTGATCCGAAGAGACTTCCTGAAGCCGATCTTCTTTTCGGTTCGATGATCAATCTTGATAAAGTGAAGTAAGTGATGCTGAATGTAAGTACCGCATATGTGATCATAGCTCTGCTGCTGATGGCCGTCGGACTCATCAACAGGGATATGGTGCCGGGTGGAACGGATTATCTGTTCTACCTGCTCATCGGTATTCTTTCGCTCAGAACCATGGTAGGAAACAGGCGTTTTGCATATCCGAAAGGTTATATTGCGATTCTTGCTGTCCTGATGACGGTCATTCTGTTCAATTCGTTCATCTCTCCGTATTCGCCTGGCGTCAAGTATATTGCTGTGGCTACGATGGTCACTGCGATCCCGTTCGGAATCTTCCTTCTGAGCTACAATATCCGTTTTACCAAGGAGGAGATCAATGCCTTCATTGACAGGATAATCGTTGTGGCATGCGCGGTGGCGGCATTCATATATGTGGAGAATGTGCTTTTCAGCCCTCCGAAGCTTGACAGCATCATTGCATCCAAGGTCATAATGATCGGTTTCTTCGCTTCATTCTGCAGCCAGTCCATTGTTCTCGCCTTGGCAAGATACCATGTCACAAAACGCAAGCGTTATATATATGCGATAATCTTCCTTTTTCTTACCATATTGCTGCTCAATCAGTTGAAGGCAATAGTGGGAGGAATGGCCGCTGTCGTGGCATATCTCTTCTTCATGACCAGCATGAACCGCATCCTGAAGATTGCCATCCTTGTCCTTGGACTTGCAGGATTCGGAGCATGGACAGCTGTCAGCGGATCCATGATGGTCGAGAAGGTCGTTAAATACTCGGAACAGCTTTCTGATGAGGATGCCAGCGAGGGCATTGCGCGAATCGCTCTTTACGTTCAATCCGTCGAGATGGCCAAGGATTTCTTCCCTCTGGGAACAGGACAGGGCACATTCGGCAGCATACCCGTGAACATCATCTACAGCGATGTATATTATGATTATGAACTGTCTGAGATCTGGGGTCTGGCTCCGAATGACAGGGTTAATTTCAAGATGGATACCCATTGGGCCAGCATCCTTGGCGAAATGGGAGTTCTGGGCCTGATCATATATATACTGCTTCTTCTGTATCCGCCTCTTGCTCTCAGAAGGCTGGGCAGACTGAAGGACAGCCCGCCTGAAACCAGGGCGCTCAGGTTCTATGTGGCCTGCGGAACGGCTGTGCTGATGCTTGAATCATTCGTGCTGGCTCTTCCGAACAGATCGGTGTTCATAATCCTTTATGCCGGACTGTCGGCTGTCATATTAAGAAATCTTTACACATCAGAATCACTTTTGGAATATGAAGATACTTCAGGTGACAACTAATTATCCTACGCTTTCCAATCCGATATTGGGAATCTTCATGAAGGAGCAGGTGGAGTCTGTAGAAAGGTTCGGTGTGGAGAATACTATCTTCTTCAGTAACGGTTCCGAGACACGCGTGGGCCATAAGGGAGGAGGTGCATTTGTGCATATGAGGTCTGTATTCAGACTTATGTGGCACCTGATGAGGCATCGATACGATCTGATCCACTGTCATTCTGCCTTGAGCGGAATGATACTCCTGCTTTCCGGAGGCGCATTCTTCAACAAGTGCGTGATATCCTTCCAGAACGACCCTGAGAAGGAGGGGGACAAGGCCTTTTTCCGCATCCTCTATCCTTTCTTCAACAAGGTGATCGTTAAGAAGAGGACGAAGTATGATTCGTGGAAGAAGATGGTCTATCTGCCTAACGGATGCAATATGCATATCTTTTCCCCGATGGATAAAGAGCTGTGCAAGAAGAAGATAGGTCTCGATCCTGAAAAGAGGTGTATACTTTTTGTCGACTCGAATACCAGCAGGAAGAGGACCCAGAAGAGGCGTGACAGGTTTGATGAGACCATGAGCATTCTCCGGGATAAATATGGTCATGATGATATAGAGACTCTTGTGATGATCGGAGTGGCTCGTGAAGATGTTCCGACCTATATGAATGCATGCGACCTGCATATTCTTTCTTCCGATCAGGAGGGTTCGCCGAATTCTGTCAAGGAATGTCTGTGCTGCGGTGTGCCGGTGGTGGCGACTGATGTGGGAAATGTGCATGATCTTCTGGATGATGTTCCAGGCTGTGGAGTCGCGGATTCATTTACTGCTGAGGAACTTGCCGGTCTGGCTGACAAGGCTCTCAAATCAGGATCTGATGCTGGTGAGCTTACCGCATCCATAGTACGGAAGGGACTGGATATGGATAGCGTGGCTGAAAGACTGTATGGGATTTATAATGAAATAATCGGATAGGATGAAGAATGTTGCGGTAGTCGGGATCCAGGGAGTTCCCGCACAATATGGAGGATTTGAGTCTCTTGTCGAGAATCTCATAGGGGATCACAAGAGTGAAGATATAAGGTATACTGTATTCTGCAGCGGCAGGGACATGAAGAGTCGTCTTGCTGAGTACAAGGGTGCAGAACTTAAATATGTCCCTTTGCGTGCCAACGGAGTCCAGAGCATTCCTTATGATATGATTTCATTCATGAGGATTCCAAGAAAGACCGATGTGATCCTTGTTCTCGGAGTTTCGGGATGTCTTATCCTTCCGGTTTTCCGGCTTTTCTGCAGGAAGAGGCTGATAATCAATATAGACGGTCTTGAGCATCGCAGAGCGAAATGGGGAAAGCTGGCGAAGACCTTCCTGAAGCTGTCGGAGAAGATGGCTGTCAGATATGCCGATGTGATCATTTCCGACAATAAAGGCATTCAGGATTATGTGCGCGAAGAATATGGAAAGGAATCCGAGCTGATAGCATATGGTGGAGATCATGCTGTCCGTTCGGTCCCTCAAGCCAGGACCCTTGATATTCTTCGACGATATGGACTTCGTCCGGGAGCCTATGCTGTGACTGTATGCAGGATAGAGCCGGAGAACAACTGCCATCTTGTCCTTGAGGCTTTTTCGAAGTCGGACAGGGAACTTGCTTTTGTCGGAAACTGGTCCAGAAGTGCTTATGGTCAGGAACTTAAGGAGAAGTATTCCGCTTTTCCTAATATCCATATTCTCGATCCTATATACGATATCGACACTCTTTATGTGTTGAGGATGAATGCATGGGCTTATGTGCATGGTCATAGTGCGGGCGGCACGAATCCCTCCCTTGTCGAGGCCATGTTCTTCGGCAATCCTATCTTCGCCTATGATGTAGTGTACAACAGGGAGACCACAGGTGGAGGAGCCATGTATTGGAGCTCGTCGGATGAGCTTCTGAAACTGCTGTCACTTGATGATTTTGACACTTCATCTATCATCGATCTGGCGAACCAGAAGTATACATGGAAAAGGATTGCGAATCAATATGAAAAACTATACTGATATCAATTAATTTTCGTACCTTTGAAAGTTAATTATGCATTTCAGTATACTTTGGTACATACCGATTTTCGTGTTGAGTCTTGTGTTTGTCGCAATAGTGATCCCTGCGATCGTCAGCGTGGCAGACAAGATTCATCTTTATGATATCCAGGACGGCCGTAAAGTCCATCAGGGCGAGGTGCCTAGGTTGGGAGGAATATCCTTCCTGCCGGCTATCCTCTTTACCCTCCTCACCGTACTTGCAATAATGACACGATTCCTTCCGGAGTCCATCCATGTATCCTATGCTCCGATCACGGAGGTCATGATGGCGGCAGCCGGTTGCGTGCTTCTTTATCTTGTAGGCCTTATGGACGATACCATAGGCGTCTCCTACAGAAGCAAGTTCATAGTCCAGTTCCTTGCGGCATTGCTTCTTTGCTGTTCCGGACTGTATATCTCTGACCTTCACGGAATTCTCGGGATCCATACCTTGCCTGCCGTGCTTGGAGTTCCGCTGACAGTCCTCATTATAGTGTTCATAATCAACTCGATAAACCTTATCGACGGTATAGACGGACTGGCTTCCGGACTTTGTATCTTGGGCGCGCTTGGTTTCATCGCTATGTTCCAGAAGCTCACGATGGCTATGAATCTCGTGCTTGCGATGTCGATGCTCGGAGTTCTTGTCATGTTCTACATCTACAACACTTTGGGAAAGAGGGGAAAGACCAAGATATTCATGGGTGACACAGGCTCGCTTACAATGGGCTTCCTTCTTGCCTTCTTTGCTGTAGAGCTCTGCTGCTTCAAGTGGGACAGAGTAGATCTGGCCTTGCTTGGCGAGACCGAGCCTTTCTATACAGGAGACCAGCTCTTCGTGTATGGAATATCGTTGATCATCGTGCCTGTGCTCGATGTGTTCCGGGTCTTTTATTCCAGGATCCGTGACGGAAAGAGCCCGTTCAAGCCTGACAGAAGGCATATCCACCATAAGTTCCTGGCTCTGGGATTCAGCATGAGACAGGCGCGTTGGACAATATTTTCCATGTCGATACTGCTTTGGGCCTTGAATGTGCTGATGTCATTCGTCCTTTGCTGGAACGTGAATGTGATCATTTCCGTTGACCTTGCGTTGTGGGTGGCTTTCAACCTGTACATTTCAAGATGTGTGCGTATGCGTCAGCTTATGCATGATGCAGTGGCTGAGAAATTTGATGATTTTGATAAAACTAAAAACAAACATAACAGAAAATGAAGATAGCAGTAGCAGGAACCGGTTATGTCGGTCTTTCGATGGCGACATTGCTGGCTCAGAATCACAGCGTGATGGCTGTGGACATCATTCCCGAGAAGGTTGAGATGATCAACCGCCGCAAGTCTCCTATCCAGGACGAGTACATCGAGAAGTATTTCGCCGAGAAGGAGCTCGATCTTACGGCTACACTGGATGCGGAGGCTGCATATAAGGATGCAGAGTTCGTCGTCATAGCAGCTCCTACCAATTATGATGCGAAGAAGAACTTCTTCGACACTTCTGCCGTTGAGTCTGTCATCGACAAGGTCCTGGCTGTGAATCCTGATGCTGTCATGGTCATCAAGTCTACTATTCCGGTGGGATATTGCCGCTCTCTTTACGTAAAGTATGCCCTCCGTTTCGCATATGACGAGAATCTTCGTGGCAAGAAGTTCAACCTTCTTTTCTCTCCTGAGTTCCTCCGTGAATCGAAGGCTCTTTACGACAACCTCTATCCTTCGCGTATCATCGTCGGTACTCCGAAATTCATAGACAATTTCGAGGACGAGAACCGCGCGATTGCGATGATCGCGGACTTCGACCGCATGAAGGAGGCTGCGCGCACATTTGCAGGCCTTCTCCAGGAAGGAGCGCTGAAGGAGGATATCCCTACCTTGTTCATGGGTCTGAAGGAGGCTGAGGCGGTGAAGCTTTTCGCGAACACATATCTGGCTCTCCGAGTAAGCTACTTCAATGAGCTTGACACCTATGCCGAGGTGAAGGGTCTTGATACCCAGCAGATTATAGATGGTGTATGCCTTGATCCCCGTATCGGCTCGCATTATAACAACCCGTCGTTCGGCTATGGCGGCTACTGTCTTCCGAAGGATACCAAGCAGCTTCTTGCGAACTACAACGATGTGCCTCAGAACCTTGTGCGCGCCATCGTGGACAGCAACCGTACCCGCAAGGACTTCATCGCAGACCGCGTCCTGAATCTTGCCGGTTATTATGATGATAATGCTTCGTACGATGCGTCGAAGGAAGCAGGCTGTACCATAGGCGTTTACCGTCTGACGATGAAGTCGAATTCGGACAATTTCCGTCAGAGTTCCATCCAGGGTGTGATGAAGCGCGTGAAGTCAAAGGGTGCGACAGTGATCATCTATGAGCCGACCCTTGAGGACGGCAGCACATTCTTCGGCAGCCGCGTCGTGAACGACCTTGCGAAGTTCAAGGAAATGAGTGACTCGATCATCGCAAACCGCTATGATGCGGTTCTTGACGATGTTCAGGAGAAGGTTTATACAAGGGATATTTTCAAGAGAGACTAATGGAAAGTTATCAGTATCATATATTTTCGCCATACCGCGTCTGCCCTGTGGGAGCTCATGTGGATCATCAGCATGGTCTGGTTACAGGTTTTGCTTTTGACAAGGGTGTGGATCTGTGGTTCACTCCTACGGATGACGGCAGCGTCAATCTTAAGAGCCTCACATTTGACGGGGAGATTTCCTTCAATGTGACTATGCCGTCACAAGTAAAGGAAGGTAACTGGGGCGATTATGCCCGAGGAGCCAAATATGCCCTCAAGAAGCGTTTTGAACTTACCCGTGGCATTGAGGGTGTGATAAAGGGAAGTCTTCCTGTGGGTGGCCTTTCCAGCAGCGCGGCCGTTCTGACAGCATATGTGATGGCTTTGGCCAAGGCGAACAACATCACTCTCTCAAAGATGGAGGTGATTAAGACAGCAAGTCAGGCAGAGCGTGAATATATAGGCCTTACTAACGGTATCCTTGATCAGGCATGCATAGTGCTCGGAGAGAAGGATTCGCTTCTTTTTCTTGATACTGATTCGGAGCAGTACCGCATAATAAAGAAGAATCCTCGTATGCCTGAGTTCGAGATTGCCATCATATTCTCGGGCTTGACCCGAAGCCTTGTCAGCAGTGACTATAATCTTCGCGTAGCCGAGTGCAAGACTGCAGCATGGAACATGATGGCTTATACGGGAATGCCGCTGAAGAACTTCGACAAGACTTATCTCAGGGATATTCCGAAGGAGACATACGATCTGACAAAGGATAAGATGCCTCCGCGTTTCGCCCGTCGTGCCGAGCATTTCTACAGCGAATACAAACGCGTCCGCAAGGGTGTGACAGCATGGGAAACAGGTAATCTTGCCTTGTTCGGCCAGCTCAGTTTCGAGAGTTGCGAGAGCTCGATCAAAAACTATGAGTGCGGAAGTGAGGAACTCATAGCGATCTACAACATCATGCGTCAGTGTGATGGAATATATGGCGGACGTTTCAGCGGTGCCGGTTTCAAGGGAGCTTGTATCGCCCTTGTTGACCCTGCGAAGAAGGAGCAGATACGCGAGCAGATTACCAGCGAATATCTGCGCATGTTCCCGGAATATAAAGAGACTTTTGAGATTCATTTCTGCAAGACAGATGACGGAGCGAGATTCGTATGAAGAACATAGTGATAGCTGCAGGATATGCCACCAGGCTTGGCGAACTGACAAGAAACTTTCCGAAACCCCTTCTCCAGATAGGCCAGTCTACGATTCTTGGCCGTATGCTTGACGATATTGACCGTATTGATGATATTGATGAGCATATAATAATCACGAATCATCGTTTCACCCATATATTCGAAGCTTGGGCTGCGGAGCAGAGCTATACCAAGCCTGTGACTATAGTTGACGACGGAACGTCGACCAATGAGACACGTCTTGGAGCAGTATGCGACCTTCTCTTTGCGATGGAGAAGCTTGCCATCGATGACGATCTTCTGGTTGTGGCGGCTGATAACATCCTGATGTTCAGCTTTCAGGAGTTTGTCGATTTTGCAAAGGAAAAGGATTCCTCATGCATCATGTGCCATGAGCAGCCAAGCATAGAGAGGCTTCAGAGGACAGGGGTCGTTGTGCTTGACGAGGACAACCGGGTACTGAATATGGAGGAGAAGCCTCAGGTGCCGAAGTCGCATTGGGCTGTACCTCCGTTCTATATCTATCTTAAGAAAGATCTTGAACTGGTCCGTCGCAGCGTAGAGAACGGATGCGGAAAGGATGCTCCGGGCAATCTGGCGCATTATATGGTTGACAATACTGTCATGCATGCATGGCCTATGAGTGCAGGCCGTTTTGATATAGGAAGCCTTGACAGTTACGAGGAAGCAAAACAATTATTTGGATAAGATTATGACAATACTGGTTACAGGAGCCGCCGGATTCATCGGAAGCAATCTGGTGAAGGCTATTTACAAGAGATATGAAAACCCTGTGGTCGTGGGTATCGACAACATGAACGATTACTACGATGTACGTCTCAAGGAAGAGCGTCTCAGACAGCTCGAACAGTATCCAGACTTTACCTTCGTGCAGGGAAATATTGCAGACAAGGATCTGATAGACAGGATATTCGCTGAGTACAAGCCTCAGGTTGTGGTCAACCTCGCGGCTCAGGCAGGAGTACGTTACAGCATCACTAATCCCGGAGCATATATCGAGGCTAATCTTATAGGCTTCTACAATATCCTCGAGGCGTGCCGCAATTCTTATGCTCAGTATGAAGGGGGAGTGGAACATCTTGTATATGCTTCATCTTCATCTGTTTACGGTTCGAACAAGAAGATTCCGTATTCTACTGACGACAAGGTGGACAATCCTGTTTCGCTTTATGCAGCGACCAAGAAGAGCAACGAGCTCATGGCTCATGCCTACAGCAAGCTTTACAACATACCATCTACTGGTCTTCGTTTCTTTACGGTTTATGGCCCGGCGGGACGTCCTGATATGGCGTACTTCGGCTTTACCAATAAGCTTGTAAAGGGGGAGAAGATTCAGATCTTTAACTTTGGAAACTGCAAGCGTGACTTCACTTACGTCGATGATATCGTCGAGGGTGTCATCCGTGTGATGCAGAAAGCACCTGAGAAGCAGGTGGGCGAGGACGGACTTCCTGTACCTCCATATGCCGTGTATAACATTGGAAACAATCAGCCTGAGAATCTTCTCGATTTCGTGACCATCCTTCAGGAGGAACTTCTTCGCGCAGGTGTGCTTCCGGCAGATTATGATTTCGAGGCACATAAGGAGCTTGTTCCTATGCAGCCGGGTGATGTGCCTGTCACTTATGCTGATACATCGGCTCTTGAGCGTGATTTCGGCTTCAAGCCTTCGACTTCTCTCAGAGATGGTCTGCGTGCCTTTGCACAGTGGTATAAGGAATATTATGGTTAAATAAAAGTAGTGTATAATGCCGAAGATATCGCATAGAGGAATTCAGATGCCCTCATCACCAATCAGAAAACTTGCACCTCTTGCCAATGATGCGAAGGCCAGAGGAATAAAGGTGTATCATCTCAACATCGGACAGCCGGATCTTCCGACTCCTCAGAAGGCTCTTGATGCCTTGAAGCATGTGGACCGCAAGGTGCTGGAATACAGCCCGTCACAGGGCTTCCTCTCATTGAGGGAGAAGCTTCAGGCGTATTACCGCAAGTTCAGGATCGAGCTGTCTGTCAATGATATAATCGTTACCAGCGGCGGTTCCGAGGCTGTGCTTTTCGCCTTTCTTGCATGCCTCAATCCCGGAGACGAGATCATCGTTCCGGAACCGGCATATGCCAACTATATGGCATTTGCAGTTTCAGCCGGAGCAGTCATAAAGACTGTTACATCCACCATCGACACCGGTTTCGCTCTTCCTCCGGTGGAGAAGTTCGAAGAGCTTATTACAGAGAGGACAAAGGCTATCCTGATCTGCAACCCTAACAATCCCACCGGATATCTTTATTCCCGTGCGGAGATGAATCAGATCAGAGACCTCGTGATGAAGTATGATCTTTACCTCTTCTCGGATGAGGTTTATCGTGAGTTCATCTACACAGGTTCTCCTTATATTTCGGCTCTCAATCTGGATGGAATCGAGAATAATGTGGTTCTTGTGGATTCTGTTTCAAAACGTTACTCTGAGTGCGGAATCCGTATCGGCGCTCTCGTGACAAGAAACGCCGATGTCAGAAGAGCTGTCATGAAGTTCTGTCAGGCAAGGCTCTCTCCGCCGCTTCTTGGACAGATTGTGGCTGAAGAGTCCATCGAAGGAACAGAGGAGTATGCTGCTGACGTATATGAGGAATATGTAGAGCGCAGAAAGTGCCTTGTGGATGGCCTGAACAGGATAGAAGGAGTGTATTCTCCTATTCCTATGGGCGCGTTCTATACTGTAGCAAGTCTTCCTGTGGATGATGCAGACAAATTCTGCGAGTGGTGTCTGAGCGATTTCAATTATGAAGGCGAGACCGTTATGATGGCTCCTGCCAGCGGATTCTATTCTACCCCAGGTATGGGAAAGAATGAGGTGCGTATCGCTTACGTACTGAAGAAGGAGGATCTCCAGCGTGCACTCTTCATTCTTGAGAAGGCTCTCGAACAGTATAATTCATTGAAGAAATAGAACATGCTTGAACGTCATGAGGAAATATTCTTCTCTCTTCTGAGAAGTGCCATGTGGGGGACTCCCGCATGCATTCCTTGTGATTTCAAGGATTGGAACAATCTGTACAGACTGGCTAAGTCCCAGTCTGTACTTGCTCTTGTAGCAGATGTCATGCTCTCGGATGCAGAGATTGTGGCGAGGATTTCCGGGAAGGCTCAGGAAAAGCTCCGTTCGTTCATGATGGCGAACATGATGACTGCCGATCGCCTTGATATCCTTGTCGCCGAGACTGCAAGCCGACTGAATGAAGCCGGTATCCGCCCGGTACTTCTTAAAGGACAGGGACTTGCATCCTATTATCCTTCTCCGGGTCTGCGCCAGTGCGGAGATATAGATCTATACGTCGGCAAGAATGATTACCGCAGGTCGTATGATGTTCTGAAGCCTCTTGCTTCTCAGATTGATGATGTCCGCAAGCTTGAAATAGGCATCCATTTCGATGTCAATATCGCAGGACTGGATGTCGAGGTGCACAGATTCACGGAAACCTTCCCTACAAGGCGTCTTGACCGTATATATCAGGCTGCTTCAGACAGGGGAATGACGGAGGATACTGTACCGATGAGCTTCAACGGAGTCGAAGTAGATACTCCTGCCGATGTGTTCAATGCTTTCTATGTATTCAGCCACATGTTCCGCCATTTCCTTTATGAAGGCGTGGGTATCAGACAGTTATGTGACTGGATGATGCTTCTTCACAAGCGTCGTGACCATATCGACACCGAGGCCTTGCGCGAACTGGTAGTGTCTATGGATCTGTTGAGACCATGGCAGACTTTCGGATGCCTTCTTGTCGATCTCATGGGCTTGCCAGCTGAAGAATTCCCTCTTTATGATCCGAAGTATTCCGGTCTTGTGGACAAGGTGGCGAAGAGGATTCTTGATGAAGGCAACTTCGGTAAGAAGAGGAATATCTTCAAGAACAAGGGAGAGAGCTACGTCATCAATAAGGCCCGCTCGTTCTTCAGCCATTTCGTGAGGGTCTACGAGCTGTTTTCGATATTCCCGAAGCATGCATTCCGTCAGCTGTGGCATACTTTGGCTGAGTCCATGAAAAGAGTCCGGATGGATATGAAGAATTTGCTATATTTGTAAATTGTATAAAACCGCTTTGTGAAATGAAGAAGAAGCTTTTCTATAGTCTTGGATCCCTTGCCATGATCCTGCTGCTTTCCGGAGTGATCTCCATCATAGAGTACCGCAGGATGAGTGACTATGTCTCTGAACTGATTGCATCAAATATAAAGAGCATCAACCTTTCGCAGAAACTTGCCGATCTTACTCAGGAGTACAATGAGCAGATGCTTGCTGTCGTGGTGCAGAACGATATCTCGATGATGCCTGATTTCAATCTGGAGCACTTCAATGCCCAGTCGGATTCGCTCAGAAATTCCTTCACGTCAGCCAGGATGCTGCCGAAGGTGGATTCTGTCGTGGCTTCATTCGATGCATTCATGAAGACTTCTCTCAACTTCGATGAGATCTTCCTCGCGGACAATGTCAATACCGGAGAATGGTTCTTCGGAAGTCTCCAGCCGCGATATATCAAGCTTCGTACTGACCTCGCCTCGCTCAATGAGGTCATACATGAAGAGCTCATGCGCAATTCTGCTGATTTCGATGCTGGATTCTATCGAAGCATCATTCCTGGAGTGGTTTCTGTCGGAGCCGGTCTTCTTCTCATCATGCTCCTTCTCTATTTCACGATGGTGTATTATGTCAAGCCGATCTGCAGGATGTCTGACGGTATTGACAGTTACAGGCTTTCCGGAAGGCGACATGTATATGAATTCGATGGCGACGACCAGCTCGCAAACATAAATACGGGAATAACAGAGCTCATTGAAGAGAACGTCGAGTATAAGAAAAGGATCAAGAATCTCAGAGATGAGCGTGAACGGCTAATGCAGACAATTTCGGACGTTTCGGCTGAATGATGAACATCAAGGCAATATCGACCAATGTAGGAAAGGCGCTGCTGGTAAGTGCCCTTTTCATGTTCCTGTCGATGATCGTATCGGTCATCTACGGGCGTGATGATGCATTCGGTCCTTTGCTGATCAGTTTCATCATCACCCTTATAGTCGGTGGTTTTCCATTCATCTTCGTCCGGGGACGCCAGCCTCTTTCAATGAAGGACGGAGTCATGACCATTGTCCTCTCATGGGTGTTGTCATTCATATTCGGAATGTTGCCATATGTCCTTTATGGCGGTGAGTTTACTCTTGTAAATGCTTGGTTTGAAAGCGTTTCAGGATTCACGACGACCGGATCTACCATATTGAACGACATCGAGGCTCTGCCGAAGAGCCTTCTTTTCTGGAGATCTTCCACTCATTACATCGGAGGACTGGGAGTCGTGGTATTCCTCCTTCTGGTCATACCTCAGGCCAGCCCATATCGTCTGAAGCTTACAAACATGGAGATGTCGTCGCTTTCAAAAGACGGCTATCGATATAAGTCTTCCAAGGTAGTGCAGGTGATCACGATTGTGTACGTCTCCCTTACGGCCGCTGCGTTTCTCTGTCTATGGGCTGCTGGAATGCCTCTTTTCGATTCTGTGAATCATGCCTTCAGCATAGCGGCGACGGGAGGATTCAGTACCAGGAATCTTTCGGTCGGAGCATTTGATTCGGATCTGATAAATCTTATAGTGCTTTTCTTCATGGCTGTCTGCGCCATGCATTTCGGACTCATATATGCCGTCTTTGCCACAGGTTCTCTGAAGCCGATGAAGAATTCAGTAGTCAAGTACTATTTCGGTTCCATCATCGTCATGACAGTGATAATCGCATTTTCACTTGTCAGCGAAGGCGGATACACCTCAGCAGGAAGGGCGTTCATGGATTCGGCGTTTACAGTCGTCAGCTATATGTCTACGGCAGGATTTGCTATCTGTGATAATTCCGTATGGCCTTGGCTTGCGGGTGTTGTCCTTCTGTTTGCGTCATTCCAGTGCGGTTGTGCCGGCTCTACCACAGGCGGTATCAAGGTGGACAGGATCCTGATCGCATTCAAGGCATTTTCCAATGAGATCAAGCATAGGCTTCACCCGGCATCGGTTTCGCATGCCAGATTGAGCGGACATCATCTTGCGGACAGTGCAGTCAATGCGGTCATGATGTATATAGTTATGTATTTTCTCGTGATCTTCATTTCCATAATTGCAGTGATGATATGTGGCTGCGGGGCTACTGAGGCTGTTTCCGGCGTCATTGCCTCTGTAGGAAGTGTCGGTCCTGGTCTTGGTGAACTCGGAAGCCTTGATAACTATTCTATGCAGCCGGCAGTCGCGAAGTTCATTTTCACGATCGATATGTTCCTTGGACGTGTCGAGATATATCCGGTGCTGATTGCCGTTTCCATGTTATTCAGGAGGGGTAAGTGATGGGACGTGCGGATTTTCTCTACAAGGGCTTCAAGTCCAGGCTTCCTTTCGATCCGACTCCATGTCAGGACAATCTTCTCAAGGAACTGTCAGATTTCATCAGCAGTGATGACAGCGATATCTTCGTCGTCAACGGCTATGCAGGTACAGGTAAGACGACGGCTATAGCTTCTGTCATTTCGGTGATGAAGGAATATCAGACCAAATGTGTGCTTCTGGCTCCTACAGGCCGTGCTGCCAAGGTCTTGTCTTCATATGCCGGTCAACCTGCCTTTACTATCCATAAGCATATATATCGTCAGAAATCGTTCGGAGGCGACGGTTTCGGACAGTTCAGCCTTGCTCCCAATAAGGATAAGGAAGCCCTGTTCATAGTTGATGAGGTATCGCTGATAGGAATAGATGCTGGTCAGCAGCAGTCGACGGCGGCCTTCGGTTCGGGAAATCTTCTGGAAGACCTGATCTCGTTCGTGAGGGCAGGAACGGAATGCAAGGTTATCCTGATAGGGGATTCGGCTCAGCTTCCTCCGATAGGCCTTGAGGCAAGTCCGGCTCTGCTTCCGGAATATATGAAGATGATGGGAGGTGTGAGGTTTGCGGAACTTTCCACTGTAGTGCGCCAGCAGCATGAGTCTGGAATCCTCTATAATGCCACGATGATACGCCAGCTTCAGTCGGATCTGGAATATGGTCCCGGGGTGATGGATATCGGTGATCTTTGTCTGGAGACTGAAGGTTTTGATGACATTGAAAGAATAGGGGGAGGGGATCTTATAGAGAAGATTTCTGATGCCTATGCTTCTTATGGTGAGGATGCTACGATAATTCTCTGCCGCTCGAACAAGCGTGCTGTAAAATATAATATGGGAGTCCGTTCTACGGTTCAGTTCAAGGAGGAGAGGCTTGTGCGTGACGATAAGCTGATGATTGTCAAGAACTGCTATCAGTTTCTGGAAGGTATCGAGGGAATGGATTATATTGCCAACGGTGATATTGCGAAGCTGCAGAAGATCTCGAAATTTGAAGAAAGGTACGGACTTCATTTTGCCGAAGCGCGCATTTCCTTCCCTGACTATGATGATCAGGAGATTACTGCGAAGGTGATTCTTGATACCCTTGATTCCGAGAGTGCTTCGCTTACATATGAGCAGTCGAACATGCTGTATCAGGGAGTGAACGAGGATTATGCCCATCTCACTACCAAGAAGAAGAGATATGAGGCCGTGCGGGAGGACAAGTATTTCAATGCTTTGCAGCTGAAGTATGCCAATGCGATTACATGCCATAAGTCTCAGGGAGGCCAGTGGAGATGTGTCTTCATCGACAATCCTTTCTGGCAGGAGAATCTGACTGTTGATGATCTGAAGTGGCTTTATACGGCTATGACACGTGCGACGGAGAAGGTCTATCTGGTCAATTTCAAGGATGAATTATTTATATCGTGATTATGAAAAGAATATTGATGGTGATTTTGGCAGGTGTCATGATGATATCTGCATTCGCACAGGAATTCAATCCGGTTCCGAGGTCTTGGAAATGGATTGGAAATGAGGAGGTTATCTTCTCGTACAATGGTACCTTTGCGGATGATGCTGCTTTTGCTGTGAATGCAAGGACAGGCAGACAGCGTACGGGAGTATCTGCCCCGGCTAAGTTTTCCACATTCCCGTTGAGGCCTGAAGGAGCGGTAAATCTTACCTTTTCTCCCGATTCTACCAAGCTGGCATTTACGCGCGATAATGACCTTTATGTGGCCGATATAGCAAGCGGTGAAGAAACCCGTCTTACCTATGACGGCTCTGATGTCATCCTGAATGGATATGCTTCATGGGTTTATTATGAAGAAATATTTGGTCGCGCATCAAGGTACAGGGCATTCTGGTGGTCTCCTGACAGTAGGAAGATAGGTTTCTACCGTTTTGACAACTCTCAGGTGCCTATGTTCCCTATATATTCGGCTTTTGCAGATCCGGCTGCTGCGGCTTCGCAGTCGCAGAGTCCTCGCGTGACTGATCTGTCACTCGGCGGATCGCTCAGCGAGACTCGTTATCCTAAGGCTGGTCAGACCAATCCTCAGGTACGCATCGGTATTGTGGATCTTACAGACGAATGTGTCGGCTGCCCTATGCGTTGTGAGGATGCGATCACTTGGGCAGATTTCGATCCGACCCTTGACCAGTATTTCGGTATTCCGTTCTGGGGTCCGGACAGCAAGGAGTTCTTCATAGCCCGTATGCCTCGTCTTCAGAATACCATCGATCTTTATGCAGTCAACGCAGAGGATGGTTCGAAACGTCATGTTTATAATGAGACTTACAAGACATGGCTCAATTGGTTTGACGGTGTGGTATTCACTGACAATGGCCTTTACATGGCCCGTGAGTTCGAGACAGGATGGCAGCAGATCTATTTCCTTTCATACGATGGTCAGACTTTCCGTCGCTTGACTGATGGTCCTAACTGGGATGTTGCTATAGTGCGCGTAGATGAAAAGAATGGTGATGTGTACTTCACTGCAAAGCGTGATGCGGTTGCGAAGCAGGCTCTCTATAAGGTAGATAAGAAGGGTGTGATAACAGCTCTTACCGATCCTGCGTATAATGCTACAGGCATTACATTCTCTCCGGACGGAAAGTATTTTGTAGCCTCTGTGTCTAATGTCACTGCTCCGACCAAGGTAACGGTATCCCATACTTCCGGAAAGAAGGCTCCGCTCGTGGTAGCAGATATGCGTGGCAAAGATTATGACGCATCTAAGTATGCATTGGGCGAGCTTGTGTACATGACTACTGAAGACGGCTTCAAGCTTCCTGGAATGATCGTCTATCCGAAGGATTTCGATGCCTCTAAGAAATATCCTGTCCATGTGGACATCTATGGCGGTCCGAATACGCCTCAGGTACGCGACCGCTGGGTAACTCCGAATGCGTCAAATCAGTGGTATTCAGACAACGGCATAATCCAGATAACAGTGGATCCTCGTGCAGCCGGTCATAACGGTCGTGAAGGTCTTGATATGATCTATCGCCAGCTTACAGTGTGGGAAGTCAAGGATTTCTGCGCATGGGCTGACTGGCTCAAGGCTCTGCCTTATGTGGACGGTGACAGGATCGGAGTGGAAGGATTCTCCTTCGGCGGTACCATGACATCGATGCTCCTGATGCAGGCTCCGGACAAGTTCCATTACGGAATCGCCGGTGGCGGAGTCTATGACTGGGCTCTTTATGATTCTCATTATACAGAGCGCTACATGGACACTCCTCAGAACAATCCGGAGGGATATGAGGTCTCGAAGGTGCTCAATTATGTTGACGGATATCCTACGAGCTACGATGTCATTTCGAGCGGAGTCGAGAAAACTCCTGTAGAGCCGGTCATGCTCAAGCTGACTCACGGAACAGGTGATGACAATGTCCACCACCAGAACACTCTTCAGCTTCTGGATGCAATGCACAAGGCGGGAAAGAAGTTCGACTTCATGATCTACCCTGACGGCATGCACGGTTACAGAGGCTATCAGGGAGAGCACTTCCAGAACGCCAACAATGAATTCTGGTTGAAGTACCTCAAAAGATAATAATGGCCTGATATAACAGAACTTCCGGGCATATAGTAAGTTTGGCTTGGTTCCGCCGGAACAAGTTCCGGCTCCATCCCTCCCAGCAAAGCTGGGCCCCTCCCTCTTACGAGGCCGAGGGTGGCCACGCCAGCCAAACTTACTATATGCCCGGAAGTTCTATGAAGTGATGCATCCGGTTGTTGCAGGATTTAAAGACTTATCTGCGGCGTCTCATGGCACCCTTCATCATGTTGCCCATATTGGCACCCATGACAGTCTTCATCATCTTGCGGGTACCTTCGAACTGCTTCAGAAGCTTGTTTACTTCGACAATCGATGTGCCGGAACCGTCAGCGATCCTCTTGCGACGGCTTCCGTTGATGCAGTCAGGATGCTCACGCTCGTATGGAGTCATGGAAAGGATGATGGCCTCGATTCCCTTGAATGAATCATTGTCCATATCTACATCCTTGAGAGCCTTGCCCATACCTGGAATCATTGAAGCAAGATCCTTGATGTTACCCATCTTCTTGATCTGCTGGATCTGCTGGTAGAAGTCCCAGAGAGTGAACTGATCCTTGGCGAGCTTCTTCTTCAGCTCACGTGCCTGAGCCTCGTCAAACTGCTCCTGAGCCTTCTCCACGAGGGAAACGACGTCTCCCATGCCGAGGATTCGGTCTGCGATACGTGCAGGATGGAATACGTCGAGAGCCTCCATCTTCTCGCCCATGCTGACGAACTTGATAGGCTTGCCGACAACTGCCTTGATCGAGAGTGCCGCACCACCACGGGTGTCACCATCCATCTTGGTCAGTACCACTCCGTCGAAGTCGAGCCTGTCGTTGAATGCCTTTGCTGTCTCAACGGCATCCTGACCGGTCATGGCATCCACAACGAAGAGAGTCTCTGTAGGCTGGATAGCCGAATGGAGAGCTGAGATCTCGTCCATGAGCTCCTGATCTACTGCAAGACGTCCGGCGGTATCGACGATCACAACAGAATATCCCTCTGCCTTGGCCTTCCTGATGGCGTTCTGAGCGATCTGGATAGGATCCTTTACGCCTTCCTCTGAATAAACCTCCACACCGATCTGCTCTCCGAGCACCTTCAGCTGGTCGATCGCTGCTGGACGGAAATAGTCGCAGGCCGCAAGGAGAACCTTCATTCCTCTCTTGCTCTTGATGTTGAGGGCGAGCTTGCCTGAGAATGTTGTCTTACCCGAACCGTTAAGACCGGCTACGAGTACTACGGCAGGGGAACCCTTGATGTTGATATCGGATGCGTTGCTGCCCATCAGAGCCGCGAGCTCGTCATGAACGATCTTCACGATCATCTGCTGTGGCTTCACGGCTGTGAGTACGTTCTGACCGATGGCCTTCTTCTTTACGTCATCGCAGAACTGTTTTGCGATCTTGTAGCTCACGTCGGCATCCAGAAGGGCACGACGGATGTCCTTCATCGCTTCCGAGATGTTTACCTCGGTAATCTTTCCTTCGCCTTTGAGGATCTTGAACGACCTCTCCAGTCTTTCACTTAAATTTTCGAACATATTATATTTCTTTTATTTTCTATGCAAAATAATCCACTGCCTGAGGTGCCTCATCCAGCATGTCGCTGAAAACGGATGGCGCGAGATCCTTCATGTTGTATCTGCTGGCCATTACCTGTCCATATGCTCCTGTGCTGCGGATGGCCATAAGGTCTCCACGTACGCTCAACGGCAGAAGTCGTCCCGCTCCCCAGACGTCACTGGATTCGCAGACAGGTCCGACAATGTCATAAGCCTGGAATGTAGGGAAGAATGACCTCTGTGTCGCAGAAAGGTTCTCGATCTTGTGATATGCACCATAGAGTGCAGGTCTGATCAGGTCATTCATTCCGGCATCCATGATAAGGAAGTTCTTGGTCTCGCCGCTCTTGACGAAAAGAACCCTTGAAATGAGGGATGCGCACTGTGCTACAAGGGAGCGTCCCGGCTCCACATGTACTCTCTGGTCAGGACGTCTTGCTATATTATCCGAAATTGCCTTGAACCATGTCCCGAAGTCCGGTATTGCATTGCCGTCAGGGTCGTCATAGTCCACTCCGAGTCCTCCTCCGAGGTTTATGTTCCTGATGGTAAGTCCTTTGCTTTCAAAGTATTTCACGATCTCGTTGACTCTCTTGCATTCAAGTGAGAACACTTCTTCAACTCGTGTGATCTGCGAACCGATATGGAAATGCAGACCGAAGAAATCGATGTGCTCGCTCTTCTGAATGAACTCGATGAGCTTGTCGAATTCGTGGTTGGATATGCCGAACTTGTTCTCATAAAGTCCGGTTGTCACATATTTGTGAGTGTGGGCATCGATGTCCGGGTTTATTCGCACTGAAATGCTGGCCTTCATTCCGTGAAGGTGGGCCATTTCATTGATCACGAATATTTCCTGAAGAGATTCGCAGTTGAATGCCTCGATACCGAGCTGCATGGCGTCGTAAATCTCCCTGTCGCTCTTACCGACTCCTGCGTAGACGATCTTTCCTGCAGGAAAACCGCAGCTATGTGCATGAAGCACTTCATTACCGCTCACGCAGTCCGCTCCGAAGCCTTTCGAACTGATATATTCGAGAAGTCTTCTTTCAACATTTGCCTTTATTGCGTAATGAACCTTGATGTCGTGCTGCTCAGCAAGTTCCGCAACATGATCTACCGTCTTGCGGAAGAGATCCATGTCGTAGAAGTAGAAAGGTGTCGCAATCTTGTCGAATCGCTCTATTGTGTTGATATCCAGCATATTGATCTTTCTGTTTCTGTCAAGTTCCTCACTTGTCTCAAAATTCGGGGAAAACGGTTGCAAAAATAACGAAAAAATCCGTAATTTCGCAGTATGATATCGATCAATATTAGTCCGGATACAGCGGTTCCGCTTATTGTGGGGGTTGGCTCGACAATCCTCGCTGTCCTTCTCATGCTGATCAAGATACCTAGTTCCGAATACAGCCATAAGCTGACGAACTCCAAGATGGCCATTGTCATGAGCTTTCTTATCTGCAGCTTCATGATGTTCTATGCAATGTCGGAATACAATGCTCCGGACATATGGGATTGGGATATGTTCATGATGATAACCATTTATATCGTCGTGCATTTTTCCACTTCGATCATATCATATTCTATGATTGCCCTTCTGAAGACTCAGAGACATAAGGCGGACCGTCTGTTTCTTCCAGGACTCTTCGTTTCCACCCTTGTTGCCATTCTGCTTCTTGAAGCCTATAAATCGGCCAATATGAACTACTTCTGGTTCATATGCATCATCGCTCTTGCTGCCTTCCTGATCCAGTCTGTAACCTACATTGTACATTTTGACAAGGCCTATAAGCAGTCTCTCAAGGAACTGGAGAGCTACTATGATGAGGATGAGAGCCATAAGATCAAATGGGTGCGCTTCTGCTATGTCATCGCTATGCTTACGAACCTCTTTGTGCTTGTGTATATCGGACTGTACTGGATACTTGATTACAAGATGGAGGTTGCTTCTCTCTACACCCTGTGGTACCTTGCATACATGCTTTATCTTACATCTAACTTCCTGTCGTTCATCGGCAGTCATAAGCTTGTTCTCGATGCCTTCGCGCATAAGGCACTTTCCGTTGACGAACTGATTGAGAAGTTGAATGAGAATAAGAAACGTAAGAACAGGAAGGGAGGGGAATCAGCTGCAGCTTCCATCAATGAGGCTGAATTCAACAAACTGGAGCGTGCTCTTGAGAAATGGGTCGAAGAGAAGCGCTTTACCGAATACGACAAGAGCCGCGAGGAGATAGCACGTGAACTCAATACATCTAAGGAAATCCTGCATCATTATTTCACCAGTCGTCTGGGAATGGACTTCAAGACATGGAGGACAGCTCTCCGTATAGACGAAGCGAAGCGTCTCCTGCTTGAAAACAAGGACGCTTCGACAAATATCATTGCTGAGGTTTCCGGATTCAGTGACAGATCCAATTTCCACCGTCAGTTTGTCAAGATTGTGGGCTGCTCTCCGAAGCAGTGGCGCGATTCAGACGGTAATCCAGCTTTACAGTAGAGTTTGACTCAGGGTCTCCGAACAGGATGATCGTGTCTGTCAAGGTTTCGAACAAGCCTCCGTTCTCCTCTCCGTCGATATCTTCCAAAGTCAGGGTGACATTATAGCTTTCCGGAGCATTGATGATGTCCAGGTAGAACATTCCGTTGCTGTCAGTATACTTTATGTCTTTAACCGGAAATGCTCCCTGCCATTCTATCGTGACCTTGATGTGCTCTATAGGTGTGCCTTCTGTGTCCATGACACTGCCCGGGTATGTCAGCTCCGGCATGTCGCTCATATCCGGAACTCCCTCCATATCCATCGCCATGCATGATGCCAGAGCGTATGCGCATATCGCCGCGCATATTATCTTACCTGCCGTTCTCATTGTTTCTCAAGGTAGAAGTTGCATTCGTTGACGAAGAATGTGTTACCGCTCATGTTGTAGCTGGAATCCCATGTGATCAACGGGATTTCATGCTTTGCATGTTTGTATATGCCCTTGGGATCATTGGCTTCAAGCTCGACAGATACGGGATTGTTGAATCCGCCCATGTTTATGGTGAAGGTTCCTTTGCTGTCCGAGTAGGCGGTATATGTATGTTCTTCAGGGCTTGTGCCGTCTGTCTTTTCGACTGAACTTATGACTATGCGGATGTCTTCAAGAGGCGCTGCACTTTCCATGTCGGATACGGATCCTGATATGACGAGCTTGAAGCTGCCGGTCTGACCTTGTACAGCCTCTAATTCGTTCAATATTCCTGCAGAACATGATAATACTGCTGTTGAGGCCAACAGCAGTATCAGTATATTTAGGATATGTCTTTTCATTCCGGGACTCATTTATTCCGGCTTGGTTTTCAGTACGATGCAAAGATAAATGTTTTTCCCGACTTTGCAAAAAACGTACTATAGTATATCCTTCGGTTCAAGTCCCAGAAGCTTCATCCTTTTAAGGATCGCAGGCAGCTCGTTTTCAAGAAATTCCCGACGCTGTGCTTCAAGCACTGTTTCACGCGCATCCGGACTGATGAAATATCCTATTCCTCGTCTGTTGTATATGATGGCTTCGTTGGTAAGCTTTTCATATGAACGCATCACCGTGTTCGGATTCACTCCTATTTCAGCACCATATTCGCGGACAGACGGAATGCGCGAGTCCGGGGCAAGATCTCCGCTGAGAATACGTTCGCAAATCTCGTCGCAGATCTGCAGATATATTGATTTGTTTCCGTTGAATTCCATGTCTTTAGTGCTTTAATGTCTTGATCCTGAACCATATGCCTGTCAGTATGGCGAGATTTACCAAAGTGTCTGAGATTGTGTCTATCAGTGCGAAGTTCCGGAATATTCCGTTGTTGAACATATTGTATACAATCATCTCTGCGTCAGATGATTCGGCAATTCTCATGGCCCACTCCTTCATGGCTGGTGCCATTATCGCGCTTGCTGCAGTACCTATGACGGCAAGTGCGAGGAAGGTCTTGACTGTCTTGCCTTTCTTGAAGTATATGGCTCCGAGAAGGAACGGAAGCGACATTGCGAAGAAATCATCGATGTAGAGCCATGGATTGTTAATCTGTCTCAAGATATCCATTGTTAATGTGCGGTCTTCTATAGGAATCTGTTCATTTCCGAAATTCAGTGTGAGCTCACCACCGATTTCCTCGATGAATTCGCTTGCATTCCTGAAGTAATTTATTCCTGTCGCCATAAGACCTTCTCCGCAAGTCGGATCAATCGCGCATATGATGGCATCGATTCCGAGATAAATGCCAAATCCGGCTATCGGAGCGATGATGCATGTGATTATGATCATGCTGATGAATTTCTCAAGTCTGGAAGCGGGGAGTGTGAGCCAGAATGAGCCGTATTGTTTCTCAGTCAGCTTGCCGTAGCATTTTACAGGCATGGTCACGACCAGACATAGCGCCATCATGAAGAAGATGAATGCTCTTGTCGGAACTTCCGGACCCTGCCATGATCCTCCCATGAGGTAGATGAATCCTGAAATCAGCGCATATGTGGCGATCGGAGTCAATACTGCCATTGTGAGCAGACTCAGACCGTAGTTCGCTGTACATGTCCTTATGTCGGAAGTGAAATATTTTCCGAACCTTCTGAAATTAAATATGTTGTTCTTCATGATGTCTATTTGTTAAAGATTCCTTTTATAAGTTCCTTGTGCTGATTCACAGTGTTGAATAGAGCTTCGATGTTTACCTTGCTCTCTTCGCCTGTCTGGTTGAGGTAGACCTGAATGTTTCCTCCTGGAATCATCTCGCAGTATAGGGCATCCGGGTTTCTTTCACTGGTATAATCGAAGAACAGTTTCTCGGAAATTTCCGCAATGGTAGCATTGAGGAGTACATCCTGCTTGTCAAGGATTATGATAGGGTCGATGATGTTCTCAAGGTCGCGTACCTGGTGGGTCGAAATCAGGATTATTGAATCTTCACGGGTATATTTGGTCACGGCCTTTCTGAACTGAGCCTTTGAGGGGATGTCAAGGCCGTTTGTAGGCTCGTCCATGAACAGGTACTTGGTGTTGCATGCCAGCGCGAAGGCTATGTATGTCTTCTTGAGCTGGCCGAAGGACATCTTGTTCATCTTCTGATGCGGGTCATTTTCAAGTACTTCCATGATCTCGTTGAATTTTCCGAGATCGAATCCTTCCCAGAATTTTCCGTATGTCACCGCATACTCTTCGGCCTTCATGTTCACAGCCGGAACCTCGTCGCTGAGGTAGAACTGGTCAGAAAGGAATGATGGAAGTCTGTCGTAAGGCTTGCAGCCGTCTACGTCGATTGTGCCGGTCTGCGGTTTCTTCAGTCCGCAGAGCAGTGTCAGAAGCGTAGTCTTTCCTACGCCGTTTTCACCGAGGAGACCGTAGATGCGGCCTTCTTCAAGAGTCATGTCAATGTTTTTCAATACGGGCTTTTCGCCGTATGAGAAACCGAGGTCTTTGATCTGAATCATTGCTTTATAACTTTTAATGTCTATTGTCAAGTTCCCTTTCGGGATTAATTTATCAGTGTATTAGTGAAGTAGTACACTGCAAAGGTAGCAATGATTTTTGAATCTGCAATATTTATGCAGATTTTTTTTTAATAATCGTGCTGTGGAATCAGATTGTTATCTATGACAGATATGTCGTCCTGTCTTGAATTCTCTGGTCTTCTGTTCCAATACAGTGCGTTCTGCAGCCGGCAGAGCCCAGTCAATGAAGCGTTCGCGTATGTAATTGACTGTCTGGACAGACGGATGACACATGTCTTCTAAATAGAAGCGGTAGTCGCGCAGCTCGTCCATGACTATTTCATATGCCGGAAAATAGTCAGCTGTATAGAATAGATCCAGGCTCAGATCGACCGGACAGTTTTCCATAAAGTCCTCGATTCCGAGGAGGAGTGTTGATTTGCTTATCTGGTTCCCATGGGCTCCGTCCTTGAAATGACGGATAGGACTGACAGTGAATATGAACTGCTTGGGTACGCAGTCAGTCAGACCGCATCCGGCAGATGTGATTCTCTTGAGAGCGTCAGATACCTCCTTGACTGTCAGGCGGATGCGTCTGAACTCGGAAGGCACGCGCTTCAAGCAGTTGGAAACTATGATATCCTTTTCGATATGCTGGAAGCACCAGCTTGTTCCCAGTGTGATTATTATCTTGTTGCATTCAAGGAATCTCTTTCGAGCTTCCGCCAGCGTGGCATTTGCAAGGGTAAGGAAGTCTTCTGTGCTGTTGCCCGCAAATGATGTGTGATGGTAGAAGGAGCATATGCGCTGGTCTCCTGCACCGATACCGATGCAATCATCCTCGTCGAACGGAGTGCCCGAAACAAGCCTTTCGATGCTGTTCAATATTGAAGCAGGATTGTACAATGTTCCGAAAGGGTTGATCATGACATCAAATCCCAGTTCTGCCAGCTGTTCTCCGATGTTGTCGGTGAAGCAGCTTCCCAGCATCATTATCTTGTCATTATATGAAATCCCGACCTTGCATGGGGCGTCGGTGACCGGTGTCTGTAGTTTCAGCATGTTGATGCGCTTATTGAATGGTTCACAAAGATAGTCATTTTATTTTGGGCTGTTGGGGCATCTTTGTTATCTTTGAACGATTTTTGACTATCTGCAGATGAAAAGATTGATCCGATATTGCCTGATATTCATCGCTCTGTCTGCCTTTGTTGCCGAAGCATGGGCGGGTGAGGATGAAGATATAAGGTTCGCATATGATGTCGACTTCGAGACAAAGTTTGACAACAGGGAGTTTTCGCGTAGTGAATTCTCCAGTTCGATGACTATATTCGGTGCCCGTCTGACTCCTTCTGTGGGCATTTCCATAGCCCAGCCGGAAAAGTCAATGAACCACCGCCTTATGGCAGGTATTGATGTGATGAAGGATTTCGGAGCATCTCCCATATCCTCCTCGCTGGCAGGTGATGCGTCCGATGAAACTTCTTCACGACTCTCGAATCTGAATCTTTTCAGGGAGATTACCTTGTATTATCAGTTGGAGAAGAGGATGGATGACACGAAGTTCGAACTCTATGCCGGAATATTCCCGCGCAGGGCGATGGAAGGCAGCTATTCTGATGTCTTCTTTTCCGATTCGCTCAGATTCTATGACAACAACCTGGAGGGAATCCTTTTCAAGATTCGTCGTCCGAAGGGATACTGGGAGGTAGGATGCGACTGGTTCGGTATGAAGGGGCAGGTCAGGAAGGAAAAGTTCATGATCTACACTTCCGGCCAGAGGTCTGTAACGCCTTTCATGAATATCGGCCTTTCAGGATATATGTATCATTTTGCAGGTTCCAAGAAGGCAAGGGGAGTGGTAGACAATATCCTGATCAATCCATATATGAGTTTCGAGTTCGGCAGGATGCTTGAATTCCAGAAGTTCAATGTGAGACTTGGCTGGGTTCAGGCCATGCAGCATGACAGGGTCAATGTCGGACATTATGTCTTCCCGGGAGGAGGAGAACTGGACCTTGATATCTCCAACTGGAATGTAGGTATCAGGAACAGGCTTTTCTTCGGAAATGACATGATGCCTTATTATAATTCCGTTGATACCGGTGGAGATAAATATGGGAACCGATTGTATTTCGGGGATCCGTTCTACCGTATACATGATGACGGCAGTCAGGCAGCAGGACTGTATGACAGGTTTGAGGTGTATTATGAGCCTCATGTCGGAAAGTATCTTTCCATCAGGATTGCTGCACGATTCCATTTCAATGGAAATGCATATTCCGGATGCCAGCAGATTGTAGGAATCAGATTCGATCTCGATGGTTTGAAAAATATAAGGTAGGAGATTTCTTGACAAGCTCGAAATGACAGTTGTATCGAAAAATTAAGGTAGGAAAAAGTTTATGAAAAGATATCTGGTTTCAATCATTGCAACAGCGGCGCTTCTCGCATCATGCAGCTGCCCGAAGGACGGTGAATATACATTCCGCATCCTTACTACAAACGATGTCCACGGACGGTACTTCGATTCGCTTTATGTTGAGGACGGAACAAGTCATGCTCTGACGAATATTGCATGGTATGCGGACAGCATACGTGTCGCTGACGGAGCAGAGAATGTGATCCTGATAGATGCCGGAGACTGTCTGCAGGGCGATAATGCAGCATATTACTTCAATTATATCGATACTGTATCACAGCATCTGTATTCCCGTATGGCAGAATATATCGGTTATGATGCGGTCGTGATGGGAAATCATGACATTGAGACCGGACATCCTGTATATGATCGTCTGGTCAGAGGTTCGAAGGTGCCGTTCCTTGCATCAAATGCTATCAGGAACGATGATGGCAGTCCTTATTTTCAGGAATATGTGACTCTCAAAAGGCATGGACTGAACATTACCGTAATCGGTTTTACCAATCCTAACATAAAGGGCTGGCTTTCACCGCTTCTCTGGGAAGGCATGACGTTCGAGTCATTGCTTCCGTTTGCTCAGGAAGTTGTCGACAGGGTTTCAGCTCAGGAAAAGTCAGATGTCGTTATTGTGGCTGTTCATGCCGGTACAGGCAAAGGAGATGGCAGTGTGCTTGAGAACCAGGGACTTGACCTTTTCAGAAGTCTTGAAGGTGTTGATTTCGTCATCTGCGCTCATGATCATAGTCCTGTAGTCCATAAGAGCGAGGACATATGTCTGATCAATTCAGGAAGCCATTGCAGGAACATCGGCTTCGGTACCGTTACCCTCAAGGTGGAGGATGGAAAGGTGCTTTCCAAGACTCTGGATGCAGAACTGCTTCCTGTTGACAAGGATAAGGCAGATCGCAGGATGCAGGAAGTCTTCCGCCCGGATTATGAGGCGGTCAAAACATTCACGCTTAAAGAAGTAGGTGAGCTTCAGACCGATCTTCGTACCCGTGATGCATATAGGGGAATGTCTGACTATCTGAATCTTATCCATACCTTGTCTCTGAGTTGTTCTCCGGCTCAGATTTCATTCGCAGCTCCTCTGACCTTCAATGGATACATCGAGGCCGGAACGCTTGTGTATAACGATCTCTTTACCATATATCCTTATGAAAATCAGCTTTTTGTCGTCGAAATGAGCGGAAGCGAGATAAAGGATTATCTGGAATATTCGTATGATATGTGGATAAATACAGTCCGAAATGCAGATGACAGACTTCTCAAGATTTCTGATGATCCGGATCCGCGTACAGGTCAGAAACGCTGGTCGTTCGTCAACCGTTCATACAATTTTGATTCGGCAGGAGGATTGATCTATGATGTGGATGTCACCAGACCATTCGGCTCGCGTATCCTCATCAAGTCTCTTGCTGACGGTTCGGCATTTGATGAGAATCAGACGTACAATGTGGCCATGACTTCATATCGTGCCAGCGGCGGTGGCGGAATAATGCGTGAAGGTGCCGGAGTCGATACTGACAAAATACACGAAAGGGTAGTGGAGTACTACCCTGAAATAAGAGAGATTCTGTATGACTATCTGCTGAAGCATCGAAAGATCGATCCTGAAGTCATCGGCGACAGGACAGTCGTAGGAGAATGGCGTTTCATCCCCGAATCTATAGCTCAGAAGGCTATGGAGCGTGATATGACCTTACTTTTTCAGTAGATTGTGCTTTAAATCAATCCAAGCAGTTTGCTTCGTGACAGCATGCAGGCTCCTATGGCACCGGCTTTGTCTCCGAGCTTCGAGAGCTTGATGGTGGTATCCTTGTTGACCATGTTCAGCGAGTACTTCTGGATCGCGCTTCTGATAGGCAGCAGGAGATATTCCTTCACTTGGGAAACAGTTCCTCCGATGACTACCAGCTCCGGATTGAATATGTTTATCAGTCCTGCGATGGCTCTTCCAAGCACGGATCCGATCTCCTCAACCACTTCTATCGCAAGCATATCCTCTTCGTTAACGGCGTTGAGTATATCATTCAATGATATTTCCTCGCTATTATTGAATTTGTCTGAAAGGGTTGATGCCCTGCCTTCACGGAGTTTCTCCATGAATATCCTGTATATGGCAGAGCCGGAGGCTCCGGTCTCGAGGCATCCGGTCTTTCCGCAATGACATATCTGGTCGTTGTCCAGAAGAGGAAAGTGTCCTATCTCGCCGGAGAATCCTGATTTTCCGTATGAAAGCTTTCCGTCTGTGATCATGCCCATTCCAAGCCCCCATGCCACATTGATGAAGAGCATGTCCTCTTCGTTGTTTGCTACGCCGCAGATATATTCTCCGTAAGTCATTGCTCTGGAGTCGTTTTCTACGTAAACCGGACGTTTCAGCTCGTCTTCCAGGAAAGAGGCTATAGGCCTGTCCTCACCTATGAAGTATGTGAAGCAGTATCCTGTCTCATTGTTGACGCGGCCGCTCAGATTGAATCCGAATGCCTGCACGTCATCTCTGCTGATGTCGATCTTCTCGATGACTCCTGTAACGCAGTTGCACAGTTTTCTGAATGAGGTCTCGGAATTTTCCAGTACAAAAGGTATGGCTTCATGATAATCCACCAGCTGCCCCTTGAAGTTGGTGACTGCTATGCTTATGCTGTCGCGTGTCACTTCGGTTCCGACGAAATAGCCTGCGGAAGGGTTAAGCCCGTATATGCTTGGCCTGCGTCCTCCGTTTGTTCCCTGCTTGCCCATATCGACGATGAATCCTTCGTCGATAAGCTCTCCTACAAGTTTCGTGATTGTCGGTATGCTGGTGTTCAGCTCCTTGCTCAAGTCCGCAAGGCTGTAGTCACCTTCATTTATGCATAAGGTGATTATGCTTTTCTTGAGCGAGGAGCTTCTTCCGTCCGTGCTGCTTAAGAATGAAGCTCTCATAGTTCAGGTTCATTATTATTTTCTATTGTTCCAGTATGCTTCGATCTCTTCAAGAGTCTTTCCTGTTGTCTCAGGAATAACCTTCCACATGATGAGCATGTATGGAACGCACATCACTGCGAATATGAAGAATGTTCCAGCCTGACTCCATCCCAGGAGTACAGGAGTAAGCTGACCGATGAGGTAGGTTCCGATCCAGAGGGCGAATCCTGCGATGGACATTGCGCGTCCGCGTACGCTGTTAGGATACATCTCGGAAAGAAGCACGAATACGATGGCTGAGATCGAGATGGCGCAGCAGAACACATAAGCTAGGAAGAAGGTGAGCATGAATCCGTTGCCAAGACCGATCTGCGCTCCCCATGCGAAGTATATGCCGATTGCGAGAAGACAGAGGATCATTCCGCTTACTCCCCAGTAGATCAGCTGCTTGCGTCCGACCTTGTCGATGATGAATACAGCGAGGATCGTGGTCACGAAGTTTACCACACCTACGAGAACTGTAGAGAACATAGGATTGTCAAATCCTGCATCAGCGAATATCTTAGGTCCGTAATAGAGGACTGCATTCACTCCCATGAACTGTCCGAGAATAGCGATAGCGCTACCGGCAATCACTGCCAGAAGGATACCTGGCTTGAGAAGGTCAGCCCACTTGCCTTTAGTCTCTCCCTGGAGGGATGAATTGGTAACGTCAATCTCTTCCTTGACCTCTTCTTTTGTTGCATATATCTTGCTGAGCACAATGCTTGCCTTCTCGGTCTTGCCGTTGACGATCAGCCATTTAGGACTTTCCGGAATGAAGAATATGATGAAGAAGAAGAGAAGGGCTGGAAGTGTTTCGCTTCCGAGCATTCCACGCCACATCTCGCTGTTCCACATGTTTGTCCAGAGGTCGCCGGCTACTGCCATGTTACCGTTTACATCGATCACCCAGTTTGCAAGATATGCAATAAGGAATCCGGCTGTTACAGCAAGCTGATAGAGCGAAACAAGGGTTCCGCGGATCTTTGCCGGCGATACCTCAGATATATAGATAGGTGAAACAATCGATACTATACCGATGCCGACTCCTCCGATGATTCTGTATGCTACAAGGGCGTCAAAGCTGCCGCATACCGCGCATCCGATAGCCGAGATGCTGAAAAGTGCAGCTGATATGAGCATTGTGACCTTGCGTCCGAGGTAGTCGCTGAGACTTCCCGCAACAAGCACTCCGCAGATGGATCCGATGAGGGCACATCCTACATACCAGCCTTCCATCATGTCGGTAAGGGCAAACTGGTTCTTTACTATAGCTGTCGTTCCTGATATCACGGCTGTGTCATATCCGAACAATATTCCTCCTATGGCAGCCACAACCGCCATGAAGATGACATATCCTAATGTGTTTTTCTGTTTCATATCCAGTAGGGAAATCCCTATGCTATTTGATGTTGAAATACTCTTTATACCTGTTATATAAGTTGCCGGCAGCACCGTAGACTGACTGAGGACTCAGGAAATGAGGGAATTCGAAAGTGATCGCCTTGTCGTATCCGCATCTCTTCGCCGCCTCCAGTTTCAGACGAAGCTTGTCGAACTTGATAGGAAGGAACTTGATAGGCATGTCGCGGTCGAAGGTCTCGGCATTGGTCCAGCACTGCATTCCGTATTTGTCAGCCATCTTCTTGTTCACGCTGAAGAATGCATCAAGTTCGTCATAATCGATATGACCGTCCTGGAAGGCCACCGCGTCTACCACATCATGGATACCAGAGAAAATCTGGCTCCACTCTCTTTCATGTGCCTCGATCGAAACTGCATCCTCCTTTGTGAGAGCGGCTCCTGCAGCGCTTACAGCCTTCTTTCCGTCTATCCATGGTGAAATGAACACAGGCATTCCGCCCGAAACATCCTTGCATTGCTTACCCATTGCATGGAATGCATCCACGGCTCCTATGGTGTCGCGGCTGATTTCCGTACTCAGATACCATCCTCCGAAGCTGTCGTACTTTTCGCCATACATCTTCCACACTTCGTCGATCACGAATTTGTTGTCCTCGATCTCATGGCTCATGTCCTTTGTGTCCCAATATACACCGGAGTCATAAAGTCCGAGGTAGAACTTCATTCCGTGCTTCTGAGCCAGGCGGCAGAACATGTCGATAAGGTCGACAGAAGGCATGTAGCAGCCTTTCTTCAGAAGGTAAGGAGACGGATATGTGATGAACTTGCGGTATCCGCAACGGATGTCGATTACTGTGTCGATGCCTATGGCCTTCATATATGCGAAATCCTGATCCCATTCCTTTTCGCCCCAGTTCTGGTGGGGAATATCATGAGATATCTCGTCAAGAAATGTTCCTGTGATACGGAGCCCGTTGTCTTTAGGAACGATCAGGCCTCCTGCAGAGCTGTCGGTCAATGATGTCCCGGCATTGTCAGCCACCGAACATGATGAAAGGAGGGAAGGGGCCACCAGAGCGGATGCTCCGCCGATTGCCATGGTCTTCAGAAATTCTCTTCTGTCGCTCATATTATGCAGTTTTTAAAATTATTTCAAAATAAGCATACAAATATAAATAAAATTATTCACTTATTAAATTTTTAAAGAAATATATTACTTTGAAGGGTGGTTAATAAAATTTTTTATAAATTTGCCATTTAATATAAATGACTATGAAACCTATTCATACCCTTTTAACAGCTATCTTCGCGGTGACTATGATGTCATCGTGCGGTGTCAAGTCTGATAATCAGGAAGTTGTCAACCATAATTACATGTGGTTTGACTGCGAGGCCAACTATGCTACCCTTTCTCATCCTGATTCTATCAGATATTATATCCAGAAGTCAAAGGATCTTGGCTTCGGCAATATGGTGGTGGATGTAAAGTCCATCATGGGTGAAGTCCTGTATGACAGCGAAATCGCCCCTTATATGGGTGATTGGGAAGGTGTCGAGCGTCCGCGTGACTATGACATGCTCGGATATTTCATCGAGTATGGCCATGAACTTGGCGTAAAGGTCTTCGGATCGCTCAATGTCTTTGCCGGAGGACATAACTATTTTGACCGTGGAATCGTGTATATGGACAAGGCTGAATGGCAGTCCATCTGCTATCACAACGGCAAGCTTACTCCGATTTCCGAAATCAAGAGCAATTACAACTGTATGATGAACCCGTCTAATCCGGAGGTTCAGGAATATCAGATCGAGATTCTCAAGGAATTTGCCCGCAAGTATCCGGAGGTGGACGGACTTATTTTCGACCGAGTTCGTTATGACGGTGTCACAGCAGATTTCAGCGAGCTCTCGAAGAAGCAGTTCGAAGAGTATGCCGGCGTTACTGTAGAGAATTATCCGGAAGACATCCTCAGCTGGTATGATGAAGATGGAAACCTTCGCGAAAACTGGGTTCCTGGCAAATACGGCAAGAAATGGGTAGAGTGGCGTGCTACCGTCATCCATGATTTTGTCGAGAAGGCACACGAGGCTCTCAAGGAGATCAATCCTGACCTGATCATCGGAGACTATACCGGCGCATGGTATCCTACCTACTGGCAGCTTGGAGTGAACTGGGCTAGCAAGGATTACGATCCATATCAGGTTCCTGAGTATCAGGCTTGGGCGACCGAGGATTATCATAAGACAGGATATGCGGAGATGCTTGACATCTATATGACAGGCCTCTACTATTCGATGATTACCAAGGATGATGTTGACAAGGCTACCGGCATAGTAGGACAGCGTTCCGAGGCAGGTATGGACAACAGTCTTACATACTGCTACAGTGTAGAGGGTGGTGCGGAGATCGCCAAGGAGATAACAAAGGGTGTCGTTCCGGTTATCGGTTCCATATATGTCGAGCAGTATCTCGGTGACTTCACTCCTTTCGGTCCGGCTGTGACCCAGGCTCTCAAGAGCACTGAAGGTGTGATGATATTTGATATAGTCCATCTTAACAAGCATAAGCTCTGGGACGTGCTTGAGGAGGCTATGAAGAATGCTGAAAATTAACAACTAAATCAAATAAGTAATGAAAGCGATTTACAGAAATCTGCTTGTTGCGTTGATTTTCCTCATGGGGGGGGCTTTATCGGCATATGCCCAGCCTTCGGTTCGAGGAAAGGTGACCGACGAAAGCGGCCTGCCGTTACCGGGCGTGGCTGTTATGGTCAGCGGTACTTCCAACGGTACCATGACTGACGAAGATGGAAATTATTCACTTTCCGGACTCAAGAAAGGTGACGTACTTCTCTTTACCAGCCTTGGAATGGGTGATCAGACATTCGAGTGCGATGGAAGCCTCAGCAGACTCAATGTCACAATGACGGAGGATGCCACATTCCTTGAAGAGACTATCGTCGTGGGATACGGTGTACAGAAGAAGTCTTCCATGACTTCAGCCGTGTCGGCGATGAAGGGAGACGAGCTTCTCAAGGCTCCGGCAACCAATGTCTCTCAGCTTCTCGCCGGTAAGCTCACTGGTGTGTCTTCGGTGCAGGAATCAGGAGAGCCGGGTCTCGACCAGGCTTCCATCCGTATCCGCGGATCGCAGGGTGCGGCAAAATATGTGGTGGACGGATTCCCAGTCGACAATATCAATGACATTGACCCGTTTGACATCGAGAGCATATCTGTCCTCAAGGATGGTGCATCTGCTGCCGTTTACGGTCTTCAGGCCTCGAACGGTGTCATCATCGTCACTACCAAGAAGGGTAATTCAGGAAAGCCGAAGATCACCTACAATGCTACAGTCGGTGCATCTATGAACGCCAACTTCCCGGAATTCATGGATGGCCCTCAGTTCGCATATTATTATAATGTAGCTCAGATGATGGATCAGCTTGCGTCCGGAGCCATAGCAAGCGAGACAGAATATGTTCCGTATTTCACCAAGGACCAGGTCGAGATGATGTTGAATGACGATCCGAATGACGGTTGGGACAATGTCAATTATATCGACAAGGTGTTCGGAACAGGTATCACCCAGAAGCATAATGTCACAGTTCAGGGCGGAACCGATCAGTCACGTTATTTCGCATCTTTCGGTTATCTCGGACAGCAGGGTAACATCGACAACTACAACTACGACAGATACAATGTACGTGCGAACATAGAGTCTCAGCTTGCGAAGAACTTCAAGTTCACTATGGGACTTTCCGGCGTGCTTTCAAACCGTCACACACCAGGTTTCGGAACAGGCGGATCGGATATGGGAGAAGAGACAGGATGGCTTTCTATCGCAAATCAGACAATCCAGATGCACCCATATCTTCCGGAGAGATATAACGGCCTATATACCGCATCTTTGAAGAAGAATACAAGTCTTCCGCAGAGCCCGCTCGCAGCTATCTATGAGTCCGGCTACAAGAAGACACGCGGTATGGACGTGAATGCAAACATGGCTCTGTCATATGATGTTCCGTGGGTGAAGGGTCTCCAGCTCAAGGCTTCAGGCTCATTCGATTACAGCACTTCAATGAACAAGAACCTCAACACTCCTTTCAACCTTATGGCTTATACAGATGGCAAGTGGAAGGAAACTGTGGATCCGAGAGGAGTCGGCAACGGAGTCAACCTCGGTGAGGGAACATCTTATTATCAGCATCTTACAGGACAGGCAGGAGCTTCATATATCAATACATTCGGAAAGCACTTCGTCGAGATCCTTGCTCTCGCCGAGATTTCTGACATAAAGTCAAATGCTCATTCCGCATATGCAAAGCAGATTCCTTTCGATGCTCTTCCTGAGCTCGGATACGGTCAGCCGGCTGACAGTCCTATCGGAGGATGGAGCAATGCGTCACGTAGTGTGGGTTATGTGTTCCGTGCACGTTACAACTGGGATGAGAGATACCTTGCAGAGTTCACAGGACGTTATGACGGTTCATATCTCTTCGCCGGTATGAGAAAGACAAGATGGGGATTCTTCCCTTCTGCTTCCGTTGCGTGGAATATAGCCAAGGAGTCATGGATGTCTGACTTCTCTGCATTGAACGACTTCAAGCTCAGAGGATCGGTAGCCCTTCTCGGAAACGACAGCATCTCTGCTTATTCGTTCCTCAACACTTACAGCAAGTACGATTCACAGATAATATACGGCAACTATGGTAACGGAACTACCGTCAACCCTGGATATGCCGACTCAGCCCTTGCCAACATCGATCTGACATGGGAGAAGAGCCTTTCATACAACGTAGGTTTCGACCTTAAGTTGTGGGACGGTCTTCTTGCAGCCGAGGTGGATGCATTCTACAGATACAATTACGATCTCCTGACCTACATGGGATCGGACTATCCGCCTTCAATGGGTAACTATTTCATGGGTGTTGAGAACCATAATGCGTATGATACAAAGGGTATTGATGTGATGGTTTCTCACAGAAACCACTTCATGGCAGGCGGCAAGCCTTTCCAGTATGGAATAAGTGCTACCGTAACATATGCACGCAGCCGTTGGATCATCTATCCTGACCAGCCTAATATTCCTGAAAATCAGAAGGTTGTCGGAAGACCTCTCGGTGCTACAATGGCATGGACAGCAGACGGTCTTTACAGAAGTGAGGAAGAAATCGATAACTCGGCATGGTATGGAACACGTCCATGCGTCGGTGACATCAAGTACGTTGACCTCAATGGTGACGGTAAGATCGACGGAGACGACAAGGGTTTCATCGGACGTACAAACCGTCCTGAACTCACCTATGGTCTCAACCTTGACTTTGCATGGAACGGTCTCGACTTCAATGCCCAGTTCACAGGTGGAGCCCTCTTCGATGTCTCGCTCACCGGTACTTACTACAACGGTTATGACGACAATACCATCTGGACACAGACATTCAAGGAGAATGCGAATTCACCTCTCTTCCTTGTGGAGCAGGCATACAGTATATACAACCCTGATGGTGAATTCCCTCGTCTTACTCTCGGAGCTCCGGGACATGGCGGTGACAATGGTCTCGCATCCACATTCTGGCTCCGTGACGGAACATATGTCCGTCTCAAGTCTGCCCAGCTCGGTTATACCTTGCCTCGCAGATGGACCGAGAAGGTGAATATGGAGACTCTGCGATTCTTCGTCGAAGGTCAGAACATCTTCACTATAGACGCACTTCCTGAAGGAATCGACCCAGAGTCACCAGGTGTGAACAACGGTTACTATCCTCAGCAGCGTCTCCTCATGGGTGGTGTTACAATTACTTTCTAATGTCATTGATTATGAAGAATATATATAAATTTATCATTACAGCATTGATGGCACTTGGACTGTCTTCGTGTACATCATTCCTGGATATGTCGCCAACAGACAAGGTGTCTGACAAGGTGATGTGGGAGAATACTACAAATGCTGAATATCATGTCAACTACCTGTATTCCTACATCTATGATGTTCTCATGGGACAGTGTGTTGCAGGTCAGACAGAGGCGTTGACCGATATGCTGAAGTACGGTTCATACAACTATAACTCCCTCTGCTATATCCCAAGTGAGATTGCATATGGTTCGGCAACCACACTTACAGCAGGTTATGTTGATTCGTATATGGGTTACTGGGGTTCATGGTACACTGGTATTTCCAAGATCAATAAGGCGATCAATTCGCTCAGGAAATACGGCCAGATGTCGGAGCAGGATATGATCCGTCTTGAGGCGGAAATGAAATTCATGCGCGCATTCCTTTATTTTGACCTTATGAAGCGTTACAAGGAGATCATCATCTATGATGAGAATCTTGATGCATATGCTAAGGACAAGGCGGTAAGCCCTGAGTCCGAGGGCTGGGATCTCATCCAGGCTGACCTCGAGTTTGCTGCTGCGAATCTTCCTGAAAGAACGGCTTCAAAGGGACGCCTCGACAAAGGTATGGCATGGGGTTTCATGACACGTGCGATGCTTTATGCAGAGCGTTGGGATCTTGTGAAGACAGCTGCCGCCGAGGTGGAGAAGCTAGGTTATGCTCTTGAGGCCGATTATAAGGACGGATATATGAAGCCGGTAGGCAGCGGCAACAAGGAAGCTATCATCCAGTACCAGTTCGACAGAGCAAATGACGTCACCCATAGCTATGACTTCTATTATACTCCTGGAGGTGACTTCTCTATCTACAAGGAGACTGGTGGCGGATACGGCACCCCTACACAGGAGATGGTGGAGTCTTACGAGCTTGCTACTGGTGGATTCCCGGACTGGTCAGAGTGGCACGATGTAACCACAAAGACCCCGCCGTATGCTGACCTCGAGCCTCGTTTCCATGCATCTGTCCTTTATAATGGAGCTCCATGGAAGGGCCGTAAGATCGAGCCTTTCGTCGGCGGCGCAGACGGATGGTGCCAGTGGAACCTCGAACGTGAGCCTAAGGGTCGTACCACTACAGGATATTATCTCCGCAAGATGGTTGACGAATCTCATGATGTAATCGCATATTCGGGTGGTGTGCAGCCTCTTATCGTGCTTCGTTATGCAGAGGTGCTTCTCAACAAGGCAGAGGCTTGCCACAAGACAAATGATCCTGCAGGTGCCAATGCAGCAGTCAGAGCAATCCGCGATAGAGTAGGCCTTCCTTATGAGGATGTTACAGGAGATGACCTTTGGAAGGCGATCCGTCAGGAGCGTAAGGTAGAGCTTGCATATGAGGGACTCTGGTATTGGGACCTCCGTCGCTGGAAAGTTGCCCACAAGCCTTATCCTGAGGGACTTACAGGATATCAGCAGCATGGTCTCAAGATCGAGAAGAACAATGACGGAACATTTACATATACATACGTATCTGTCGACGATCAGGACAGGAACTTCCCTGAGAAGATGTATCGTTTCCCTATGCCGACAGGCGAGCTGAACAACAACGGTGCGGTCGATCAGTATCCTGAGTGGAAATAACCTTAAATGATGAAAACAATGAAGAAGATATATTATTTGTTGACAGCTGGCGTACTCGCTCTTGCCGCTTCCTGCCAGAAGCCTCAGTTTGTTGAGCCTACAGCCAACCGTCAGGGCATTACCAGCCTTACAGCCTTTTTCACTTCAGGAAAATACGTGGAGAAGGAGATGGGCAAGCTAGTCGTTCCGGAAGGAGAGAGTCCGGACAGATACGTCATCCCGATTCCTTGGTTCTATCCAGAGGAATCTGACGATGTGACAACTCTGCACATGTCAAAGGTACGCGTGAGGGCGGAACTTGCTGAAAACTGCAGGATCGATCCTCCTCTTACCCTTCTTGACCTCAATCAGGAGCATCATTTCACATATACAAACGCTCAGGGCGAGAGCAAGCCTATCATCATCACAGGTGAGAGAGTGAAGTCTTCTACAACTCATATGCTTGCATTCAATCTTCTGGATGCAGAAGGAAATGTAGCTCTTGAGGGATTCATCAACAATGACAACAAGGAGATCTATCTCTTTTCGGTAGAAGACCTCAATGGCCTTACAGCAGCCGTAGAGCCTTGGTACCATGCATCGGTCAAGGATGCGGAATCACTTGCAAAGCCAAGAAACTGGAATGAGGAGCAGAAGGTTACAGTGGTTGCCCATGATGGAAAGACAGAGGGCGAGTTCACTGTAATCAAGAGAAATCCTGAGAAGATCAGATATGGCTTCAATTCTGACTCATTCAAGGAACTCTTCAATATCGACCCTGTAAGCCGTATCGGTGTACCTCCATATGATGTGGCTGTGTTCCCGACACTTGCTTATACAGGCGGTTATCTCATCGTGAACCATGGTGATGGTTCTGCCCCTATCTATCTTGACGGCAGAAACGGAACAAAGCTCGGTGAGATCGCGACAGGAGGAAAGAAATTCGGTGCAGTTACCAGCGATGAGAGCGGAAACGTACTCCTCTGCAACAGACTTGAAGGTACAGGTACATTCGAAATCTATAGAACATCTTCAGTCAATGAGGCTCCGACATTGTTCTACTCATATGACAATCAGGTCGCTCTTCCTATCGGCTCAAAGATCAAGGTCTGCGGAAGCATCGATTCAGAGGCGAGAATCACAGTTTCATATGAAGGTATCCCTGGTGTGACAGAGGCTGGCCAGTTCCTTGAGATAACAGTTGTCGGCGGAAGCGTTGCAAGTGCTGTGGTTCATGACCTGCAGCCTTCAGGCATCCTCTGGGGAGCATCTCCTCAGAACTCCGCAGCTCTCGTTCCGGCTTCTGCTGAGGCAGGCGTAAACGGCTGGTACTATGCTTCTTATACTCTTAATGGTATGCATTGGATCAGACCTGATCATGGCGTAGGTCAGACTCTCCTTACTAATGACATGGACAATGCTTGGCTTCTCAATCCAAACTGTCTTGAGAGCAAGAAGTTCAACAATGCGAATTACCTCACACTCTTTGTCTGCCATCATTTCCCTGCATGGGACAAGCAGCCAAGCATCTGGGTTTATGACATAGCGGATCCTGCAGGTGTGTCCGGAACATATCAGGATACTCCGGCATGTGTAGCTTACAACAGCTGGCTTCTTTACTTCAATGCTACGAATGCGGCAGGTAATGAGACAAAGTCGGCTGGTGACGTGATCATGGCTCCATCTGCAGACGGATTCAAGGTATTCGTATATTATTATGACCATTATGCAGGTATGATCGGTGGCTATTCTGCTGACTGCGTAAAGAAATAATCAGAAATGAATACCAAGTTGTTCATCTATACTTGCTTAAGTGTGTTGCTGGCGACAGCGTGCACAGAGCCTGAGTCTACTCTTCCGGATTGGCCATGGACCGATCCGGAAGAGAATGTCACTCCGGAGCCAGAATTGAAGAAGGATCCAAACCAGAGTTATGTCGATGCTGGATGGGAGAATGTGGGAGAACAGTATGGTGAGCTTCCTGAACATATCGATGTGTACAAGGCTCCAGCAGAGCTTGAAGGCAAGTCTGTCGTTGCATATATCGCGGTTGCGGACATGTCAGAGGCGAAATGGGATGTGTGGAGTGTGAAGGCCGATGACAGCTACAAGACTTCGGATTCATACAGGACTCCATCGGAAATCTATGCGGATGCCGAATGTCCTGTCGTTATCAATGGAGGTTATTTCTTCTATGAAGGAGCAAATTATACCTCAAGCCTTGCCGTCAGCGACGGAAAGGTTCTCGCGTATAACATAAATTATGCATCAGAGGATTGGGTGACAGTTTACAGCCCGACCCGTGCGGCTTTTCTTCAGAAGAAGGACGGATCATTCGATGCATGCTGGACATACTGGACAGGCCCTAAGCACTTTACATATCAGATTCCTGCAGACAACTCATATGATGAAGAACCGAAGCCTGTTCCTTCTGCAACATATCCTGAGAAGGCGGTTGAGTTTGAGGCTCAGACAGCGATCGGCGGCGGTCCTGTCCTGATCAATGCAGGTAAGTATGCAAATACATGGTCGGAAGAGATGTTTGATGTCGGAGGAGTAAATCCTACATCAGATAATCCCCGTACTGCCATAGGTGTCACAGCGGAGAAGAAGCTTGTTTTCTTCGTATGTGAGGGACGTAACCAGACAGAGGGAGTTTCCGGCCTCACAACCGAGGATCTTGCCAATGTGCTCATTGATCTTGGATGCATTGAGGCCATCAATCTTGATGGCGGCGGATCCAGCTGCATGCTGGTAAACGGTATAGAAACAATCAAGGTTTCAGACGGAGCTCAGCGTGCTGTCGCAAGTGCCGTCATGTTAAGATAAATTAGTGAATATGAGACTTTTGAAAAGCTTTTTTGTCATCATGACTTTAGCCTTATGGGCATGTGTGTCATGCGACGGACAGAAGGAATATCCATGGAATCCCGAGTGGGACAAATATCCGTCCCAGACAGAACCCGAGGATTCGGTGGAAGTGGAGAAGCCTGATACCAATCAGACTATTGATACTATCCCGCCGGTAGTTCCTCCGACACCGGAGAAACCTGCAGGCAAGGCCAGAATGGTATGGATTGATGCAGCCGCCAATTTCAAGGATTATGCAAATGACAAGTCAAGGATATCTGAGGATATGGCCAGGATCAAGGAAACAGGATTCACTGCTGTGATCGTGGATGTAAGACCGACAAATTCCGGAGTACTTTTCAATTCGTCTGTGGAGTCTCCTCTCAGACAGGTTGATGCATGGGTTACCGGTGGCTATAAATGGCTTCAGAGGACTGCTGATTTCGATTATCTGCAGGCTTTCATAGATGCAGGCAAGGAGGTCGGTCTCGATGTATATGCAAGCATCAATACCATGGTCGGCGGATGTGAGTGTCCGTACGGACTTGGTACGGCAGGCTTCCTGTATGAAGATGCTTCCAAGAGATCATGGGCTTCCGTAGTGAACACCAAGGACGGTCTTGTAAGCACCATGGATATGGGAACCGGAACCAAATTCCTCAACCCTGCCAATGATGAGGTAGTAGCATATCTTCTCGATCTTCTTGCCGATCTGGCTTCCTATGATCTGGACGGAATCATCCTCGACCGCTGTCGTTACGACGACAACGAGCTTCAGAGCGACTTCTCTGACGTTTCACGTGAAAAGTTCGAGGCTTATATCGGATCGAAGATAGAGAACTGGCCTGATGATATTTTCGCTCCGGGAGCTGATGCTCTGACCGGAAATGGAACGGAAATGCAGAAGAAATGGATGGAATTCCGTGCGAAGGTGATTCATGATTTCATCGAGAAGGCTTCTGACAGAGTCCATTCGGTCAACCCTGACATCCGTTTCGGAGCATATGTCGGAGGCTGGTATTCGTCATATTACTATTCCGGTGTCAACTGGGCGAGTCCTAAGTATGAGACATCAGCAAACTACAGATGGGCGACACCTGACTATAATGAGTATGGTTATGCCGATCATTGCGACATAATGATAATCGGTGCATATGCTTCGACATCGAAGATATACGGATCCGGAGAATGGACCATGCAGGGATTCTGCAGGAGAGCCGAGACCCTTTTTGCAGGAGATGTGCCTTTTGTCGGCGGACCTGATATCGGTAACTCTTCCGGATTCGAGAAAGGTGGACAGGGACATCTCATGCCTTCGATTGTAGATGCATGTATCAATGCTTCCACCGAAGGAATGTTCTTCTTCGACCTTTGTCATATCAAGATGTATGACTATTGGGATGATATCAAGACAGCATTTGATGGATATATAAACAATCTTTAATATAAAATGAACAACGTGGATTTTAAAAAGCTCGCGCAGCAGTACAAGACGGAGCTTCTTGACAGCGTACTTCCGTTCTGGCTTGAAAAGTCTCAGGACATGGAGTACGGCGGTTATTTCAGCTGTCTGGACAGGGATGGCAGTGTCTTTGATACAGATAAGTTCATATGGCTTCAGGGACGTGAAGTATGGATGTTCGCCATGCTTTATAACAAGGTGGAGAAGAAGCAGGAGTGGCTTGATTGTGCGGTACAAGGTGCTGAATTTCTGAAGAAGTACGGCCATGACGGCAATTATGACTTCTATTTCTCTGTGACCAGAGAGGGAAATCCTATCATCCAGCCTTACAACATCTTTTCCAATACTTTTGCTTGCATGGCATTCGCCCAGCTTGCAGAGGCGACCGGAAGCGATGAATACAAGGAAATCGCACTCAAGACTTTCCAGAGGATTCTCGACCGTCGCAACGATCCTAAGGGACGTTGGGAGAAGTCATATCCAGGTACACGCCCAATGAAGGGATTCGCTCTTCCGATGATCATCTGCAACATGGCTCTCGAAGTGGAGAACATTCTTCCCGACAAGAGCCTTCTTGACACCACTATAGATGAGTGCCTCAGCGAGATTCTTAATGTCTTCTATAATCCTGAGCTTGGAGTCATGATGGAAAATGTGGCTCCGGACGGAACTCTTCTCGACTGTTTCGAAGGACGTGAAATCAATCCTGGTCATGATCTGGAGGCGCTTTGGTTCATGATGAACCTTGGTATCCGTCGCAACGACAAGGCTCTCATTGACAAGTGCGTCGAGATCGCTCTCAGCGTGATCGACTTCGGATGGGACAAGGAATACGGCGGAATCTTCTATTTCCAGGACAGCAAGGGAGCTCCTATGCAGAAGCTCGAATGGGATCAGAAACTCTGGTGGGTTCACCTTGAATCTGCAATCTGCATGATCAAGGGCTATCAGCTCACCGGTAACGAGATGTGTCTGGACTGGTTCGTGAAGCTTCACGACTATATGTGGACTCATTTCAAGGATGAGAAGTATCCTGAGTGGTACGGTTACCTCAACCGCAGGGGAGAGGTGCTTCTTACGCTCAAGGGTGGAAAATGGAAAGGATGTTTCCATGTGCCTCGTGGCCTCTACCAGATATGGCAGATACTCGAGACTCTTTAATCGATCAAATCATATTAACCCATTTTTAATACATTATGAAAAAAATCGCTTTATTCATTGCCATTGCCATTGCGGCAATCGCATGTAAGCCTGAGGAAAAGATCGTTCCTGAGGTAAATGTGAACACTGATCAGGCTACTCTCGTGATTCCTACCGAAGGTGGTGATGTTCAGATCGTTTTTGATGCTAATGTCGAGTGGACAGCAGCCCTCAAGGATGCTGCATCTGCTGACTGGTGCACAATCACTCCTTCTTCAGGAGCAGCAGGTGCTGCAAGCATCAAGCTCATTGCTCTTGAGAACAAGACAAATGACAACCGTACCGCTACTGTAGTGATCACAGCTCAGACTGCAAAGGCAGAGGTGACTGTGACTCAGCTTCAGAAGGATGCCCTCGTTCTTGATGGAGAGAAGACTTTTGATGTTCCTGCTGATGGTGGTTATGTGAAGTTTACAGTAAACCATAACGTTGCCGTTTCTGCTTCTGCCGATGTTGACTGGCTTGTTGAGACAAAGGCTATGCAGACTTCTGAAATCTCATTCGTCGTGGCAACAAACCTTGGTGCTGCAAGAACAGGTAAGATTACTGTTGCAGCTGGCGACCTCAAGGAAGAAATTACTGTAAATCAGGCTGCTTGGGCACCTGTATTCGAGGTTTCTCCAGCTGAGGACCAGTGGATTGCAGTTGAGGGTGGCTCCGTTTCGATTACAGTGAACTCAAATGTAGAGTATACTGTGACAACAGACGAGAATGACTGGCTTACAGTTTCTCCAGACGCCACTACATGGACATTCTCTGCTGGCGCAAACGAGTCTTTCGATTACAGATCAGTTGGTGTATATGTGACTCCGAAGGATGAGGCTTATGTAGAGTATGCAAAGGCATTCTATGTGTTCCAGAGCGGACGTGCAACCAAGCTTTGGGCTAAGCATCCTGCAGAGGACTTCGAGGGTTATGATGCAGCTCAGAGAGTAAAGCTCGCAAAGTATGGTGAGTATATCCTCCTTGCAAATACAACTAAGGTATATCTCCTTGATCCAGCAACAGGTGATGTTGTGAATACTATTCAGATGCCGGAAGGTTTCGCTGCTCACAATGTCCTTGTAGACGATGCCGGTAACGTTCTTATCGGAGCAGATGCGTTGGATGGTGCAGGTGATGTTACTCTTTATTATGTAGCTGATCCTTTCAATCCTGCTCCAGAGCAGCTTATCAGCTGGAATGCAGGTAACTACTATTGCGTAGGCGCTGGTAACATCCGCGTAAAGGGTAATGTGAAGGATGATGCTGTGATTACAGCTGTCGTGACAGACGGTGCCGGCGGAGCATGTCTCGCTTGGGAAGTTGTTGACGGTGTCGTAGGTGACTGGAAGTGGACCAACCCTCCTTATACTAACTGGAATGTTCCTTCACTTTGCTTCGCTCCTCTCGGTTCTAATATGGCTGACGGTTTCTTCTACATCGGTTACGGTGGAGACTACAACCTCCAGTACACTGATAACTTCGTAGCAGGTGGCGGTACAACATGGGGTGTTTCTTATGTTACCGGTTCATCATGGATGGAGAACTACAACTGTATTTCAACAGCAGAGTGGAACGGCAACAAGTATGCTGCGATCGTAGCAGGCTGCCACTTCAACTATGATTCTGCTGATGTCATCCTCCTCAATGTAAACAATCCGGCTGCTGCCGAGTTTGTTTATAAGCATGCTGGAGACGGTGATGTTGCATGGGATTGGGAAGCTGGTGTAAATCCTAGCTGGACAGGTCTCGGTACATACAGCGACGTACTCCTCGTTCCAAATGGCGACTCTCTCCTTATGGTCTATGTTGACAGCAACTATGGAGCATTGGCTTGTGTAGCTATCAAATAGTGATCAGCTTCTCCAGAAAAGCTTCTTCTTTGTGAAGTAGCAGGTCACAGCTACCATAAGTAATGTATAAACCAAGCCTCGGATTACGCCCCAGAAAGGTGATCCGAGGCTTATTGTATCCAGCCATGCTCCTATACCGAGCATTGCCAGGATAGGGCCAGTAAAGAAGTTGGTCACTCCGTATGCAAGCATAGGGTTCTGTCCGCATCCGCTGAGGCCACGTCCCTTTATGTTCCATTTCAACTCAAGGGCAAGCACGAATACTCCGGTAAGGGCTGTCATTCCGGTAGTGGTTAGCATATATGCGAGGTTGCAGTGGTCTTTGGTTATGCCTCCGTCAATAGGGTCGAAGATGATTCCGACGAGCATGAAGGCGAAACCGAAGCAGCCGAGCGAGCTGAGTATATTGCGGCGCTTCCATGTGATCGCGACGAATGCTGCTCCGAGAACAGCAGATATGATGAAGTCTGCAAGGATATGTCTTGTGAAAAGTCCCCATAGCTGTACGAGCATGGCAACGAGAGCTATGATTCCCGCCGTGATATGATATCCGTCAATCTCAGTCTTTTCCTCGGATCTTGAATGTCTCTGGAGCATGTCTCCCACGATCGAGCCGGCTACAGCTATTACGAGATACTGCAGATATCCCCAACTGAAGAACCAGCCTATGCAATTGAGGGACGGTACCCATGCAAGAACCTGAGGAGTATACGAACTCAGAGCCTTAAGAGCCATTATGAAGAGAAGTACCAGCCAGCGGAGTCTGATGTTGTCCTTTGTGAACATCCAGATGAGTCCTCCGAAGATGGCTACATTTGCGAGAATCATGATGATTACGTCACTGCTCCAACGGCTGAGCGTAAGACCGAGCCAGTCTGTTGCAAGCACAGCCATGACTATCATCATGAACATTCCGGTATTGTTCAAAAGCTTTGTCTTCTTTTCATCCTTCACTCTTACCAGAGACAGGAACATCACGCCCCACAGAACAATGCTGAAAATGCCTTTTACGACAGCCGGCTGCGTGCTGGAGCCTATCTGATAGGCGTTTCCGAGCACTATCGCAAAGATTGTGAGGGTAAGCCATCTCTTGAAAAGACTGCCTGCTACAGCCCATTTGCTGACTCCGCTTTCCAGTCTCTTGCGCATTGCAAGAGGGAAAGCTGCTCCCATTGTGAAAAGGAAGAACGGGAATACAAGATCTACCCATGTGATACCTGGTACGTCAGGATTGAATGCGTATGTCGGAGGGGGAGTCTGCGCATGGAACATCCATGCTGGAAGATTCGAGTAGTATCCGATGTTAGCGCAAAGGATCATGGCGAAGATGGTGATTCCGCGCAGGATGTCGATGGTGATGATTCTTTTGCTTGGTGCAGCCATAGCCTGTTATTTTTCAATTATCTTGCTGTAAATTCTTCCGAAACGGTCTGTAACCCTGACTTCCAGCTTTCCAGCTCCCTCGGATATCGACGCCTTGAACATGTTCTCTGTAGGTGCGGCGTAGACCCATGTCCGCTTGAGTGATGAAGGATCCTTGTAAAGTTCCTTTGCAAGAGGATCCTGAGCTTTGAACCTCTCCATGTCGCAGACCTTCTTTCCGTCTTCGAAATATTCCACCTTCCACATTGGATCATAATCCCAGACGTTTGCTACAATCATTCCAGGATAATCCGGATTATCCGTATATACCTTCATCTGATAGTCCAGCGGATGGCCGCATCCCTTGTATATCCATTCCACATCCTCACCGTCGATGTCGAGGACCTTGTATCCTGCTGGAGAGCCGTCGATGCAGACCTCACCGCACCACCATGCTCCGCAAAGACCTGCAACATTTATTTCTGTGATATTATCGTCAATCTGTTCGTAATCTGCAGTATGCATATGTCCTGAAAGGATCAGGGCATCGTATGGCTTGAGCATTGCGTACAGCGCAGGCTTGTTGCAGAGGTTGTCAAGCATCAGGTCGGAGCGGAAAGCATCGCGGTCCGACTTGTCGAGTGTTGTGGGAATGTGCATGCACACAGCAACCTTGGAACCTTTCGGAACATATGACAGATCCTCTTCCAGCCAGCGCAGCTGTCTCTCATCGAGGTATCCGATGTAATACCAGTCTCTTCCGATGAAGAAGTTGTCGTTCAGCACGACGTAGTGTACTTTACCCACGTTGAATGAATACCATGCCGGGCCGTACATGTTCTGGTAATCCGTCATTGAAGTCTCGTGCGAGCGTCCGTAGTTGGTCATGTCATGGTTGCCGATCACATATCTGTAATCTATTCCGGCATCGTCCATGATCTTGTTATATTCGGGATAGATGCTGTGGTCCCATCCTACGATGTCACCAAGGCAGATTCCGAAAGTATAGTCTCCGTCCATCTGCTTCACAAAGGCAGTAATGTCGTCCGAATGCTTCTGCAGGTCAGGAAGCTCGTCCCTTTCGCTGATCTGCGGGTCAGCAATCACGATTACATTATGATTCGTGTCGTCCTTTGCATTCTTTTCAATGACGAAGTCGTATTCTTTTGTCTTCGGCTTTATTTCCTTGTAGAAAAGATTTCTTCCTTCCAGCGTCGAAGAAACATATCCGGATGGTGTGGATATGAATACAAAACGGCTGTCCTGATCTGCATCCATGCTGAATGTGCCTTTGGCATCAGTCTGCACGGTATTGAGACCATCAGACACTACCACTCCGGCAACTCCTTTGCCCTCGGTATCCTTCACGCTTCCTCTGATGCTCCTGGCATCGGCATTCATTCCCGCTGCTGCAATCATTGCAAGCATCAATATAAAGATTGTCTTTTTCATGTCTGCTGATTTATTTATTTATATGCCTTCTCCTCCATCTCCCATCCTGTAACGGTGGAAATATACGGAATCACACTGCTTGCTACCTTGATATGTCCCTTATAATTAGGATGCCAGCTCGCGCCAAGTTCATCCTCCTCATTGTGTATGCCCCTTGTCAGTCCCACATATGTCAGATTGCTCAGTCCGCTCATCATGCAGGCATTACGGATGTAATCGAAGCTGAAAGGAGTCACATTCGATGCAAGGCAGATGATAGGGATATCTTCACCATAATCAGCCTTCACCTTTTTCAGAAGTTCTATGTATCTTCCTGCGAATATGGTCTCATGAGGCTGGCGTGCGGTGGAGAAGTCGTTGGTGCACAGATATATCACCACGACATCCGGACGATAAGGTGCCGCATCCGGATTCCATATCTCATCTGTCGACTCGTCAAAGGTCTGGCTGTATCTGTCAGGCATGTTGTAGCCCGGACGGAAGTCGTCGTAGTTCCTGCAGATGCCCTGTCCGGAGTGACTTACCAGATTGAAATCCGCTCCGAAGTAGCGTGCTGCAATGGCTGCATATGTCAGATTGCAGTTCTCCGTCTCGGCAAGGAAAGGATCGTTCTTATCACTGCTTTCAGTTCCATAACCGCATGTGTATGAATCACCTATGAATTCTATGTGTCTTGGCTTGCGGCCTTCTGCCTGCAGTATTTCACCTTCTGTGACGAAGGAGTGTACCGTGAAACGTCCCTGCTCACCTTCAGTCCTTTTCTGAAGGATGATTTCATGCTCACCTTTGCCAAGTCCTTCAGCAAGGACAATAAGGGTGTCTTTTGCTCCTACGATGAATTTTCTGTCGGCCTGCGGTCCCATCTCCTTGTCCGTCCATTGATTGAACCAGCTGTTCTTTGTGTCCGAACATTTCATTGCAAGGTAAGGGCCTGTGAATTTCACGCGGAACCATACTCCGCTCCAGTCATAGGATACATCAGTGCCTTTTACGAGCGTACGGCCTGTGTATTCTATTCTTGTGTCCGAAGCTTGTGTTTCAGAATACTCTTTTACCTTCTTGGCTGAAAGTCCGATACTGATTGTAAGTCCGACAAGTGTCAGAATGATTCTTATAGTCTTTTGCATGCAGGTATTATATTTGGTTATCAATTATATATTATTCAAAGATAAATAATATTTATAAAATATTTTAATTTTGTAGTCGTAATTATTGAAATAATTGAAATGAAGGGAATCCCGGTTTTGAAAAGATCCATGACCGCCATGGTTATGGTCGTGATAATGACGGTTTCATGTATTAAGGAACATTCTGTTGATGTGCTTATAGTCGGTGGTGGAGCAAGTGGCGTTGCGGCAGGAATCCAGTCAGCCAGAATGGGTGTCACTACCATGATAATAGAAGAAACACCTTGGTTGGGTGGCATGCTTACCGCTGCCGGAGTCAGCTGTGTGGATGGCAATTACAAGCTTCGAAGCGGTATATTCGGTGAATTTGCCGATTCGCTTGCGGCAAGATACGGAGGCTATGAAGCATTGAAGAGCGGTTGGGTGAGCAATATCAACTTCGATCCCCATATAGGACAGGAGATTTTTGTGAACATGACTGATGCTTGTGGGCATCTTCTTGAAGTTCAATGTGATACGGAGGTTGCCGGAGTCAAGAAGGAGGATGGGAAGTGGGAGGTCGCTGTCCGCAGCAATGATGGCCGGTCCGTGATTTATGCGGATGTCCTTATAGATGCCACAGAGCTTGGAGACGTAGCCAAGGCGTGCGGAGCGGATTACAGGATCGGAATGGAGGCTGCATCCGAAACAGGCGAGTCCATAGCTCCGGACGAGTCCAATGATGTGATTCAGGATCTCACTTTCGTTGCCTTCCTCAAGGACTACGGCCCTGATGCCGATATGACCATAGAAAGGCCTGAGGGTTATGATCCTTCGCCATTCTATAACAGCTGTCTGAATCCGCTGAATACGGAAAATGTAACAGGGCAGACGATATGGTCGCCTGAAATGATGATTACCTATGGAAGGACCCCGGAAGGAAGGTACATGATCAACTGGCCTATATACGGTAATGATTATTATGTGAATTCCATAGAGATGAGTCCTGAGGAGAGGGCTGATGCGTATCGGAAGGCTAAGGATTTTACTCTGTCTTTCATATATTTCATCCAGACTCAGCTCGGAATGAAGAATCTCGGTCTGGCGGACGATGTATTTCCGACAGAAGACAGACTGCCTTTCATACCTTATCACAGGGAGTCAAGACGTATAGTGGGTGAATCATTCCTTACCCTTGACGCGGCAGCTGATCCATACGGCTACAAGCATCCGTATTACAGGACGGGTATTGCAGTGGGGGACTATCCTGTCGACCATCATCATTTCCGTCATTCCGATTGGAGTAATCTTCCTGACCTGGAATTCTATCCGATACCTTCATTCAATGTCCCTATGGGCTCGCTGCTCCCTTCTGATGTTCAGGATCTCATAGTTGCTGAAAAATCCATTTCGGTATCAAATCTGATGAACGGAGCGACAAGACTTCAGCCTGTCGTGATGCAGATCGGCCAGGCTTCCGGAGCATTGGCGGCTCTGGCTGTGATTGAGGGCAAGCATGTGAAGAATATAGGAGTGAGACAGCTGCAGGAAAAGCTTCTTGATGACGGATGTTATATAATGCCTTATCTGGATCTGCCTAAGCATCACCGTCATTTCCGTGCTCTCCAGAGGATAGGTGCAACCGGCATACTCAAGGGAGAAGGACGCAATGAGGGCTGGTCGAACGAGACCTGGTTCAGGGCTTCTGATCCACTCCTGCTGGAAGAGGTTGATCTGGATGATTATTACGGAAATGTTGCCCTGGGAAGCGGAAAGGTCACGATAGGGCTGATGCTGGATCTTGTCCGCACATTCGGAGGAAAGATACCTTATGGGAGTGCTTCGGAGTGGTGGTGCCAGCTGGGTCTGGATGACTATGATGCCGGCAGGACGGTAACGAGGCTTGAGGCCGCAGTCGTTATTGACGCAGCCTTCGATCCTTTCGGCATGTTTGAGGTCGATTATGAAGGAGATGTGCTTAAATAGCTGCTACTCAGTAACTCCGGCTTCCATCCATGCCTTGCTGAGGCTTTCTGAATCCTTGAGAGCAAGCTCCATGTCGATGTCGTACTGCTCCACAAGAAGAGCCGCCATGTCCTCGACACTGAACTCCTTGCCGATGAGATTTTCCCAAAGGTAGGCTGCAGAACTGTTAAGAGAAATGAGCTTGTTGAAGTTGATGTGTTCGATGCCTTCAGCAGTAACTATGTTTTCTCCGCACATTTCGCGGAGGATGAATCCGTCCTTGATTTTCATTTTTTGCTATTTTTATGCAAAAATATTAAAAATAGCCGTTCCCTCAAAACACTTTGCTATATTTGTAATATGGATACGCATGTAGTGATAATGGCCGGCGGCATAGGCAGCCGTTTCTGGCCTATGAGCACCCCTGGACTGCCAAAGCAGTTCGTGGATATACTGGGTACCGGACGTACCCTCATTCAGATGACTGTCGACAGGTTCCTGCCGATTTGCCCGGCTGATCATATATGGGTGGTTACAGGCCGCCGGTATGTCTCCCTTGTGAGGGAACAGCTTTCTCATATTCCTGAGGATCATATAATTGCCGAGCCTGAGGCCAGGAATACCGCTCCATGCATCGCCTATGCCTGCTGGAAGATACGCATGCATCATCCTGAAGCAAATATAGTGTTCACCCCGTCTGATGCACTTGTCCTGAATGTTGATGAATTCCGCAGAGTGATAAAGGCAGCTTTGGATTTCACAGAAGAAGGCAGGCGCATAGTGACCATAGGTATAAGGCCGTATCGTCCGGAAACCGGTTACGGATATATTGAGGCAGGAGCGCCTGTTGAAGGAACGGAGCTCCTGAAGGTGGACTCATTCCGCGAAAAACCTTGTCTTGAGGTTGCGAAGCAGTATCTTGAAAGCGGAAGATATCTATGGAATGCAGGTATTTTCGTCTGGAATGTGGAGACCATAACTGATGCACTCAGACGTTATGCTCCGGACTTGGCGTCTATAATGGACAGGATGTCAGAATCCTTCTATGCCGTTTCTGAAGAGGAGACTGTTGGAAGACTATTCCCGACATGCGAGAAGATTTCCATTGATTATGCGGTGATGGAGAAGGCTGACTGCATCTATACCCTGCCGGCAGATTTCGGCTGGAGCGATCTTGGCACATGGGGTTCGCTCCGTACCATCATCGGCTGTGATGAACAGGGCAATGCCATCGTTGGTAATGACGTCAGAATGCCTGACAGCCGGAACTGCATAGTCCATGTTCCGGATATGGACAGGGTGGTTGTACAGGGGCTGGATGGATATATTGTCGCCAAACATGGTGACAGGCTTCTTGTATGCCCTCTCGATAAGGAACAGAACATCACTTCATACGCAAAGGACTGATATGGCGGACAATTATCTCGAAAAGAAATATGAAGATCTCCAGGCCAGAAAGGCCAAGGAGCAGCGTCGCAGACAGGTGGCATGGAAAAAGCGTATGGATGCCTATCGCAAGAAGCTGGCCGAATTACAGAAAGAGACGGCGCCAGATGCCGAGAGGCCATCTGCGGACGGGGGTGAGTGCCGTCCATAGCCATGAATATATGCGCCATGCAGGGCTTTCAGCCGTGTATGTGCGTCCTTTTCTTGTAACATTGTACATTATTCCGATGACGTTGTCCAAGGTTGCAGTCTCGGTAAAGCCTATGTTTCCGTCACCCAGAAGGATGACGGTGTTTCCTTCCCTTCGTATTATCCTGTGTATGAGGTAGCTGCCTCTGTTGTCCCGGACAAGGGCCACGCATCCTTTCCTTATATCTTCATCCTTCCACGGACCCAAAGTCATCTGGTCGCGCATGCTGACCAGGAATGGATTCATGCTGTTGCCCTTTACGGTAAGTGATACTGTACGTCCCTCGGAAATCAGGTCCCTGATTTCCTCCATCATTATTGCCTTGTCCTTTACAATTGTCTTCATGTCTGCAAAAATACGGAGAAAAATCCCTATCTTTGAAAAATATATGGAAAATTCATACAAATTCAACGTAGCAGGCCATCTTTTCAAGGCCGTTTTCCCTGATGGGGTAGCTGCAGAGGAATATCTGCAGCCATATCTGCCGTTCATCTGTGAAGAAGGTGATGATCTTCTTTTCACTTTAACCGTGGAATATACCGATGATCTGAAGTCTTTGCAGCCTGGTGAGTTCAAGGAATGTCTCAATGCAGAGGCTCCGTATTTCTGGATGTTCGACAAGGAGGGACGTTTCAATTTTGCCTTTTCTTATTCGAAGACACGTCCGGACTGTCTCGTTTTTCCGACAGAGGACTACAGCAGCTGTGTAGTCTATGTCCCGGCATCGCGTGCCGACAGGCTCACCGAGTTTGCCTTGAGCAACGCCATGATGCTGATGTATACCTTCAGGACCAGCCCGTATGACACCCTTATGACTCATTCGTCTGTGATCATGCATAATGGAGGTGGATATATGTTCCTTGGAAGAAGCGGTACGGGAAAGAGTACTCACAGCCGTCTGTGGCTCAATAACATAGATGATACGGTCCTTCTCAATGATGACAATCCTGTCATCAGGGTGGTTGATGGCGTTCCTTATGTATACGGAACTCCTTGGAGCGGAAAGACACCTTGCTATAAGAACGAGGTTGTGCCATTGAAGGCTGTGGTGCGGCTTTCACAGGCTCCATACAATAAGATAGTCCGTCATTCGCCTCTTCAGGCTTATGCCTCCCTGATGCCTTCATGCTCATGCATGAGATGGGACAGGACTTCGACATCCGCTCTTCATTCCACAGTGGAGGATGTGATTTCGAAGGTCAGGTGCTGGCATCTCGAATGTCTTCCTGATGCGGATGCAGCGAGAATCTGTCATGAGGCTGTGACAAGATAACAGCTTATAGTCATGAAGTATATAAGGTGGTTCATGAAGGCCGTGCGTCCTTACTGGATGCAGCTGACGGTCATGATGCTTTGCCACATCCTGATCGCTGGATGTGCCATAGGCTTTGTGTATGTCAGCAAGAAGCTGGTGGATGTGGCTGTAGAGCTCTTTTCCGGCACAGGAGAGGTGTCCGGTCTTCGCACTTGGGCCGCCTGCATGATCGGAATCGTATTTTCGCGCATTCTTTTGAATGCCCTGCGCAGTTATCTTCAGACCACCACCGAGATCAAGCTCAAGAACGGTCTTAGAAAACGTATATTCGATATCCTGCTTCATCTGCAGAGCGACGGTGGAGCAAGGCATCATTCCGGTGATGTGCTCAACCGCATGCAGGAAGATGTCAGGGTCGTGTCGTCCGTCTTTGCCGGATCTCTTCCGAATCTTGCAGGTACGGCATTGCAGTTTGTAGCTGCATTCTTCTTTCTTATTTCCCTTGATGCACGTCTGGCGCTTCTCATTGTAATCATAGTTCCGGCGGGACTCCTGATCGGAAAATTCATAACAGGAAGGATCCGCAAGCTTACTCTTGACATCAGGAAAAGCGATTCACAGGTTCAGTCACACCTTCAGGAAAGCCTTCAGCACATCACGCTCCTGCAGTCATTGGAACATACTGATTCGAGCGCTTCCGCCTTGGACGGACTTCAGACAGAGCTTTATGGCAATGAACTAAGGAGAACGAAGTTCAGCATCATATCCCGCATCTGTATGTCTCTTGCTCTTCAGGCCGGTCATGTACTTGCTTTCCTATGGGGAGTCATCGGTATCAGTCATGGCACGGTGACTTATGGTATGATGACTGCCTTCCTTCAGCTGGTAGGACAGATCCAGCGTCCTCTTGTGGAAATGAGTTCGCAGATTCCGTCCATAATACATGCTACTGCATCCATAGACCGCCTTATGGAGCTTGAATCCCTTCCTAGAGAAGCTGAGGTTGAGCCTCGTTTCATGGACGGACTTGCCGGAATACGTATAGAGGATGTTTCTTTTGCTTATCCGGATTCATCCCGTGAAGTCCTTCACGATTTCAGTTTTGACTTCAGGCCAGGCAGCAGGACAGCGATAGTCGGTCCGACAGGAGTCGGTAAGAGCACTTTGATAAGGATCATGCTTTCTCTTCTCAGACCACAGAAAGGTAATGTCACCGTTTACTCTTCGTCTGACAAGGCGCAGGCTTCTCCTGCGACCAGATGCAACCTTGTTTATGTGCCTCAAGGTAACAGCCTCTTTAGCGGTACTGTACGTGACAACCTTCTCATGGGAAATCCCGAGGCATCTGAAGATCAGTTATGTGATGTCCTGCGTATTGCAGCAGCCGATTTTGTCTTTGATCTTCCTTCCGGTCTTGATACCCAGTGCTTCGAGTCCGGTGCAGGACTTTCCGAAGGTCAGGCTCAGCGTATAGCCATCGCCCGCGCTCTTCTGCGCCCAGGCAGCATACTCCTGCTGGATGAGTTCAGTTCAGCCCTGGATGCCGAAACAGAGACAAGTCTGATGGAGCGTCTCACCTCGCGCCTTCCTGATCATACCATGATCTTCATCACCCACCGCGAAAAAATCATCGACTACTGTACTGACGTTCTACGTCTTTCGTAGTGTGCTGTGTACCTCTTTGAGGGTGCGCAGAGTGTACCGGATAAACAGAAAGGCAGTCACCTGAGTGACTGCCTTTTATTGTTTTAATCGTTTGTTCGATTAGAGAGCTGGACCAGCTGCTACGAGAGACTTACCGAGGTCGTTTCCTGTGAACTTAGCGAAGTTCTTGATGAAGCGGCCTGCGAGATCCTTAGCCTTCTCCTCCCACTGGCATGCGCACTCGTAAGTGTCACGTGGGTCGAGGATAGCTGGGTCAACACCAGGGAGTTCTGTAGGAACTGTGAAGTTGAAGTAAGGGATAGTCTTGGTAGGAGCC
>JAFZDJ010000104.1 GCA_017561265.1 Bacteroidales bacterium
CGCGATATCGTTCTTCGGAAGTCTGGTGACAAACTCCACATCGATTCCGTAATTTGCGAGCGACACGGCCACATTAGCCTCACCGCCACCGAATGTGGCATCGAACTGCTTTACCTGAGAAAAACGGAGATAGCCCGGCGTAGAAAGGCGAAGCATGATTTCTCCGAATGTTATTACTTTAGCCATATTCCAAAATTTTATCTCATTTCAGTATAAGGAATCTCATCTTTGTCGCCGTAGTTGAGGTTTTCGCCGCCCATTCCCCAGATGAACATATAGTTGCTGGTTCCTGCAGCTGCATGTATAGACCACTCTGGTGAAGTTATCGCCTGTTCGTTCTGCATCCATACGAGGCGCTGCTGCTTAGGCTCGCCCATGAGGTGGCAGATCGCGTTGCCAGGAGTAACGTTGAAATAGAAGTATGCCTCCATACGGCGCGTATGCGTGTGTGCCGGCATTGTGTTCCACACTGAACCCGGCTTGAGCTCTGTAAGACCCATCTGAAGCTGGTTGGTTCCGCCTCCCTTTACCTTGCTGAGAACAGAACTTACGATAAGCTGGTTGACTACACGGTCGTTGCTGTCTTCCATCTTTCCGTACTTATCAGACTGGGCGATAGCGTACTTCTTTGGGTCGGCATTCTTGTCTGTCGTGATAAGCTGAGTCACATACTCCTTGTAGGCTGGTGTAGAGTTGATGTAGAATTTTGCAGGATTCGCCGGATCCACACTTCTGAAGGTTACTTCCTTCTTTCCACATCCTACATAGAGGCCTTCCTTGAATGTCATAGGATATTCCTTACCGTCCACGGTTACTATGCCGTCTCCGCCGACATTTATCACTCCAAGCTCTCGTCTGTCGAGGAAGTGCTCTGCCTTGAGCTCGTCAAATGTCTCGAGAGCGAGTGTCTGGTTCACCGGCATGATGCCACCATATATGAGGCGGTCATATAGGGTATAAGTCAGATTGATCTCGTCTGGAGACATTACCTTTTCCATAAGGAATGCGCTACGCAGACGCTCTGTGTCATAATGCTTTACGTCATCGGGATGACAAGCTGTCTGAACTCTATAGTTCAACTGTGCGTTTGCTGCCATTGTCATAAGGCTCATTAATGTGAATAAAATTGTTTTCTTCATATTGTTACTGTTGATTATTATCTGTCTCAGAGGCCTTCTGGTATCTGATGATAGCCCTGCGGTTGAGGAACATTAGGAACATTGTCATGAGTACAAGGATGCTCACTCCGATCCACTTGAGAGAATACGAAAGGTGGAAGATCACCCAGGCAAGAGGGCTTGAAGCGAAGTCGAGAGAACCTCCGTCAAATCCTGCAGGAATCGCAACGGCCGCATCGCCTGTCTTTGAGAACACGTCCTGTGCAGCCTGTGTGAAGAACGGAGCAAGGTCGGTCACAAAGTAAAGTCCTATGAGCATCAGCACCAGACCGATAATGAAGGTCTTGGGTATGTTGCCTTTTGTTATAGGGAGAATCAGCGGGAATACATAGAACATTCCGGCAAGAGATGCAAGAGGCAGGAACTCGTTCCCCGGAAGCACTACTGCAAGGATGAGTGTCACAGGGATGAGCAGGAGTGATACTACGAGTGTGGCAGGATGGCCGATTACCAACGCCGGACTCATTCCGATGTTCAGTCCCTTGGCTCCCTTGAATTTTCTGTCAATCAGCTCGCGTGTCGCATCAGAGATCGGCTTAAGACCTTCGATGAACAGCGAAGTGATACGCGGGATAAGTTCCATTACTGCTCCCATCTTTATTCCAAGTCCGAGGATATAAGGAATCTTGTCAGCTATTTCTTTCCAGCTCTCGCAAGACAGTGAACCGATTATGATTCCGACCAGGATACCGAGGAAGAGAGGCTCTCCGAGGAGACCGAATTTCTTCTTCATTCCTTCCGCGTCGATGTCAAGTCTGTTGATACCTGGAATCTTGTCCAGACCTTTGTTCAGAACCTCAGCGACAGGTACGAAACCTTGGCAGAAAGGCTGCGGGATGGAGATTCCGTCCATCTTGTCATAGAATCGCTGGAATCTCTCTGCAGTATAGTCAGCAAGGATCAGGGTTATGATATAGCAGATGATAGCTGCGAAAAATCCCCACCATATGTTGTCCGAAGCAAAATATACTATGGCTCCTATGAATGCGAAATGCCAGTAGTTCCACAGGTCTATATTGACGGTCCTGGTAGTCTTTGTTACCAGCATGAGTATGTTCACTCCAAGACATACAGGTATGATGAAGGCTCCGACAGAGGTGTTGTATGCCACAGAGGCAGCTGCAGGCCATCCCATATCGAAGACCTTCAACTGCAGCCCGTAGATTTCAACCACCTGGCTGAGAGCAGGTCCGAGGGTACTTGTCAACAGTGAAGTGATTACTGAAAGCCCGACGAATCCGACTCCTACGATAAGCCCGCTCTTGAGGGCCTTGCTGAACTTGATGCCGATGCAGACGCCCAGAATCGTGAAGATAATAGGCATCATTACGGCAGCACCTAGTCCGATTATGTAACTAAATACTTGTTCCATATGTTATTTGGGCTGTTTACCGATATAAGCGAGGATGCCTCCGTCTACATATAGGATATGTCCGTTCACAAAATCTGAGGCATTTGAAGCAAGGAATACGACAGGTCCCATGAGATCATCAGGTGTTCCCCAGCGTTCTGCAGGAGTCTTTGCCACAATGAACGAGTCGAACGGGTGTCTGCTGCCGTCTTCCTGACGCTCGCGAAGCGGGGCAGTCTGCGGAGTAGCTATGTAGCCGGGGCCGATACCGTTGCACTGTATGTTGTATTGGCCGTATTCCGAAGCAATGTTTCTTGTGAGCATCTTGAGGCCTCCTTTTGCCGCTGCATATGCAGAAACGGTTTCACGGCCGAGCTCGGACATCATTGAACATACATTGATGATCTTTCCGGCTTTTTTCTCCATCATTCCAGGAAGTACCGCCTTTGCACATATATAAGGTGCAACAAGGTCAATATCAACCACCTGACGGAACTCTTCTGCAGCCATCTCATGCATCGGGATGCGCTTGATTATGCCGGCATTGTTCACCAGAATGTCTACAGGTCCCAGAGTAGCTGCTATATCGGCTACCATTGCCTTCACACCTTCTTCATCGGTGCAGTCACATATATATCCTTTGGCTTCGATTCCAAGTGCCTTGTACCCTTCAAGCGCCTTGTCCATATTGGCCTGTGTACGGCAGTTGAATGCTATTTTTGCGCCAGCCTCGGCAAGCGCCTGAGCCATTGCGAATCCTATTCCGTAAGCGGCTCCGGTCACAAGTGCGACCTTGCCTTCAAGAGAAAAATTTACCATAGTGCTATATCTTGTTTTTCAGATTGTAAAATTAATGATTATTCCGTTACATTGACCCAATCTATCTGTACCCATCCGCTATCATTTTTAGATGCGAAGCGATTGCAATACAGACCGAACTTAGCTCCAATCCATTTTCCAGATCGGCCTGTGAACGGTTTTTCAGTAAGTTCTGTCCATTTCTTTCCGTCAAGGCTGTAGAAGAATCTGGCTGTAAGATCCGGTACATTGCCGTTTCTTTCCTTCGGTTCCACATCCATCTTTATGAATACATCAGCTGCCTTGTAAGCAATAGGTGATACAGGAGGAACTGTGGTGGAAATGTATTTGTTGGAATATGGCTTGGGGAGAGGGGTGAAGTCAACGGTGACCGTCTTCAGAATCTGTTCCTGCGTGCCCTTCAATGCATCTTTGCATTCTACATACTGAAGGATGATACCTTCCGAAGTGTCTGTCAATCTTATTGTGGCATAGTCCGTACCCATCAGTACGAATCCGCAGTTCTCTCCCCTTTCCTTCAGTTGCGGGTTAGGAACGAAACGAAGCTTTGCCGTCACTGTAAACTTATCAGCAGGGGTCTTCTGCATGAGCAGATTCGGTGAGTCTCCGAGATTGTGCCATCCTTCTGCCTGATCCACGGAGTAAAGCCTCAGTGCTCCAAGTCCTTTGGTATGGGTCTCAGTGGCTCCTGCATCCAGATAATACCAATAAGGTGAAGGGACTCCGTGCCATTGCCACTGCAGTCCGAGCTCTGTACTGCAGAAAGTATCGCTTTCAACAGGCTGGAAGACTCCCGAACTTTTCAGGGCAGGCTTCCTGTACTTTTCTACAGGTTCTCCTACTCCGTCGCCATCATCATCCACACCTATTACAGGCCATTCCTCGGCATTCCACTTCATTGGTTGGAGATGTACCACTCGTCCGTATGCATCCTTGTCCTGGAAGTGTATGAACCAATGTTCTCCGGAAGGAGTATCTACCCAAGCTCCCTGATGTGGTCCGTTGACCAAGGAACTGCCCTGAGCCATTACGACTCTTTCCTGGTATGGTCCGAATGGGCTTGCTGCCTTGAGTACTACCTGCCAGCCCGTAGAAACCCCTCCTGCAGGAGAGAAGATATAGTAGTTGCCTTTATATTTATAGAATTTGGTACCTTCAATGGTTGGCTGGGTTTCGTGGCCGTCATATACAATGCGGCTGGGGCCTGTCAGTCTCGTCCCGTCAGGAGACATGGGAGCTACGAAGAGTACGCTCTTGTGTCCGGCACGACTACCGGCACATCCGTGCGAGAGGTATGCCTTGCCATCCTCGTCCCATAACGGGCATGGGTCGATGAAACCTTTCGCCTTCACCACCCACACCGGATCTTCCCAACGTCCGCGAGGATCGGATGTCTTCACCATGAAGATACCCCTGTCGGGATCTCCGCAGTAGATATAGAATTCTCCGTTGTGATAGCGTATGGCCGGTGCCCACACTCCGTTGCCGTGCTGAGGGATTGTCCGCCATTCCAGCTGACCTGGTGGAGGCGTATCCGGGGTGTCAAGTTTCTGCCCGATGGTCTCCCAATGCCTTTCGTATGACCAGTTCGGGCCTGGATAGTCAGTCAGTGCAGCGCCAATTATCTCCCAGTTCACAAGGTCTGTGGAGTGTAGTATCTGCAGGCCGGGGAAACATCCGAAAGAGGAAGATGTCATATAGAAGTCTTCACCTACACGGCATACATCCGGGTCAGAGTAATCTGCATTGATGACAGGGTTGACATAGTGGGTGCCTCTGTCTGGATTCCAGCTTTCTGATGGCTGTTGAGCCGCTGCAGCAAATGATAGGCCGGCCATAACGCCGGCAACCAATATATGCCTCATATAATGCTTTCATTATAAGCGGAGCAGCAGCATCTGCCACTGCTCCGCAAAACAATATAAATAGGTTTCCGTTTAGTTCGAGTGGAACTCGATCTTGTAGAATCTCAGTCCGTTACCTGTAGGGTAGATTCTGACTGCACCGGCCTTGATATTGAATTCCACCGGTACTGCGCCGTTTGAGCTTGAATAACCTCCAGGAAGAGATTCTGGCTCACCATCGCCTACCTTTACGGTAACCATTCTTGTGAGATCCTCAGAACTTCCTGTATTTGAAGCGTATACGGTGAGTTTTCCTGCAGACTCTGTAGTGAATTCAAAGTAACGTGTAGTTCCGTCGCTCTTTCCTCCTGGCTGCCAGTAATAGGTTTCTCCTGACTTGTTCCATTTGATGGATCCGCCACCAGAAACGACCTTGAGTCCGTTTACCTCAAGATTCCAGTTGCTGTCGTTTGTGTTAGCTGCAATACCGCTTGCGTTCATTGCATCCACCCACTCAGGAGCAGAGAAGTCCCATACATAGTCAACCCCGGCAGGAGCGCCTTCGAGAGCATCGTAAATGATACCGTAGAAGTTGATTCCATTGTTAAGAACCACCTGGATATCACCCGCCTTGACGTCTACTACTACATATGGGAACGCCGATGCATCACCTGCAGTGAACTTGTCTGCATCCTTGATGACTGTCGGAGCAAGTATTTCCTTGTCGCCCTGCATCAATGCCATCGTACGGTCGGTAGCGGATGAGTTCGCTGAACGTGCGGCAATGTAAAGCTTACCGTCATCAGGTACAGTGATGGTCATGGTCTTGCTGTCGGATGTCTTCGAACCTTTGAGGCGTGAACTGTACTGATCGTATTCTGATGCTCCAGGAACCGCAAATTTCTGAGAGTTAGCGTCGATGACCCATCCTCCGGTAGTCTTGACATAGAATCCTGCGTTGTTTTCACAGACATATTTTTCTTCAGCATTGGCTGCATCAGGGAAGGCAAGGCTATATCTTACGACCTTGATACCAGGTTCATCAGGCACATCATTTACATGGAATGAGAGTTCAGCAGGCTGTGATTCTACGCGTGTGTAGTCATCTGTTGCAGGAACTGCTGTAACCTGGATGGTGAAGTCTCCGCCAGCCTCTTCTACCGCATAACCGGATGTCTCGAAAGAGTAAGTGGTCTCAGTGACATTCTTGATTTTTCCGTCTACGCTTACATTGTATGAACCGGCATAGTCGATTGCATCCCAGGTAAGAGTGATGGTTTCTTCAGCTCTTTCATTTACTACAGTCTTGCTGATCTTTACATCAGGGGTAGCAAGAACCTTGTCAAGAACCTGTGTGTCTGCGGTCCACTGAAGGAATGTCATTGTTGCAGGGTGACATCCGTAGATGTAGATCATACTTTCCTGAGAGATGGATGCAAAAGTGACTTTCTGGTACTCTGCACCGGCAGCCACTGCTGCTGAAATCTTTCCGTCAAGGCTCACCACAAGATTTGAATGGCCTGCAGCTTCAGCTGTAGAGATGATGATTGAGCCAGGCTCGTTCACCTTGATGCCGATAGCACCGTCAACCGGGATGCCTTCTGCATCAATAGTTGCTTCACCTGTGAACTCGAAACCTTCCTTAGTGAAGCTGATAGGAGTGTTCTTTACGTAGAAGCGGATGCCGTCACGTACCATGTCCTTGTCAGCAACTTTCTTGAAGGTCTGACCATCAGTGAGATCCCACTCCTTGCCTGTAGCAGTCACCTCCTGAGTAAGGTCTTCAGGAATCTCTACATAAGCGGCATACCATCTTGGGTCACCTGCATTTGCCTCAACGACTTCCTTGCTGGTAATATTGTATTTGTCACGTGCGCTGTCGACACAAGGGTCAACATTGAGTTCGTAGCTCTCGTTTACAAGAATGCGTGCACGCCCCTCGTCAGCAGCAGCCTTAAGGTCATCGCCAGAAAGTGACGAACCGTCCTTCTGTGCGACAAAGAATCTGTCGTAGCAGTTATAGAAGAAGTTGTCCGAAAGCTCTGTAGGGAATGCAGAAGTAGAGTTCTTCGCAATGAGGCAGCATCTCTTGTTGTCGTCATTCATGTTGAGGAACACGTTGTGTGTCAGTACGAATGTCGGAGCAGCACCGGCTGCATTAAGAGCACGGATATTGAAGATACCGTTATTGTTACCATTGTTTGCAAAGCAGAGGTTGTTGAATGTACAGTGTGTGAGCTTGATTGACTCGAGGACTGTCTTCGCGTCGATACGGAACCATGTGCGGGCACCCGTATTAAGTGTCGAATTGATGAATTCAATGCTGTTTACACTGGCTGTGCCGCGGAAGTCGAAGCAGTCGCCGCCATCACCTGTAACGTTATTGACCTCAACACCGTCATATCTGATGGAACCCACAGACGGACCTTTGGAATTCTCGTAAAGAACTCCGCGGAGGTAGTTATTGAGCTTGCAGTTCACGACTGTGATGCTCTCCATAGCAGCAGCAGCATCGAATGTAAGGTTGTGAGGATAGTCGGCAGAACCGAGGCCGTCGAATGTGAGGGCTTCGAGATGGATGCTTGTAACATCTGCACCGATCTTAAGTCCACCCTGGATTGTCGGCTGAGCTCCTTCTGCAGTAGCATCACCATAAATCGCTACCGGACCACCGAGAACAACACTACCGATTACATAAGGAGTCTCAGAATATGCCACCTTGATGACTGCAGCCTTGTCAGCGATAGCCTGGATGAGAGCCTCTGAAGTAGCAACCTCTGTCGCTCCTTCGATTGCAGGACGGGTCCATGCGGAAACCTGTCCACGGTCAGCACTCTTGAAGTGTACTGCGAGGGTATAGTTCACAGATGGCTTGAGACCTGTCACCTCAACCTGAGCAGCTGCAACTGCATTTGCATCTACATCGAAACGGGTGTACTCCTCATCTGCATTGAGAGCAGGAGTCACGCGGATATGGTCTACCTCTTCATCCTTAGTCCACTTGATTGTGATTGAAGATTCCGATCTGTCCACAAGCTCTGGATTGAGAGAAGACTTGATTGCGTATGTCTGGAGACCACGGTCAAATACTGCCCAGTTGGAGTCTGCAATCCTGCCTTCTCCGTTTACAGCCTTTACACGCGCATAATAGGTCATATCTGCCTCGAGATCCGCAGTATATGGGATATCGGTTGCAGGAATAGTAATTGACTCTACAAGAGCACTCATCTGCTCGTCAGAGTAAAGTTCGAGAACGAACTCTGTAGCTCCCTTGGACTTGGTCCATGAGAATTCGATAAACTCTCCATTGATGACCTTGGCAGAGAGTTCTGTAGGAGTAAGGCATCGTCCGAGAGTGATATCGTCGTTGATGTCAACCATCTCCTCGGTGCAGCTTGAGAAAGCCGCTCCGAAGGCGATGAGTGATAATCCCAATATTATTGCTGAAAATAATCTTTTCATAATTGTCGTTGATTTAGAAACCATAGTCATTGAAGAGAGTTCCCTGGCTGTTCACGAGAGTTGCCTCAGGGATCGGCCACCACTGCTTGGTGTCAGGGTCGATGTCATAGAACGAATCAAGCTTCTTCTGCGCTGATTCGCTGTATGTACCGGTTTCCTCTGAAATGAACTTGAAGTATGTAGAAACCTCACCCTTTGAGTCTGTATAGCACTCCCAACCGTCTCCTGCAGGAGCAGCATCGGTAGTCGCAGTCTCATTGTAGCCATAAGTCTCAATAGAACCATCAGCCGCATATCTGTACCATACTGCAGGGCCGAACTGTGCACCAGCGTTGTCCATCCATGCCTGAAGTTCTGCCTTTGACTCGTCCATCTTGGTCTTGAGGAGATTCCAGCGGATGAGGTCCTGCTTACGTAGCATCTCACCCACGAATTCAAGAGCACGCTCGTCAACGATTGCATTGAAGATGGCATCCTGACCGCTGAGTCCGTTGACATAAGATGAAGCTATTCCTTCATTGCCCTTGTATGCTCTCTGGCGGACCTGGAGGAGGCAGTTCTTTGCAAAGTTCTCGTCACGGTTTCCGCATGCAGGATCGTTGGCGATTTCGGCTGCCATGAGGAGAATGTCTGAATATCTCATATATACCGGCTTGATGCCGTCGTCATTTCCACCATTATACGGACTCTTGTTCTGCCACTCAAGACGGAACTTTCCGAAATACCAGTCGTTAGGACCTGCAAGGACAGGAACGTTCTTTCCATTGGTTCCGAGGACCCATTTCCAGTTCACGCAGCTCATGTCACGGCGGACATCCTCATCCTCATACTTCCAGTAGAGAGTTGGGACAGGGCCTGCTGTTCCGCCACGGCTTGATGTCGGCCCCTGACTCCAGTCAGGATTACCTTCTGTTCTGATAGCGAATGTATAGTTCCAACGTCCACGGGTGTCGGATGAAGGGATTACATAGATGACCTCCTTGCCTGCTGTGATGTCCATGTTGTTGAACTCCTTCCAGAGCTGTGTGTAATCCATGAGGGAGAGACCTGCATTCTCGATGATATCCTTGAGAGCCGCCAATGCCTTAGGGTAAAGTACATCCTTCTGAAGCTCAGGGTCGTTCGAGAGTCTTACTGTTCCAGGATTTCCAGTTCCTACAAGTCCTTCGTCCGGACGGAGAGAGTATCCGGAAGCCATGAGGGCGAGGCGTGCGTAAAGTCCCTTTGCAAAAGCAAGACTCGGACGGTCGGTAGTAGCTGTAGCTGCACTCTGTCCAGGCCATTTCATATATCCGAATGCTTCTTCAAGGTCAGCAAGCAGCTGCTTGTAGATGATATCCTTGTCTGATTTGTTGAGATATATGGTCTCCGCATCGATCGGTGCAAAACGAGCGGGAACCTCTCCGTAAGCCTTGAGAAGCTCTGTATAAAGAAGAGCACGGGCTGTCAGCGCCTCACCAAGCAGTTCTGCCATATCTGCATTGATTTCAGGATTACCATACTGGCGGATTCCTCTGATGGCAAGATTGGCTCTCTCGATACCGCCCATAAGCTCGTTGTATGGACCATTAGCGAGATTGAGCTGACCGTTTGTGGCTGTCTGAGAGTACCTTGCGATGCTTGACTTCTCATCAGCCGTCGTATTGTTGTAAATCTCGATATCGGTATTGAAACCGTACCAAGGGAGGTATCGTCCACGGTGACAGTTTGTGTGGCCGAACACTTCGTAGATTCCGAATACATTGTATTCTGCAAGAGTGTAGTTGGAATATACCACAGACTCGTCGAATGATGACTGGGTCGGTGTCTTGAGTCCATCCTCTGAACAAGAAGTCAGGGACATGGCCGCAAGCATTCCTACACCTATGATTTTATTTATCAGTTTCATATGAATTCCGGTTTTAGAATGTGATGTTTACGCCGACTACATAACCCCTGCTCTTTGGATATGCTGAGCAGTCAACACCTGGAGTAAGAGGAGTCTTACGTCTGGTGTCCACTTCAGGGTCATAGCCTGAATATCTGGTGAGGCAGAAGAGGTTGCTTCCTGTTGCATATATACGGAGCTTCTGCATCTTTATCTTCATTGTCCATTTCTGTGGAAGGGTATATCCGATGGTAGCAGACTGGAGACGGAGGAAAGAACCGTCCTCGACTGCCCAGTCAGAGAATATCGCCTTGTTTACACCTGGATTCCACATTGTAGTTCCGGCATTGATCTGAGCAAGACGATCCGGATCGGTAATCTCCTCTCCTGTAGCCCAGTCGATGTTGGTCCAGCGGTTTGCCACATTCATTGATGAAAGGAGGTTGCGGTTCGAATACTTTCTGGAGTGACTGAACTCGATCTTGTTGGCATTGTATATATTGTTGCCGAAGACATAGTTGAAGTTAGCAGAGAAGTCGAAACCGTAGAGGTAACCGGAAAGGTTGAATCCGCCGACTCCGAGTGGCTGTGCATTGCCGATGATGGTCTTGTCGTCTACAGTGATCTTGCCGTCACCGTTCATATCCTTGAGCTTCATGGCTCCCGGACGGAAGAATTCCTTTCCGAGGATGTCAGATGCGTCTACAGTACCTTCATTAGCCACCCATGCAGATCCGTTATGAGTGAATTCGTCTGTAGAATAACGGCCGTCAGAGATATATCCGTACATGTCGCCGAGAGGTCGGCCGACAGTCACGACATAGTCAGGGCCGATCTCGGTAGAAGCCCACTCTGATGTTGCTTCGATTTTTTCAAGTCCTCCAAGGCTGGTGACCTTGTTTTCATTCAAGCTGATGTTGCCGCCGAAGGTGAGACCGAAATTCTTCTTCTCGAATATTACAAAATTGACAGATGCTTCGAAACCGCGGTTCTGGACTGATCCGAGATTGCGGTACTGGTAATCATAACCCGAACCTGCCACAGGGAACTGGATCAGGAGGTCGTTGGTAGTATTGTGATATACTTCGAAGGATCCGTTGATGCGACTGTTGAAGAATGCATAGTCGAGACCGATGTTATGGGATACTGTAGTTTCCCATGTGAGGTCCGGATTAGGCATGATGGATTTTCCTCCTACAGTAGTGGTTCCCCACCAGGTGTTGCCCATGGATATCCACTGAGTCTGATTGGCCTGGAAAAGGAGTGAAGATACATTCGAAGGAATATTGTTGTTACCTGCTGTACCGTAGCTGTAGCGCAGCTTGAGGTTGTCAAGCCATGAAGCATTCTCCATCCAAGGCTCGTTGGAAATGGTCCATGATGCGGCTCCAGACGGGAATATGCCCCACTGATTACCCTTTTCAAACTTAGATGAACCATCTGAGCGGACTGTAGCTGAAACTGCATATCGGCCGGCATATTCGTAGTTGGCTCTTCCGAAGAATGACAGGAGCTGTCCGTCCGGATTATAGAAATTGTTTGATGCTACAGGAGTACCTGATGCCATGAAATTCCATGCCATCTGAGAATCGAAGAATGTAGGGAATCCTTCAATTGTAGAAGAAAGAGTGTTCGATTTGGTAAGGATATACTCCTGACCCACAAGAAGATCCAGCTTATGGTCATCATTGGCGAACACATCCGCGAAGTTATAGTTGAGAGTGTTGGTAGTACGGTAGTTTGTACGGAATTCATTCTTATACTGAGTGGCAGGCTGGCCCTTGATTGTGGCATTGTTGCCTACATAGTATGTTGTAAGTCCGTAGTAACGGTTGTCCTCCTGAGAATAATCATCCAGACCTCCCTCTATCTTGAGGTTGAGGTTCTTGATTATGTGCCAGGTAACCGATCCGTTGATAGTCCAGTTCTTGCGGATTCTTCTGTTGTCGTTATCGGCCACTGACTTCAGAGGCGGAGCATTGTCTCCGTAATCTTCAGCAAGGTCTGAATCCGTTGCAACTCCTGTGATAGGGAAAGGAGTGTACTGGACTGCGTGCTTGAGACGTCCGTTGCTTGAAGTCGAACCGCCGTCGTTCATTGAGTTGGCTCCGGCGCCGAGGACTTCAGTGTGCGAGTATCTTGCATTTAAGTCTACAGTAATCTGCTTGATAGGCTTATACTGTGTCTTGAAGTTGAGGTTGTCTCTCTTGTAGTCTGATCCTACCATGATGGCCTTGTCACCTACATGAGCATAACTTGCTGTCCACTTTACCTTGTCTGTAGATCCCGACACGGAGAGGTTCTGGTTGAATGTTGTTCCTACATTTCCAAAAACTTTCTTTACCCAGTCGTTCTTCTCCACATTCTTGTACAGATCCATATCTTCGAATACTCCGAAGACCTTTACAAAATCGTCTTCCACCTTATCTCTGAGGACTGCGAGCTCGTATTGGTTCTGTACGAAATCATAAGGGGATCCGGTCTGGATGGCGTCTGCATTGGCCATAGTCTTCTGTCCCCAGTATGCATTGTAGCTTACGGAAATCTTGCCGGCTGCACCTGATTTGGTAGTCACGAGGACAACACCGTTTGCACCTCTCGAACCGTAGATGGCAGTTGAGAAGGCATCCTTGAGGACATCGATGGACTGAATATCGGATGCAGGTATGTCAGAAATGCTTTCTACAGGGAAACCATCTACAATGTAAAGAGGGGAAGCATCCTGAGTGATTGAACCTCCACCGCGGACACGGATCTTGATTTCCGCATCAGGGTCTCCTTCGGTTGTAGTTACCTGCACACCTGCCATCTTACCTGTAAGAGCCTCTCCTACAGTCGCTACGGGCACCTGTGTGAGAGCTTCGTTTCCTACAGATGTCACAGAACCCATAAGGTCGCGACGTTTTACAGTAGCATAACCGATGACTACAGTTTCGTCAAGGAAATTGGAATCCTCATCGAGGACAACATTGACAGTCGTAGAATTTCCTATGACCACCTCTTTCGTTGCCATACCGATCATCGAGAAAACAAGTGTCTTTCCCTTTGCAGAAGGGACATCGATAGTGTAATCACCATCCACACCCGTAGATACACCTAAAGTTGTGCCGTCCACGAAAACGGACACGCCTATCAGCGGTTGGCCGTTTGCGTCTGATACGACACCCTTGATCTCCTGGGCATTCGCCACAAAGGCTGTGGCAAAC
>JAFZDJ010000105.1 GCA_017561265.1 Bacteroidales bacterium
AGCGGATCGGTCAGGTTGACATATGTAAGTCTGTCCAGCTCGGCGTCAGACATTGCCATAAGTCTATCCTTGAGGATAGGGAGCTGATTTTCGGGGAGTTTTGAGGCATTCGCAGCCAGCCAGCATCTTACTCTACTCTCTCTCTGGCTGTCATAATTGACAACGGGAGCAGGTACAGCGGCATCCTGAACGACTTTTGCACCGCACTTCATACAGAAGTTGGCACCAGCCTCCAATGCGCTGCCGCAATTCTTGCAATAAACGATCATATTATAATTGTGTTAAGTGTTTTATTTTTTTGAAGCCGTCTTCTTTCCTGCAGCTTTCTTGGCCTTGCGCTTCGATTCCTGGATGGCCTTGCGGACCTTTTCCTTGCGGGCTGCCTTGTTTATGCCGACAGTCACATTGTCGAATGAGCCGTCCTCACCTTTTATGAAGGATGTTCCGCGACCATGTTCATAATCTATGCGGTCGTACACACGCTCCTCAAGGCCAGTCTCAATAAGTTCATAATCAAGGAGTTTCTGCTCGAGATTAGTCTTCTTGACACGGATACGGACAGGATCTCCGAGGTTGTATACTATGCCTGAACGCTTTCCGACAAGGCGGTAATGGTCGGCATCGAACTCAAAGTAATCGCTCTTGATGTCTCTGAGCGCAACCATTCCCTCGATCATCGTAGGCTCGATCTCCACATACATTCCCCACTCGGTAAGGCCGGAGATATGACCTCCGAATGTGTATCCGACCTTGTCCTGCATGAACTCCACAAGCTTGTACTTGATGCTCGAGCGCTCTGCCTCAGCTGCCACGATCTCACGCTCCGAAGCATGCTTGCAGAGCTTGTCGTATGTTTCCTGCTTGGCAGACGGACCTCCTGCGAGATAGTCTGCAAGGAGCCTGTGCACCATCATGTCGGGATAACGGCGGATCGGAGAGGTGAAATGTGTGTAGTATTTGAATGCCAGTCCGTAGTGGCCGAGATTTTCGGTGTCATAACGGGCCTTGGCCATGGTTCTGAGCGAAAGAAGTTCGATGGCATTGTATTCCGGAGTATCCTTTGCGGCAGCGAAAAGGCTGTTCAGCTCCTTGGATATCTCCTTTCCATTGGTTGTAGGTCCCATCCTGTAGCCGAAGTTACCGATGAAGTTACGCAGACTCTCGACCTTCTCCTGGTTCGGCTCGTCATGGACACGATACACGAAGGTCTTCACCTGCTTGCGTGCGCCCTTTTCCGAAGTATCCCCTACACCCTTGCAGCCTGTCGCGACGAATTCTGCAACAGTGCGATTGGCAAGAAGCATGAATTCCTCGATGAGCCAGTTGGCCTCTTTTGTAACTTTCTGATATACATTGACAGGGCGTCCCTTTTCGTCTACTTCCACCTTCATCTCCGGACGGTCGAAGCTGATGGCTCCTGCCGCGAATCTTTTCTTACGAAGCTTTGCTGCAAGGCCGTTCAATATGAGGACAGCATCCTTGATTTCTTCTGTCACACCCTCATGCAATGCCTTCGGACCGGCTTCAATAATGGCCTGAGCCTCCTCGTATGCAAATCTGAAGTCAGAGTAGATGACTGTCTTTCCGAACCACTGGCTCACGATACGTCCCAAAGGAGTCATCTCGAACACTGCCGAGAAAGTAAGCTTTTCCTCATGCGGACGGAGGGAGCAGAGCTTGTTGCAGAGCTTCTCCGGAAGCATCGGTACAGTCCTGTCGACAAGATATACCGAGGTTCCACGGGCCTCCGCCTCCTTATCGACCACGTCGCCCGGCTTCACATAATGGGTAACGTCAGCAATATGGACTCCTATTTCGTAATTTCCATTTTCAAGCTTCTTGAACGAGAGGGCATCGTCAAAGTCCTTTGCGTCAGCCGGGTCGATGGTGAATGTCAATACATCACGGAAGTCCTTCCTACCCTTAAGATCTTCAGCAGTAATATCTTCAGATATGCGGTCGGCTGCATTCGCCACATCTGATTCGAAGCGGTACGGAAGTGCATATTCGGCAAGGATAGCATGCATCTCGGTGTCGTTCTCGCCCGGTTCTCCGAGCACATCGACTATATGTCCACGCGGAGACATCTCGCTGCGAGGCCAGTCATCAACGACAGCCGCTACCTTCATTCCGGAACGCGCCTTCAGTTCCTGACGGCCATAGCCGTCTTCACCGAGTTCATATACCCTGTGGATCGCATATTCATCGCCCCCGAGCGGCTTGAGCCATCCGGTATCGTCCTTCGGTTCATGAAGGGACTGGCTCTTCACCTTGTGTCTGCGATAACGTTCCTTGTCGGTCTCAGTGAAAGGAATCGTGATGTCGTAAGGCATGAACCGGCTCTGCATGAGTACCCAGGCCTGATTTCCTACTATATGAAGGATGCCGATGAAAGGCTTCGGAGATCTTTCGATGATCTTCACGACCTCTCCTTCCCTGCGCTTGTCTGTCTTTTCACGCGTAACGGTCACGAGTACAGTGTCTCCGTGAAGGGCTCCGCGCATCTTGGATGCCTTGACAAAAACATCCTCTTCTTCTCCTTCAACTATTATGAATGCATATCCCTCGCGGGTCATCTGTACCTTTCCGACCACCTGAGGGAAAACCTTCTTTTCCTTTTTTCCTCTGCCACGGCTTCTGCCGCTTGAATGTCTGTTTCTTCCCATAATTATCCCATCTATGCAGCAAGGATCGGTCCCCTTGCAGTTTTCATCATACAAAATTAGAAAAAGTGGTGCATAAATTGTATATTTGCGCCGCAAAAAACTGTCAATCATAATAAAAGCATATAAAAATGGACAAGAAAGTTCTTCTCATGATCCTCGACGGATGGGGCGAGGGCAGACAGGATGAGTCTAATGTCATCTATTCGCAGGGAGCTCCTTACATCGAGTCTCTCCGCAAGCAGTACCCTATGAGCACACTCAAGGCATGCGGCGAGGCCGTAGGTCTTCCTGAGGGCCAGATGGGTAACTCTGAGGTGGGTCACCTCAACCTCGGCGCAGGCCGCGTGGTGTACCAAGACCTCGTGAAGATCAACATCGCAGCACGTGAGCACAAGTTCCTCCAGAACCCTGAGATCAAGGCTGTGTATGACTATGTAAAGGAAAACAACAAGCAGCTTCACCTCATGGGTCTCGCATCTATGGGTGGTGTGCACAGCTCGCTCGAGCATGTTTACGAGTTCCTCAACGTGGCTAAGGAATATGGTCTCGAGGACGTTTTCGTACACTGTTTCATGGACGGACGTGACACAGACCCTAAGAGCGGAAAGGGCTTCGTAGAGGGCCTCGAGGCTGAGATGGCGAAGTCTACAGGTAAGGTAGCTTCTGTATGCGGACGTTTCTATGCTATGGACCGTGACAAGAGATGGGAGCGTGTGAAGGAAGCTTATGACATGCTCGTAGAGGACAAGGGCACATACGCTACATCTGCAACCGAGGCTATCCAGGCTTCATATGACGAGGGAGTGACCGATGAGTTCATCAAGCCTATCGTGATCACAAACGCCGAGGGCCAGCCTCTTACAAAGATCCAGGAGGGAGACGCAGTGATCTTCTTCAACTTCCGTAACGACCGTGCACGCGAGCTCACAGCTGTCCTCACACAGCAGGATATGCCAGAGTTCGGAATGAAGACTATTCCTCTCTACTTCTGCACCCTTACTCCGTACGACGCATCATTCAAGGGAGTTCACATCCTCTTCGACAAGGAGAATGTACAGGAGACTCTCGGTGAAGTCGTTTCAAAGGCAGGCAAGAACCAGCTCCGTATCGCTGAGACAGAGAAGTACGCACACGTTACATTCTTCTTCAACGGTGGCGCAGAGTCTCTCTTCGAGAACGAGGACCGTATCCTTGTAAACTCACCAAAGGTTGCTACTTACGATCTCCAGCCTGAGATGAGCGCTCCAGAGGTTACTGAGAAGCTCGTTGAGGCTATCAACACAGGCAAGAACGACCTCATCATCCTCAACTTCGCGAACGGCGACATGATCGGCCACACAGGTATCTATGAGGCTATCCGCAAGGCTGTCATCGCAGTTGACTCATGCGTCGAGAAGGTTGTGGAGGCTGCAAAGGCACAGGGTTACACCGTACTCATCACAGCTGACCACGGTAACGCAGACTACGCTGTAAACGAGGACGGAACACCTAACACAGCTCACTCGCTCAACGATGTACCTTTCATCGTAGTGAACGCAGGAGACGAGGTTAAGGAAGTGAAGAACGGAAAGCTCGCTGACGTAGCTCCAACAATCCTCAAGCTCATGGGCATCGAGCAGCCAGCCGCAATGACAGGCCAGCCGCTGATCTAAATATTCATAAAACTCTATAAGGGGATGACTAATAAGGTCATCTCCTTTTTCATTTATATATGACGACAGTGACGGTAGGATAAGTTTGGCTTGGTTCGTCGGAACAAGTTCCGACTTCATCCCTCCCACGACTACGTCGCGGGTCCCTCCCGTTCACGA
>JAFZDJ010000106.1 GCA_017561265.1 Bacteroidales bacterium
CACTGACAGGTAGTAGCCTCCATCGTTAGTGAACACATAGATATCAAATCCGTAGAACTCGTGGTCAGGTGCATAGTACACACCCTTCTGGATCATAGTAAGACGGCCTACCCTCTGCACATCCGGATGCGGATATGAACCGCCGAACAACTCACCGAAGACAGAGACAGACTGCATGTCTGGGCAATCCTGTTTCAAATGGTTGAAGAGAGAAATCACCTTCTCCTTGTACTCATCGACAAGCTCCTGATAGTCGTAGAACTTCTCGTCATCCTCAAGGATTGAGGTCCTCTTTGCAAACTTCACATCGTTACCGTCACACAGGAAGCTGGTGTTGGTACCGTGTACCTTCTCCTGGACCACCCACTGCATATCAGCAGGTACCTGTTCCCTTACCTGGTCCAGATAATCCTTATAAAAATGGTTCTCGATAGAACTGTACTTCTTAAATTCAATCATAATTCGAATAGTTGTTTTTGTTACACTTTTGGCTTTCACAAGCCATCAGATCTTACCCCGGGATTAGCTGATATCGAGGCAAATCTATGAAACAAAAACCAAATGTAAAATATTGACTTTCAACAACTTTTTCGCTACATAAATTAACATACAAGCTAATTACACCACACTAAAGTATTATTATATATATTTATAATATATACTAGTATGATATTTATATAGCCACCGGTTTTCGGTTCAAATTTACCTCTTCAATGTGCCAACATAGGACACATCATTATCTCACTTCCGAGCGATAGTTCTGTTTTGCGTATTGGTGGAAAGGGGTGCCTGGAATGAATCCTCCGGCTAGCTTTGCGAGTTCACCGTCGATACCTACGTCGAAACGAAGGTCGTTTGAGAGACGGTTGTGCTCGTCGAGCTTGCCGTGGCAATGACCATGGAGCATGATGGAGCCATATGGCTTATGATTCCATGTGACCATCGGATAATGGCAGAGGGTCAGCATCAGATTCTCAGACAGGAAAGGGCAGGCGGTAGGCTTGACAGTCAGATCGAGGATCTGTGCCGTAGTCTTGAAATAGTTGGAGTATGCCCTTATGGAACCGTCGTGATTGCCTTTTCAAATATGATCTTGATGTTGTCATTGAATCTCTCTGAGCTCTCGAATGGGAGGAGCTTATCTCCGGGATAATCGGCATACCTATCTACAATCTCTTGGGCCACACTGTTCTAAGGAACAACCACAGTTCGAGCATTCTCCTTAATTGTCTTTGTAGGAATATACTCAATAGCTCCGTTGATAACGTCTCTTTTCTTAAGACGCAGCAAGTCACCAATACGACAACCGATATTACATTGGAAGACAAAGATGTCTCTTTGAATTGCCAGATGAGGAGTATCGGATAAATCAGCGGCATAGATCTTCTGAACGTCATCCAGAGTAAGATAAATCGGAGAACCGTATCTCTCTGATGGCATCTCGAATTCTTCGAATGGGAATGTATCTATGATCTTATTCTTATATGCCCAGTTGAAGAATGCACGGACTTCCTTGAAGATGCCACTCATATAGTTCTCTCCACGAGGTTTTATCTCACGAGCTTCAGGAATCTCCTGAATTTTGATTTCTTTTCCATATTGATTTTAGATTTTATCAATATAGAGTCGGGAGGTCTGAGAATCTATCAGATTAGGGTATAATTCTCAAAGAAAACTGAATATATCCCAACGGGCATCGACAACCGATAATGCCATTAGCAAAAATGGGATAGCGGATACAACCCAATGCCATACAGGTATAGGTTTATCAACCGGAATATATTGTCCCTTTCTCAATTCACGGTTTTTACGGTAATTTGCAATTATTGCCGCTAATGCCGCCAGGATATAGATGTTTGCGCATAAGAAAACATATATCATCAGCAACTCATTCCACCATCTTTCATAGTTCTCAATGAGCCCTTTCTCATCCGGCTCTCCTGTTCTGATAAACAACAGCGTACTGGCAATGATAAGTGATATATTGGATACTGTAAAGGCGGCAGAAAAGAACGGTTCATCATTCATAGCCGCAAGAGTTCTACTGAATCTTCCTTCCATACGGACGGCATTGAAATATTGAATCCACGGAATGACCAGCAAAGCATACCATCCTACTGTCAATCCCCACAATTTCCAATCTATCTCCGATATAGAATCCCAACTGAACGGAAATCTTTCAAAATAGCCTGTCCCATGCGAAGTAGTACCGCTGCCAAAATTGTACAATGA
>JAFZDJ010000107.1 GCA_017561265.1 Bacteroidales bacterium
CAACGCCCATCGTGAGGGCAAGCATTACAAAAATCTTTTTCATGTCTTTAATGTTTTAATGGGTTATTGATTGTTTTGATAAAGCATCAGGGTATATCCTGATTTGAGGTGTACCTTCTCTTCACGCATCTTCTTGGAGATATACTGCGACACGCCCTGTATGGTACCACGACCTACCTCGGATAGCAGTTGGTCTCCTGCAGACTGGTTGGTGATGGAGATGCTCGTTCCGAGGTTCTGCCCTAGATTTGCCGCCATCTCCTTTGCCGCACTCGCCTCCATGGAGCCGGGGATGAAGATGCCCTCCTGTCCGTCAATGTCGTGGACCGTAAGCTCTACGGGGATGATGGTGCCGTTATACTCCACCTGAAGAATCTCAATGTCGAGTCTTTCGCCCTTGATACTGCCATCACCCGTGATAAGGGTGTTTCGTGGCAATACATACCTTCCTACACGCATATCCTCCAAGAGCCTCAGTCGCACGCTCTGACCACTCGTGATGGTCTGGTCGCCATGCACGCACGCCTTGATGGTGTTGCGAGTGTTTTGCATCGGTGCTGCACCTACGGCAGTGTTGAAACCACTGCCTACGGATTGTGCCATCCGTGCTATCATCATCGAGTCGCTCACAGGCTGGGCAAGTGCCGATACCACGGGCTTTGATACCTGACCTACGGGAACAGCCTTTGACTTACCGCTTCGTGTGGTGGTTTCCACCTCCTCGGCTTTACTCTCGGAGGTGGTGGCAGTGCCTCCGGGCATATACTTCGCTGCGAGCTCGTATGACTTCTCCAAGAGTGCCACCTGGTCGGCATAGGTCGGCTGGCTGTTCTGCTGTTGCGCCATCGACTGCTTCAGCTCCTCCAACTCGGCTTTCAAAGCCTCCTTCTCGGAATCCTCACGCGGCTGCTCGTAGAAACTGCCGAGTGTGGCGTTGATGTCGTTGTAGGCAGATGTGGATGTGGAGAACGAATTGCTCCTGTTACTGCCACTTCGATAGGCTGAACCGCTACCACCGCCTGTGTATCTCGGCTCTTCGGGAATCTCGACCACCTCTTCCTTCTCGTCATCGGTGGTCAGTGCCGAGAAGTCCTCAAGGGTACGCATCTTCTGCTCCTGCTTGATACGCATATCCTCCAGTTCGTAGGCGGTAATCTTGTCGGCCTCGATACCTGCACCTCGCGGGTCGGGAAGTTCGGCATTGAAGCCTATCTGCTGCTGTTCTGCCAACACCTGCTCCTTCGATGGCTTGAAGATGAAGTAGAATGACACAAGGCATAACAGCACCATTCCGCTATACACAAGCCACTTCTTGATTTGCTCCTTTCTCTTTTGAGCATTTGCATCGTTACTCATAGCTCTCAGAATTAAATTGGTTAAAGAACTCTTCCATCTCTCGGATTTTCTCTTCCGAGAATGAACCTTCCGTATCGGCTTGCTCATCGGTCAGCACTGTTGCAGGAGGTGCCTCTTCTCTGATATACTCCTCGTACCTGTAATCGGGAGCAGGCATAAAGATCACATAGAGAGCCAATCCCGCATATGCCAGCATAAGGGCGTAGATGATGTAGCGTTTGGTCTTCGATGTCTTGTTGTTCCAAGACCTGTTGATTGAATCCTTGATTTTCTGAATGTACTTTTTCATTGCTGTAAATGTTAATGGTGAATAATCGTAATTATCTGTCATAGACTCTCAGGTCCTTGTTCTCCACCACACGGAAAGCCTCGAAGATGAATCCGTGAGGGTTGTTGTCGCTGCGTGTGGAGTTACGGAGCCGGCCCTTGGTTACAAGGCTGCGTTCGGTGATGCTCTTCTCGCGGATGATGGAGAGCCGTGCATATGTCACCACCTCGTAGGGATAGTTGTTGAAGTTGCAGCTGATGCTATCCACCTCGATACGCTGCGATACATTGCCCGAGATGATACGGTTGTAGTATCCCTGCTCCGCAAGGTCGCTGTAGTGGGCATATGCCGAGC
>JAFZDJ010000108.1 GCA_017561265.1 Bacteroidales bacterium
CCTGTACAACTTACCTTCAATGAACTGATAGGTGATCCCGTCGATCTCAACGAGCCTTCCCGTAGGGGTTTTGTCAGATTTTTGTTTCATAATCTAAATTGTTGAATGGTTGATAATAAGGCATAATGCCCCGTAAAAAACTATTCAACTTCCCCCCTGTCATTCCCCGCCAAGATACGAATTTTCCGAACTAATCAATATAAAAAAGAGAAAAATGTGACGGAATTTCGTCACATTTTTCTCTTTTTTATAAGTTTTTCTTTTTTTTATAATCGTCAGCTCTTTATTCAGCAATAAGAGTATCTGCCGTCGTGAGAGTATCAGCCTGAACTGCTTCAACAACTTCCTCAACCGGATCGGCCTGCCTGTAACGCGGAAGCGGCGAATCAAGTCCTGCAAATGAAAGAAGATTGAAGAGCCAGAGACCGGCTGCTATAACAGCAATGGCAAGAACAGTTATCAGAATCTTGCTGAAAGGCGAAAGACCGGCCTTAGCATATGGATCCTTGATCTTGATCTTCGGGAACTTGGCCTGATCGGTAAGAGTCTCTCCGAAAGGAATGCTTATCTTGGATGCAGCATTGACAGCCCATCCGTTGGCATTCAGCAGAGGTGCGATATTACGTCTGCGAAGCTTGAGCCATGCCATGATCATTGCAGGACCGGAAATCACGAGCATAATGGAGATGAACACTATTATCAGCTCCCACCAGGCAAGCGCTGAAAGTCCGTCAAGAAGTCCGGAAAGTGCCGTACCTATCATTCCTACAGCAACACCGATTGCGGCAAAGATACCGGCAAACTTGGCGATATCAAACGGAGGAGCCGCAGCAGGCTTTCCATCAGCTCCTGCAGCAGGAAGAGCAGCCGGGGCAGCATTGATCTTGGCTGTCGCATCGCTCATGATCTTCGCATCCTTGTCAGCGGCACTCTTGCTGATGAGGTTTTCTATAGCCTTGGCCATTCTGCGGTATGGAGACCAGAATGCCTGAGAAACGCTTATAGGATTATCGATTATCTTTGTGATCACCGCATCCCATTCCGCACCTGCATTATCATAGTAGACTGCATTCTTTCCTACAAAGAGGTCGCCTATGTCTCCGACAGTCATCGCCGCCACAATCTGGAGCTTTGCAGGCTTGTCCTTGGCTGTACATTCACAATATATGAGATACATGCCGCTCACTGCAGCAGTCGCATTATGCTTGCCCATATCGGCCACATTCATACAAAGGCGACATTCGCGCTGATCTATGATGAGAGTTCCTGACTGGAAGATAGCGAAAACCGAATCATCCTTAGAGTAGAAATCGTTGAATGTGACGAAGTTACGGAGGAGTCTGTAAAAATCGCGGTAGATATGAAGGAACTTGTCAACCATATCGATATCGGAAGCCTCCTGCTTCAATGCCTCGTCCTGAGCGATCAGATCCATGAGTGAAGCCTTCCTGTCCTTGGCAAGGAAGCCCTTGACAGCATCTATGCCAAGTCCCTCTACGGCAGCACCGGCCTTTGCAGCCTTCCATGCTGTATATGCTGCGAATCTGCCTCCGATCTCATTCCAGTCAGCCTCTGTGAGGGTCTTCTTTGATGGATCTACAGCAATTGACCTGAGTGTATCGAACTGAGCCGCCCATGCCGGATTGACAGGCTCACCAAGATCAATCTCCGGCTTTCCTGTGATGCGTGCGATAGGATATGCAGCGATGTCATCAGTCTTTCCTGTAAGATTCTCGGCACTGATAGCCTCGATGCGCGAAGTCTGGACATCAAGAGAAGCCGTGCTGTCCGGCGAGAACGCAGCAAGCTTGGCACGCATGAAATAGTCCTTCACCTTTGCATCGAGAGCCTCATACGCATCTAGAGCCTTGTCAGTCTGGTCAGCATATGGAAGTTCGACAGCAGCATCGCACCATGCGGCATAATCTGCAAGGGTCTTATAGAATGACTCGACTGTCGCAGCATCGACACCCATGGCCCCGCTTCTGTCCTGCACTCCGCCGATGGTTGCAACGGCAGCCGCAATCGCAGCCTTGTCATCCGCATCATCAGAAGACGCCTCAGTTATGACTCCGTCACCATTGAAACGTGTCTTGGCAAAGATAGCAGCTATATCAGCTGTATCGGACATGGAAATCGTCTCTCCTTCCTTGTCAAGATTGCTGAGGATCTGCCTTGATGATGCAGCAAGTTTTGCTCCAGACGCATCCTCTGTATTGAACTGAGAAATCTCGATGCTGTCGCTTCCCTGAAGCAGAAGATCAGGATTCTTCAAAGCTCCTGTTATCCATTCCGCTGTCTTCACGACATCATTTATACGGATCTTACCATCCGCATCCTGATCAATATACGAAAGACTTTTCTCATTGATTTCCAGACCTTTGACCGGACACGAGAGCACAGTCCACATCTTCGGATCAAGCTCGGAAAGATGAGCGATGTCTGTTCCTGAGGCAATCTTTACACGAAGGGAGCCGCCTATATTTTCAAACTCCCACTTATACTTCTTGTCTTTGCTCATGGTATATTTAATAGAATAGGTTTATTCAGAAAACTTTCAAAAATAGACATTTTTTCTGAGAATCATAACCAGCATAATTACATATTTATTATATTTGTCAAATACATAACATTTAGACACCATGAAAACAGCTAAGAAAAACTATCAGAGGCCTGCTGTCACGATCCTTATGTTCGAGACTGAGCAGCTCGTATGTGCGCAGAGCGGATTCGGCGACATCGAGGATTTTTTCGAGGATCCGGAAGATTATGGAGATTTCTTTGAATAAACCGATACTGCCATGAAAAGATATTTATACACACTTCTCGCAGCAGGATTGGTGATGACATCCTGCACCGTAAACGAAATTCAGGAAGCACAGAGCAGCAACAAGGGCGCTCAGCCTATATACGCATCGACCGAGGCTGACTCCAAGACTGCCCTTGGTGACTACGAAGACGGCAGATACAAGGTGTACTGGAACGAAGGCGACCAGATCCTTGTCGCAAACAATTATTATGAAGCTGCAATCTACACATCGCAGGAAGGCGGAACATCATATGCAGAATTCCTCCCCGATGAGGGCTACGACCCTATGGATTTCTCAGAAGGCGTGATGGCGGGTTATCCTGAAAAGAACATGTACCTGTACAGCGCAGACCCTAATGAGGCAGCATATTTCACAATTCCTGATGTCCAGACATATTACAACGGCACATTCGACGATACGGCGATGCCGATGATCAGCGACGTGGCATATGACAACCAGCTCAAGTTCAACAATGCTGCCGGACTTCTCAAGCTCATGCTCTCTGCACCGTCAAAAGCAACCGTGCAGTCCATTGTGGTAAAGGCTGAGAATGAATTCATCAGCGGCGAGTGCGGATATATTCCGGAATCGAAGAGCTACTTCTTCGACGAGACAATGATCAGCAAGAACAAGGTGACTCTCAACTGCGGCAACGGAGTGGCAGTCACAAGCGATGCAAAGCCATTCTTCATCGTAGTACCTCATCAGGAGTACACTTCCCTCACCATTACCGTCACCACAAAAGACGGCCTCATGCAGAAATTCAGAATGAAGGAAGACAAGGTACTGAACGTACAGCGTTCTGCCGTACTTAACATACCTCTGTATCTTGACAACCTTGCGGCTCCTACCGGTCCTAATGTAAAGATGAGCGCCGGCACTCCGACATTCAAGGGATTCACAGTTTCGATTGAAGTACAGAACGCTTCGGCTTATTTCTGCAACCTTCAGACAAAGAGGTCATATGAAGCCGATCTCCAGTCAGGCCTGCTTCTTGAAAGCCTGCCATATGCAACTCCTTATGACACACCGCTTCAGTACAACGGTTCAATCCTTAATTACAGACTGAAGAAGGTAGGTTCAGAGGAATACGAGACACCAATGCAGGATGTTCTTCTCGAGCCAGGCGAAACATACATTCTGTGGTTCGTAATATATAATGAAGAGGGCGTATATACAGAAGACGACATATTCACTCTTGAAATCAAGATGAAGTCATTCACTCCGGGAGGCAGTATCGCAGTCAGCACTTCCGAGCATGACATCACCATGAATATGATCAGGATGAAGGTAAGTGCAAACAACGCCATGTTCATCTACAGCCAGCTCCTTCCGAATTATATATTTGACGAATACAATTCAGAGGAAGAGCTTATCGAACTTCTGCTCAAGCCAGGCGGAGCAAGCAGCAGATTTGACAAATCCAGCGACTATTTCGAGCGCAGGCAGCTCAGACCGGGAGCTGAGATGACATTCATCTCAATTGCAGTCGACAACAGCGGAAGATATGGCCCTCTCTATATAGAGCCGCTCCAGACTATTCCTATCGAGTACAACTCACTCGTCGTGGAGATCGACAAGGACGTTGACAAGCTCAAGGAAAACGGTGGTGTCATCAACTGGAGCGTATCTGAGGGCGAGGCAGCAAGCTACAGATACTTCTACAGAAGGACAGACAACAATTACTGGACAAATACTTTCGAGTATGATTACACAATGATCCAGGAGACAATGGTAATGGATCCGTATGTGTTCTATATAAATCATACGAAAGATAATTTCGCGACACTGAACAATCCTGCCCTGGAAGAAGGCGTAGAATATGTATTCGTAGTTCTGGCAGTTGCAGATAACGAAACCTGTTCAGAGGCAGATCACTGGATCTTTACATACTAACATAAAAAACAGCAGCTGCGCTGCATTTTTTTTTATTACCAATTTTTAAAAGGATTAAGCAGAAGCATCGAATTGTAGTAGCGTCTGTCTCCTGTGACTTCCTCGCCGAGCCATGAAGGCTTTTCGAAGACTTCATCTTCTGACGAAAGCTCGACCTCCGCTATGGTAAGCCCCTCATTATCACCATAGAACTCATCGACTTCAAACACATGGTCACCAGCCCTTACAAGGAAGCGGGTCTTGTCGATCAATCCCCTTTCGCAGAGGCTGATGAGTCCTTTTGCATCCTCAAGAGGGATTTCCCACTCCCATTCATTGCGGCCGATCTCCCCTGGTTTCGGAGCATTCTTGATGGTGAGGAAACCTTGATTGTCCCTGATGCGGACACGCACAGTACGACCGGGCAGATGACATATATAGCCCTGGATTATACGGGAAGAGGAATATGCCTGGGACTTGTAGTCTCCGCAGACCAGGAATTTTCTTTCGATTTCTTTGTTCATGGTATAAAGGGGATTTGCTCCCGCAGGGGCTTGTATACAAAAACCGGATGACTTTCGTCATCCGGCCTTCTTTTTTGCGGAGAGTGAGGGATTCGAACCCCCGGACCCGTTAAGATCAACGGTTTTCAAGACCGCCGCATTCGACCACTCTGCCAACTCTCCAATATGTTTCCCTGATGGGATTTGCTCTTATCTGGAGCACTTCCCTTTCGTAAGGGATTGCAAAGGTACAAATAAATTTTAAACCTGCAAATTATTTTTCACTTTTTTTCAAAAATAGATTCCTCGACTGGCTCGGAATGACAGATTATTTGCCTTCCTCCTTAGAGAAATACTTATACTGAAAGAGAAGAAGATAGAAAGCGCCGCATGTCACACAGCTGTCTGCGAAATTGAAGACTGCGCCGAAGAAAGTACGCGGGTATTCCATCCATGGGAGCTTATAGTCGAACAATGGGAAATAGAACATATCCACCACCTGTCCGAACATGAAAGCGAAAGGAGCTCCAGGAGTAACCGTTTCAGGCCAAATAAGGCCATAAAAGAAGCAATCCACTATATTACCCATTGCACCGGCAGTAATCATCGTGAGACCCACCAGAACGCCTGTAGGGACATCCTCACGCCTGGACATGCCTCCGATCCAGCGGAAAAGGAAGACAAAGAGCACGATTCTGAACAAAGAAAGCAGAATCTTGCCCCACAGGCCGCCGAACGCCATACCGAACGCCATACCTTTGTTAAGGACGAAATGGAGCTTGAACCAGTCACCGATGACATCGATCGTCTCCCCCAGATCCATATTCGTCTTGACCAGAACCTTGATGATCTGGTCAATGACGACTAATATGGCTCCAAGAATGAAAAGCTTTGTGCCTTTAGAAAGCTTCATATGGATTACTTGTTCTTGTTCATCATTTCCTTAGCCTCTACGGTAAGGGTTGCGTGAGGAACAAGGCGGAGTCTTTCCTTAGGGATGAGCTTACCAGTCATGCGGCATACGCCGTATGTCTTGTTCTCGATTCTGATGAGGGCAGCCTCCAGATTCTGGATGAATTTGTACTGGCGCTGGGCAAGTGCTCCTGCCTCCTCCTTTGAAAGAGTCATCGCACCTTCCTCCATCACCTTGAATGTAGGAGATGTATCCTCGATATCGTTGCTTGAACCATGAGTGACAATATCACGGAGAGTCCTATACTCCCTCTTCGCGTTCTCAAGCATTTCAAGAATGATGGCCTTGAATTCCTGAAGTTCCTCATCACTGTAACGAACCTTCAACTCAGGAGTGTTCTTGATTTCTTCTGCCATAGTGTTATTGCTTTATAATGTTAATACTTACTTTTATAATGGGTTCCCTCGACAATCTCGGGATGACAGTGGTCACTGGAAGCAACGGGGTTGTTCGCAATGACAGTGGTCACTGGAAGCGACGGGGTCGCTCGGGATGACAAGCCTATCGTCTTGCAACTGCAATGCGGATGACACCTTCGTTCCACTCCACCTCAGGAGCATCACCTGCCTCAGCAAGAGAAGCAGCCTCAACAGAAAGCGCAAGTGTCTGAGCAGCAACATAATCCGCAAAGTTTGCAAGAGAAGCCGCGATCTCAGCACCATCCTCGCCGTCTGCAAAGATCTTCACATCGATCTTGTCAGTCACATCAAATCCACTGCTCTTGCGGAGGTTCTGGATACGGTTGATGAGCTCACGTGCCACACCTTCCTGCTTAAGAGCCTCAGTGATTGTGATGTCGAGCGCGATGGTCATGGATCCCTCTGTAGCCACGAGCCAGCCCGGCATATCCTCCGATGAGATCTCATAGTCGCCCTTGTTAAGGGTAACATCTCCCGAAGCAAGGTTCAAAACATATCCTGTGCCAGAAGCCTCTGAAGCCTGGATTGCATTGATCACATCCTGACCGAGGGTTCCGAATGCAGCAGCAATCTCCTTCATCTGCTTTCCGTAGATCTTTCCGAGAGTCTTGAAGTTAGGCTTGATCTTCTTGGTGATCAGTCCTGTAGTATCTGAAATGAACTCAGCCTCCTTGACATTCACCTCATTGAGGATGAGATTCTTGACGAGCTCAAGCTGATCCTTCACCCTTGCGTCGATCACAGGGATGATGATCTTCGAGAGAGGCTTGCGGACATTGATCTCAGCCTTGCGGCGGAGTGCGAGAACCATGGATGTAGCTCTCTGGGCAAGCGCCATACGCTCCTCGAGATCCTTGTCAATCACTGACTCGTCACATACAGGCATAGCCACATAGTGAACTGACTCCGACTCCCCTTCCACGAGGTCGAGATAGAGACGGTCCATGAAGAACGGTGCGATCGGAGCTGCAAGCTTCGCAACGGCTACGAGCACCTGATAGAGTGTCTGGTATGCCGAGAGCTTGTCAGTGTCCATTGTACCGCCCCAGAAACGCTTTCTGCCGAGACGAACGTACCAGTTGCTGACATGGTCGCAGACAAAATCCTGAATGAGACGTCCTGCAGTGGTGATATCATAGTCTTCATAAGCTGCAACAACATCCTTCACGAGGGTATTGAGAAGCGAGATGACCCATCTGTCGATCTCAGGACGCTCCGACATAGGCACTGCCTCAGCCTTAGGATCGAAGCCGTCGATGTTCGCGTAAAGAGCGAAGAATGAATATGTATTGTAAAGTGTTCCGAAGAATTTGCGGCGTACCTCATCCACACCGTTCACATCGAAACGGAGGTTGTCCCATGGCTGTGCATTTGTAAGCATATACCATCTGAGAGAGTCTGCACCGTATGTATCGAGTGCCCAGAACGGATCGACGGCATTTCCAAGACGCTTACTCATCTTGTTACCGTCCTTATCAAGAACCAATCCATTGGAAATCACACGCTTGAATGCGCACTTGTTGCTTACCATGGTATTGATTGCATGAAGTGTATAGAACCATCCGCGAGTCTGGTCAACACCCTCTGCGATGAAGTCCGCAGTGATGCCGAACCTGTCGGAATCAATGTTGCGGAGACCTTCCTGAGCATAAGGCATCGCACCTGAATCGAACCATACGTCGATGAGGTCGAGCTCACGCACCATCTTCTTTCCGCTGTCGGAAACGAGGAAGATATTGTCCACGTATGGACGATGGATGTCGATCTTGTCATAATTCTCCTTCGACATGTCCTTAGGATCGAAGCCCTTGGCTGCAAACGGGTTCTCAGTCATGAAACCTGCAGCAACTGCCTTGTCGATCTCAGCATAAAGCTCTGCGATGGAACCGATGCACTTTGCCTCCTTTCCGTCCTCTGTCTGCCAGATAGGGAGAGGAGTACCCCAGTAGCGGCTTCTTGAGAGGTTCCAGTCCTGGATGTTCTCGAGCCACTTTCCGAAACGGCCTGTTCCTGTCGATTCAGGCTTCCATGTGATCTGCTCGTTGAGCTCCATCATCCTCTCACGCACCGCTGTGGTCTTGATGAACCATGAGTTGAGCGGATAGTAGAGCACCGGCTTGTCGGTACGCCAGCAGTGAGGATAATTATGAGTATGCTTCTCGATCTTGAACGCCTTGTTCTGCTGCTTGAGCATCACGCAGATATCCACGTCGAGGGTAGGAGCATCGGCATCAAGGGTCGCATCATATGCGTTCTTCACATAACGACCTGCCCACTCTGCATATTCAGGAGACATGTTTGCTGCGGCATATTCAGGATCGAGATCCTCCACACGGAAGAAACGTCCGCGAAGATCCACCTGAGCCTGAAGGTCACCGTTGCGGTCAACCACCTGAAGACCAGGAACACCCGCAAGCTTTGCCACCTTGGCGTCATCTGCACCGAATGTAGGAGCAATGTGAACGATACCTGTACCGTCCTCAGTAGTCACATAGTCACCAGGGATGACCTTGAATGCGCCCTCGCCTGGATTGAACCAAGGAATGAGCTGCTCGTAGCGGATGCCTGTGAGCTCGCTTCCCTTGAGGCTGCCCTCAAGAACTGTGAACTCCATCTTCTTAGGATTGAAATGCGCATTCACAAGTGCCTGAGCCACGACATAAAGAGCCTTCTCTCCTGTGTACGGATTCGACGAAAGGACTCTTACATAGTCGATGTTAGGACCGACGCAGAGAGCTGTGTTCGAAGGAAGAGTCCATGGAGTAGTCGTCCACGCAAGGAAATATGCAGGAACGCCCTCCGAGAAGAGGAACTCCGACTTCTCGTCTCTTATTACTGCGAACTGAGCCACAGCTGTGGTATCCTTGACATCACGGTAGCAGCCAGGCTGGTTGAGCTCATGAGTACTCAGACCAGTACCTGCAGCCGGCGAATAAGGCTGGATGGACTTTCCCTTGTAGAGAAGTCCCTTGTCATATATCTTCTTGAGGAGATGCCAGAGTGTCTCGATGTATCGGTTGTCGTAAGTGATGTACGGATCGTCCATATCCACCCAATAACCCACACGCTCTGTCATATTAACCCACTCGGCGGTGTACTTCATCACCTCCTTGCGGCATGCATCATTATACTCCTCGACTGTAATCTTTGTTCCGATGTCCTCCTTTGTGATGCCGAGCATCTTCTCGACACCAAGCTCAACAGGAAGACCGTGAGTATCCCATCCTGCACGACGGTTCACCTTATAACCGCTCTGGGTCTTGTAACGGCAGATGGCATCCTTGATCGAACGGGCCATGACATGGTGGATGCCCGGCATACCGTTGGCAGAAGGCGGACCCTCGAAGAAAATGAATTCAGGGGCACCCTCTCTCAATTCAAGCGACTTCTCGAACGCATGGTTCTTTCTCCATCTTTCAAGCACCTCATTGCCTGTCGCAACAAGATCAAGACCTTTATACTCTCTAAATGACATAATATGTTAAAATATTTATCTATTTTTGCATCAGATTCCAATGGCTGGAATTTTTCAATCTGCAAATATAGACATTTTAAGGCAATTATGAACATACTGGATATCATTCTTTTGATATGCTTCGTCCCTGCCGTCGTACAAGGCTTCAGAAAGGGCTTTATCGCGCAGGTCATAGCAATCATATCCATAATAGCCGGAGTATGGCTTTCATTCCATTTCGCAACGGTCGTAAGCACATGGCTGGGTCAGTATATCCAGGGTTCGGAACAGGTGATGAAAATCGTGGCTTTCGCCTTGATATTCATTGCAGCAATAGCCGTACTGGCTCTTCTGGGCAAGCTTATCGAAGGAGCTGTCAAGCTCGTAATGCTCGGATGGCTCAACCGTCTGCTGGGAGTGATATTCTCACTTCTGAAGGCCGGACTCATCGTAGGACTGTGCATAATGGCCTTCTGCTCGCTCAACAACACATTCGAGCTGGTCAGCGAAGAGACACTGGAGACATCCGTCCTCTTCCCTCCCCTCAAGGATCTGGCCTACACCGTCTTCCCTTATCTGAAAGAACTCTTTTTCTGGAACAAGTAGACTTATGGAAAGAATCATACTCATCGAAACTTCTACAGCACTCTGCTCCGCGGCTCTCGCCGAGGACGGAGTCATCACATCATATCGTGAAAGCTCGGCACCTAAAGCTCACGCCTCGCTCACAGCCGTATTCATTCAGGAAATGCTCTCTGAACGCAATCTGAGCCTGTCGGACTGCGATGCTGTATGCGTAAGCATGGGTCCGGGATCGTACACCGGACTTCGAGTGGGAGTTTCGACAGCAAAGGGATTATGCTTCGGCAGCGGCAAGCCGCTTCTGGCAGTGGGTACATTGAATACTCTTGTGGCACAGGCCTCCGATGTCATTTCGAGCGAACATGATGTCATCCCGAGCGAAGTCGAGGGATCCCCATACCGCTTCATCATCCCGATGATCGACGCACGCCGCATGGAAGTCTACACCGCAGTGTTCGAAAACGGCCGCCAGATCACAGAAACAGCTCCTGCCATCATCGATGAAAACAGCTTCTCAGAGTATCTGGAGCAGGGTTCATGCCTCTTCATCGGCGACGGAGCCGGCAAATGTGCCGATGTAATCAAGCACCCGAACGCCCGCTTCTGCCAGTGCTTCCCGAAAGCCTCGGCCATGCTGGAGCCGGCCATTGCAGCCTACCGTTCCGGTGACTTCAAGGACGTCGCATACTTCGAACCGTTCTATCTCAAGGAATTCGTAGCTACGGTCAGCAAGAAGAAACTCTGGTAAAATGGGGATGACTAATAAGGTCATCTCCTTTTTCATTTATATATGACGACAGTGACGGTAGGATAAGTTTGGCTTGGTTCGTCGGAACAAGTTCCGACTTCATCCCTCCCACGACTACGTCGCGGGTCCCTCCCGTTCACGA
>JAFZDJ010000003.1 GCA_017561265.1 Bacteroidales bacterium
GTTACTTCATAAATATCCCTGCTGCGAACGAGTACACCTCCGAAGAAGTCGGAGAAATATTCGCCCCTCGAAATCGATTCGTCACTATATATAATGTACTCCATAGTTTGGTTATGTATGTTCTGAGTCAAAGGTAGCATATTTTTCTTGATTACTTGTTGTTTGTTAGAAATTGTATAATCCAGTCGGCGAGGTCGATGTGGGCTGCTCGATCCTCTGGGGTGGCGTGTTTTTCAAGGAGGTCGCTGACTTTGAGGTCGAGGTGTGGGAAGTCGGCGGTGCGGCGGAGCCAGTCGTGGTAGGCGTCGATGTCGGGAAAGGCTATGATCTTGCGGCCTTTGAGGACAGTTAACCGGTTGTTGAATTGGGACTTGCCTCCGGTGGCGAGCCAGAGGTATTGGGGCATTAGGGCGGCGCAGATGATGGCGGTCTTTTCGGATTCTACGAGGGCGACGGTTTTGTCCTGGTGTTGGGGCAGGAGGTGTTCTCCGAAGAGGCATTGGGTGAGTTGCCAGTCCGGGGGAAGTTGTTTTCTTCTCTTGAGTATTGAGTGGAGCCAGTTGATTCTGCCTGGTTTGTTGGGGTCTTTGATTCTATGGCCGGTGGACGGGTTGTATTGCATGATCTTTCCTGTGCGGCATTGGTTGTCCTGGTCTATCTGCAGGAAGATGATTGCCTGGTCTGGGGTTGAGGCGAGGCGGTAGTCTGCGATGATGCGGTCTATGGCTGAGGATGGGATCATGGTTTTCAAATATGATATGAGGTGGTTGGTGGCTGATGGTGGTGGGATGAGATTATGAGGGATGATGCCTGGGGATGCCCGATCGGGGCGGGCATGACGATAGTGGTGGAGATTCTTTCGCTGATGCTCAAGCGACTTAGTCGATTGCCTCGACTCGCTGCGCTCGCTCGGAATGACAAAGTGGCGATGTTCAGGATGATCATGGAAGTATTGGCGTGGGGTGCGGTGGTAGCCGCAGGAGGATTCGTGGTCGCAGCGGCCGACGGTTTCGTGGAGCGGTTTGCCATCAGGATCCACATAGAGGGTGAAGCAGCGAGGACGGCCACAGGCCGGGCAGGTGTGGCGGCTGCTTGGATTGGTGTATTTCTGAAGGGTGTAGTAGTGTGACATGGCGGTCATTTTTGTTCTGTCCCAGGTGTCCCATTTGTCCCGGGTGTCCCATCGGCTGGGACAGTGGGACAGGTTGGGACACTTGGTAGTGGTGTATGGATGAGGCGATCTACTTTGGACTTACTTAGACCGAGGTAGGCTGCTATTTCTCTGGTAGATTTACCTTGGGATTTAAGTTCGTGAACGTTACGATGCGTAGATGTTATTTCTTTTTCCGTGCGTTCTTTGAGGTGTTCTTTTTCGGTGGAGAATTCTTTGAATTCGAAGTGGACGAAGCCGTCTGTCTTTTCGATTTCATACACTATGACGTTGGAAGAGTCGTAGCGGAATTCTCCAGCTCGTACTTTGAGTTGCTTTACATACCTTAGACGGCTGTCTTTTGCAGATTTGCCGATGGCGAAGACGCTGTCGAAGAAGTTGTAGAGCTTCTTGGATCCTGCAAGATCGTTCTGTGTGATGGGGCTCATTAATGATCTTTTGGGAGTATGTGCAATGATGAGTAGGCTCCAGCCATATTTCTTTTTTAGGTTCATGAGTTTCATCATAAAGAGTCCGGCATCTACGCCTTTGTCTGATGAGTTGCATAGATAGGTAAGGTTGTCGATGATTATGATGTTGCATTTCATGTGCTGGGCAGCAGCTTCGATATGGTGGAAGATTTTAGTTTCGTAGTCTTTCACATCGAGGGTGTTGGGATTGATTTCTGCGCGATAGAGCAATTCTGGAAATATGTGCATTACTCCGGTGTCAATATCGGTGTAGCGCATCTGGAATTGTTTGTCTGTGAGTTCGCAGTCAACCAGGAGGACAGGACGTAGGGTGGCGATAGTGTCGGCCATCTGTACGGCATAGATGGATTTTCCAAGGTTGGAGTCTGAGAAGAGGCAGCAGACTTCGCCTTCGTACCAGAGTTCTTGATATAGCTGTCGTGGGTTCGGACGCATGGCTGCTTCGGCTATGGTGCGGTTAGCCGTGCGAATGGTGAACATGCCGATATTGTCCGTCTCTTGAGAGGATTCGAGTTCAGCTATTATAGCTGTTATTGGGTCGTTCATCGTCTGCCCTCCTCGATTTCAATTATGTCGCTTTCTTTATAGCGGACTTTCTTGCCAAATCGGATCGGCACCAGATAGTTTTCTTTTTCCCATCTCCATAGAGTGGATCTGTCAACTCCAATGCGTTCTGCTACCTGCTTTTTGGAGAGAAGGCGATCTTTTTTAGTTGTTTCGTATTCTTCAATTTTATCGGCGATGATATCGCGGATGATGTGGCTGAGGTCTTCTTTGTTTACCACATATTGAATTATCGGTGTGTCTTGTTCTCTTGTCTGTGCATGTATGCTTGGTTTCATGGTTTGTCTGAAATCCGCTGGTGCTCTTGCTCGTCAGAGCCCACGGATTGCGACCAATGTTCCGATACATCGAGCAGCCGTCCGGATTTGGTGTTGCAAGTGTAGCGAGAAGTTTTGATTTATGCTACCATGAGGCATTGACATTCATTGTGTTGCTAATGAATGTCAATGGATGCTGATGTTTATTGTTGTGTATGATGTTATTTTAAGAGAGTTTTGATTTCGTCCGTTATGGTCTTAAGGGTTTCCTGGTGCTGACGGAAGTTGCGGGAGCTGCCGATATAGGAGTCATAGTTGGCTCGCTTTCCTATGTTGGGGAATTCCGCTACAGCGATTTTATATGGTGGTCTCTCAATGACTTTGGCTTCGATTGCTGCCTGGATGTAGAGAAAGGCTGGTACTCCTGTGCGACTGTTGATGTTTTTGTGGAGGTACCGGAGCAGAGAGCTGCTGTGTTCTATATTGTAGATACAGGTGAGGAATCCTGCTGGCTGAGGTTTAGTGTAAGATAATAGATCGGCTGCGATATTTTTGCGTATGATCTTAAAGACATCTTGTGCAAAGTATATCAGTTCTTGGTTGCCTGTGGAATTTATTATCTGTTCGGAATGTGATATCCATTGGCTGCTATGCTGGATAATTTGATCTTTTTCGAGGGATTTTAACCTGGTTACATAATCAGAGTGGAGGTTCTGAAGCCAGCGGGATCGGGTTTTCAGATAGGTGTTGCTGTCTATATTGTTGGTTTGGTTGTCGCATAGTGCATCTGTGATCCTTCGTATGTGTTCTGTGAAGAGCTTAGTATTGGCTTCTTGGTCTATAATGGCTCTGTCAGGATAAGGCACTCCAAGGCGGTCTTGGAGTGCTTTGCGTTTCTGCTGATATTGTATCCCCCATAGGTTATAATATATGTCCATTCTCATGCTTTTCTGATTTTAAGGTTCTTGTCAGCTTTGTATGAGGGTTGGCCAAAGGCGGTACACATGAGGGCGAAGCGGTCTTTTAGTTCAAGCTTTGTGTAACGGGTGACGGCTCCGCTACCTTCTTTGTGAAGTCCTGCAGCATACATATTTACCTGTACTTTGTTCATTATGTCTACATGAGTTTTTCTGCAGAGTTTGCTGCTTGCGATGTCATGTAGTGCTTTGTATGTGTTGTCCTTGATTGTGTCGTCGTATATTGGGACTTTTCTGTCTATCTTGCATACCCTGAGCAATGTTTTTATTTTGGCATTATAGCCGCTTTGGCCACATGGGTATTTGGTTATAGGGAAGTTGAATTTTGTTCTTTTAACTATCTCAAGGGCGAAGCGTACAAGTGGTGTCTGGACTTCGATGTTTGTTTCCTGGCCATCACGAGTCTTATCGGGAAGATAATGAATGTATGCGATCCCTTCCGGAGACACAGCGACGTTTTCCATAGACAAAGATTGGAAGTCTCCGATTCTGCAGCCGAGGGCACATTGAAGTAGAAAGGCGTCTTTGACTTCCTGAAGATCTTCAGATACCTTCGTGTTAAGTACTTTCTGCAGTTCAGCACTATATAAAAAGTATGGTTCATCGAACATTGTGCGCATGACGGCTTTCTTTCTCTCGGTTCCAATCTTGCGAAATGGAGATTTGATGATTTCGTCTCTGCTTTCGAGTTCGTTGAAGAATGTCTGGAGTTTCTTCAGGTGAGTTGTTACAGTGTTGAGGTTGAGGCGTTGTTTGGGCTTGTTTCTCTCGTTGCACTCTTTGTAGAGTTTCGGGTATTTGTCAACGTATTTGTATTCGTCGAAGATGAACAGACGGAAGTTGAGAATGTTTTCTTCGGTAAATTCTGCCGGTGCCATTTGCGACATGCCGTTGATTGTGAGATAACGATGGAGTTTTGTCAGTACGGCTCTGTAGTGTTTGTAACGAAGTTCGCATATGATTCCGTCTCGGAAGGAGTCGTCAATGAATCTTTCAAAACGCTGTAATAGTGTCATGCCAGCTGCTTTGCGTTCTGCCTGCTTGGGGTTCTTTAGGTCAGCAATTTCCTTTTCGAAAATATCGCTTGTCATGTCGAGACCTTTTTCTTTCATGTTGGCGTAGGCTTCGTGCATGTAGCGGATCTCTTCTTCAAGGGATCTGGCAAGTTCGTAGTTATAGACTGAGACTCGCTGCTTGAGTCTTCCGTCTATGTCAAATTTTGCCAGGTCGGCAGCGGTTGCTTTAATTCCTGTTTTGTGGAATAAGGCCACTTCTCTTCCTTCTGTCAGTCTTAGTCTGACTTTGATTTCTCCCGACTTTGCAGGAGTCCTCAGATACAAAATTATTCTCTCCATATTTTCCGTATTCCGTTGTGCAAATTTAATAAAATTGCACAACCAAAACAAGATTTAATGCAATATGGATGAGATTTGTTGCAACATTTATCCTTTGTAAATCATTGGTATATAATGTTGTATGATTTTGGTGTTATTTTATGGTATTGCATTGAATGAATCCTGTCGGAGTCACCAAAATCGGCATTCTAGATATCTAGGATGCCGATTTTTTATTCTATCCACCAGAACCGGCGTTTTCATGGACACGAACTTTCTTCAGAATATTTCTCATACTTGAACAGTATAGTCAAACCTTTTTGTTCCAGATATTCTTTTAACGCAAGTCAGACCCGGTATGACGAAAAACAGGCATCTGATAACAGATACCTGTAAAGTTTATTAAATGTGAAGTTATTTTATTGGCAGGTGCCTTTTTATGTCCATCCTTTCGTGCAGGATACGAATGACCATGACATCGCCGTTGTCCATGATGTTGTAGAATATGACATGGTGTCCGGCTCTGATTCCCAGAAGGCCGCCTATTATCTCATCATAGGAGCGATTGGAGATGATGGATGGGTATAGAAGCCGGTTGCAGGCTGATATGAGCATTTCATAATACTCGTCAGCCTGGTTTTCGGACCATTCCGAGAATGTATATTCCCATATTGACGACAGGTCCTCTACAGCTTTGTTGGAGTAGCGGACCTTAGGCATTGCGTTTTGATGCTTTAAGGGATTTCAGGTGTGCTGCAGGGTCGAAGTCTACAGCCTCTCCGCTGTTGAGCCCTTCTTCTATCTCGCTCTTGAGTGCGGCAATTCTGATGTTGTTGTCCTCGAGCATTCGCAGTCCGGCACGAATCACTTCGCTGGCGTTGTTATATCTTCCCTGTGCTATCTGAGCCTTAATGAAGTCCTCGAAGTAGGGACCAAGTGCTACTGATGTTGTTTTCATACTACAAATTTTTACAAAGTTACCAATATTTGGTAACAATGCAAATGTTAGACGAAATTGTTTATTCCGATGGCTCTTTTGGGGGTTTGCTTTCGAGGAGATCTCGCTATTTATATCGTATTTTGCATATTCGAACTCTCTGTCAAAGAAGCTTTGGCTGGTACCGATTACAGAAGATCCACGGACTTTACCATTTCTATCGCAAATAAAACCGATGCAGGTATACGTTGATTCTATCTTGTTTAGATTGATAATATAATATTTTCTCATGCAAGAAACACATAAGGGTCATAAACACTATATGCGTAATAGCAGGAATCATGTTTACCGACATTCTTCTTATCATATGGTATCATCTTTTCAAGGTTAACAATACTATGTGGCAGGCATCGGACAATCTTTCACCTATGCTGCTCAATCCTGTATTCTTAGGTCTTATAATGGCCGTATTCGCATATTGCGATTACCTTCTATCTGGTTTTATCTCAAATAAATACAAGGATGAAGACAGGGATATAACCTTTACTTCCGATTATCGCAAGGTAACTCTCAAAGTCGCAGAAATAGCATACATAGAATCTAGAGACACTGAAGTGTGGATTCATGCAGCCGATGGACGCAGTTTCCGTAACAAGACACCTATCACACAATGGCAGAACATTATGGAAAACGGATTCATCAGAATCCATCGCTCTTATCTTGTCAATGGCTCATTTATAACATCTTACGACAACGAATCCGTGACCGTGAATGAAAAAAACCTCCCGATCTCAAGAAAGAACCGGGAGGAAGTCATCAGGATGATTGTCAGAGAGATCTGACTACAGGATCAGTAAATGAAGCTGTCGGAAATTCATTGAAACAGATAGTCAATTTATCTCCCAAAGCCAGTTCCCGATAGAACCAAATGTATACGGTTCCGTCAGCAGCAATGCTTTTAAGCGAAACCTGCAGAGATGAGTTTTTAGTGTCAATGAATATTCCTGCACCTTCTGGCAATCCACCTCGAACAGTTTTACCATCAAATTCCAATTCAAATCCCTTGAGAGACTTATATCCTTTATAGTCTATACTGCAAGTCGGATACTCAGGCTCAATAAAATCTTGCTTGATCGGTCTGCTGATGGGTTTGTCACCTTTATGTGAAAGTTTGATAGGAGATGACTGAGCATTGAATTCTGAATATGTAACTTCATAGATATCTCCCTGATTCAGCGGCTCCGAAGCATATAGATACCTGTCGCCTGTGGCATACTCAGTAACGGTTGCATATAGGTCTGAAACTGTGACCTTGTCATTGTCGACATGATTGAACATAACCAGAAGCAGACCATCATCTGCTCCGATTCTCAATGGTTCTCCACCGTTTTTAATGATTTCGAGTCCTTTCATCATTTCGTCTTACTAATCAATTGATTGGATTTTCATATGAAATTTCAACTACGACATCTTCTCCTTTAATACTTTTAGGTACATCATATGCGATACACCATAATCTGAAGCTGTATTTCATAGTGCTAGTTTTTGTCAAAGTTAGCAGGATGAACTGAATTTACAATGAATATAGATCCATTTCAGGGAAATGCTCTTCAAGTAATCCGAATGTGACTCTTAATACCTCAATGACATAATCGGCCGGACTTCTAGGACTTCCGTTTCTCAACATGTAAAAGGATATTTTTTCAATTTCATCAGCAGTCAGATCTATCAACCCTCGCTGATGCTTGACAAGAAGTATCCTGCACAAGACACAATATGGGTATGCAAAACCGTATTGATAAGAATTCAGATTTCGCTGCATGATTTCCTTTGTCTTATCTTCAATTGCTTTGGATAGCCTGTCCAGCTGACTGACAGTCATCTTAGGAGTAAAGTGTGCAGATGCCAGAAGCATTTCAAGATAGTTCCTGTCCATGAATGTCCATGGTACGTTGATATCATTGTCATACATAGGACCCTCTTCTTCCGCAATGGCCGGATCTGCAAGCTTCATGTTTTCATAGAGTTTCAGCAAGGCTTCCGGGGCATGCGTTCTTGCAGCAAGCTCCTTGAGACCATTATACCATTCGGTAACATGAAGATTTATAAACATCAAGGAAGATTCATACACGAGCATATCCTTTCTAAGCGGATAATACATACAGGTCTGTGACAGTCCTTCAGTTGTAAGCTTGGCCATATCTTCATCCGGAATCTGAAACATATCGATTCTTTGCTGATATTCCTCGAACTGGTGCCAGAAGTTCTGCTCATTACAGTAGCCATATTTATATACATATCCTGTGAATTCCCCTTCCACTACAGGTACATCCAGTTCGTCCCTTGGAATCTGGGCAGAATTATCGTCATCCGTTCCCGGTTCCGACGTAGGTTTATCAGTTCTGTAGAAGCATTTGTAATCACCGGCGATACCGTCTATAGAAAAATCTGTTCCTACTCTTTGCCATTCCATTTCCTTATCATTGATGGTGACGATTTCAAAACTTTGGCGCCCTGACTCCGATTCATCATAAATCAGAGTTATGACATTTCCATCAAGGATATACTTATATGTATCCGTATGATACATCCAGATTTCATCGTAATTATAATATTCCCATGACCCGTCCTCACGGAAAGTATACTGAGGAATACCTTCCCATTTTGCAGAATACCCAAATTGAGAGTAGTCTTCAACCCAATAGCCGCTGACAAGCTTATGAATGTATCCCGGAATGTTACCGGAGTTTCCTCCTCCATTCTGTGGTTCCTTATCACAAGATAAGATACAGAAGGCTACAGATAAGATTGTAAGAAAACGTTTCATGACATATTGAGATACACAACTCATCTCCAAGCTATTCACTGATAGACTTCACCAACTTCGCAAACGCATCAGTATGGGTAGGATTAGCGTTGACATCAAGTATATTTCCTTCCTTGTCAATCAGGATGTATGTCGGGAATGCATCAACCTTGAGGAAATTCTCAATCGCCTTCTGCTGCGCTTCAGGAAGATTATAGTGGACTACATTATCACCGGTCACATTATATTCCTTGATGATGTTTTTCCATGTTTCTTCCGGCGAGCGGTTAGCCAGATAAAGAAATATCATGTCGTATGGCTTCATGTACTCATGAATATCGTGGGAATGAGAGAGTGCAGCACGGCATGGCCCGCACCACGTTCCCCAGAAATCAACCAATATGACTTTACCCTTGTATGGCTCTATTAACTTACGCAGGATCTTCTCTCCTTCGCTCATATCTCTGACCACGTCATTTGACTTCAGGTTATCAGGCCTCGACAAGCTTCGCCTAGTGATTGATAGATATTTTTCATTTTTATTCAATACCAATTTCTTCGCTGCCGGAAGAGAAATCTCATCTTCAATCAATGCCGTCATCTTACTGCCAAGAGGTCTCCTGGTCAGATCTATATTCCTGCACAATCCACGAGAAATATGAATATCACGAAGCGCTTTATCACATCCGAGGGAGTCGATTATCGCCATTGAATTCAACAGAGAAATCAAGCGGTACTGATCTTCATAAGCATCTGCGTGGCGCTCAAGTACGATATTGCAGCTATCAACAAACTCACTTTGATTGAATTCATTTACCAGCTTCTCCAGTTCTGCTTCCGGCAACTCTCCATTTTTCTCTTTCAAAGCATTCAACTCATTTTCATATCGTTCTACAATCTGCTTTTCCTCATCACTTAATACGGCATCACTATTCAGAAGCAGATCAGTCACAGTCATATTCAACGACTTACCTATCGACAATTGATCCAGATAATCTCTAATAAAAGTGTTGAAATCGCGATATGCGCCATATGGGCGGAATCTCTTTTCCCAGAATTCCTTTCCGACATATTCCATATATGACTCTGGCAGTCCATATTCAGAGACATAAAAACGCGCCTGCATCATATCACGTCCCTGTGAAGAACGATAACAGCCTTCCACATAATCAATGTATCTCTGAGAGAGATCAGGATGCTCTTTCACTACACCGTCTAATTCTGCCATCAGCCGAGTCCTCAGGGCATCCGCATCTTTCCATATCAACATCGGATCCACCTTGCCTCTTTCATAATCCTGCAGGTCCAGACTCTCCCATGAATAAGGATGGGCGATAAGTTCATTCTGCAGACGCACATCGCTTCCCATAAACATCTTCTGATCTGTCGAAAAATCGTACAGGAAAAGATATGTCTCTCCCGGCTCCAGCAATGTAGAAATTGTGGTCCTACCCCAATCAAGAAAAACTTCAGTAGAATTCACAAGCGGCATTGTTATCGTGAATCTTCCCAACGAATCCATTGGCGCATATACCTTTTCATCCTCATCTGTCAGAATGTTGACATAACTTATATCAAACTCAGTACTCTTTTCATACAATTCTGCCGGCATGTCTTTCAACCAACCGGTGAAGGTCACAAAGTCTCCCTCACGGTAGCCGTTATCCTTGATGCCCTTACGCATATCCTTAAGAGGATAATCAGGTAATGCTGCCGTTGTGATCGGGCTGCATGTTACAGGCTGCACTCCATCGACTTGAATAGTGCGAAGACCTTTACGAAGTTTACCGACCTCAATATTCAATGACATACCATTATTGATTGCCAGGATACTATAACAATCCTTGCTGTCAGTCTGACTGAGGATATCCCAGAATTTTCCATCATAGATAACACATTCCGGTGTGAAACCTATCAGCCAGTCTCCTGTTGATTCATTACGCCAATAAGTGTCAGATATGCCCGCTTGAAGTTTATCTGATTCTCGGACATTCTTGATGATCCATCCGTCTGGCTCGATAAAGTCAAAACTGCTGCAATCAGCTGGTAGAGGCTCGAATGTCAATACAAAATCCACCGTACCTGATTCCGGCATCCAGAACTGTTCTCCAAGCGTCAGGACTGTCGCATCCTTTACCTTATATTTATTTGCTCCGGACTGAAGATGCAGATTATTCTGAACTCGTATCCAATATCCCGGAGTATAATTGACCTGAACAGATAATTCCGTACGGTCACTATACATCTTAACTTCCTTGATATTGATTACTGATGCAGGCTTGCTGTATCCAGCAATCACATCATTCCATACAGCTGTAGGCTTATCCGCAGTCTGGGCAAAACCGAGGGTTCCGATCAGAAATAACAGAGTGATTAAAAATATCTTGATTGTTTTCATACTGACTACTTTACGAGTTTTTTCAATGTCTTTACCATCAGATCATGGTCACGGAATTCATTGCTGAGTGCATAGGCGCCGTCTTTCTGAACTAGGACGTAAGATGGGATGCCGTCAATCTTGAAATAGTCGCAGATATATCTCCACTGCGCATCATTCAGTCTGTAGTGAAGGCCCTTGATGTCCGGAATCATCTTAAGATAAGTACCGATTGGAGATGTCTCATTGGCAATGTATATCCATACGAGATCGTCACTTGCGAGTTCTCCGGTCTTGTGCGGCTCATTGGTTCTGATTGCAGATCGGCATGGGCTGCACCATGTGTTCCAGAAATCCACGAGCACGACCTTTCCTTTGTGAGGAGCGATGATAGCCTCGAAAAGTTTCTCTACCGGAACGTCCGGAGTCTTCTGGATATTGCTATCCCCTGCCGCCATAGCTGCAAGAGCCTTTTTCTGTATATCCTCACACATACGGAAGAAGAACGGCTCGTCCCATTCACGCATTTCAGCGAGTCGTTCATCAATCGGAAGGCCATTTTCAGCCAATTGCATTGTCAATAATGCAGGGCGCAAGTATCTGACATTGCCGTATTTCTGAGGATTGTCCATATCACATTCGATTTCCAAAAGACTGCTGGCATCATCGCAAATCATAAGAAGTGGATCTGTCAAGTCAAACATATCCGCCAGACGGTCGAACTGTTTTCCTGTGACTGGATCCAGGATGAGACCGACAGGTTCGTCATACGACTTATTGTGCGCGTCCCGGTAATTGTCTAATCTGAAATAATCCGCAAAAGAAAGTGCATAGAAGCAGATCATTTTCATATCGGCAATCATAAGTGCCTTAGCTGCAGGATGCGAATCCATAGCTTCCACCTTCCCGGCAAGTGCCTCATATCCTTTGATGAGCTGGTCTGTATATTCGTCAGCGGTCAGATCATAGTCCCGGATATCAGTATAAATACTGTAGGTCCTTATATCAGAAAGAGCTTTGTCATACGGAAGATTGTTGATGCAGTCATATACGCTGCCGTCTGAATACAACGGTTTGACAGGGATCGCAGGCTTTTCAGTACAGTTACCGGTAGCAGCAAGATAATCCATATAGCTGAGGTCGCAATACATCTCAACTGTTTCCCCAGGAGCCACATGAAATTCACCCATACTGTGGTAATCCATACGGATGAAACCGCTTACAGTGCCATACTGCTGGAAAGTCAGGCTTCCGATTCCTGTCTCAGGATCGATCTTCACTATATACTCATCCTGCGATGCAATCGGACTGTTGATATACATCTCCACAGTATTTCCAAGCGAAGGCTGATAGCCGAGAAGGTGGAGATTGATGGTGGTCTCTCCCATATCATAAACGTATCCCGGGACTTCTGTCCTGCTAGCCGGAGTGGTCTTTATGTGCTTTGGTAAGCCTCTTTCATATGCAGTGGAAGCTTTACCGCTGACGTTGACTCCAAGCAGCCTCCAGGCACCTTCTTCATAACCTTCGATGAAATCAAAACTCTTCGTATTGGCAGGCAGTGGCTTGAAATGAAGCACAAACAAGGAGTCGCCATCTGCCGGCATCCACAATAATTCATCCGCATCAATTCCTTCTGTACCAACCATTTCATACGACTTCCCATCAGCTTCCAGATGAGTCTCGCTCACTACTTTGATCCAATATCCCGGAAGATTGTATCCTCTCATATGAAGTGTTGTGAGACTGTCGGTCATCTCTACCTTCTCGATGATGATGGAGGTGGTGGTAGATGCCTCAACCGTAGGAAAATCTATAGTCTTCTCTTTCGGAGTACATGCACCTGCCAAAAGCAGAAATGCCGGTATCAATACCTTTACTTTCATGTTTATATGTATTTAAGTAATAACGCTATAAAGTTACGAAAAAAGTCATTATGGATTATGTAAGAATCCTTAAACGAACCCGTATAGAAAAGAAAATTCCTAATCCATAATGACATATCTGGAATAAAACTTATTTTACTACGACTCTCGCCAGCTTTTGTTTAGTCATCTGCCAAGCCCAAACACCGGCCTTGACTTCAAACTCCACCTTCTCCCCGCATACAGTTCCTTGAATAGTACCCTTCTTAAATTCACGTTTTACCGCAGGAAATTCTGCTCGGAATGTATTAGTGGCGAATCCGGCATCACGAATGTAATCTTTGTCTACTGGAAGTCCATGGATACGTGTCAGTCTGTATTTTTTCCTACCTATAGTCATGTTCCAATCACTGTTGACTGATATCGGTACACTACGATCTTCCATTACATACAAAGTGAAGTACACCATAGTGTTATTCTCATTCAGCTCAACTCTGTCCAGTATGATGTAATCTACCAGATCGTTAGTATTTATCTTACGTAATCCTGCTGAATGAGTAAGAACCAGCGCATTCACAGTACCCTTCAATGGATTATGGTCAAGAGAAGCCTGAACTCCATACTTCTGATCGCTGTTTGCATCCGGATTGATGTCGAACTCCACTACGTCAGCATCCAGCGGCTCATAGACATGACACAATCTGAACTGGCAATAATCAGGAGACCAGAAGATATCCTTCTCGCTGCCGGCCATTCCTATGACCTCACGGCACTTGTATGTCTTTCCGTCCGCTACTATAACATTGTTTGCATCGTAGTTGATCCAAAGGTCTGTTCCCTGCTTAAAAGTCGTGAATATGCGAAGTTCCTTTGACGAACGTTCTATCTTCTGGATCGTTTCGCCTGTCATGTTTACCCTTACAATCGGTTCGTTGATTGTAACAATATCAGAAGCAGTCGAATTGTATTCACTGAGCAGCTGCTTCTCCATCTGTCTTACGGTATATCCCGGGAAAGTCGCAGCGAGATCTCTGTATCCAGGAAGGATTGTACAATATCTTACGTTTCCATCCGGCAGCACCATACTTACCTGAGGGATATGATTATCCCATGCAGAACGGGCAATCTGCTGAACTGTTGAGTATGGAAAATCATCATTCGGATAAAGACAAAGTCCGTGGGCATCAAGCATAGGGACCCAATACAGCACCTCATCAAGAGTCTGGCAAGACCATGCAAAGTCGTTGTACCTTATAGAATATGGCTTATCTTCTCCCTGAATCCATACCCTCACCATCCTGGAATCCGGCATATAGGTATTATCCACATCCTTCTCCTCGTTGGCGATATGGCTTTTTATACCGTTCTTCCACAGCATCTCCATCAATGGCTTATATGGAGTCAGGTCGCTGCCATCAATCTTGATGGTCAGTCTTGTCGCCTTGTCTGACTGGAGCCTTTCGAGCAATCGTCCACCATATAAATCTTCAGAAGAAAAGACGACAGGCGAACTCTGCTTGTTCAGCATATAGACATGCTGGCCTGTCGCTTCGGATATCCTCAGCGTCTGATATTCTTCAAGGATTTCGGTACTTTTGGAAGTGTAACCTAGTTTGCCGTCAATGGTTTCGACTTCCTGCGCGAATGAGTCGATGGCCGAAAGGCAGAAGATGGCAGCCAGGGCCAATAAGAGATTTGTTTGTTTCATAATCGGAAAATTTACTTCGGTTTTGATGAAGCAAATTTAATCCGACATTATGCTGCAACGTGTATTTTTCACATGACATGAGCGTTGCAATTGCGTTGCAGCCTATTCAGCGGCAGTATTTACGGGTTCTCTCCTGCCTTTTATGGTTATGAATTCACCACACACGGTTCCTGTGACGAAATCGATTTCATCTGTTATCGCAGGGAACTCCGCACGGAATGATGTTGTCGTGTATCCTGCCTGACGGATGAAATTCTCATCCATAGGAAGGCCATGAAGTTTCTGGACATTGTAGACACTGCCGGACTTGGTGGTGATGGTGAGGTCACTACCAATAAAGACAGGGACATGGCGCTGTTCCATCAAAGAAAGGTCAAAATAGAGCATCGTATTATCTTTATTATACTCTATCGCCAACAAAACCAAGCCATCGGTCTGAGAATCCGAATCCACCTTATCAAGTATGAAATAGGTGTAAGGCATTTCAAGTTTCAGACACTTCTCGTACGGATTATGTCCTGCTGATACCTGGACCCCATACCAATTATCCTTCTCACTATCCGGATTGAGATCAAACTCCTTGACATCTGCATCCAAAGGCTCAAAAACATGGCATAATCTGAATCTACAATAGTCCGGAGACCAGAAGATATCCCTTTCACATCCGGCCATTCCTATGACTTCCCTGCATTTGTATGTCTTGCCGTCAGCCACGATCACATCATTCGCATCATACAAAATCCACAGATCCGAACCTTGGATAAGCGATGTGAATACGCGAAGCTCCTTGCCGGAACGTTCTATCTTATCGATGGATACTGATGAAGTCGTAACTCTCACCAGTGGATTGTCAATTGTAATGACATCCGATTCCTTCGAGTCATACTCACTCAGCAGCTGAGTTTCTATCTGACGGACGGTATAACCCGGAAATTTAGCTGACAGGTCTCTCGTTTCAGGCAGTATGGTGCAATAATACCCATCTTCCCCCTTCAGCAACATGCTGACCTGCTTATTATTGGACTCCCAAGCCGATTCAGCAATCTCCTGAAGTATTGAATATGGTATATCATCATTCAACGGATACATACACAGTCCATGGGCATCAAGCATCGGAACCCAGGACAGTACATCCTCCAGAGTCTCGCAGGTCCATGCAAAGTCATTATATCTTATATGGTATGGCATATCCTCGCCCTGGATCCACACCCTGACCATTCTGGAATCTGTATGATAAGTATTCTCTACATCCTTTTCCTCATTGGTTATGTGGCTTTTCACGCCGACTTTCCAGAGACTTTCCATCAATGACTTGTATGGATTTATGTCATAACCGTCTATCTTGATGGTCAATCTGCTTGCCTTTTCTCTTTTCAATTTCTTCGGAAGCTTATCCAAGGCGACCTGCTCAGGAGCATAACCTTTCTTCAGAGAATATTCTACATCCGGCAGATTTTCCGACACTCTGATAAAACGATGTTCATCAAGAATCGCATCATTTTTCGCCGTATATCCCAACTCGCTCTGCTTAGGGGCACCCGTACGGAATACAAGGAACAGGGCAGCCGCCACAACGCATCCCAATATAATCCAAAGATATGGCTTGCGTTTCTTGTCCTGAACAGCAGTATCCGGCTTCAGAGGCTCATCCTTCGGTTCGAAAAACACAATGAACACCTCCTGCTCCATCTTCTTCTTCAGTCTGTGCTTCAAGCTGCGCACGCTGCTGTCTTCCATATTCAGAATCTGCGCAATCGTCGCCGACGTGAACTGCATTGAAGACAGCACGCATGTAACCATGACATTTATATTCCTGTCAAGAGAGATGGACAGGAAAAGCGGAGAATACATCTCGAGAATAGTTTCCTTGATACGGTTCTTGTCAGCATTCGACACTGTCGTGCTTTGCATCTGGATCTTCTGTATCAAAAGGTACTCCTCGCTCTGTTTAAATGCCGTGTTCAAGGCATTCAATTTCGTCGAAAGGTTCTCTAGTGTATTCATGGGGATAATTTTATAAGCACGAAGATACCAAAAAGTCACTAAAGAACATAAAATTATGCTTATATTTGTTCAAAACGAATAACTATGATCAAGAAAACTCTTGCAGCCATCCTAAGCATCGGCGCAACGCTCTTTTCTCAGGTGCAGTCGGCGGCCGAAAATCAAGATTTCATCGGAAATCTCTACAATTACATCGAGAATCTTGAAGTATTTGAATACGGGCAGGAGGAATCGCATGCCTACTACATCCCGGAGCATCACAAGCTTCTGAACGGATCATGGAAATTCTTCTATGCCGATACTCCGGAGGAAATCCCTTCGGAGTTCTACACAGAACGCTACTCAGATTCGAAGTGGGATACCATCGATGTACCTTCCAACTGGGAAATGAGAGGATACGGCGATCCATTGTTCAGAAATGTCAGCGCCCCATTCATTGCAAACCCACCTTATACACCTAGGGACTACAATCCTACCGGAGCATACCGCACGACCTTCACAGTTCCTTCTGACTGGAAGGGTGAGGAGGTCTTCCTCAGGTTTGAAAAGGTGGCATCAGCTTCATTCCTTTGGGTCAACGGACAGGAAGTAGGCTACAACGAAGGTGCTCAGGAGACAGCAGAGTACAACATAACCCCATATCTTAAGAAAGGCCGCAACACATTGGCCATGATGGTGGTCAAGTATTCTGACGGATATTACCTCGAGGGCCAGGACTACTGGCGTCTTGCAGGCATCTTCGACGACGTATATCTTTACGCAACGCCTAAGACCAGACTTTTCGACTGGTATGTGACCACAGACCTTGACAAGGAATACAAGGATGCCGACCTTCGCATCGAGGCTACGGTCAGAAGTTATGATGACGTTCCAGTACAGTCTCCATTGAAGGTTCTGGCTGTATTGTCAGATGCCGAAGGCAAGACAGTAGCGGAGCTGGAAAGCCAGGAGGCAAGATTTGCCGCAGGCAGCAAGTCATTGACATTGACAATGACAAAGCACATCGCCAACCCTCTGAAATGGACAGCGGAGACCCCTGATCTGTATTCATTGAAAATGTATCTCATCGATGCATCGACAGGCAGGCGAATCTGCGGAAGCACTGCAGAAGACGCTCGTCAGGACGTCGGATTCAAGGAGACAGAAATCATCAACAATGTATTCCATCTGAACGGTAAACCTCTGAAGGTCAATGCACAGAACTCCCACATGCAGGATCCGGACAACGGTCATGCCGTTACCGACGACCTCATCAAAAAGGACATGGAGATACTGAAGCGTTACGGTTTCAACGCCGTCCGCATCAGCCACTACCCTCCTGTTCCGCGTTATCTCGAGCTGGCGGCACGCTACGGACTTTACATCATTGACGAGGCCGGCACAGAGGCACACGCTACAGAATACATATCCAACGACGAGAGATTCATCCCGATGTACCGCGAGCGCGTGCGCAGAATGGTACTTCGCGACCGCAACCAGCCAGCAGCCCTCTTCTGGAGTGCAGGAAACGAGAGCGGAGAGGGTCCGAACATCGGAGAAGTCATCAAAGAGGGCCGCAAGTACGACCACACACGCTGGTGGATGTACGGAGGTAACGCATACAGCCATGCTGCAGAAGACATCATAGGTCCACGCTACCCTACCGCATTGGCTCTTGACCTGAAGGTGGGCCTTCACGGAGATGGAGACGTCCGTCCGTCATTCATGGATGAGTACATATCGGTAGCCGGTAACGGCGGTGGTATGCTCGACGAAATGTGGCGTGCGATATACACTCACGAGCGCAGCCTCGGTGGAGCTGTATGGGATTTCGTATCTCCTGGACTCACTCAGCCGACACGTGCCCTGAAGGACTCATCTCCTCATGGAGTGATGGCGCATATCATGGGAAATGCGAAACTCGTCCAGGATACACGCAACAAGAAGAACCATGTCATCGACCTCAGCGGTCATGATGAGTGGGTGGAAGTATATAGAGACGAGTGCCTTGAGATCTCAGGAGATGCCGTTTCGATCAGCTTCGACGTCTTCCCTCGCAAGCTCGTCAGCTCATGCGGTTCATTCGTGACAAAGGGCGAATGGCAGTACGGAGTGCAGCAGAAGGGCAAGGACCAGATCGTATTCTATATAAACACTGACAAGGCTCCGGCTAATCCTGATGAAGCGAACATGGAAGGACGCGCAGCATTCCGCTGGGGAAGATCAGTACCGAGAAACCACAAATACGAGCTCGTGGCAGAGCTTCCTGCTGACTGGGAATACAACTGGCACCATGTGGACGCTTCATATGACGGTCAGAAAATGACATTTTCAATTGATGGCGTTCAGGTTGCAGAAATGGATGCACGAGGAAACATCATCAACGCTCCTTTCCCTGTCAACATCGGCCGTAACGAGCAGACTCATGGTCAGGACACCAGAGTATATATCTGCGACGCCCTTATGGACAACGTAAAGATCTCTGACAAGTCCGGAGAGCTCCTGAACCTTGATTTCGAAAGCGAAACAATTGGAGAGAACTTCTTCTCGTGGGGTCTTGGAGCCCGTACATATGGAACTATCTGGCCTGACAGGACCGTCCAGCCGGAAATATACCAGATGCAGAAATCATCTCAGCCGATTTCATGCAGACTCCTCAGCGCGGACAACCGTCTTGTAGAGATCTGGAACCGAAATCACTTCCTCAACGCTTCTTTCTATGACTTCAAATGGTCTTTGTATGAAGATGGAACATGCGTGCAGGAAGGAACAATCGACCTGGACATCGAGCCGCTGAGCAAGAAGATCATAGAACTGCCTTACGATCGTCCTGATATCAAGCCGGGATGCGAATACTGGCTCATGGTTGAAAGCAGCCTCAAGGAGGATGAGATCTGGGCTGACAAGGGAACGGTCATGGCTTGGGATCAGTTCGATCTTCCATGGGAAACACTCGTAGCGGACAGCGACAAGACCATAGGACAGGCGACTCTCGAGAAGACAGAGGATGCAATCGTCGTGAAGGGAGAAGGATTTGCATATACATTCACTCCTGACGGCCTTCTGTACAGCATGAAGCAGGGTGAGGAGGAACTCCTGAAGGCTCCGCTTAAGTTCAATGTCTGGAGAGCTCCTCTTGCCGTAGAAGTGGACAGCTGGAGCCAGGGCAACATTTCCTATAACAACAAGAAGGCATGGAACGGCTCACAGATCGCAAACGAGTACTACAGCAACAACATTGATGAAATAACCCGAATGCCGATTTCATGCGAGGCATTTGAGGCTGACGGACAGGTATATATAAATGTACGCAGCTTCGCTCAGTTCGGTCCTGCAGTGAACACATCACTTGATGCATACATCTTCGGCGTAAGATACATCGGATATTCCGAGATTTACGAATACCGCATCAACGGAGACGGCTCGATCGACATCCACCATACTCTTGAGCCGGAAGGCTCAATGCCGGAGCTTCTGCCTCGAATCGGCCTTACTCTGACCTTGAACGAAAAGATGCAGCAGGTGAAATGGTACGGACGCGGACCGGAAGAGAACTATCCGGACAGAAAGACCGGCTATCCTGTAGGCATATATGAGAACAACGTCGACGGAATGTTCGAGCCATACCTGATACCTCAGGACTGCGGACTCAGATGCGACAACCGCTGGCTTGAGATGAGAAGCGCTTCCGGCCATGGTCTGCGATTCTCAATGGACGAATTGTTCAATTTCAATGCGTACAACTACTCTACCGAAAACCTTACCAAGGCAGTGTACACATATCAGCTGCAAAGACAGGAAGGAGTGACCCTCAATCTGGATTACCAGACTACAGGAGTGGGATGTACAGCATGTTTCGTATTGCCGGGTTATCAGGTCAAGCCAACTCGTTATGAGAGAAACGTAACCATACAATTGCTATAAATCTGTCAGGAATCCTCCTGAAGGATTCACGTCCATAAAGACATAAAACTAAAATCGGTTCTCACATGGGTCATGACTTTAACCCGTATGAGAACCGATTTTCTTTAATGTCCGGGAGTTAGATTACTTTTCCTTCTTCCAGAGCTTTGACATATCCTCGAGAGTCTTGCCCTTTGTCTCAGGAACAAGCTTCCATACGAAGATAGCTGCAAGAACGCAGATCACTCCGTAAAGACCGTATGTAAACGCATGGCCGAAGTTCTGACCCATAGAGCCGAGACTCATGTTGTACATAGGGAGGAATGTTGAAGAAACTATGAAGTTGAAGATCCACTGGAATGCTACAGCGATAGCAACAGCCGCACCACGGATGGTGTTAGGGAAGATCTCTGAGATGAGTACCCAGCAGATAGGACCCCAGCTGAACATGAATGATGCACTGTAGATCATGATGCTGATGACAGCAACGATTGGAGGAAGAGCTGCAGAAACGCTGGTAAGAGCTACACCCGCAGCACCGACTGCCATACCGAGAGATCCTACGATAAGAAGAGGCTTACGTCCGAGCTTCTCTACGGTGAAGATGGCGATGAGGGTGAATGTGATGTTCACGATACCCATGAGGACTGTCTGCATCATTGGGTTGCCCATTCCGAGAGATTCGAAAATACGAGGTGCGAAATAGAGAACCGCATTGATACCTACTGCCTGCTGGAATACGCTGAGCATGATACCTACGAAGATCACAAGCCATCCGTAAGTGAAGAGTTTCTCAGTCTTCTCAGTCACTGTTGCCTTGATGTCTGCAAGAATAGTCTGAGCCTTGTTCTTACCGTTGATCTTAGAGAGGATGTAGAGAGCCTGCTCATCCTTTCCTATCATTGCAAGATAACGTGGAGTCTCAGGAACGAGGAAGAGGAGGAGTGTGAAGAGTCCTGCAGGAACTGCCTCGCTGAGGAACATGTATCTCCAACCTGTAGCGATCATCCACTGAGCTTCGCCTGGGTTCATGATCTGATAGATACCGTTAGCCATCTTCTGGATTGCAGGTGTGATATTGTCGCCGAGAATAAGGAAATTCACGAAGTAAACCACGAGCTGACCGAAGATGATGGCGAACTGGTTCCACGACACGAGAGTACCGCGAAGGTTGCTTGGAGCCACCTCAGCAATGTACATAGGGCAGATTGCGGATGCAAGACCTACACCGATACCACCGAGCACACGGTAGAGGTTGAAAGCGATAAGAAGAGAGAATGTAGCCTCACCCTTAGGGAAGAAAAGGAACTCCGGAGCATAAGATCCGAGAGCTGAAAGGAAGAAGAATACACCCGCCATGATGAGGGATTTTCTACGTCCCATCCTTGAAGCACATACGCCTGAGATTGCAGCACCGATGATACATCCCAGAAGGGCGCTTGATGATGTGATACCGTGAAGGAAGTCAGTATAGACGAAGTCCTTGGCACCGATGAAGAAGGCCTGAAGTCCCTTCTCTGCTCCTGAAATCACAGCAGTGTCATATCCGAAGAGGAGACCTCCGATTACGGCTACAAGGACGATCGAAAAGAGATAACCCTTGCTGCCTTTGTCGTTTGTGTTAGTCATAGTTATAATAGTATGTTGTTATACAAAGATCCCCGGATTGACCGGGGATTACATTGTTCAGACAATGCCGGAAACGACATAGTCATTTCCGGCATAGCTGATGATCTGATTAGCAATACATGTTGAGGATAGCCTCGTAAAGCTCCTGCTTTCCAGAAGTAAGCTTAGGCTCGTTAACCTCCTTACCGTAAGCGTAAACGTCCTCGAGAGTAAGCTTGCCCTCTTCGAACTCCTTACCCTTACCAGCGTCGAATGATGCATAACGCTCAGCAAGCATCTTCTTGTATGGGCTCTCCTCGAGAAGAGCTGCAGCGCACTCGAGAGCACGTGCCATAGCGTCCATACCAGCGATGTGTGCGATGAAGATGTCCTCAAGGTCAGTAGAGTTACGACGAGTCTTAGCGTCGAAGTTTGTACCACCGTTTCCGAGTCCGCCACCACGGATGATCTGCATCATAGCCTGAGTGAGCTCGTAGTTGTCGATTGGGAACTGGTCAGTATCCCATCCGTTCTGGTAGTCACCACGGTTAGCGTCGATAGAACCGAGCATGTTGTTGTCAACAGCAACTGCAAGCTCGTGCTCGAATGTGTGACCTGCGAGAGTAGCGTGGTTAACCTCGATGTTCACCTTGAAGTCATTCTCAAGACCGTGAGCCTTAAGGAAGCCGATTACAGTCTCTGTATCAACATCGTACTGGTGCTTTGAAGGCTCCATTGGCTTAGGCTCGATAAGGAATGTTCCTGTGAAGCCCTTTGAACGAGCGTAGTCACGAGCGAGTGTAAGCATCTGTGCGAGGTGCTCCTTCTCTCTCTTCTGGTCTGTGTTGAGGAGTGACATGTAACCCTCACGACCGCCCCAGAATACATAGTTCTGACCGCCGAGCTCGATAGTAGCGTCGATAGCGTTCTTGATCTGAACAGCAGCACGTGCTACAACGTCGAAATCAGGGTTTGTAGCAGCACCGTTCATATATCTCTTGTTACCGAATACGTTAGCTGTTCCCCAAAGGAGCTTGATACCTGTCTCAGCCTGCTTCTCCTTGAGATAAGCTACAACAGCCTTAAGGTTAGCCTCATACTCCTCAACGTTTGCACCCTCGTCAACGAGGTCAACATCGTGGAAGCAATAGTACTCGATACCCATCTTCTGCATGAACTCGAAACCTGCGTCAACCTTAGCCTTAGCAACCTCTACTGCATCAGTAGCTGCGTTCCAAGGGAATGACTTTGTACCGCCACCGAACTGGTCAGCTCCCTCTGCGCAGAGAGTATGCCACCAAGCCATAGCGAACTTAAGCCACTCAGCCATAGTCTTGCCGAGGACTACCTTGTTTGCGTCATAATAACGGAAAGCCATTGGGTTTCTGCTCTCCTTGCCTTCGAACTGGATCTTACCGATACCAGGGAAAAATTCTTTGTTTGCCATAATTTTAAGTGTAATTGTAAGTTAGTATGATTTATTATTATGATAATCTTGATTTCCAAGTCTCGTATGCATCTGCATATGCCTGTGCATCAGCAACAGATGGCTCGATTACTGCAAGCTTCTCGAGAGTTGCGAATGCCTCGTTGTTGTCCTTGTAGATACCAGCACCGATACCTGCACCCTTGGCAGCACCTACAGAACCGTCTGTGTCATAAAGATCGATCACAGCACCTGTAACACCTGCGAGAGTGTCGCGGAAGATAGGGCTGAGGAACATGTTGGCATGACCTGCATGGATCTTACTCACATTCATACCCATCTGCTCCATGACCTCGATTCCATACTTGAAGGAGAATACGATACCCTCCTGAGCTGCACGGAGAAGGTGTGACTTGTTGTGTACGTTGAAGTTCACGCCGTGGATAGACGCACCTACCTCTCTGTTCTCAAGCATACGCTCTGCGCCATTACCGAACGGAAGAATGCTTACACCTGCGCTGCCGATAGGAGCCTGAGCCGCAACGTCGTTCATATCTGCATATGAAATGCCTTCCGGAGCGACATTCCTCTTCATCCATGAGTTGAGGATACCTGTACCGTTGATGCAGAGGAGGACTCCGAGACGGGTCTGCTCATCTGTATGGTTTACGTGTGCGAATGTATTCACACGTGACTTTGCGTCATAGTTCACTTCTCCGAGGACTCCGTATACTACGCCGGATGTTCCTGCTGTAGAAGCGATTTCACCAGGATTGAACACATTGAGAGAGAGAGCGTTGTTCGGCTGGTCACCACCACGGTATGTGATAGGGGTGCCTTCTGCGAGACCGAGCTCAGCTGCTGCAGCTGCGCTTACTCTGCCCTGCTCTGAGAATGTAGGACGGATCTCCGGAATGAGGGAGCTGTCGATTCCGTAATAGTCAAGAAGCATCTTTGAAACGGAATTCTCCTTGAAATCCCAGAACATACCCTCTGAAAGACCTGAAACTGTAGTGCAGATCTCGCCGCTGAGCTTCATGGCAATATAGTCACCAGGGAGCATTATCTTGTAGATCTTGGCATAAAGCTCCGGCTCGTTCTCCTTCACCCATGCAAGCTTTGAAGCTGTGAAGTTACCAGGTGAGTTGAGAAGGTGCGAGAGGCAGTTCTCATGTCCGAGAGTGTCGAAAGCCTTCTGACCATATGGAACGGCACGTGAGTCGCACCAGATGATTGAAGGGCGAAGTACGTTCATATCCTTGTCAACACAAACCAGACCATGCATCTGATAAGAGATACCGATTGCCTTGATGTCCTTAGGATCGACTCCTGAAGCGGCAAGGATGTCAGCAGTCGCCTGCTTGAGATATTCCCACCATGATGATGGTTCCTGCTCAGCCCATCCCTTCTTTACAGCGATGATTGGAGCCTCTGACTTTGGATAGAATGCCGATGCAGCGCACTTTCCGCTTTCTGCATCCACGATGCTCGCCTTTACTGACGAACTTCCGATATCATAACCTAATAGATACATGTTGTTAGTTTTAGTGATTCAATTTTTGTATATTACATCTATGCAAATTTAAATAATGTTTGCATAAGTTCATCCGCTTTGTACCAAAAATACGCTAAGTATTGATTCAAATTGCTTTAAATCAATATATTAGACAACATTAAATTGTAAAGATTTTTACTATATCAAGTTTCTTTTTGCCGAAAGCGCTCTTGTTCAAGGTGTAAAGGCGTGCCGGCTTGTGATTCACATTGACCTCGGTTTCGGAAGTTTCGACCAGAATTCCGGAAGCAAAAAGCTTTTTACGGAAATTCCTGTTATCGATCTCGACTCCGAACACAGCCTCCAGAAGATTCTGCAGCTGACGTATGGTGAACTTCTTCGGAAGAAGATTGAACGCGATGGGTGACAGGAGGATTTCCTTCTGGAGCACGCTCAGAGCATCTGCAAGGATATCCATATGATCCATGATCAGATGATGTATGTCATCCACATTCACCCACACGGCTCCCTGTCGGCGGGTATAGTTGATCATTCCCTGGTCTAGCTTCACAAGAGCGTAATAGCCGACAGTGACCACACGCACGGTATGGATGCCGTGATACTGCCCTATCCATGCGAGTTCGGATTCATCCACACGCTTGGGATCGGAAAAGATTGAGGTCTGTTTCAGATAAAGTCCTTTGAGTCCCGTACTGCCTTCAAGCACTCTGGAAGCCGCCTCCAGCAAAGTCTCGTTCTCGCGGATCATCGCTCCGGGAAGTTTCAGTTCCTTATCATGATAGAGAGGATCCACAGTACGTCGTCTTACCAGAAGTACCTTGATATTGACTCCGTCAAATCCGAAGATCGCACAATCTACGGAAATGGCGGAGTTGGTCTGTACGTTTGCACTCATCTGCTACTTTGCGACAAAGACATATTCCTTTCCGGCAACAGTCGGTACGTCATAGAGATATGTATCATAGATCTGAGCCAGTTCAAGGGAAGCTTCGGATGAAATCAATGGCTCTGCGACTTCCGGAACGGCATAGTATGGATTCGGATTCTCACCCTCAGCCGATGCCAGTTCCTTTCCATTCTCCATCACAAGCTCATCTGCTGTCCTGATGCGCAGATTACCGCCAAGTCTTGAAGTGACCTTGAGCATCGTCACCTTGCCGTCCTTCCATTCGATATCCACTACATATCCTCCACGTGCCACAAGACCGCTTACCTTACCGTCCGCCCATCTGTCAGGAACAGACGGAAGCACATGGAGAGTTCCATCATGACTCTGAAGCATCATTTCGGCGATACCGGCAGCGCAACCGAAGTTACCGTCGATCTGGAAAGGAGGATGGGCATCGAAGAGGTTAGGGTATGTACCGCCCTTGCCCCAGAAACCTGTACTTCCGGCAGGACTGAGCTGGTCAGTTATAAGCTTGTATGCCCTGTTGCCGTCAAGAAGTCTTGCCCAGAGACATACCTTCCATCCCATAGACCAGCCTGTAGCAGGGTCACCGCGATAATTAAGGGAGTTACGAGCCGCTGCAAAGAGCTCAGGAGTCCTCCAAGGTGAAATCTGATTTCCAGGGAAAAGTCCATAGAGATGAGACACATGACGATGGTGGTCATTCGGATTGTCCCAGTCATACATCCACTCCTGAAGCTGGGCATGCTTACCTATCTGCATAGGAGCCATCTTTTCTGAAAGCGCTGCAAGATTCTGAGCAAACTCAGCATCTACGCCGAGCAATGACGACGCCGTAATGACATTTCCGAAGAGCTCTGAAACCATCTGATTATCCATTGTGGTTCCTGCACATACGGTCACGTCGCCCGGATCACGCATGAATGCGTTTTCAGGTGAGTTGGAAGGAGCTACCACAAGCCATCCATGCTCTGGCTCCACGATCATGAAGTCTACAAAGAACTCCGCCGCACCCTTCATCACAGGATATACCTCGGCAAGAAAATCCTTGTCTCCTGTATGGAGGTAATGCTCCCAGAGATGGCGGCAGAACCATGCACCTCCTGTAGGCCACATGCCGGACGCGGCGAAATCTACCGGTCCTGTAATTCTCCAGATATCGGTGTTATGATGAAGCACCCAGCCACGCGCTCCGTACATGGTCCTTGCTGTCTCGGCACCAGTCTGAGCCACTTCCTTCGCCATCTGGATGAACGGCTCATGAAGCTCGGAGAGATTTGTGATCTCTGCAGGCCAGTAGTTCATCTCCACATTGATGTTGGTAGTATATTTGCTGTCCCAGGCAGGGTTCAGGCCATCGGCCCATATACCCTGGAGATTGGCAGGCTGTCCGCCCGGCTGCGAGCTGCATATAAGGAGATAGCGTCCGAACTGGAAATAGAGTTCCACAAGCTGTGGATCATCTCCTGACGCAAAATCCTTGACTCTTACATCTGTAGTCGCTGAAGCCGCAGGAGTCGAACCGAGATCGAGGGACACGCGGTCGAAGTATTTCCTGTATTCAGCTGAATGAGCCTTCTTCATCGAATTGAATTTCTTTCCTGAAGCCGCATCAAGGATTCCTGATGCCTCCTTGTCCGCATCCGTTGTCAGAGACTTGTAATCAGTGAAGTTTGTTCCGGTTGAGATAAGGACGCAGGCCTCGTCTGCACCCGAAATCGAAAGCTCAGTCTCGGAAGCTGTCATGTCTCCTCCCTTATGAAGGACACGCACTCGAGTAGTGAACTCCACCTTGCCTTCCAGACCTTCCTGATCGCCGGTCACGCCTCTCAATACGATATCCCCGTCTTCAACGGCAACGGTCTGCTTCTTATGAGGAGATACCAGAGAGGCATCAAAGCTGATCTTTCCCTTTTCTGAAGCTGTAAGGTGCACAGCTACCACATCATCAGCAAAAGAAGATATCACTTCTCTTTGATATTCTACTCCATCAACGGTATACCTTACTTCAGCTGTAGCATCAGATATGTCCAGGTCACGATAGAAATCAGTATAGTTCTCGTGTCCGGGGAATTCGAGATACAGGTCACCGATGCTCTGATATGACATTCCATGATTGGTCTTGAAGAATATCTTCTGATCCACCATATCCTGAGCTGCCCTGTACTTTCCTTCAAAAATAAGGTCTCGGATCTCCTCAAGGGCTCCTTCTTCAATGTTCGGATTAGCATTGCTGTTAGGCTGTCCTGCCCATACAGTCTCTTCATTAAGCTGGAGACGTTCTTCAGACGGGCCACCGAACACCATCGCACCCAGTCTTCCATTACCGACAGGAAGGGCTTCCACCCATTTCTCCGCAGGTTCATCATACCATAGCTTCAGATCTTCCTCCTTCTGAGGGGTGCATGCAATCGCAGCGAATGCGAGAACAGTCAATATTCTTTTCATAGCGTATCAGTTTAATATCGTACAATTTGTAAAGTTAGCAAGTTTTTCCAAATTACAGCGCGACCTTCACGGAAACTCCGTCATATCTGACGGTCTGCGTTTTTCCGACGCCATCCTTTGACACAGGAACCACATTGAAGACTCTTTCCTCAAGCATTCCAGGGAATTCACCCCTGCGCTCCCCGATTGAAAGAAGTCTATTATCGTCATCATAATCGAACTCGATCATAGAGTAGAGTCCCTTCTCGTAATTGTAGTTCACATTCTCATCTTCATAAAGAGTGAAGGAACCATCTGCACCTTGATATATATATAGGTCTATGACATCAGCAGGCTTCTCATCTGACCACTGTATTTCAGGTCCCAAAGGAACAATGGATCCGGCACGGACATAAAGCGGCATCCTGTCATATGGAGCATCGACGACCTCGGATCTTCCGCCTGCAATGAATTCATTTGTATAGAAATCATACCATCCTTCACAGTCCGGGAAATAAACCTCGCGTGAACGTGCCCCATATTCATATACAGGTGCAACAAGGAATGAAGGTCCGAACATATATGCATCACCGATATTCATCACATCCGCATCTGCCATGAAGTCCATCACCAGAGGACGCATGATGGTATAATCCTCAAACCATGTCTTTCCAGCCAATGAATATATGTATGGCATAAGAGCATATCGGAGCTTCGTATAATAAACAATGGATTCGTAGGCAGGATGTCCTTCCGGAGCGATTTCCCATGGCTCGCGGAAAGGATACTGACCGTGGGCACGGAACAGAGGGCAGAAAGCTCCGAACTGGAACCAGCGGGTGTTGAGCTCGCGCCATTCCTTCTGATCGGCATTTTCCTTACCTGTACGGTTGTAGATTTCCTGACCTGCTACAAAACGGTTCTCTACGCAGAATCCTCCGATGTCCATTGTCCAGTATGGGATACCGCTGACGGCGAAATTAAGACCGGCAGAAATCTGAGCCTTCATATCCTCCCAACGGGTGGCGATATCACCGCTCCATGTTGCTGTCGAATATCTCTGAAGACCGGCAAAGCCGCTTCGGGTCAGAAGAAAGACACGCTTGTCATTGTCAGCTCCGCGCTGTCCGTTGTATATTGCATCAGCATTTACAAGAGAATAAGCATTGAAGAACTCCGTTGACGATCCCAAAGCCGTAGGTCCGCAGAGTGCCTTCCTGTAATCCATATCCGTACAGTCGCGTATATTAGGCTCGGAAGCATCCATCCACCAGGCATCTATTCCCAGAGGGTAATAGTGTTCGTACATCTGATTCCAGAAAAGTTCACGAGCCTCCGGAGCATAGGCATCATAGAAGCCATAAAGGTAACCCTGACCTATCCAGTCACGGATTCCGTCCTCATATGCCTTGTTGTACATCCATCCATTGTCGTCGAATTCCTTGTAGTGCTCCGTATCGACATAGAACTTAGGCCATACGGATATCATCATACGTCCGCCGAGATTGTGGATGGAGTCGACCATAGCCTTCGGATCAGGGAAACGCGCAAGGTCGAACTCATGGCTTCCCCAGGCATCCTCCTCCCAATGGCTCCAGTCCATCACGATGTTGTCAATAGGTATATTCCTCTTTCTGAAGCCCTCCAGAGCCTCGATCATTTCGGTCGATGTCTTGTATCTCTCGCGGCTCTGCCAGTATCCCATGGCCCATTTAGGCATGATCTGAGCCTTTCCTGTAAGAGTGCGGTATCCGCTGATGACCTCATCCATATCATCTCCTGCAATGAAGTACCAGTCCATCTGCTTTGTCATCTCGCTCCACCACTGATGCTTTGCCTGCTCCTTCGGATCTACCACATCATAAACGCGGAGACCGCAATACGAGACATCGCCGTCAGGCTTCCATTCCACCTTCAACGGAGTCTTCTCCCCTGCCTCAAGATGAACGGTAAACTTATACGCATTCGGATTCCATGCCGTTCTCCAACGCTCCGGCACGACTGTCTCACCATTCATAGTCACCGTAGTGTAACCGGCATAATAAAGAATGAACTGATAATCCCCTGTCACGGGAGCCTCAACCGAACCTTCATACGTAACTTCAGCCCCATAGAAGCGGAATCCTTCAGGGAGGTTCACCACCCGCGCCATCTCCGGTGCGACCAGATGCTCGAAATACAGCTTAGGCTCCTCGCGGACAAGAGTCTCACCCTGAGCCGGAACATATGTTCCTGTCAGACATCCTTCCTTTCCTGCCTTATCGTATAGCTTGAACACTTCTCCAAGTTGCTTATAATCAGACGGATTGCCGAAGCGCATCATCGAATAGCTGTCCATCAGGACGCCGTATCCCTTGTTTGAAACTATGAAAGGAATCGAAACCTTCGTATTATACTGGAAGAGTTCTTCGTTCTTTCCCTTGTAGTTGAATTCGTCTGCCTGATGCTGTCCCAGACCATAGAATGCTTCATCTTCAGGAGATTCGAAAACCTGACGGAAGCTATATCCATGAGTACCGTCCACCTCTATCGGATCGAAAGACTTTCCGCCACCGGCCTGCTCCTTCAGGATAACATTGCCATCAAGATCAGTAAACCATACTTCGCCGGTGGTAACGAGCACATTGGCCTTTACGGCAGATGTCGCCACAGTCACAACCTCATCTTCTGATGTCACTGTGAAAGGAGTATTCCGTTCCTGCTCCAGAATGACAAGGCTTTCAGGATCGGCAAACTTCTTTTCCGGAGTTGCCGAGACATGAATCAGTTTATCACCCAAGACTTCCAGACGCACCAATGCCGGGCCGTCTTCTTCAACATTCTGTACTTTTACGATAACGCCGCCTTCCTTGCACGTGTAAATCTTGCCGGCACATGCAGAAAAAATCAATCCTGCAGCAAGGATCGACAGTACGGTTCTGGTCTTCATGGTCATGTAGTGTTATGGTAATATGGTTATATCTCACAAATATAAGAATAATAATGCAATATGCTATAAAAACACGTCAGGAGGACAAGACATGCCCTCCTGACGCCACCTACACTACACTAACCGATCAGCGGTCGTATTCCGACTCGAAATTATCGTGGACTCCTTTCAGGGTCATTGACAAAGAGCAGAGCAGGAGTCCGAACATGATCAAGCCTACGCCCGCCATGACCACAACAGTTGCAACTCCCGCACCAAACGGATTGATCAGGACAAGAACCGAAAGAAGAAGCAGAAGAATACCCCCTGCCAATGTCCAGCCTGAACCTCGGACACCGAAAGTATCCATATCGCCTGCCATGCCTATTATGATGAAGCTGTTGTACATGACCCAGAATCCCATCATGATAGGAAGGGCATACATTGACAATGCGGGGTTGATACATAGGAAAAGGCCAAGGATCAGATCCAGGACTCCTCCCGTTATCACATAACCGCGCATCATGAAATAATTGCCGCTGGTGGATGCAGCAATGAGCTTTGCTGCTCCTACGACAAGCATGAGCACCCCGAACAGAATGCTCAATGCAACATAGCTCTCAAGAGGGAAAGCGAAAACAGCGATGCCGGCCGCTACTGCAAGCACACCGGCAATCGTCATGAGCCACCAATGCTTTATCGCACGGCCGGCTCTTCTTGTAAGATTTTCAAATCGACGTTTCATTTCACTGATAATTTAATCAGCGGAATGAATGTCAATTATTGTGCTAGAGATATCTGTAAAGCTTGACATGAAGGACCTTATAGTCTCCGACAGAGATACGGACATGGCGTCCTTGATGATCCTGGTCTCCGTTAAGGCGGCGTACATATTCGAAAGAGCCGTCTGGAAGTACATTCACTTCATCGACAGTACCGATACCGCATCGGAAACCTTTCCATTTATTCTGTGGTGAAGATGTTCCGTCAGATGAGCCCGCAGCTGCGAAGCCGTCCTCACCCAAAGTCTTCGCCGCCACTTCCTGAGCCTTCTCAGAAGAAGTTGCAAACTCGACCACGATTCCATTTCCAGCCACGACATACTCATCTTCAGCCAGTCTTATGATGATTCCGCCACCTTCAGGCCACACGCTTCCATCTGTAGCACGCGGATCCCACGGAAGAGTGAAATTATGACGGCATGTCAATATCATATCACCGTCAACGATGATCCTCTCCTTGTCTTCCTGATCGAAGAGAAGGCCCCACATCGCATCCTTGCCCTGCCAGTCGGTTATCAGAGGCATCATTTCGGTCAATTTCCTGTAACCTTCCACGAAAGGAGTCCCCGGTTCATCTGAACCGTCTTCTATAGCGAACGGACTGATACCTATGGCATCATGTTCTCCGAAGACATAAAAAGCCCTGACACCATTGTTCTGCATATGTTTTGTCTCCGGGATGAAGAGCGGATTGTCTTCAAGGTCATATCTTGCCACCCACTCCTTGAATCCGTTGTCATAAAGATCCGGAGAAAGGAAGTCTATTGACGGAGCTGCCGCATGCCATACATCCTTCAGATGGGCAAGAGGGCCGGCAGACGGATATTCACCCGGCTTGCGGCCTCTGCTGTTCATAGCAGCATTCACATATAAAGGTACATCATAAATGTCTCGGGCAATCTTGGCCATTCTTTCCACATACCTAGCATAATGCCAGGCCATGAAAATCTCGTCCGTATAGATGTCATCACCGAAGATTTCAGTCCATGTTCCCTTTGTCTTCATGCCGTTTGCAGACCATTTTTCAGCCATTGCAAGATGAAGGTCAGCCTTATGAGACTGAAGATGAGAGATCAGTTCCGGAGGAACCTGAGCTTTGAAATGCCTGTCCGCCTCTTTCGAATGGTCGCGCGCATCCTCGAGCATGCCTATTTCATTCTCTATCTGGATCATGATAACAGTGCCGTAATCCTTATCTGCCTCTGCGACATGATTCAGCCATGCGGAAAAAGCCTTGCTGTCAGCCTTGAACACATTTTCAGAGAATGCGCTTGCTATTTCCAAAGGCTTGCCTTCCTTTGTATACGCACGCGGATACTTCTTGTAGTCTTTCTTGAACCATAGCGGTGCATAGCAGCTCATGGAGTTCTTCCAGGCTCCAAACCAGAGAAAGATTACCTTAAGGTCATTCTTCCTTGCCTCTTCCAGCACTTTATCCGTAAGGCTGAAGTCAAACACCCCTTCCACGGGTTCAAGAAGATCCCAATACGCAGGAACAAGAACCGTATTCAGTCCCATACGGCTCAATCTCTCGAAATTCGCTTCGATATTCTGTGGACAAGAAGCGGAAGAATTTCCAAGTTCGCCTCCCAGAACCAGGTAAGGCTTATTATCCACAACCAGCTGAGTTGCAGAACCTTGAACACGCAATGTTGCTCTTTGCGCAAAAGCTGATCCCGGCAACAGCAACAGCATCACCAGAACCAGCCTCAGAATCTTTCTCATGAAAATATGATTTATCTATCCAACTCCTTAACAGCAGCCATGATGCCGTCGACCTGACCGAGGGCGAGCATGCGGCCGTGGAAAGAGTAGCCCGGATTATAGCCTTTATCCTCATCTCCGAGCATGGTGCGGCCATGATCCACTCTCATAGGGAGATCAGCCTTCTGCTTCTGGAATATCTTTACAAGCTGTACCAGGTGGCCACGTCCTTCGAGGTGAGATGCTTCGATGAAATTGCCGTCAGAAAGTATGTTGCAACTGCGCAGATGCACGAAGTGGGTACGGTCCGCGAATTTTTCCGCCATCGCAACGACATCATTATGCGCTCCTGCTGAAAGCGAACCGGCACAGAATGTCAATCCGTTATGCGGGTTGTCCACTGCATTGAGGAACCACTGGATATCCTCCTCACATGTGACGATACGCGGAAGTCCGAGCACCTGGAAAGGAGGATCGTCAGGATGCACGCACATATTCACACCGTACTCTTCGCATACCGGCATGATTGCAGCGAGGAAATACCTCATGTTCTCACGAAGCTGATCTCTTGTGATGCCTTCATACTGCTTGAGAAGGCCACGGAAGATAGATACAGGAGCAAGGTCGCCTTCCTTGATGTTTCCGTTGACAAAACCCTGTGTCTTTACAATGATCGAATCTATGAGATCGTCCTTTTCCGCTTCTGTCATGACCTTGTCAAGAGCCTCGACTCTTTCAAGCACCGACGCATCATAGTCATGCTCCGCTCCTTCTCTCTGCAGGATCTTAGTATCGAAATATGCGAACCTTGCCATATCAAAATACAGTGACGAGGTTCCGTCAGGCCATGGATGCTGAAGGTCTGTCCTTATCCAGTCGATGACAGGCATGAAATTGTAGCATACAGTCTTGATACCGGCCTTTCCGAGATTAGCCAGACTGACCTTGTATTTTTCGATAAGCTCATCCCTCTCCGGACCGGCATATTTTATGGCCTCGCACACCGGCAGACTCTCGACCACCGACCATCTGAGTCCATAAGATTCAATGTACTGCTTCAGATCATTTATGGCTTCAAGAGTCCATACCTCTCCGTTAGGCACCTCGTGCAATGCCGTTACAATTCCTTCAACTCCAATCTGGCGGAGCATAGAAAGCGTGATCTTGTCCTTTTTACCGAACCATCTCCATGTCTTTTCCATATAGTTATTTTTTTGCTGATACAAACTTAGCGAAAAATATCGGACACATCCAGCATTTTTTTCGAAACATTAGAAATTCATGTATCATTCACAACATAAATAGTCAATTTACAATAAAAATTAATAATTTTGCAACATCTAAACTTAACATAATAGCACAAATGAAACCTAGACTTCTCCTATCTCTTATAATATCAATATCATGTATCTGTTTTGCAAACGCCCAGACCTCTAGGATTTATACATCAGGATCAGGTCTGCCAAGCAGTCTGGTGAGCGACATATACCAGTGCAGTAACGGATTCATCTGGATATCAACAGAGAACGGACTGGCCCGTTTCGACGGAATGGACTTCTCGACCTTCCACTACAACAGGAACTACAGGAAATCATTATGCAATGACTTTGTTCTCTTCATGTATGAGGACAACCACGGAACATTCTGGGTAGGAACCTCATCCGGACTTCAGATTTTCGACGAAGCTTATAACACATTCACCAAGGTCGACCTCAATGACAGCAGCATTCCTTCTTCCGACCAGCATATAGCAGATATCATTCAGGTAGAATATACAGGAGAAGAACGCATCGTTGCCGCCACATCAGGATATGGAATCTATATTCTGGATCCTATGAGCCGGGAGATAGATGCAAAGAGGCAGGAAGAGCTCAACGGAAATTTACCGTCACAATTCATCCGTGAGCTGCATGCGGACAGCAAAGGACGTTTATGGATCGGAACTGAAAATGACGGCATCACCATCATAGATCTGGAATCAGGATCCCCGATCATACCGGATGTCAAGGGAGTAGACGGAACCATTACAGCAACATCCTTCATAGAGGACACCAAGACCGGCAACATGATTCTGGGAACATCAACCCATGGTGTTCTCATATTTGACGATGGCAAGAAAACAATAAGACGGGCAAAGGACAGCAGCGCGGGCAGATACAGCGTGGAGAGCCTTCTGAAGAATAATATTCTCCCGCAATACGGTGAATCTACATTTCTGGCGGGTACAGAGAACAACGGAATACTTCTTTTTGACGCCATATCAGAAAATATCACAGGAATCGAATTCCCTAATGTCCACCAGAACATATCATCATGGAAAGTACACAGCCTTATGGAAGACACCCAAGGCAATGTATGGGTCGGAGCATATCAGAGCGGAGTAATGGTAATTCCCAAATCCATGTACGGATTCGAATCAATCCAGTTCGGAGTCGATGAGAATTGGGACGGAGCATGCGTGACATCAGTCACTGAAGACAGCCGCAATGGAGACATCTGGATAGGAACAGATGGAGAAGGCCTTTTCCGCATCGGAAAAGACGGAAGAAAAAGCCATTATTCAAAAGAGAACTCTGCATTGACCAACAATTCCATAATGTCCATAGTCCAGGATAAGAGAGGCACATTGTGGATAGCGACATATCTGGGCGGACTCATGAAATGGGACCCCAAGACAGGATTCCGTCAGTTCAGGGATCAGGCATCTCTTGCTACAGACAAGACAGCATGTCTGGCCTATTCTCCGGAAGAAGACATTTTATATGTAGGAACACATGGAAACGGAATGTCCATTGTATCCCTTCCACAGGAGAAGGTTATCAGGACATTTGCTGAAGATGCAAACAAATGGGTCAGCAATCTGTTCATAGACCGCACAGGAATGCTGTGGGTCGGAACGTACAACGGCCCGATGTGTTACGACCACAGAATTCAGGAACTCATCAGATACGAGGTGAACGAATCTCTTAAGATAAGAGTGATCTCATTCGGGGAGACTTCGGACGGAAAGATCTGGATCGGCACAGGAGAAGGTCTGTTCAGTTTTGACAGATCAACAAAGAATACCGTAACCTACACTACTGCTGACGGCCTGCCGAGCAACATCATAAACGAGATAAGGGAAAGCAGCGACGGAAGTCTCTGGATAGCCACAAATAAAGGTCTGTCCAGACTTGACCTGTCTGAGGGTACATTCAAGAACTATTATCAATATGACGGATTGCAGGAAGACGAGTTCCATGCAAGAGCATCATACAAGGCAAAGGACGGCAAGCTTTACTTCGGAGGAATCAAAGGCCTTACATCGTTCTATCCACACATCGTGGATCAGCGCACCCATCCTGTGCCGCCGCTATATTTCTCTGATCTGCGCATCATGAATGAACCTGTAATATACGATGCGGACAACAACAATATCATAGACAAGCATATCACTCAGGCAACGAGCATAAGGGTTCCATATGAGCGCAATATGGTTTCGCTGATGTTCTCTGTCCTGGAATATACGAATCCACGAAAGATCGTATATGATTATATGATGGAAGGCTTTGATGACAGTTGGAATCATACAGGCCAGGAGTCAAGGACAGTCACATACACAAACCTTCCTCCCGGAAAGTACAATCTTGCAGTGAAGGCATATTTCGACGGTGAGCCAGCGGAGTTCTCCTATAGGGAAATCGGGATCCGTGTTCTTTCGCCATGGTACATGACATGGTGGGCAATCCTCATCTATATCCTGATTGCCATCCTTATAGCACTGGCATTAGTACAGAGAAGCAAGAGGATTCAGCTTCAGAAGCAGGAAAAAGAAGAATCCGAAATCAAGGAGATGAAGCTCAAGATGTTTACAAACATCTCACATGAGATCCGTACCCCTCTCACGCTTGTAATGAGCCCTCTGAAACAGATGAGAGAGTCTGAAACAGATCCGAAGCAGAAGGAACTTTACAATCTCATGTACCGAAACAGTCTCCGCATTCTGCGTATGGTAAACCAGCTCCTTGATATGCGCAAGGTCGACAGCGGACAGATGAAACTGCATTTCCTTGAAACTGACGTGGTGTACTTCATAAAGGACATCATGAAGTCGTTCGACAATCTTGCTGCAAACAACAAGATCAGAATGAATCTGGTTTCGGAAGAAGAAGTGACCAATCTATGGATCGATCAGGGAAACTTTGACAAGATCATATTCAACATCCTGTCGAATGCATTCAAATATACTCCTGAAAAAGGATCTATTTCAATCCACATAGGCAAAGCAAGAAAGAATGAAGGCATTCTGGCTTCCTCAGTAAAAGAATATGTCGAGTTCATCATCGAGAATACAGGAAGCCGTATTGACGACAAATATCTGGACAAGCTGTTCGACAGATTCTTCCAGACAGACATAAAGGATGCAAAAGTCGGTTCCGGTGTGGGACTGAATCTTGCGAAGATGCTTGTCGACCTGCATCACGGTGACATCAGGGCATACAATACGGAGACTGGAGTTGCATTCGCGATAAGGATTCCTTCAGGATGCTCACATCTTACTCAAGAGGAGATGACCAAGCCTACCAACCATAAGGATCTTTACACAAAAAGGCCAACCGAAGATCTGGCTGGAAATGAGGATGTGACATGTGCCCCGGCTGAAACGGAGACGGCCAAGCAGACAAAGTCCAAGAGGAATATTGTGCTTGTGGATGACGACAGCGAGATGAGAGCATATCTGAAGCTGGAGCTTCAGTCTATATATAATATAGAGGTATGCGCAAGCGGAAAAGATGCATGGACCAAGATCACTACGACCATCCCTGATGCAATCGTGACGGATCTCATGATGGAAGGAATGGATGGAGCTGAGCTATGTGAGAAGGTCAAGAAGAACCATCAGACAAATCATATTCCTGTCATAATCCTGACATCGTCTTCTGATGAAAACAGTCAGCAGAAGTGCATAGACAGCGGTGCAGACAGATTCCTTACCAAGCCGATTTCGCTTGAGATACTCAAGAGTACGATTTCAAACGCAATAGCTACACGCGACACGATAAGAAACAAGTATAATAAGGAAATCGACTACAAGCTCAGCGAAATCCAGATGAAGGATCCGGGAAATGAACTTGTATGCAAAGTCATCGAGACCATAAGGAAGAACATGGAGAACACCGACTTCACAGTGGAGGATCTCAGTCGTGAGGTCGGAATGAGCCGTGTCCATCTGAATCGAAAACTGAAAGAGGTGATGAATGTATCTCCGAGCAGTCTGATAAGGTCAATCAGATTGAAGCAGGCCGCTTTTCTCCTTATAAACAATAATGTGAACATCTCTGAAGTTGCATATAAGGTCGGATTCTCAACCCATTCATATTTCTCCAATTCATTCCATGATTACTTCGGAATGACTCCGAAGGAATTTGTGGCGAAGTATTCGGACTGCAAGGATGAGGAGACACTGAAAAGAATCTTCGAATAGAAAATCCGGAAAGACATATTCAGAATATGTCTTTCCGGATTTTCTGATTTGACGAGGATATTATCCGATTATCAGGACTGCACCGTCATTCTTCTGTACCTTTACGGTGTGTTTGGCCTTTGGAGCTGTTTCTGAAGGCTCATTGCCTCCTGAGATGAGTCTCACATCAGCTTTTTCAAGGCCAAGGGTCTCAAGAACATCCTTTACATTGACCTCAAGGGTCTGATCAACGGCATTTGCCGCTGCGACATACCACTTGTCACCATTTCTTCTTGCAAGCACTACATACTCACCAGGAAGACCGTCGATGTAGCGTGTCTCATCCCATGTGGTAGGAACCTCTCTGAGGAAATCCAGGCAGACTTTCGGAGCATCCTGCATGTTGTTAGGAGCCAATGCGAAGTTCTGGATCGGGTTCTGGAAAAGCACGCATGTGGCAAGCTGGAACACATCAGTCGTACGACGTGTGGTTCCGCGCTGGTTCGAACGATGAAGACGCTCGTTCATGAAGCATCCGCCGAATTCCATGACTCCTACAGTGTTGCGGATGAACGGATGCAGACATGCTGCCTGAGCCTCCTGATCACACTCATACTGGCTGAACACAAGGTTTTCCGATGCACGCACAGCCTCGCTGCCGACATAGTTAGGGTACATCTTCTCCCATCCTCTAGGAAGCGTACAGCCATGGAAGATCACCATAAGTCCATATTCATCTGCGTCACTGAGGATAGCCTCGTAATGCGCCATGGTCTCCTGTTTGTCTCCGCCGAAGAAATCGACTTTGATACCCTTAATTCCAAGGTCACGCATCCATTTCATCTCCTTCTTTCGGAGGATAGGATTGCTCATTATATTGATAGGTCCCTGCTCGATATCGTTCCACCAGCCGCTTGAGCTGTACCAGAGGAAGAGTTCCACATTCCTTTCGCGCGCATATGAAACCAGTTCCTGGATTCCGTCACGGCCGATATAGGTATCCCACCAGTTGTCTACAAGATTGTACTTGAAGCCCATTTCCGAAGCCATGTCGATGTACTTCTTCTGATCCTCCATGCAGATGCTGGCATCCTGCCATACGATCCAGCTCCATGTACCCTTTCCGAACTGGTAGTCACGGGATGGTTCATAAAGAGGCTCTACGAAATCCCATGCCACAGTAGTCTCCACAATAGGTTTGAGAGTCTCGCCGAGGGTTATTGTCCTCCATGGAGTGGCACCAGGAAGAGCTATTGCAGGCTCTGCAGTTCCGTTTCCATTGTTTTCCTCAGGCATAGGATACTCTATCTTATATGCAGCGGCCACACTTCCCTCTGAATTGCCAGGAGCCTCATAATACTCGCTGAGTCTTGAGCCGCAGAAACGGCCGTCTACGCCGGTCTCGCTCACAAGTACCCATCCGTCCGTTCCAAGCTGGTAAAGGCATGGGAATGTATATCCATGTCCATATTCAGAAGGAGCCGTTACCGGCTTGCCTATGCCATAATATTCCTCATAGCTTGGCTTCGTACGTTTCCATCCGATCATGGAATGGCTCTGCGGAGTCAGATATGTCTTCAGATAGTCATGTTCTGCAGAATCATTGAAACAGAATTCCGTAAGCTCCTCGAAAATCCTGACACTTCCGGTCTCACCTTCTTTTGGAATGATATAGCGGAATGCAATGTCATTTCCGCCGACATGAAACTCGACAATAAGATTCTTTCCTTCCTTGTTGCGGAATGTAAGGACAGCCTTCGTTACATCATAGGACATTCTGGAAGCCTTGCTTCGGTTCATCTCATATTCACCTTCAGCACGTTCCTTATCCATGGAAACAAATTCGAGCTCCGTGAAATCAAAAGCATTGGTACGAAGTCCCAGACGTGAAGGATTAAGGAAATTCTTCCCGTTATGGTCGACCTGATAATATACCTTGGCCTCATTTTCCATCACGTTTACGACAGTAGCGCCGTCCGGGCTGACGACAGAAGCCTTGACCTCCGCCGAAACAGCGATGGCCGCGCACATATGTGCAACGGCCATCATTATAATAGTAAATATTCTTTTCATCTTTTATCTGATGACTAGAACATAGCCTTAACCTGGTTGTAAACGTTCTGAGCTGTGAAGCCGAGCTTCTCGTCAAGAACAGTATAAGGAGCTGAGAAACCGAAGCTCTCGAGACCGAATACCTTACCGTTTGAACCAACAAGACCCTCGAGGTTTACAGGAAGACCGGCTGTGAGACCGAAGATCTTCTCACCGCATGGAAGAATTGCCTGCTGGTACTCCTTAGGCTGTGTGCGGAAGAGACCCTCTGAAGGGCAGCTTACGATACGAACCTTAAGACCGTCCTCACGAAGGAGAGCAGCACCTGCAACGAGAGTAGAAACCTCAGAACCTGAAGCTACGAGAGTTACATCAGGATTCTCGTCTGAACCTGCAACGATGTAAGCACCCTTCTCTGCCTGAGTGTAGTCAGTTCCGTCAGGAAGCTGAGCGATGTTCTGACGTGAGAAGATGAGAGCTGTAGGAGTGTCTGTATTCTCCATAGCCATCTTCCAGCACTGTGTAGTCTCGATTGAGTCTGCAGGACGGAGAACGAGAACAGAGTTCTTTCCATGATGATTCTTGAGCTTCTCCATAAGGCGGATCTGTGCCTCCTGCTCGACAGGCTCGTGAGTAGGGCCGTCCTCACCTACGCGGAATGCGTCATGTGTCCAGATGAACTTCACTGGAAGCTCCATGAGAGCCGCCATACGTACAGCTGGCTTCATATAGTCTGAGAATACGAAGAATGTACCGCAAGCAGCGATCACACCACCGTGAAGTGCCATACCGATGCAGCAGCAAGCCATAGTAAGCTCTGCAACACCTGCCTGGAAGAATGCGCCGCTGAAGTCATCCTTTGTCATTGAAGTAGTCTTGTTGAGGAATCCGTCAGTCTTGTCAGAGTTAGAAAGGTCAGCTGAAGAGCAGATCATGTTAGGAACCTGCTGAGCGAGCTGGCTGAGAACTGCTGCAGATGCGTTTCTTGTTGCATCGCCAGGCTTCTGCTGAACGAGCGACCAGTCTACCTTAGGAGCAGCACCGCTGAACCACTCTGCCTGTGCGGCAGCCTTCTCAGGATTTGCAGCTGCCCATGCAGCCTCTTCCTCATGACGTGCAGCCACGATAGCCTTGAGTTCCTCCTCACGCTTAGCGTAGAGAGCCTTCACATCGTCGAAGATCACGAATGGATTCTCAGGATCACCACCGAGGTTAGCGACTGTATTCTTGAATGCGTCACCACCGAGAGGCGCACCGTGAGTCTTGCAGTTGCGCTCATATGAAGAACCGTCAGCCTTGAGGGCACCCTTACCCATCACGCACTTACCGATGATGAGAGTAGGCTGTCCCTTCACTTCCTTGGCCTCGTCGAGAGCCTTGCGGATCTGCTCGCAGTCATTACCGTTGATTGTGATGACATGCCATCCCCATGCACGGTACTTCATCTCTGTATTCTCTGTCATTACGTCAGCGCACTCAGTAGAGAGCTGGATGTCATTTGAGTCATAGAACATGATGAGGTTGTCGAGACCGAGGTGACCTGCGATACGGCCTGCTCCCTGTGAGATCTCCTCCTGTACACCACCGTCAGAGATGTATGCATAGATAGTCTCCTTTGCGAATGTAGGGTTGCCTGTGCGGGCAGCAAGGAATTTAGCAGCGATAGCTGCACCTACTGCGAACACATGTCCCTGTCCGAGAGGGCCTGATGTATTCTCGATACCACGGAGAAGGTCTACCTCAGGATGACCTGGAGTCGGAGACTCCCACTGACGGAGCTGCTTAAGTTCCTCAAGAGAGAACTTGCCTGCAAGAGCAAGCTGAGAATAAAGCATAGGTGCCATATGACCTGGATCGAGGAAGAAACGGTCACGACCTTCCCACTTCGGATTTGCAGGATCGTACTGAAGATACTCAGCATAGAGGACATTGATGAAGTCCGCTCCACCCATGGCTCCACCAGGGTGACCTGACTTAGCCTTTTCAACCATTGATGCTGCGAGGATTCTGATGTTGTCCGCAGCAAGATTCATTACGTTAGTGTTGTTCATGATTAATGTGTATGTGTTAGTTTTTGATGTCACTTCAAAATCATACAAATTTAATATTCTATTTTGGAATTTCAAAGAAACTGCGGCACAGATATTTTCATGTTACATATTTTATAGGAAATGTTATCATTTCAACATGTATTTATCAAAAAAATAAAGCAATTGAACAAGTTCGAGCATGTAAAATCAGTAATCTTTTAATAACTTTGTACTTATTAAGACAATAATCACTAAAACTAATAAAAACAATGGCAAACAACACTGCAAACGAAGCTAAGGGCTTCTACAAGCTTTCGTGGCTTCAGAGGATTGGTTTCGGAGCCGGAGACATGGCCCAGAACCTCATCTACCAGACTGTCAGCATCTGGCTTCTCTTCTTCTACACAAACGTTTACGGCCTCAGCCCTGGAGCTGCAGCCCTCATGTTCCTCATCGTCCGCCTTGTCGACGTATTGTGGGACCCTATCGTAGGAGCATTCGTAGACAAAGGCAATCCTAAATGGGGTAAATACCGTTCATGGCTCATTCTCGGAGGTATTCCTCTCGCAGGACTTGCAATCCTCTGCTTCTGGAATCAGTTCAGCGGCTCATTGATCTACGCATACATCACATATGTAGGTATGAGCATGTGCTACACATTGGTAAACGTTCCTTACGGTGCCCTCAACTCATCGCTTACAAGAGACACTGAGGAGATCACAATCCTCACATCTACAAGAATGTTCATGGCCAACCTGGGAGCCCTCATCGTGAAGTCACTCCCTATGGTAATCGCCATCTTCGCTCCTATGGCAGCCGACGGAACAGCCATCACTGACAAGCCTGAGTCTGCTACAGCATGGTTCATCACAATGACTATCTTCGGAATCGCAGGTCTCGCTCTCCTTATCTTCTGCTTCTCACAGTGTAAGGAAAGAGTCGTGATGGATGCCAAGGAGTCTGAGAACGTAAAGGTCAGCGACCTATGGATGGAGTTCCTCCGCAACCGTCCGTTGAGAGTTCTTGCATTCTTCTTCATCACAGCATTCTCTATGATGAGTGTAGGAAATGCGGCTGACGCATATTTCATGACTTATAATGTAGGCGCTACTCCGATGATGACCACAGCATTCATGTGGCTCGGAACAATCCCTGCATTCATCTTCATGCCTCTCGTACCTGCAATCAAGCGCAAGATCGGTAAGAAGGGTATGTTCTACCTCTTCCTCGGTACAGCCGTAGTAGGTATGGCAATGATGTACATCTTTGTACAGGTCGAGGCTCTCAAGCAGTTCTGGCTCCTCTGCATCGCTCAGTTCGTGAAGAGTACAGGTGTGATCGTAGCAACCGGTTACATGTGGGCTCTCGTTCCTGAGGTTGTATCATACGGTGAGTATACTTCCGGTAGACGTATCGCTGGTATCGTGAACGCACTTACAGGTATCTTCTTCAAGGCAGGTATGGCTCTTGGCGGAGTAGTTCCTGGTCTCGTTCTCGCAATCGTAGGCTTTGATGCAGCTCTTCCACAGCAGACAGCTCTCGCTGAGCAGGGTATCCTCTGGCTCGTTTGCGTAATTCCGGCAGTCCTCCTCTTCCTTGCTATGTTCATCATTTCCAAGTACGAGCTTGAGGATGACGTGATCGACAACATCAACAGAGAGATCGAAGCTAGAGCAAAAAACGCATAATCACATAACTCATAACACTTTATAAAAATGAAAACACCAAAAAGATATCTTTGTCCTTGGGACTATATGGCTGACCCTTCAGTACATGTATGGGACGGCAGACTTTACATCTATCCATCACACGACTGGGAGCCTGCTGACTTCGTAGAGAATGACAACGGCGACCACTTCAACATGAAGGATTACCATGTATTGAGCCTTGAGGGCGATCCTATGACAGCAGAGGTAACTGACCACGGCAAGGTTCTGGACGTTGCAGACATTCCATGGGCAGGACGTCAGCTCTGGGACTGCGAGGTTGCAAGAAAGGACGGAAAATACTACATGTACTTCCCACTCAAGGACAGAAACGACATCTTCCGCCTCGGCGTTGCCATCAGCGACAAGCCTGAGGGACCTTTCATTCCACAGCCAGACCCTGTAAGAGGCAGCTACAGCATCGACTATGCAGTCTTCGAAGAGAACGGAGAGTATTATCTGTACTTCGGAGGTCTTTGGGGTGGCCAGCTCCAGCGCTACCAGGACAACAAGGCTCTTGAGAACGCATATCTTCCAGAAGGAAAGGAGCCTGCTCTTCCTAGCCGCGTAGTACGCCTGAGCGAGGACATGCTCGGATTCGCTGAGGAGCCTAGACCTGTCGTTATCCTTGACAAGGAAGGCAACCCTCTCACAGCAGACAATCCTTACAGATTCTTCGAGGCATCATGGATGCACAAGTATAACGGAAAGTATTACCTTTCATACTCTACAGGTGACACCCACTATCTCTGCCACGCTATCGGTGACAGCCCATACGGACCTTTCACATACGCAGGCGTGATCATGACTCCGGTAGTAGGCTGGACAACTCACCACTCTATCGTTGAGTACAACGGAAAATGGTGGCTCTTCCACCACGACAGCGTTCCTTCAGGCGGAAAGACATGGCTCAGGAGCCTCAAGGTATGCGAGCTCACATATGATGAAAACGGCATAATTCAGCCAATCGAAGGTCTTGATGAATAAAGTCAACTATTTTTTCATATTTATAATGCTTACCATTATCAGCTGCAAGCCAGTTGATAATGGTAATGCTTTATGGCTCCCTGAAGGCACACCGAAGGTGGATGCCGCAGTAAAGATAGATGAATCTCTGGATCTGAAGAACGACGGATTCATGATCAAGGATCTTCCTGAAGGAAGAACCATCCTTGCCAAGACAGAGATTGGAGCCATGTACGGAACATATGCCCTCCAGCGCCTTGAAAGGACCGGCAAGGCTGACGGCACCCTCGACATCAGGGAGGAGCCTTCATACGAGCGTCGTATCCTCAACCATTGGGATAACCTTGACAACACTGTAGAAAGAGGTTATGCCGGATGGTCGATATGGCATTGGGGCGAGCCCGTTCCCGTAGATCTGATCAAGGAATATTCACGTCTGAATGCATCGGTTGGAATCAATGGAAGCGTTCTGAACAACGTGAATGCAACTCCTGAAATGCTCCGCCGCGACTATCTCGAAAGAGTGGCAGAGATTGCGGATATCATGCGTCCTTACGGTATCCATGTATATCTTTCAGTCAATTTCTCATCCCCTGCAGCACTTGGCGGTCTGGAGACTTCGGATCCTCTTGTACCTGAAGTACGAGAGTGGTGGGCAGATAAAGTGGCTGAAATCTACTCCCTGATTCCTGACTTCGGAGGCTTCCTCGTAAAGGCCAACTCCGAGGGTCTCCCTGGCCCTCAGGACTTCGGCCGCACCCATGCAGACGGAGCAAACATGCTTGCAGACGCCCTCAAGCCATATGACGGCATCGTGATGTGGCGTGCGTTCGTATATTCACCTAAGAGCTCGGACAGAGCAAATCAGGCAGCTGAAGAGTTCCAGCCGCTCGACGGACAGTTCCGTGACAATGTTCTTGTACAGATCAAGAACGGTCCGGTCGATTTCCAGCCAAGAGAGCCTTTCAGTCCGCTTTTCGGCCTTATGCCTCAGACACAGCTAATGGCTGAGTTCCAGATTACTCAGGAATATCTCGGATTCTCGAACCATCTTGTATACCTCGTTCCTTTGTTCAAGGAGTGTCTTGACAGCGACACATACTGCGAGGTTGAGGGTTCGACCATCGCTGACATAACTACAGGCAAGACTTATCCGTCTGTCTACAAGACAACAGCAATTGCAGGTGTGGCCAACATCGGACGCGATGAAAATTGGTGCGGACATCACTTCGCGCAGTCTTCATGGTATGGATTCGGACGTATGGCATGGGATGTAAACCTTACTTCCGAGGAGATTGCACAGGAGTGGATAGCACAGACATTCACAGACGAGCCTGAGTTTGTCGAGCCTGTTCTTGACATGATGATGACTTCACGCGAGGCCGCTGTAGACTATATGATGCCGCTAGGTTTCCACCATATCTTCGCATGGACACATCATTATGGTCCGGAGCCATGGTGCGAGATTCCGGGAGCTCGAATCGACTGGCTTCCAAAGTATTACCATAAGGCAGATTCAGAAGGAGTGGGCTTCGACAGGACACGTAGCGGCAGCGGAAACGTTGACCAGTACCATGAGCCTCTTGCTTCGATGTACAACTCCATCGAGACATGCCCAGAGGAACTTCTTCTCTGGTTCCACCATGTTCCTTGGACGCATAAGATGGCTTCCGGACGCACTCTCTGGGATGAGATCTGTCTCCATTATGACAGAGGAATCCAGACCGTACGCGGCTATCAGGCTGTCTGGAACGAGATGAAGCCTTATGTCGATGCCGAGCGCTGGGAGGCCGTTCGTGCCAAGCTCGAGATCCAGGAGAGCGATGCACGCTGGTGGCGTGACGCATGCGTCCAGTACTTCGGTGAATTCTCAGGTCTTCCAATCCCATCAGATGTTGAGAAGCCGGAAAGACCGCTTGACGAGTTGAAGAAGATCAAACTTGACATGAAGCATCATAATTAACAGGAGACCGTATGGATCAGCAGATAAGAAAGAAGTATAACTATTGGCAGTGGAGGACACTGATTGTCCTTATGGTTGCCTACATCCTGTATTATTTCCTGAGGAAGAATTTCAGTGCAGCCCTTCCGGCCATGCAGGAAGAGCTGGGCATAACAAAGCTGCAGCTGGGTATCTTCATCACACTTAACGGAATAATCTACGGATTTTCGCGATTCGTCAACGGATTCATCGCCGACAGATGCAGCCGCAGGAAACTTCTTGCTGGCGGTCTCGTACTCTCTGCCATCGTAAACTTCGCGATAGCCTTCAGTCCTAAGCTTGACGGAATGTTCAACCTTCTCGATGCTGAAGGCAAGGCAACGATGGGACTTGTATATCTTATCGGATCTCTTTGGGTAGTAAACGGTTACATCCATGGAATGGGCTATCCTCCATGTGCAAGCCTCATGGCTCATTGGTTCAGGCCATCGGAACTGGCAACCAAGCAGTCCATATGGAATGCATCTCATTCGATAGGTGCCGGCATCGTCATAGCTCTCTGCGGATGGCTCCTTTCCAAGTTCGGCATGTCCGCATGGAACCTTTGTTTCGCCATACCTGCAGCTATAGCCCTCATTGGTGCCATTGTCGTATTCCTCACATTGAGGGATACTCCTTCATCGGTAGGACTTCCGGAAGTGGAGGAGCTTGACAAGAAGTCGAAAGATCATACGGCAGAACCCGAGAAGCAGCTGAAGGGAAAGGCATACAGCCACTTCCTCAGCAGACTTGTATTCAGAAATCCTATCATATGGATCCTGGCCGTTTCGAATTTCTGCATCTATGTGATCCGATTCACGATTCTGGAATGGGGAACCTCTTTCCTGACACAGTACAAAGGATTTGAGATCGACCTTTCGGCAAATATCGTGGCAATGTCCGAACTTGCAGGTGGCGTGCTCGGAACCCTTGTAGCCGGATGGTTCACTGACAAGTTCATGCACAATAACGCTCAGAGGACATGCCTCATTTGCACAATAGGAGCGACCCTCAGTTTCTTCCTGTTCTGGAGGATACCTCAGAATGCACATTGGTTCATTAGTGCGTTGCTCATCTGCCTGTCGGCATTCTTCGTATATGGTCCTCAGGGGCTTCTGGGTGTTGCGGCATCGCAGCAGGCGACAAAGAGAGCCTGTGCCACAGCAAACGGTATCCTTGGCATTTTCGGATACGCGGCAACGACAATCGCCGGTATAGGTTTCGGATACCTTGCCGACAAGTTCGGATGGAATTCCGTATTCCTTGTGGCAGTGATCTTCGGACTCCTCGGATGCCTTGTGATAGCAACGATATGGAAGGCTCCGGCTGACGGTTATGAGAAAGCCGCCAAGGTCTTGGATGAGATCAACGATATGGAATAAAGAAAACAGCAATAACCTCATGGTTATTGCTGTTTTAAGTTACTGCTGAGGCAGCGGGTGAATTAGGCGTTGAGTGTATAATACTCGCAATCCTTACCGCAACGAGTCTCTACAACCACGTTGAGCTTGCCCTCACGAGCGAGCCATCCGAGTGCAGTGTAGAACTCTGCGCTGCCAAGACCAGACTCCTTCTTAAGCTTAGTCTCAGTCATCTTACCATTTGCGTTAAGTACATTCCAGATAACGCCTGCGTTGTTTCCAATGTTGTTGATTTCCATGATAATTAATCAATTTAAGTATGTAACTACTTCCGGCATCACTGCCGCATACACTTTCTACTTTTGAGGCTGCAAAGATAACACATTATTTTTACAACTTATTTTAACACAATGCATTAGGATTAAGCCTCAGTAAATCTAATTCATACAACATCTGCCACCTTGCTTACAATCTGTAAGCTAATAACGACTTTTTGCAACAATCTTTCAACTTTCAGACAATCAACGGTTTTTATCAAATTTTTGTTAAATCTGCCGGAAAGACATTCATTTAAGGTCAGTGCGGGGGCTTCCCTCTGTCATCCTGATCTGAAATCTCTCCTGTCATCCCGAGCTTGTCGAGGGATCTGCACACTGATAATTTCAGTGCATAGCCCTAAAAAACGACAAAACCTTAAAGAAAGAGAAAAACCTTTTTAAAGAAAAAGAAAAATCTTCATCCGAGGGTTGATTTATGAATGGCAGATTAAGAAATTAGCCATAAAAAAGCATGAAGAAGTTGAATATATCAGATGGTTCTGAAATACGAATCGGTGATATTGTATTCAGCTTGGACGTCATGATATCGTTGCTTTAACAAAACCAAAACAATCACATGAAAGATATTATTGAAATACAGAACATGATTTATGAGATACGCGGTATGCGCGTGATGCTTGATAGAGATCTAGCTCAACTATATGGAGTAAGCACCGGAAATCTGAACAAGGCCGTTAAAAGGAACATCAATCGATTTCCGGAAAGATATATGTTTCAGTTGACATTAGATGAGAACTTGAAATTCCAAAATGGAATATCAAGCTGGGGAGGTTCACGTTCTTTGCCACACGCTTTTACAGAACAAGGGGTCGCAATGTTATCTTCTGTATTACATAGTCCGACTGCAATTCAGATCAGCATAAATATAATTGATGCATTTGTGGCAATGCGTAACTTTATCATGTCAACAACTTGCCTGACTGCCGAACTTGAAGCAATCAAGGCAAAAATGGAACTTCTCGAGAGAAATGACGAGGACAACTTGGAAGCCATCAATGATCTTTCTGAGGACATGCGTCAGGAGATTGACACCATCTACCAAGCCATAGCAGCCCTGTCCGTCAAGGACAACAGCATAAATCCACCCCGGCAGAAGATCGGTTTCAAGACACAGAAATGAACATAGTTGAGAGTGATGTACCGCTGAGCGGACAGACTTCCACCAATGCTGGTTTTACCGCTCATCGGATTCAGTAAAGGTTGCTTCATCAAGCAAAAAGCAAGCTCCGCAGCTCAGCCTAAGGGCTGCTAAGCCTGCTAAGTGCCACGACCGCAAAACCAATATCGGAAGTTAAACCGTCCAACAAAAGGGGCGCTCATCAATTATGCACTCTATAAACAAATTTGTCCATAAAACCGAGGTTTCATGGACAAATTCTATTTTTCTATGCGAACAATGGTCTATCTGTGATCATCATTCACCAGGATCTGCATGATCTGGCCGGCGTAGGCGGAGTGGATGGTGACGCGGGACCTGTCGTAGAAGCCGGCAGGGATTTCACCGAGGCGGGAAGCGTCGAAAGGGGCTCCGTACTGCTTGCGACATTCGATGACCATGAAGGCTTCCTCGAAATATGGAGTTCCGTTTTCAGTATATGCCAGAGTAAGGGATGTCTGGGAGATCTTGTCTCCGTCCCTGCCTGAATGCGTGCCGAGATACATCACGTCATCACGATGCTCCTTGCTGAGGAATGACACCGTATATGTATCATACTTTTCCATCAATCCATGGGTGTATCTGTCCTCGGACACATATACATTGAAAACCGGAACGCCCCAGAGAGTGCCGAATGTTCCCCATCCGATGGTCATGGAATTGGCATAGTCGTCATCTCCTACCGTGAGAAGACCCATATTCTCATGAAGAAGCTTCACGAAATTGTCCTCGATCTCGGCAGGCTCTATATTTCTCCATCCGGAAACTGCAGGAGCGGTCTCCGCTTCAGCTGCAGCATCGTCATTACGTACGAGAAGGACAGCCGCAAGACCTGCTGCGAGCAATACTACGGCTATCCTGTATATCCAAAGTCTTTTCATAGTCATTATCTTTTTTACTCTGCAAGTTTGTCAAGTACAAGCTCCACAAGCTTACGCACCTGAGGTTTGTAATCAGGATTGCTTGCCTTGTGATGTCTGTGAGCTATGATGCAGCAAACGGTGCCGGCATTATGGCCGAGATGAGCCGCGATACCTGCAATCGCCGATCCTTCCATCTCGAAGTTTGTGACCTTCAGGTCGCCGAAGCGGAAGCTCTCGAATGTATCGAGCATGTCAGGCATTGCAAGAGGCATGCGAAGGACACGTCCCTGAGGACCGTAGAAGCCTGATGCGGCTATGGTCATGCCCGGAACGGTACAGTCACGGAAGAGTGCCGACATCCTTTCACCTGCCTTCACGAAATATGGATCAGGAAGATGCTTGTTCCATCCTGTATGAGCCTTGAACGCCTCTTCAATGTCAAGCATCGAAATCTTGTCGCGGTCTGCATACCAGTTCATAAGTCCGTCGCATCCTACAGACACATGCGAGAAAACGAATGATCCAAGAGGGATCTCAGGCTGGATCGCTCCTGATGTGCCGATGCGGATGATGTTGAGACAACGGTGCTCAGGCTTTACCTCACGTGTTTCGAAATCGATGTTAGCCAGAGCATCCAGCTCGTTCATGACGATGTCGATATTGTCCGTTCCGATACCGGTGGAGAGAGCTGTCATCCTCACTCCTTTGTATTTACCTGTCACAGAGACGAATTCACGTGATGAATGTCTGAATTCCTTCTCATCGAAATATTCTGCTATCATGTCGACGCGGCCGGGATCTCCGACGAGGATGACATTGTCTGCAAGTTCTTCTGGACGGAGATGAAGGTGAAACACCGATCCGTCACCATTGATTATAAGTTCTGATTCAGCAATTCTCATATTCTTGATCTTTATCTGTTGTTTGTATGTTTTCCCTAATACGTCACGATCAGGAAGTTTACTTCGCCATTATTTTGCCAAATATAGTTTTTTCATTCGAAAATTCCTACTTTTGCGTTTCCGTAATAAACGAATACACCATGTGGCAAAGGATTCAGACTTTATATCTTGGAATAGCGACAGCGCTCATCTTTTCTATGTTCTTCTGCATTTTCGCGACAATCATAGGTCCTGACGGAGCAGAAATCACCATCAGGTACACAGAGAAGATGCCATACCTTGTGCTGATGATCATGCTCATCACAGCCCATGTTGCCGCATGCGCCAGCTTCAAGACATTCTTCCTGCAGGCCCGTGTAAGCGTGATTGCAGGTCTGCTGGCTCTCGGATTCCAGATGTGGCTGGGTCTTGACATCCTGATGAACCGTCACGAAATGACATTCTCATTCACGGCTCTATTTCCTCTCGTGGCCGCTTTCTTCGACTTCATTTCTGCAAAGAAATCCATGGTCGACGAGATGACCGTACAGGCAGTGAAGTCGGCAAGAAAGACCAGACGAAACCGCAAGAAGCTCTAAATCAAGGCGAAGGACAGATCGCCTTTACAGCAAAGCATCCCATCCACCATCAGCATGGCTTCGCAGAAGAACATCGGTCCTCTGCGACTCTTGAGCCTTGCCGTGACCTCGCAAAGATCTCCCGGCTTGACGATATTCTTGAAGCGCACATTATCTATACCTGTATATAGAGGAGTCATACCTTTAAGATCCTCCTTCACCAGCAATGCGCAGCTCTGAGCCATGATTTCGCAAAGGATGACTCCAGGAACTATCGGGTTACCCGGGAAATGTCCCTGGCAGAATATCTCGTCATCCTTTACACGATACTTCGCATAGCAATGCCCGTCTTCTCCAAGTTCGATCTCATCAATCAGAAGCATAGGCTCGCGATGCGGAATATATTCCTTGAGTTCTTCTCTGGTCATAGGTCAAGTCGTCGGAATCTTATCCGTTGTATTTTCTGAAAACCACGCAGCTGTTATGTCCTCCGAATCCGAGCGAATCCGACATGGCTATCGTAAGATCAGCCTTCACAGGCTTGTTCGGGGTATAGTTCAGGTCGCATTCCGGCTCGATCTCATCAAGATTGATGGTAGGCGGCACGATTCCGTTCTTGAGGGCAAGGACGGTCGCAACAGCCTCAACGGCACCGGCAGCACCAAGCATGTGACCGATAGAGCCTTTTATCGAGCTGATATGAGCCTTGTATGCATCATCTCCAAGAGCCAGTTTGAAAGCATTGGTCTCGCAGACATCATTCAAGGCCGTACCTGTACCATGGGCATTTATATAAAGGACATCATCTGATGTATAGCCTGCCTCATCAAGCGCATTGCGGAATGCGGCAGCCTGGGTGGTTCCGTCCGGACGAGGCGCTGTCACATGGTGGGCATCGCATGTATTTCCATAGCCGCAGACCTCGGCGATGATTTCCGCTCCGCGTGCAACAGCATGTTCATATTCCTCCAGGACAAGCACAGCAGCACCTTCCGACATGACGAATCCTCCCCTGTTCTTATTGAAAGGAAGAGATGCGTATTTCGGATCCTCAGATCTTGAAAGAGCCTTTGCATTTGCAAATCCTGCAAGGCCGAGAGGAAGGATAACCGCCTCAGTACCACCGGCAATGATGGCATCTGCATATCCGTGCTTTATGGCACGATAGGCCTCGCCTACTGCATGAGTCGAAGTCGAGCATGCCGTCGAGACCGGCAGACATGGGCCGCATGCATTGTTCCTGATGGCTATGTTTCCTGCCGCGATATTAGCGATCATCGTCGGGATAAACAATGGGGAAACCCATTTAGGTCCCTCTGAAAGTATCTTTTCTGTCTCACGGATCTGGGTTGCGAATCCTCCGATTCCTGATCCCACATAAACTCCCAGACGGAAAGGATCGATATTGCCGTCTTCACCGGACTTCAGACCGGATTCATTCATGGCCTGCCATGCAGCCGCAACGGCAAAAAGGGTGAATTTGTCCTGTTTCCTTGCAAATGGTGCTTCGATACCATACTCTGCTGGATTGAAATCCTTGACTTCTCCTGCTATCTTCACCGGAAGATCATCAGTTGGAAAAGACTGGATGAAATCAATTCCACACACTCCTTCAAGGAGGTTTTTCCAATATGTATTTACGTCATTTCCAACAGGCGTGATCACACCTGTTCCTGTAACTACTACTCTTCTGTTCATACTGATTTAGGTTTTTAGTACATAAAACTACGAGAAACGTGCCGCAGTTTCGGTTATGATTTTCTCAGCTCCGAGGATGAGATCTTCAACAATAGACTTGGCCGGCTCTATCTTTCTTACCATTCCGGCACATTCTCCGGCCATATAGCTTCCATTCCTGTCTCCTTCCTGAACAGCCTTCCTGAGAGCGCCTGTTCCGAATGTCATGATATCTTCAGGAGTTACGGACGGGTCGGCCTCCATCTTTGCCAGGGACTTTGAGAACGGTGTCTTCAACGAACGCACAGGATGACCTAAAGCCTTGCCTGTCAGCATTGTAGATATATCGGTAGCCTTAAGTATCCTTTCTTTATATTCAGCATGCACATTGCATTCTTCCGCACATAGGAAACGGGTTCCCACCTGAACGGCATCAGCGCCGAGCATGAATGCCGCCGCTGCTCCCCTGCCGTCACAGATGCCGCCGGCAGCAATCACCGGGATATCCAGGGCATCAACGACCTGAGGAACAAGTGGCATTGTATGAAGTTCACCTACATGTCCTCCGGATTCCGCTCCCTCCGCAACAACTGCATCAGCACCAGCCTGCTGCATCTTCAGTGCAAGAGCTACAGATGCAATGACAGGAATGACCTTGATTCCGGCTTCTTTCCACATAGGCATATACTGTGCGGGGGATCCGGCTCCTGTCGTCAGAATCTTCACTCCTTCCTCCACCACCATCTGAGCAATTTCTCCTGCATTCGGAGCCTGGAGCATGATATTGACGCCAAAAGGCTTATCTGTAAGTTCCCTGCATTTCCTTATCTCATTTCGCACAGCCTCAGTTCCTGCATTGATTGAGGATATGAGTCCAAGTCCTCCTGCATTGGAAACGGCTGCCGCAAGCGACGCATCAGCCACCCAAGCCATTCCACCTTGAATCACCGGATACTGTATGCCGAGCATTTCACATATTCTGCTTTTCATCATATCAACATTTTAAGCAATCTACAAATATACGAATTTCTGCGAATTTTGGTATTTGGGGCAAATTTTCATACATTTGTCATTCCTTTAAACAAGAAATTGATGATTTTAAACAATAAAATCCCGGGATATCTTCTCGGTAAATACCAGCTCATCGGCACAGTGACCTTCTCGGTTCTGTTCGCAATTGTCTTTCTCGTGATCTACATTCCCTTCTCTGAAACCGCATGGTTCGGACTGGGAGATTCAATAATGTTCGCGCACACAATCATTTTCGCCGCCATATCCATGCTCACTCTCATCTTCAGCCGCATGCTGATGTACAGAAGCAAGAGGATAATGGAGCACACATTCACATCCTACATACTATGGTGCATCATGGAGATTGTGCTCATAGCCGCGTTCTACACAGCCCTCACCCTTGACATACCACTGCCGGCGGAAGAGGCTCGCCTGTCTATCTTCGGCCGCGCTCTCAAGAACGGAGCCATAGCCCTCGGCATTCCTTATCTTATCTCCGGAATGTACTTCGCGATCATCGACAAGAACAATACCATCAAGCTCATGAGTTATGAGAACGTGGTCACTGACGAGCCTGTCAAGCCGGATGCACAGATGAAGAAAATCACCCTTTTCGACAATAGCGGAGCGCTCAAACTTTCATTGAACCCTGACAGCCTCTACTATATCGAATCGGATGACAATTACATAAAGGTCTGGTACACAGACAATAAGGGAGAGATGAAGCAGTACATGCTCCGTTGCCGTCTGAAGACTGTAGAAGAAAGCTTCAAGGGGAGCGGTCTTGTAAGGTGCAACAGAAAGTACATCGTGAACATCCACAAAGTCGCGACATTACGCAAAGAAAGCGACGGATATGTACTCGATCTCTCGAACGAGGCCATCCCGCCGCTTCCTGTTACAAAAACTTATACTGACACTGTACTCAGCTATTTCACTGAAGTACAGCCTCTTCTCGAACCTATAGACGAATAATTACTCCGCAGCCTTGAGACGCTCTGCGTTCTCAGCGATCTGGAGCTGGTCGATCACGTCCTGGATCGCACCATCCATGAACACCGGAAGATTATACATAGTATAGTTGATACGATGATCGGTCACGCGTGACTGTGGATAGTTGTAGGTACGGATCTTTGCCGAACGGTCTCCGCCGGCCACCATTGTCTTTCTCTTTGCTGAAATCTCTGCAAGATACTTCTCATACTCCATATTATAGAGACGTGTACGGAGCTCGGCAAGAGCCTTGTCGAAGTTCTTGAGCTGCGACTTCTCATCCTGGCACTGCACCACGAGACCTGTAGGAATGTGGGTAAGGCGGATAGCTGAATAAGTAGTGTTCACCGACTGACCTCCCGGACCGGAAGAACAGAATGTATCCTTACGGATATCGTTCATATTCAGCTCGATATCAAACTCATCAGCCTCAGGAAGCACTGCAACCGAAGCAGCTGAAGTATGTACACGGCCCTGGGTTTCTGTCTGAGGGACACGCTGCACACGGTGCACTCCTGACTCATACTTCAGGACACCATATACGCCGTCGCCTGACACCTTGCACACAATTTCCTTGAAACCGCCCGCTGCACCCTCGGCCTGGCTTGTGATCTCCATTCTCCAGCCTCTGGTCTCGATGAACTTGGAATACATACGGAAGAGGTCACCGGCAAAGATAGCTGCCTCGTCTCCACCCGAACCGCCACGGATCTCAAGAATCGCATTCTTGCTGTCCTGAGGGTCGGCAGGAATGAGCAGGAGCTTGATCTTCTCCTCCCACTCCGGAAGAGTCGGCTCGATCTCGGCGATCTCCTCCTTAGCCATTTCACGAAGATCCTCATCCTTCTCAGTGGCAAGGATCTCCTTCGCCATATCATAGTTCTCGAGAATCCTCTTGAACTCGTTACCAGCCTCGATGATCGGAGTAAGTTCCTTGTACTCCTTGTTGAGCTGAACGAATTTCTTCATATCCGAAATCACCTCAGGATCAGCAAGCTGATTCTGAAGAGCCTCGTATTTCTCCTGAAGGCCCAAAACCTTCTCCAATAATGAATTATCTGCCATATATCGTATTATTTTATCTTTCGTATCCAGCAACGGCGGCGAAGCCAGAGCTCATGCTCATAACGTGCCCACACATTCACCGCATTGTTTGTCTCTATCTGAGGATTGGCCAACGCCCATTTCGCACCGCAGGCATCATACTGCTGCGACATCATTCCATGGAAGACGGCCGATATTCCGGTGTTCTGCCACTTCGGAGCCGCTCCTTCAAGCATCAGGTCAAGATGTTCGAAATCCCTCATGGCCTTCAGCACATGGAACCATCCGAATGGGAAAAGACGTCCTTTCGCCTTCTGCATGGCTCGTGACAGACTCGGAATCGATATTCCGAATGCAGCCACTTCATCATCCTCATCCAGAATCACGCAGCACAGCCTCCTGTCCAGCTGACCGATGATCTGATCTATCTCCTCCTCGATTTCTTCCTGCGTGAACGGAACGAAATTATATACCGTACCGTCGTAGCATTCGTTATATGTCCTGAAGAATCTGCGCACCATATCGCGGTCCTTCTTCAATTTGTCGAAATCCGCCTTTCTCAGCTTATACCTGTCCATCAGCCTTGCTGCTATGGCCTTCATCCTTTCGTCCACACCTTGATCGGCAGGCATCCTGTACTGTATCCAGTCGCATTCCTTCTCAAAGCCCAGCTCCTGCATCATATCCACATAATATGGATAGTTATACAGACATGAGAACGGAGCAATCTTGTCAAAACCCTCCACGAGCATTCCCTGGCGACCCAAGGTATTATAGTACAGAGGTCCGTGAATCTCGTCCATGCCCTGCTCTTTCGCCCATTTTTCAGCAGTTCCGATCAGAATTCTGCCGACTTCGACATCATTCACAAGGTCGAACCATCCGAAACGGACACGCCTGGTGCCATACTTTTCATTATACCTCGGATTGATTATCGCACATATACGTCCCACCACATTTCCACCTTCATCCTCGGCAAGCCACATCTTTCTAGTACAGTACTTCAACGAAGCGGCATGCATCAGTTCATGCTCCTGTCCCTTGAAAAGAGGCGGCACATACTGACTGCATCCCTTATAAAGCCTGACCGGGAACCCGATGAACTTCTTCAGGTCCTTGCGAGTCAGCACTTCTCTTACTTTATAACGCATAATCTTCGTAAAGTACAACAATCTGCAAAGATAGCAAAAACATTGGATTATTCGTCATTATGCGGGTACTGCGACATCAGATGCTGCACCGCAGCCTGGGCGCATACGCATCCGAACACAGCAGGTATATATGAGATCGTTCCAACCTGTGACTTCTTGTTGCGGTCTTCGCATGGAACAATAGATTCCTTGTCAGGAAGCTCCTCCGAGAAAACCACCTTGAAACCTTTCTTTATTCCCATGTATCTCAGACGCTTACGCACAATATATGCAAGAGGACAATTGAACGACTTCGACACATCGGCAATGCGCACCTTGGTAGCATCGAACTTCGCACCCGCTCCCATGGAAGAGACCAGAGGTATGCCTGCATCCATGCAGTATTTTATCAGATGAAGCTTCGGTGAAAGCGTATCTATCGCATCAACAAGAAAATCTATCTTATATTCCCCAAGGACATCACCTGCTTTCTCCGCTTCCAGATATTCCTTTATGACAATCAGGTCAAGCTCCGGGTTGATGTCCTTGAGCCGCGCTGCCAGCACGTCGCATTTAGGCTTGCCTACAGTCGAATCAAGAGCCAGAAGCTGACGGTTCTTGTTCGTAACTGACACATCGTCACTGTCGAGAATTATGACATGGCCTATGCCGGCACGGACAATCATCTCGGCTGCATATCCGCCGACACCGCCGACACCGATGACCGCTACTGTCGAATTGCGGAAATGATCCAGCATCTCCTCCCCGACGAGCATCGCCGTCCTTTCCTGCCAATCGTATATCATAGTCCCTTTGCTTTACCTTCGTCCCATATCGCATCCATCTCCGCAAGGGTCATGTCCTTCAGATTACGTCCCTTACGGATAGTCTGCTCTTCAAGATATGTGAAACGACGTCTGAACTTAGCGCATGTACGCTCCAGAGCTGTATCCGGATTCAGACCATAAAGTCTTGCCGCATTGACAGTTGCAAAAAGGAAGTCTCCGAGTTCGTCTTCAGCTCTGTCATATGCCGAAGCCTTCTCTTCCTCTGTTCCGGCTACCGCCATGGCATCAAGCTCTGCCTGATACTCACCTAACTCTTCCTTCACCTTCTCCCACACATCTTCCTTCTTCTCCCAGTCGAAGCCTACACCGCGTGCCTTGTCCTGCATACGATAGGCCTTGAGAAGCGGAGGAAGACCGTCAGGAACTCCGGAAAGAACCCTCTTGTTGCCGTCCTTCTCAGTGGTCTTGAGCATCTCCCACTGTTTGATCACGCTCTCCGCATCGCCGACCTGTGCATCGGAGAAAACATGAGGATGGCGGTATATAAGCTTGTCCGACAGGAAGTTGATGACGTCCACAATATCGAAATGCTGCTTTTCCTCACCGATCTTCGCATAGAATATGACATGAAGAAGCACATCTCCCAATTCCTTTGAAAGTTCACGCTCCTCTCCCTTGAGGATGGCATCGCTGAGTTCGTAAACTTCTTCCAAAGTCTGAGGACGGAGGGACTCGTTGGTCTGTTTCCTGTCCCATGGGCATTTCTCCCTCAATTCGTCAAGTATGTCAAGAATACGGCCAAAGGCCTGCAGTTTTTCTTCTCTAGTATGCATATTGTAATTTTAAAACACGCAAAATTAATAATAAAATCCTATCTTTGAAGTTCAATCATATAATTATGCGCAAAGAGATAACATTCGTTTCGGCAGATGAGGCCGTAAAAGTCGTGAAATCAGGCGACCACATACATCTTAGCAGCGTTGCAAGCGCCCCACGCATCCTTATCGAAGCACTCTGCAGAAGAGGCGAGGCCGGAGAACTCCAGGATGTACGCATCCATCATCTCCACACAGAAGGTCCGGCTCCATATACAGACCCTAAGTTCAGCGGCATCTTCTTCCATCAGGCATTCTTTGTAGGCGGCAATGTACGCAAGAGCGTCCAGGCCGGATATTCGGACTATATCCCGGTATTCCTCAGCGAGACCCAGAAGCTTTACCGCTGTGGCGCCCTCCGTTGTGACGTTGCCATGATCCAGGTATGCCCTCCTGACAAACACGGATATGTATCGCTCGGAACATCTGTAGACGCGACTCTCGCCGCGATCGAATGTGCAAAGACAGTGATTGCCGTAGTGAATCCGAATGTGCCTCGCGCATGGGGCGATGCGATGATTCCTATGGATATGATCGATATCTTCGTGGAAGGTAACGAGCCTCTTGAACCGGCTCACTTCAGCGACCCTAATGAAGTCGAGATCGCTATCGGAAAGCATTGCGCAGCCCTTATCGACGACGGAGCATGCCTCCAGATGGGTATCGGTGCCATTCCTAATGCCGTACTCGCACAGCTCGGAAACCATAAGAATCTTGGTGTACATACAGAAATGTTCGCTGACGGAGTGCTCGAGCTCGTGGAGAAGGGCATAATCAACGGATCGAACAAGGTTACGGACAAGGGCAAGCTCGTGTCAACATTCCTCATGGGTTCTCAGAAGGTATATGACTTCATAGACGACAATCCTATGGTGGCGATGATGGACGTAGGATATACCAACGATCCATATGTCATCGCACGCAACCCCAAGATGACAGCCATCAACTCTGCCGTACAGATCGACCTCACAGGACAGGTCTGCGCAGACTCGATCGGAACACGCTTCCATTCAGGAGTTGGAGGACAGGTCGACTTCATCTACGGCGCTTCCCTCGCACCTCAGGGCAAGGCCATAATAGCAATGCCGTCATGCACGAACAAGGGCGGCAGCAAGATAGCTCCTGTGATCATCGAAGGTGGAGGAGTCGTTACCACAAGGCCTCATGTACATTATGTCGTGACTGAATATGGTGCCGTGGATCTATACGGAAAGTCAATGCAGGAGCGTGCAAAGCTTCTCATCAGCATCGCTCATCCTGATCACCGTGAAGAACTCGACCGTGCTGCATTCGAGCGTTTCGGCCCTCATTACCACACTGTAAAGATCTAAGTTCATGAAAGATACATCATTCAAGTCCGTTCAATACGAAGGCATCAAGATACGTATTCCGGGAAGCTGGTTTTCCGAGACAGAGACATATGAAGAGGCTGACGGAAGCACATCCTACAGTCTTAATCTATGCGGCAGAGGCAGGGATGCAAGATGCATCAACATCAGCGTAGGCATGATTCCAGAGGGCTCCGACGCCCACATCGAAGCCAGCCGTGCATATGAGGAGGTGGTCAGCGAAGAAGACCTGGCAATAAACGAAGAGCCTATCATCTGCTTCGAGTTCCAGAAGCGCAAGGCCTACGGATTCAATATATGGACAGATGACGGACTCCCTTGTTTCTTCTTCTGCATGGATCTTCCGTCACGCGGCAAGAACAGTCTCATAACAGTCCTCGTCTGCGCTCCGGACAACAAGGATCTCGAAGACCTCATGACCTTGGCTGAGGAATCGCTGGAAGTGGAATAAAGCTGACATGAAAAACAACATAAAATCTTACATCATGATCCTGTGCGCAATGCTCTTGTGCACAGGATTGGTTTTTACCTCATGCGAAGTACATTATCCCTCCAGTGGTGGAAACACAGAACAGAATGGTAACGGAAACACCGGCAATAACGGAAACGAAGGTGGTAATGAAAACGGTGGTGGTGAAGAAGCAGTCAAAGATCCGCTGACAGTCACTCTCAGCAAGGTGACGGCCACAACTGCTACCTTCACAGGACAGCTCAATGTACCGGAGGAGGATCTGCCTTCATGCAAGGTGACCGTATACTATGACGGACATAAATACAAATTCGACATAAACCAGCATAGCGTCAAAAATGTATCGACAGACGCCTTTGATGACGAACAGAAATTCTCGATACATATCGATTCATTGACATTCGGGAAAGAATACGACTACTGCATAGTTGCTGAATTGAAGGATGAGAATATCACCTCAGAAGTCCTGAACTTCAGAACAGATGATGTGGTCATAACTTTAACAGCCACAGAGAATCCTATAATAACAGAAAAACCTGTTGTTGCCGAATTTGAAGGCTCCATAACAGGGTTATCGGAAGAAGACAAGGAATTTGTCGAGGTCGGTCTCATATATTCTTCCGTACTTGACGAGGTATTGAACCGGAATGGAAAATACAAGAAGATTCGCGCAACAGAGATTTCAGAGGATGGAAATTTCACTGTTATATCCGACTCACTTGCCGTAGGTATCAGGTACTATTACAGCTACTACACGAACGCACACAATAGAACGGACATCAGGGAACTGGATATCATGCATCCGTCTTCTACAGAATTCGACTTTGACATGTCTTCTGCAGCAGACCTTTCCTCATCCGCTTCCGCCAACTGCTATATAGTCTCAAGCGAAGGCTGTTACAAGTTCAAGGCGGTGCAGGGAAACAGCAGATCCTCTGTCGGAGAAGTTGCTTCTGTATCTGTCATCTGGGAAACCTTCGGAACGGATGTCACACCGGAACGTCAGGATCTGATAGCCGGAGTCTGTCATGAGAACGGTTACATCGGTTTTCAGACCACAGGATTCAAGGAAGGCAATGCTCTCATCGCCGCCAAGGATGCAAAAGGCAATATCCTATGGTCATGGCATATCTGGCTTACAGACGAAGAACCTCAGGCACAGACCTACGACAAAGGAGCAGGCGTCATGATGGACAGGAATCTTGGAGCGACATCTGCTGCGCAGGGGGAAGTCGGAGCTCTTGGCCTGCTATATCAGTGGGGAAGGAAGGACCCGTTCATGGGATCCAACAAAATACGCAGTTCTGCCAGTGATTCCGGTCTTGCAAAATCAACCCATGGATGGCCTGCACCCGTAGCTTCAGATCCGACGACCGGCACAATAGAATACGCAACCGCACATCCTACGACTTTCATACTATTCGCAGAAGATGAAACAGCTCATAGCGATTGGTTTTACACAGGCTGTTCTGTAACAGACAACACCCGTTGGGCTACTTCCTCAAAGGGGAAGACGATTTATGACCCGTGCCCTGCCGGATGGCGTGTCCCGACCGGAGGAGAAAACGGAATCTGGGCAAAGGCATTAGGTTCCTCATCAAATTATGAGGAAAGATACTATGGCAACGGCATACACTTCGCAGGCAAATATGGAGCCGACCATGGCATATGGTATCCTGCTGCCGGATACAATTATTCCGGCTCCTTTGTCAGTCAAGCAGGCAATTGCGGTTACTATTGGTCAGCATCTCAGACCAGCAGAGGTGCCGGATACGCAATGGTCTTTGATTCAAACGGCATCCAGCCTGCCCGATCATTCGATCTCGCCGCCGCCCTGTCCGTCCGCTGCTGCAGGGAATAAATACAGTTTTGCCGCTCAATGGTTTCTGCAAGATTATGCTAATATTATATCGGCATCAATGCTGAGTTTGGCTGCAATCTGTCTGGCCTGCTGGAATGTAGGTTCTTTCTTGCCGTTGAGGATTTCGCAAAGACGGGGGGCTGTCATTCCCAGAATAGTTGCAAGATCCTTCTGTGACAGTTTCATTTCATGCATTCTGTACTGAATGACAGATGCAAGCGATGGCATTTCAATCGGGAATGTCTCCTTTTCATATTCCTCCACCAGTTCGGACAGCAAGTCAAGCTCAAGAAGTCTCGGATCTTCAGGAGATGTGCTTTCATCTGTACTGTCGAACAATACATCTATCCGCTTCATTATCGCTTCGTACGTTTCCTTGTTCTTTATCTTTGCCATAGCTAAATCATTTTTACATCAATTTTGTCATATTCATTATGTGTGCCCACAAATCTGATGTACACAACTTGCGGAGTGAATTTTACAGCGACAACTAATCTGAAGCTATTCCCTTTGATGTTGAACACATAACGTTGATTACCTACATAATCCACCGAGTTGAAATCCTGCTTCATGTCGTTGAAGGATTTCCATCGTGCCTTTCCGACCTTTACATACCATTCGCTCAGCGGAATCATGGTTTCGGGATGTTTTTCCCAATATTCCTTCAGCTTATTGACTGATATTATTCTCATGACACAAAAATATTGAATTATTTATCAAATAACAAAATTATCTCATCCGTAATTACGATATAGTACTTACCGATGGTAAAAGTCAGAAGAATAACGATGATTATGTTAAAGAAACAGAAATACTTCTTTTAAAAAACGACAAAACATTTAAAAAAGAGAAAATAGAATGCCGACATGTAATCTGCTGAGCGGAGAGACTGTCGGCTATGGCCGTTTTGGCGCTCAATGGATTGCCATACGAGACGCGACACAGATTACTTGTCACGATAGTCTGTGTCGCTCCGGCTACTTCGCGGCTGCAACTTTGGCGCGGTTGCGGGCTGTGAGGGCGCGCTGGAACTTACGGGCGTTCTTGAGATGCTCGCTGTAGGTGACAGCGAAGCGGTGGGTTCCGTCGAACTCCTCGCTGGCGCAGAAATAGATGTATTTGTGGGTCTCTGGATTCAGCACGGCCTCCAGACAGGCTTTAGGAGGCACATTGATCGGTGCAGGAGGAAGACCTACATGCTTGTAGGTGTTGTATGGTGAATCCACGGTAAGATGCTTCTTCAAGATACGGTCGAGGGTATAATCGAAGCAGAAGGCTATGGTAGGATCGGCCTGAAGCTTCATGCCCTTCTTGTAGCGGTTGAGATATACTCCGGCAATGATCGGATATTCGAATGATTTGAGGGTTTCTCCGCTTACTATCGATGCCATTACCGAGACTTCCATAGGAGTGAGCCCCTGGGCTGCGGCCTTGGCCTTGCGTTCAGATGTCCAGAAAGCATCATATTCCTTCTTGAAACGGTCGAAGATATCCTTCACCGATGCAGTCCAGTACATTTCATAAGTATCCGGAAGGATAAGAGCGAACACATTTTCAGGTGTAAATCCATATTCAGCAAGGAATGCCTCGTCATTGAGGGCATCCGCTACGGCTGCAGAGTCCACCATCATCTGAGAGCCTATCCTCTGGGCTATGCGGTCCTTCTTGCGGAGCGTGCCCGACAGGGTCATGTTCTGAGGGGTCTGCCAGCCGAAGACAAGCATGCGTGCCACATACATGCTGACGTTAGAAGGATCGATGACATATCGTCCCGGCTTCATCTTCTGAGCGACTTCCATCTTTGCAAATGCACGTTCCAGACTTTTCGGACGCAACGTTCCGGCACCGATCTGAAGCGAATCCAGCACCGTCCGGACGCTCATGTCCGGATGGACATAAAGCACATAATCCTTTGTAAAGTTAGGCTTCTTGTTGTCGCTGTAATATCTTCCAAGCACGAAGCCTGCGGCTCCTGCAAGCAATGCGGCAGTAATGAGTCCCGCAAGCGTTATCTTCAATCTTAGTGTCATCTTTATTTCCTTAACTTTATGACTTCTCCATCAACGAGTCTGCGTTCAGCAGCCATTGCATTCATCTTGCAGATCTGGTCGAGTCTTACACCATATCTCTGAGAGATCTCACGAAGAGTCTCGTTGTTACCTTCCACCACATGCTTTTCCAGTCCCGGAAGAGCCTGCTTCTTCTTTGCCTGAAGATATACTATGGTTCCGGGATACAGGGTCTGTACCTCAGCAAGATCATTGAACTTCAGGATTTCCTTCATGAAAAGATTGTAGGTCGCAGCTATCGAAGCATATGTCTCACCTTCCGCCGCATATACAAACGGCACACCGTTGAGCGAATACATCTGACGGCTCAAAGCAAGATGGAAGACCTCACGCTGGTCTGCAGTGAGCGGTTTTGCCTGCTCTATGCTGTTAGGTGATTCAGGACGCTTTTCCGGATGAGTCTTTGCCTTTTCCGCTTTCTTCCTGGCCTTCTCAACCTTCTTTTCCTCCTTTGTCAGCTTCTTTTTATCCTGCTTTGTCTGAGGCTTTACCGTGTCTTCGTTCTCATATCCCCATGAGGCAGGCTTTGTATCATATTCATGAAGTCCGTAATCCTCAATGAGCTTTATAAGTTTCTGAGGATAAGCAGGATCCGTAGCATAACCAGCCTTCTTCAAGCCATGAGCCCATCCTTTGTAATCGGTGGGTTCGAGATCGAATAGAAACTTGTATCTGTCTCTATATCTAAGGAAATCGGAGTGATCACGGAATGATTCCTCCGGAGACTTGTACACTCTGAAGCATTCTCCTTTGCGGTCATCATCATGATACATCTTCCCACCATCCCAGGTATTGTGGCATTTGATTCCGAAGTGATTGTTACCCTTCACTGCCAGATCGGAAAGACCGTAACGTGACTCCAGTAGACCCTGGGCAAGGGTGATGCTGGCAGGCACTCCGCTTCTGTACATTTCCTCGACTGCAAGGGTCGCGAAATGCTCCACATATGTCTGTTGCGGTGATTTGACCGGGCCGTCTGCGTGCAATGCCGGCACAAAGAACATCAGAGTCGAAAGGATTGCTATGGATAGTATTCTTTTCATATCGCGAAGATAGCAATAATTAATGAATAGATCCCTCGACTTCGCTCGGGATGACAAGGGAAATCTGCTCGGGATGACAAGGGAAAATCAATTCGGGATGACAAGAGGAAGTTCTATGACATCGAGGTCGTGAGCAAGGTCGGTTTCCGGGAAGATGGAGCGGAGCTCATCAAGGAAGAAGTCCACGGACGGATATCTTGAAGAATAGTGACCGACCAGGAGACGTCCGGCTCCTGCATCCAAGGCCGTCCTTGCGGCCTGAAGGGTTGTGGAGTGAAAGGTCTTGGCAGCCATTTCCTCCATCTCGGCCGGGAAAGTCGCTTCATGGTACATGAGGGTGACCCCTTTAAGCCACTCGGCCAGTTCCGGGAAAGGAGCAGTATCGCTGCAATAGGCATAGCTGCGAGGGACATAAGGTATATACGCAGCTTCCGAATTCAATATGACAGATGATTCGGAGCCATCGTTACGGATGACGTCTTCTCCCCTCTTCAGTGCACCTATTTCCGCTATGCTGAGACCGTATTTCGCAATAGCTTCCTTACGGACATTATGCTGCGGCATCTTTTCACGGATGAGGAATCCGTAGGTATCCACTCTGTGATTCAGAGGAAAAGCCAGAAGCTCCGTCCTTCTGTTTTCGTATACAAGCTGCGGCTGCTTCATGTCAAGAACGACATGATTCACCTCATATAGAAAACCCTCTCCGAAATTACCCTTGAGGAAATCCAGCACTGATCCGAAACCTGCGGGGGCATAGATGTTCAATGGTGCTGTACGGCCGAGCATCGCCATTGTGGAAAGCAGGCCGAAGATACCGAAAATATGATCCCCGTGAATATGCGAGAGGCATATATGCTCTATCTTGAGAAATGATATTCCAGCCTTACGCAACTGTATCTGCGCACCTTCACCGCAGTCTATCATAAATAAGCGCCCACGTACGTCAAGTACCTGGGCGCTTGGATATCTTTCTGCAGTGGGCAGGGCCGAAGCCGTGCCCAATACATTAAGAGTGAAATTCATCTGATTACTTGTTCTCGAGCTGGCTCTTGAGTGCTGCAAGTGCATCGAGGTCACCGAGAGTAGTCTTCTCAACGCTTGAGTTGATCTTCTTCACAGCCTTCTTAGTGTTGTCAGCCTCAGTTGCAGCGCGCTCTGCACGTGCCTCTACTGCTGCAGCATAAGTCTTAGCGTGTGAAAGGGTAGCCTTCTTAGCGCTGCGCTTGAGCTCTGTAACCTTGAATGTGAGAGTCTCACCTGCTACAGGCATCTTGCCGTCTTCCTTAACAAGCTCACGGTTGAAGCAGAATGCATCAACATCGCCCTCGAGCTCAACAACTGCACCCTTCTCGTTTACAGAAGCAACCTTAGCCTCTACTACTGTACCTACAGCGTACTTAGCCTCGATCTCATCCCATGGGTTAGGAAGGAGCTGCTTGTGGCCGAGTGAAAGCTTGTGGTTCTCCTCATCGAAGTCAAGGATGATAACCTCGATAGCGTCACCAGCTGCTACGAGCTCTGATGGATGCTTGATCTTGTTCCAAGAGAGGTCGCTGATGTGTACGAGACCCTCGATACCCTCCTCGAGCTCAGCGAATACGCCGAAGTTAGTGATATTGCGAACAGTTGCATTGTGCTTAGAACCTACAGCATACTTCTCACGGATGTTCTCCCAAGGGTTAGCAACGAGCTGCTTGAGACCGAGAGACATCTTCTTCTCCTCGCGGTCGAGAGTAAGGATCTGTGCCTCAACCTCGTCACCTGCCTTGAGGAAGTCAGAAGCGATGCGGAGTCTTGGAGACCATGACATCTCTGATACGTGGATAAGACCCTCAACACCTGGCTCGATCTCTACGAATGCGCCGTAGTCAGCGATGAGAACTACCTTACCCTTAACCTTGTCACCAACCTTGAGGTTTGCATCGAGTGCATCCCAAGGGTGCTGGCAAAGCTGCTTGAGACCGAGAGCGATACGCTTCTTAGACTCATCGAAGTCGAGGATAACCACATTGATCTTCTGATCGAGGGCAACAACCTCCTCTGGGTGGTTGATACGACCCCATGAAAGGTCTGTGATGTGGATGAGACCGTCAACACCGCCGAGGTCAACGAATACACCGTAACCTGTGATGTTCTTGACAGTACCCTCGAGTACCTGACCCTTCTCGAGCTTGCCGATGATCTCGCTCTTCTGCTGCTCGAGCTCTGCCTCGATAAGAGCCTTGTGTGATACGACAACATTGCGGAACTCCTGGTTGATCTTGACGATCTTGAAGTCCATGTTTGTATCAACATACTGATCGTAGTCGCGGATAGGCTTGATGTCGATCTGTGAACCTGGGAGGAATGCCTCGATTCCGAATACGTCCACGATCATACCACCCTTTGTACGAGTCTTCACGTAACCCTTTACGATCTCGTCTGCTGCATAAGCTGCATTTACCATATCCCAAGAACGGAGCTGGCGTGCCTTCTTGTGAGAAAGAATGAGCTGACCCTTCTTGTCCTCAGCGTTCTCAACGAATACCTCAACCTTGTCACCGATCTTGAGGTCTGGGTTGTAACGGAACTCAGGAGCCATGATGACACCCTCGCTCTTGTAGCCGATGTTGACGATGATCTCTCTCTTGCTGATTGCTGTAACCTCGCCCTCAACAACCTCACCCTCAACTACCTTTGAGAGAGTCTGGTTGTACTGCTCAGCGATAGCCTCAACTGAACCGCCGTAAACATCATCGTTCTCGAACGCATCCCAGTCGAAATTCTCAGGAGCGACAGAAGCGTTAAGAACGGTCTTCTTGGTTTCTTCTACTGCAGGTGTTACCTCTGCAGCAACTGTCTTGTTTTCTTCCATTGTAAAATTAAAAACAAACTAGTGGGTTAAACATTATTTATTGTGCTTGCCTTAAGCGACTTACGATAAAAAAGCGCGCTTTCGGTCAAAAAGCGCGCAAAAATATGGATAATTTTCGGAATTTCAAAGAGTTTCATCAACTTTTCTAGAACATCTTCCTTCTCTTGAATATGCCGAAGATGATTACGGTCGATATGGCCATAAGGGTCAGAGCCAATATCCATGACCATCCGGCATCGCCGAACCATCCGAATCTGACATTCATGCCGAAGAAGCTGGCAATGAGGGTCGGAGGCATGAGCATGAGGGACACAAGGGTGAAAACCTTCATGATCTTGTTCTGGTCGAGGTTGATGATACCGAGAACTGTGTTCTGAAGGTATTCAAGTCTCTCGAAACTGAAGTTGGTATGATTGATGAGCGAGGAGATATCCTTGAGAAGCACATTCAGCTTCGAATGATATTCGGCAGGATATTTCTTGCTCTTTATGATGCTGGAGATGACTCGCTGCTTGTCGACGATGTTCTCGCGGATGAGCATGGTATTGTCCTGCAGCTGGTTGATGTCGATGAGGAATTCTTCGCTGATATCCTCTCCCAAGCTTACCTTCTTGTTATACTGGGTGATTTCCTTGGAGACCAGCTCCACCATGTCCGCATCAAGGTCGATACGCTGTTCCAGGATGCCAAGGAAGGCAACGTGGCCGGAATCATACATCTTAGGAAAGGCAAGCATACGACGCTGAAGGTCCGTGAAGCTCTTCAACGGACATTCTCTCAATGTGGTGAGGATTTCGTCTGTAAGGATGAATGAAACAGTCTCTTCGTTATATTCGTCCGGACCCGGAATAAGGAAGCTGGTGTTTGCGAAAATAGCCCTCTCTGTCTCATAGAATCGTGATGAGATCTCGATCTCCTCCGCCTGCGCCCTGTTCTGAATGACAGTCCCAAGAAAAGACTCCACCGCCCTCTTCTCTTCGCCCGACGGGACAAAGAGGTCAATCCACACAACATCCTCATATGTAATCGATGAAAGATCAGTCTCCGACTGGGAAACCATAATCTGTCCGTCTTTCTTGTAGAAGATCTCTATCATGCTCCTACCTCCCGATTTAAAGGTTTGACTTCATACGAAACAGGCCTGCATACAAAGATGCAAGCCTGCAAATTTAACTTTTTCAGATGAAAAAGGCAAATTTATTTGATGACAAAGCCGTCAAGGCTTAAAGACCTGACGGTTGACTATCGAACGTCCGAGAGTAAGTTCGTCTGCATATTCGAGATCATCTCCGAAGCCGAGACCTCGTGCAAGAGATGAAACCTTGACTCCGTATTTCGAGATCTGCCTGTATATGTAGAAAGCCGTCGTCTCCCCCTCCACATCACCGCTGAGTGCAAGTATCACTTCCGCAGGAGCTCCGTCACGACCAGGGGCATCAGCCTCAAACAAGGCTTCGGGTGAAACCAGATCTGCGACACGCGAAACAAGCTCACGCACAGTGATATCCGAAGGACCTACACCGTTTATCGGAGATATGATGCCGCCAAGGACATGATATACACCATGGTACTGGCCTGTATTCTCTATGCTCATCACATCACGGACACTCTCGACGACGCAGATCGTACGATGGTCACGGGATCTGTCGGAACATATGGAGCAGATTTCATCGTCAGAGATCATCATACATTCACGGCAATACTTCACATCATCACGCATATGATTGATCGCTGATGTGAAATGATGCACATTCTCCTGCGGCTGCTTCAGCAGATGCAGGGCCAGTCGCAGCGCACTGCGGCGCCCCACTCCCGGAAGGGAGCTGATCGCATCCACCGCCTCTTCCAGAAGCTTCGAAGGGTAATTTTCCTTATATGCCATGGTATCTTACGAGTTCTTCTATAGGTGATTTAAGGAATCTGGCGAATGTCAGGCCATATGATGCACCCGTCTCCCGAAGCAGTGCTTCGCATGCACATCCGAAGGAGCCGACGACCCCGACAGGAATATCGGATTGAGGCTCATAACGCGACAACGACCTCTTTACAAATGACTCGACGCAATCTTTGACCAGACCGGCCATATACGGATCATCCGACCTGGACATGACGAATGGGGCGAAGGAGGCCATGAATGCAGATGCCGCAGGTTCACGATAGACCTTCTGCACTATTCCGGCATAATCCAGGGCGTACTCTGAAACAAAATCCTTTTCCAGATGCTCCGGAAGCATTCCTTTTATAAAATCTGCGAGAAGAGCCTTTCCCAGAGCCATTCCGCTGCCCTCATCTCCGAGGACATATCCACCGGGACGGATATTCTGCACGATTTCACCATTGATATAGAGGCAGCTGTTTGATCCGGTACCCATTATTGCAACAATACCGCTTCCGTCACCGAACAGAGCCCTTGCAGCCGCCAGCATGTCCGAATGGAAGTGCTTGTCCGAAAACGGACACCACATATCAAGGACATCCGCCAACGGAGCAGCTGCAGCCTCATTGACAAGACCTGCACCATAGAAATGAATCTCACGGACAGACCTGCCTTCCGGATTAAGTTCCGGTATCACCGAACCTATTATGCTGTTTATCTGTTCCGGTCCGAGCACAGACGGATTCAGGCCTGCGCTTGAAGCATTCCTGACATTTCCGTCATCCATGAGAAGACGCCAGTCGGTCTTGGTCGCCCCGCTTTCAGCTACGATGATCATAGGCAGAGTCATTTATCTGAAACATATTCCCCATGCTTCTTCCAATGGACATATCCGTACACTGCGGAAAGCGCATATACTGCATACAGCAGGGCCATCCACCACATACCCTGAGTCAGGCAGAGCACAGTACTCAATGTATCTGCAATGATCCATAGCCACCACTGCTGTATATATGCACGGACCAGCCACCACGTAGCTACCGCACTCAGCACTGCAACCGAAGCATCAAGATATGACATCGGATTTTCCACAAGTTCCATCAGCCACGCAAGGCCGAATATACCGGCAATGCCAACAGCCAGACTCACAGCCATAGCCTTGAATGTCATACGGTTGAGATGGATGACATCAGCACTCTCGGAATCTTCGTGTCCGACCTTCTTCTTGTCACGGTTCCACTGCCAAAGACCGATGAAGGCCGTTATAAGATAATATGTATTGAGACCAAAGGAGGCATAGAGACTCTGGCGCCAGAACACCCACATGGCGGCAACGCTGGTAAGCACGCCTATGACCCACATGAAATTCTTCTGGCGTATCTCCAGAATAACATAAATCACCCCCGTTACGAGGGTGAATATTTCCATGAAAGAGTTCACTAAAGAACCTCTATGAGTTCTACAACGAACTTGAGGGTAGCATATGGAGGGATGGCTCCAGGAGCACCATGCTCACCGTATGCAAGGTCATAAGGAATATAGAACTCGTACTTCGAGCCCTCTGTCATGAGCTGCACACCCTCTGTCCATCCTGCGATCACCTGATTGAGGCCGAATACTGCCGGCTGGTTGCGGTCGTATGAGCTGTCGAACTTCACTCCGTTGAGAAGAGTTCCTTCATAGTGGCACTTCACCTGTGAAGTTGCAGACGGCTTCTTGCCAGTTCCCTCTGTGATGACCTTGTACTGAAGACCGCTCGGGAGAACGACAACACCCTCCTGTTCAGCGTTGAACTTGAGGAACGCCTCACCTTCCTCACGCATTGCAGCACTCATAGCCTCAGCCTGAGCCTTCTGCTCAGCCTCGAGCTCTGCGAAATACTTGTCAAGAAGCTGACCTGCCTCCTGGAATGAAACTGCAGGCTCAGCACCTGTAAGCACAGCCTTCACACCTGCTGCAAAATCATCAAACTCAATCGATCTGATGCCTGAAGACATCATATTGTGGGCAATGCTCATGCCCAAAGCATAACTATTCTTATCCATTTTCCTTTATTGTTTAATATTCTGACTTGAATCAATCTGCAAATGTAATAATTTTATTGAAGAGATCTTTCATTCCTGCGCTCCCTGCGGGGATGAAGATCACGGATTTCTTGGTGCCATGTGGAGCTGTCTATGTGGGTATAGATTTCAGTGGTGGTAATGCTTTCATGCCCGAGCATTTCCTGCACCATACGCAGGTCCGCTCCGTTTTCCACAAGATGAGTTGCAAAGGAATGCCGGAATGTGTGAGGAGAAATTTCCTTGCGGATGTCACAGACCAGCGCCTGTCGCTTTATCATCTTGAAGACGGACTGACGGCTGAGAGATTTTCCGAAACGGTTCAGGAACACAAGGTCATCAGCCTTTGAATCATAAGGTTCCGGCCTGCGTTCCAGGTAAGCGTTTATGGCATCCGCAGCCATGTCTCCCACAGGAACAAGCCTTTCCTTGTTGCCTTTTCCTATAATACGGACAAAACCTTCGTCAAAATACAGGCATGATATCTTCAGCTCCACAGCTTCGGACACACGAAGCCCGCATCCGTAAAGAACTTCAAGCAAAGCCTTGTCGCGCAGACCCTGCCATGTAGAAAGATCCACACTCGAAATCATGGCATCCACCTCATCTACCGACAGTACATCAGGAAGATAACGACCTAATTTGGGATTGTCCACCATGTCGCATGGGTTGTCTTCAATGACACCTTCGACCACAAGCCAGCCGAAAAACGACCTTATCGAGCTGAGATTTCTTGCCTGCGACCTCTTGGATATGGAAGAACGTCCCTGCAGATATATTTCCAGATCTTCAGGCTTCACCAGATCCGGAGGACAGTTCACCGATTCGATGAACTTCTCCACATCAGAGCAATACGATGCCACGGTATTCCGCGACATCGCACGCTCTATTCTAAGATAGGTTTCGTAATCTTTGAGGAGATCCTTCACTAAGTTCCGGATGACATTATTTAAAGTGTAGAATACCTGCTGCCGTAATGAAGCATCTGACCGAGGTAGCTGTCAGCGTATTCAAGCTTATAGTCCACTACCTTGCCGCCCTTCTTCACCGGAACGATATCCGGATTCACAAATCCTCCATAAGGCTTGAGGCCGAGAGACGAGTAACGCTCCAGGACTTCCTTATGAAGATCATAATCGATATTTACTGCATATGTCTCCACAAGAGCCTTGCCGGCCTGATAGTCACCTTCCGACTTGATTCTCTGAACTTCTGCAAGGAGATCGCCGAAAAGTCCGCGGAGCGCTTCGAAGTCGTTCACGACGAAATATGTCTTTCCGTCACGAACCTTCTTCTCAATGACATTGTCTGCAAGACCCTTCTCATAGCACCACTGCGCGATGAGCTTGCGGTCCTGCATATGCGACTCCATATTCTTCTTACCAAGCTCCACTCTTGTGAACTGAGTGAAGATTCCGTTACGGATGAAGCTTGTATACTGCGCCTTGTAAGCCTCCATGTCAGGAAGGATTCCCAGCTCTACGAGCTTCGGATCAGCAAGATAATAAAGTCCGAAAAGGTCAGCACGTGTCTCTTCAAGGGCAGAACTGTATTCTCCGAGCGCATTAGGAGAAGTCTCCGGAAGAAGCTGGCCGGAACCATGACCCAGACACTCGTGAAGGTCGGTATGAAGATCATTGGTCAATGCTCCATACTTCTTTTCCATTGCAATTTCATCCTCTGACCATGCAAACTCTGACAGCTGGTTCTTAGGAGACTCCTGAGCCGCCATATTGTAGGCATTTGTAAGATTGGCGATAGTGACCGATTTAGATCCATGCTCACGACGGATCCAGTCAGCGTTCGGAAGGTTGATTCCGATAGGAGCGGCAGGATAACAGTCACCTGCAAGAGCCGCCACATTGATGACCTTTGCAGTCACACCCTTCACCTCTTTCTTCTTGAAGCGCTTGTCTACAGGAGAATTATCCTCGAACCACTGGGCATTGTCGCTGATGAGCTCTGTGCGGCGCGAAGCCTCGGCATCCTTGAAATTCACAAGGCCTTCCCATGTAGCCTTACGTCCGAGAGGGTCGTTATAATCCTCAACGAATCCATTCACAAAGTCAACGACTCCAAGAGTATCATTCACCCATTTGATATTGTACTCATCCCAGAGACCAAGGTCGCCGGTCTTGTAGTAGTTCACGAGATCCGCGATATATGCCTTCTGAGTCTCGTTTTCAGCTACAGCTGCAGCCTTCTCAAGCTCGGCACATATCTTTTCCAAAGCGGGGCCGTAAAGTCCACCCACCTTATAAACATCCTCACGGACCACTCCATCATCACCCTTTACCACACGGCTGTTAAGGCCATATGACACAGGTGTCTTGTCTGACGGATCGACCATTGCCGCATAAAAGGCCTCGACCTCGGCACGGGTCACATTCTCATAGAAATTGACAGCAGACTCGGCAACGATGTCCTTTCCGTCCATTACCTTTCTCGCAGGATAGGCAGCCGGATCGAAAATGAGATTTTCCAGCGCAGCATCATCCTCTCCTACTGCAGCCATGAGAGCGTGGAAATATTCCTGAGAGCACTCAGGGAAGAACTTGTCTTCCGCATAGTGATGATGTATTCCGTTACTGAAGAACACTCTCTTCGCATATGTCTCGAACTGTGCCCACTCTTCGCAGGTACGGTCACCCTTATAGTTCTCGAGAATATTCTCAATAACCTTACGGATCTGAAGATTATACTTGCAGTTCTGCATCCAGATGATGTCGCGGCCATATTTTGCCGCCTCTGCAAGATGATATACATATTCTTTCTGCTGAAGCGTGAGTCCATCCCATCCGGGAACCTGATATCTCATGATCTTGAGATCGGCGAACTCATCCATAAGATAACGGAAATCACCGCTTTCATTCTCAACCGCTTTGTCCGAACATGAGACCAAGGCTGCGGCCATGCCTGCAATTGTAAACATCTTTCCTAAAAATTTCATATATCCTGATATTTATATTTCTGATAGTGCAAGATTGCAAATATACGAATTATATGAAAAAACCTCTATCTTTGCGAGATTAAACATCCGATCATCCAAATGAAAGACTTTATAAAACGAATATTGATCTTATTGACAACAATCACTGCTGCAACGGGTTGCGAATGGCTTTGCCCGGATGACAAATGTATCGTAGACGAAGAAAACCGCAAGGTTCTCCTTCTGTATTCAGCCGGTTACAACTCCCTCCGCAACTACCTTCTCGACGACATAAGGGATCTGAAGCAGGGATGGCTGCCGGGCAACGAATGCAACGATGACATCCTTCTGGTATACACCCACTCGCCAAGAAGAAGCGGATCATACAACGAACCTACCTCACCATACCTTATAAGATTATATAGGAATCAGGAAGGCGCGACAGTATCCGACACATTGCAGACATACGAAAAGGGCACGATATCATCGTCGGCAGCCCAGATGAAGGAAGTCCTTACATATATAAAGGACAACTTCACTTCAGGAAGCTACGGAATGATCTTCTCATCGCATGCGACAGGATATCTTCCTTCAGGATATTATTCCGATCCTGACAGCTACACATTTGCCAAGGCAAGACCATTCAGCGTGGAAGAGGGTCCTTCGGCTCCTTCACCGGTGCCATACATAGAGCCGGAACATGACCCGTCGCTTCCGATGGTAAAGAGTATCGGGCAGGATGTTTCAGGAGTTGCGGACAGACGAGTTTCATATGAAATGGACCTTCCGGACTTTGCGGAAGCCATACCTATGCAACTGGACTACATACTTTTCGACGCATGTCTGATGGGAGGCGTGGAAGTGGCATACGAACTCAAGGACAAATGCAGGAAAGTAGGATTCTCACAGGCCGAAGTTCTCGCAGAAGGACTTGACTACAAGACTCTTACCTCGCGCCTTTTAGAGAAGGACATTCCGGATGTAGAGGGTGTCTGTGATGATTATTTCACCCAATATGAGACCCAAAGCGGCGTATACAGATCAGCAACGATATCGCTTATCGACTGCGAAAAGATTGATCCTCTTGCTTCAGTATGCAAAGAGCTTTTCGCAAAATACCGCGAAGGCATCACTTCAGCAGATCCGGCACATGTCCAGAGATTCTACAGATACGACAAGCACTGGTTCTATGACCTGGAAAGCATCCTGACAGAAGCAGGAGCTGACAGCGCGGATATGGACAAGCTTCACGACGCTCTGGATCAATGCGTGATTTATAAAGGGCATACTCCTGAATTCATGAACGAATTCAAGATAAAGACATTCTCCGGATTCAGCATGTATCTGCCTGTATATGGCGAAGAGGAGCTGGATATGTTCTACAAGACCCTGAAATGGAACGAAGCATCAGGGCTTGTGATTTAAGTATTAAAAAACATTTGATATTCAAATAATTTGTCTATCTTTGCAGCCCCATAAAAAGAGGCCGCTCTTTTTGGTGCAATGGGGTTTTTCGTTTCAAGCGAAAAACTGAGTAACACATTTTAAATTTTTAAAGAACAATGAAACACGTTGAACTCAACGGCCAGGTACGCGAGACCGGCAACAAGGCAGTCGTAAAGGCTATCCGCAGAGCAGGACAGGTTCCTTGCAACATCTATGGACTCGGAATGGAGAACATTCTCTTCTCAATTGATGCACAGGATCTCAAGACTATCACTCACACTCCTAACTCATACATCATCGACCTCAAGCTTAATGACGGTAGAAACGGTTATGCAGTGCTCCACGAGGTACAGTATCACCCTGTAACAGACGAGGCTCTCCACGTAGACTTCCTCTTCGTTACTGAGGACAAGCCTGTAACTATCGAGGTTCCTGTACAGGTAGTAGGACACTCAGAGGGTGTCAAGATGGGTGGTAAGCTCCTCGTTTCAAGCCGCAAGCTCCGCGTAAGCGCTATGATGAACAACCTTCCTGACGTTCTCGAGGTTGACTCAACTAACCTCCTTATCGGTAAGCAGATCGTTGCTGGCGACCTCAACTACGAAGGCGTTACAATCGTTTCACCTAAGGCTACCATCATCTGCTCAGTACGTCCTACTCGTGCAACTCAGCAGGCTAAGATGGAGGCTCAGGCTACAGGTAAGAAGAAGTAATCTGAACTGGTATGAATTATTTGATCGTCGGTCTAGGAAACATCGGCGTCGAATATGCCAACACCAGACACAACATGGGATTTATGGTATTGGATGCCTGGGCTCAGGCATCCAATATTGTTTTTGAGTCTGGAAGATACGGCAGCACGGCGACTGTTTCATTCAAGGGCAGGAAGTTCACTCTTCTCAAGCCTTCCACATACATGAACCTCAGCGGCAAAGCCGTACGCTATTGGATGAACGAGCTTAAGATCCAGCCGGAGAACCTTCTGGTGATCTCGGACGATCTCAACATCCCGTTCGGAACCCTGCGTCTGCGCAAGAACGGAAGCGCCGGAGGACACAACGGCCTGACCAATATCACAGAGCTCATCGGCACTCAGGAATATGCCAGAATCAGAGTCGGCATAGGCAATGATTTCGGCAGAGGCCAGCAGGTAGGATATGTGCTGGGAGAATTGAGTCCTGAAGAGAAAAAGGAGATGGAGCAGATAAGCAAGAGGGTGATAGACGGCGTAAAGGCTTGGGCCACAATAGGCCCGGACAGAGCCATGAATACCGTAAACACAAAACCCAAAACTATCGCATCCGAGGGTGAAACACAAGCCAAATAGCTGAAAATAATAATTTTAGCAACAAAAAATTTGTTTTTTAGGCTTAAAATATATATCTTGGCAGAAGTTTTTCAATGTTTCACGAACTAATTTAAAATTCACCACGATGAAAGAGCTTGTAGATCAGATTAAGGCTGAGTACGATGTTTTCGTAAAGAACGCTGATGCTCAGGTTGAAAAGGGTAACAAGGCTGCCGGTGCACGTGCACGCAAGGCTGCGTTGAACATCATGAAGTTGATGAAGGATTTCAGAAAGGAGTCTGTAGAGGCTACAAAGTAATTGAAACCTTCCATTTGCAATTGAAAGAGGCCGCCAGCATCACTGCTGAACGGCCTCTAAACGTGTACTAAAACCTAAACCTGTCATAAAGATGCAACTTTTTCTTGAAACGTTGCATGAAAAACGAAAAAAATTGTAAAATTTTTACATTTTCCGGCTTTACATCACTACTTCCACATTATCGATCCATAAAGTATTGCCTACTCCGCCGTAAAAGGCCTTGCCACAACTTGACAGGATGTGAAGCATGAAATGCGTAGGTTCGGTTCCCGGATCGGCCCATCCATCCTCCTGGATGATCACATTCTTCCCTTTGCTGTTCAAGGCATGGTATGCGCTTTCGGGATCGGTCTTCAATCCCATATAATCCTTAAAGAACGGCTGGCCGGTAATATCTCCATAATGGATCTTGACTTCATGCCCGTCCACCCACTGAGGAGCATCCTTCTCAATCCTTTCGATACCGGTTCCGACTCTGAGGGCATGGACATTCCCATCCTCATCCTCCCATCTCTTCTGAAGTATCACGGTAATCTCGGCATAATCCGGATATCCCATCGGCTTGAGCTTTGAAAAACCTGTTCCACGAATGACCTCATGTCCCACATCTGCCTTATAATCCATCCTGACGGCCTTCGGCTTTCCTGTGAAGGGGATACCGTAAAAGACCTTTGCCATAGGATCCTTTGTCGTGGTTATAGGTTCCGGGAGAACACCGACAAGAAGGGCACCCTGACAGGTAACATCCATATTGACAATTCCCAAAGCCTTGACTTCTTCTATGTGAGTTTCTATCCTGGCGCAATATCCGTCCCCCCTCTTCTCCGGAAATATGGTATTGTTGGTCTTCACTACACCGGCAACTATTGCAAGAACATTATTTGTTCTCCAAAGATAACCTTCCGGAGCCTTGAAAGGGGTCTTTCCTGTCACTAACGTATCCTGATCACCATAAAATTCATAAAGATACTTGACATGTCCTCCGATTATTCCTGACTCCTTGACTTCGCGAACACACCAGTTATCGAACCTTCCGAATTCATTGATTGCCTTTACGATACTTTCCTGGGCTCCTGCATCAAGGGCTGCAGAAAGGGCAAAGGCCAATGAAAGCGCAAATAATCTTGTCCGTCTCATAAAAAATCGTTAAATATGCAAATTGATTGCAAAGATAGCAGATTTTTTGCCAACGGATTATACCGAAACCCATGATATACCGCATTCTGATAACCATAACGGCGCTATTGCTTTCCTTAACGGCCTATTCCGGTCCGGCAAGGAAAGGTCTCATATACCTGAGCCAGCCGGACGGCACAAGCATAGAGGTATATATTCAGGGTGATGAATTCATGAAGATAACAACCACCAGGGAGGGGCATGCACTGATTCAGGAAAGTGACGGATGGTGGTGTTACGCCACATATGACGGAGACGGCCGAAAGCACAGCACCGGACGGCATGCAGGCAGTGACATCCCTAGGGAAATATCAGTTGCAAGCCGTATCATACCATACAGCGCGATCGCTGCAGCTGCCGAAAGAAAAAGAACAGTACATAATAATGAAGAAGAGCCCTTGATGGCCAGGATAATGGGAGGAAGAAAGGCTGCGGCTGTAAAGGGAGACGATGTTATAGTCAAGCACGGCCTGATCATCCTTGCGCAGTTCAAGGATGAAAAGTTCTCGCACAGCAGGGAAGATTTCGTCAACATGCTTACGCGCAGCGGCTACAGCCTGAACGGAGCTACGGGCAGCGCGAAGGAATATTTCGACGCTCAGTTCAGCGGAGCCGTAGATTTCCGGTTTGATGTGAGTTCCATCGTAACCCTACCCGAAGGAATGGCGTTCTATGGCAAGAACGACAGTGATGACAGCGACATTGATCCGGCTAAGATGATAGTTGACGCCTGCAGGCTTGCAGATGCGGAAACAGATTTCTCGCTCTATGACGATGACGGAGATGGAGAGGTGGATAATGTTTTCGTATTTTTCGCAGGGGGTGACGAGGCGGAAGGAGCAGGAAGCGACCGCATATGGTCCCATGCATGGTACATAAAAAGCGGAGCGGGATATAACCTGACTCTTGACGGCAAGGTCATCGACCGATACGCATGTACTGCCGAACTGTCCAGAAGATACTCCGACAAGGGAACATATCGGGAAGTTCTCGCAGGCATAGGTACATTCTGCCATGAATATTTCCACACCTTCGGCATTCCGGACATGTACGACACTGACTATGAAGGCAGTGGAGGATATGGAGCGGGGCTCTGGGCATGGACATCACTTATGGATGCCGGCAACCAGAACAACAACGGCAACACTCCTCCGAACCTCAATGCAATAGAAAGGGAACATCTTGGAATATTCGATCCTGTTGTAATCGAAAAGGATGGAAGATACAGTCTCGAGCCTGTCCATATCAACGGAAGATACTATCGGATGGAAACAGACACCGAAGATGAATATTATCTTCTCGAATGCAGGAATGAAGAAGGCTGGGACAAGTACATCGGAGGCAGCGGAATGCTTGTCTACCATATCGACAAGTCAAAAAGAAGCGCGGGATATTCCGACAGCTACTCGACGGATCTGAGCGCAGCCCACAGATGGATATACGCAAACGAGGTCAACAGCCGTCCGGATCATCAATGCGCAGACCTTGTCGAGGCTGATTCCAGAAGAGACGCTTATTCAGAAAACGAGAAAGAAGTTTATCATACAGGCTTGCAGAACATCAGAGGCATATTCTTTCCAAACGGCAATGTGACTTCAATAATGGAGGAAGGCAGGCCGGGACTGGGCTCATGGAGCGGAGAGCCATGCAAGGCCCATATCAGCAATATAAAGAGAAGCAACGAGGGAATATCCTTCAATGTGATAGGATTTTCAGAAACAGAAACACCACCTGCAGTCGCTTCCATCTTGACGGAGGCCTTCACCGATGCAGCCATAATCCGTTTTGAAAGCGACCGTCCTTTCGAAGGAGAAGCTGTCGTCACATGGGGACGCACAGGAATGATGACGGAAACCGTGCGGATCGCTCCATATGAAACAGGAAGATACTCGATCACTCTGGAAGGACTGCAGCCGGACAACAAGACCTACACCGTAGAGATTCATTTTGAAATCAACGGCATGACAGGAGATCCGGCGTCTGCATCTTTCATGACAAAGAAGACTCCTGTCGTTGACTGGCCTTTCATATATATGAACGGAGTCGTAAGGAATGCTGACGGCAGCCTGCCTGCAGGGGCAAAGCTTCCGCTCAGGATATACAATGCAGGAGAAGCAGCTGAAATCAGATGGGAGTTCGATGGTCGGGAGATCGTCCCTGAGGGTGACGGATATTTCACCGTAAGCAGAAGCGGAGTCCTGAAGGCTTATATAATATGGTATGACGGCTCGCAGGAGATACTGATGAAGGAAGTCACCGTAAGAAAGGAGGATGAGAAATGAGAAAGCTTATAATAGTGATGACCATGGCTTTTGCCGTATCTTGCAGTCCGTATGACATCGACGAAGTGCTGCTCATGCGGGATGACATATCCATGACTATGAAAGGTGAGGTATTGTTCTCATATGACCCTCTGACATGTCAGATGTCCCATAACGATTCGAAGAACGAATACCGCATGTTTGACGACAAGTTGTCCGAATGGGTGATCATAAGGTGCGGTCAGAGGCCGTCCTATGAGGGTCAGGAGCTTACGGCAGATTTGACATGGACTTCGGACAGCAGTGTCAGGACAATGAAGGAGCTGACCTTCAAGATAGAAAGGACAGATGCCTCCGGGACCATATGGATGTGGTGCAGAAAAAAAAGCATAGGAATAGTCATAAAAAACTTGTAAATTTGCGCCGCCAAAAAGAAATATCAGTATAAACTTAAAAATAATTGAAGAAAATGAGAAAACACATCGTAGCAGGCAACTGGAAGATGAACACAACAGTTGCAGAGGGCGTAGAGCTCGCAAAGGCAGTAGTAGCAGCAGCAGCTGAGGTACCGGCTGACGTAAAGCTTATCATCGCTCCCCCATTCACACACCTCTATCCTGTAGCTGAGGTTGTAAAGGGTACAGCAGTAGGTCTTTCATCACAGAACTGCGCTGACAAGGAGAAGGGTGCTTACACTGGTGAGGTTGCAGTCAACATGCTCGCTGGCGTAGGTTGCGAGTACGTTATCCTCGGTCACTCTGAAAGAAGAGAGTACTACGGAGAGACTGATGCAAAGCTTGTTGAGAAGGTAAAGCTCGCTCTTGCACAGGGTCTTTCTCCAATTTTCTGCATCGGTGAGAAGAAGGAGGAGCGCGAGGCAGGTCGTCATTTCGAGGTTGTTACAGAGCAGGTAAAGAACGTTCTTTTCGAGCTTACAGCTGAGGAGATGGCTAAGGTTGTAGTAGCTTACGAGCCAGTTTGGGCTATCGGTACAGGTCTTACTGCAACTGCTGAGCAGGCACAGGAGATCCACGCAGAGATCCGCAAGGTTCTTGCTGAGAAGTTCGGTGAGCTCGCTGAGGAGATCTCAATCCTTTACGGTGGTTCATGCAACCCTACAAACGCAAAGGAGCTCTTCGCATGCCCTGACATCGACGGTGGTCTTATCGGTGGTGCAGCTCTCAAGGCTGACAGCTTCCAGGCAATCGCACTCAGCTTCTAATCATTTATGATATAAGAATATTCCCGTTTTTGAAAACTAAATCCCTCCCACTCCTTCGTCGCGGGTCCCTCCCGTTCACGAGGCCACGGGCGGCCACGGTTTTCAAAAACGGGAATATTCTTATGGCAGCCGGTAGTGCAGAATGCAATACCGGAATCATTAAAGCAATATAGAATTTATGAAGAAAATCATATTTTTCGCAATGGCTGCAATTGCAATGACTGCTTGCAGCAACACGTCTGATGACGCGATCAAGGAGAAGGTGGAGAGTTATGCTGTGGTGGAGGTGAGCTCGCCGCTTTATGACGCACTTTCTGAGAATGACAAGAAGATCGTAAGCCTTTTCCGCGAGGCGGGAGAGATCATTGACGGTCTTTTCTGGAAGCAGACTTATGGAGACAAGGCTGAGATCGAGGCTCTTCCTGACGGATATGCCAAGACTTATGCAATGATCAATTACGGTGCATGGGATCATCTTGACGACAACAATCCTTTCATCGAAGGATATGGAGCCAAGCCTCTCGGATGCCAGTACTATCCTCAGGATATGACAATGGAGGAATGGGAGGCATTTGACGACCCTGACAAGCTCAGCCTTTACACTGTAATCCGCCGTGACGAAAACGGAGCTCTCAAGACAGTATGGTACCGTGACGAGTACAAGGAGGAACTTGAGAAGGTATGCGCACTTCTTGAGGAAGCAGCTGCCCTTACTACAAACGAGGGCATGCGCACATATCTTACTGAGCGCGTGAAGGCTTTCCGCACAGATGACTATCTTGCCAGCGATATGGCATGGATGGACATGAAGGACTGCAACATGGATCTTGTGATCGGCCCTATCGAGAACTATGACGACCATCTTTTCGAGGCCAAGGCTGCCTACGAGTGCTTCATCCTCCTCAAGGACGAGACACGCAGTGCAAACCTTGCAAAGTATGTTGCTCTTCTTCCGGAGCTGCAGAAGATGCTTCCTTGCGCTCCTGAGTACAAGACATTCGTTCCAGGAACATCATCTGACCTGAACGTTTACGATGCAATCTACTACGCAGGTGACTGCAACGCCGGCAGCAAGACCATCGCAATCAACCTTCCTAACGATGAGAGGGTTCACGCAGCGAAGGGAGCACGCCGTCTCCAGCTATATAACAGCATGATGGCCAAGTTCGACAAGATCCTCGCTCCTATCGGAGAGGTTCTCGTTGTCGAGGATCAGCAGAAGTATCTCACTGCAGATGCATTCTTCTGGAATGTGACCTTCCATGAGGTAGCTCACGGTCTTGGAGTAAAGCAGACCATCAACGGAAAGGGTACAGTTGACCAGGCCATGGGTGACCAGAAGACTTCATGGGAAGAGGCAAAGGCAGACATCCTCGGTCTTTTCATGGTGAACAAGCTCATCGATATGGGTGAGATCACAGACATCACCAAGGAGGAGTCTATCGCTACCTTCATCGCAGGTATCGTCCGTTCGGTACGTTTCGGCTCGGCTTCATCACACGGAAAGGCAAACATGATGTGCTTCAACTATATGGAAGACCATGGTGCATTCAGCCGCAACGCTGAAGGAAAGTATGTCGTTGATTTCGAGAAGGCAGCAGCTGCCATCGATTCTTGGTCAGCACTCATTCTTGAGACTCAGGCTACAGGCAACTTCGAGTTCGCTCAGAAGTATGCCGCCGAGAACGCAAGCATCCGCCCTGCACTCGCGGCAGAGATCGAGAAGGTGAACGGTGCCGGTATCCCTCGCGACATCGTCTTCGATTTCGCCTGGTAAAACAGTCGATGTCATTCACGATCTGTCCTGGTCGTCATGCCAGGCATGATCGGGCATCCCATCAGCAGAACACCATCCCCCGCCGGTCGGAAAGCAGAAACAAAGGGATATGCTTTCCTCCCTGACGGGGGATGGTGTTTCTGCTCCGCTCGCACACATCCGGGTGGATTGTTTTGGATCAGTAAGGCGACATTCTTCTTCATATACAGCATATTGTAAATATATTTTCGTACCTTTGTAAATTGCAATTGATTTGATAGTAATAAAAATATAGATATGAAGAATTTTGTAGAAGAACTCAGGTGGAGAGGCATGATCCAGGACATCATGCCGGGAACAGAAGAGAAGCTTATGGAAGGATCGACTGCGGCTTATGTCGGTATCGACCCTACAGCTGATTCGCTCCACATCGGCCATATGGTCAGCATCATGATCCTCAAGCATTTCCAGAACTGCGGCCACAAGCCTATCGCCCTCGTAGGAGGTGCTACCGGTATGATCGGAGACCCATCGATGAAGTCTCAGGAGCGTAATCTCCTCGACGAGGCTACACTCAACCACAACGTGGCATGCATCAAGGCTCAGCTCAGCAAGTTCCTCGACTTCGAGTCAGAGGCAGAGAACAAGGCAGAGCTCGTGAACAACTACGACTGGATGAAGAACTTCACATTCCTCGACTTCGCACGTGAGATCGGAAAACATATCACTGTGAACTACATGATGGCCAAGGATTCAGTGAAGAAGAGACTCTCAGGCGAGGCTCGCGACGGTATGTCATTCACAGAGTTCACATACCAGCTCCTTCAGGGATACGACTTCCTTTACCTCTATGAGCACAAGGGATGTACACTCCAGATGGGTGGTGCAGACCAGTGGGGAAACATCACTACAGGTTCGGAGCTCATCCGCCGTATCCTCGGAAAGGAGGCATTCGCACTCACATGTCCTCTCATCACAAAGGCTGACGGAGGTAAGTTCGGAAAGACTGAGAAGGGAAACATCTGGCTCGATCCTGAGCGCACTTCCCCATACCAGTTCTACCAGTTCTGGCTCAATGTATCTGATTCAGACGCAGAGAAGTACATCAAGATCTTCACAATGCTCAGCAAGGAGGAGATCGATGCGGCTATCGCACAGCACGCAGAGGCTCCAGAACGCAGAGAGCTCCAGAAGCTCCTCGCAAAGGAGGTTACCACAATGGTTCATGGAGCAGCAGAGTATGAGAATGCTGTAGCTGCTTCGCAGATGCTCTTCGGCAACGCGACAAAGGATGCACTTATGAATCTTGACGAGAAGACATTCCTTGCAGTGTTCGACGGCGTGCCTACATTCGAGATTGCAGCCGAGAAGTTCCCTATCCCTGTCATCGAGCTCCTCGCAGGTGAGTCACAGGTATTCCCTTCAAAGGGAGAATGCCGCAAGATGATCCAGGCGAACGGTGTGAGCATCAATAAGGAGAAGGTAGCTGACATCAACGCACAGATCGGTGAGGAGTCATTCATCAATGGCAAGTACATTCTTGCTCAGAAGGGTAAGAAGAACTACTTTATCATTAAAGTTGTCAGATAATTCTGATAAGATGATGATTAAAACATACGACGCAAATGGAAAAGAATATTGAAAGCACCAGGCAGCTGAAGGTTGCCAAGGAGATTCAGAAGCACATGGCGGAGATCATCCGCAGCAAGGGCATGGCCGCATTCGGTGGCGCTCTCGTGTCTGTCAGCGGTGTGAAGATCAGCCCTGATCTTTCTGTGGCAAAGATCTATGTGAGCGTATTTCCTTCCGACAAGGCTGAGGCTGTCATGGGAGCTCTTGAGGAGAACGCAAGACCTCTTCGTGGAGAGCTCGGCAGCAAGGTAGGAAAGCAGCTACGCATTGTGCCGGAAATCATTTTCTATCTTGACAGTTCTCTTGATTATGTAGAACATATTGAAGAATTGCTTAAAAAGTAGCAAAATTGCATAGTGATTCCGAAGACCCCCGTCCTCCCTATGGTCGGACACCCCCTAGCCGGGGGTGGCATGTCTTTCTCCATCACTATGCAATTTTGCTACAGACCGACGAATAACAGTCATGAGATTGGCACCGTTCATAGCAGGCAGATATCTTTTCGCCAAGAAGTCACATAACGTGATCAATATAATTTCGGCGATAAGTGCCATAGGCATGGCTATAGGAACAGCCGCCCTCATCATAATACTATCGGTTTATAACGGGTTCGACACGCTTGTCAGGTCTATGATGAGCAATGTCGAGCCCGATCTTATGATCACACCTGCCACAGGAAAGGTCTTTGTTCCCGATGGTGAGGCATACGACTGGATCTATGACCAGCCTTCCGTAAAGAACATGTGCGGTGTGCTTCAGGAACAGGTCTTCATAAGCTATGACGGCCAGCAGGGCATCGCGAAGGCAAAGGGAGTGGACTGGATATACGAGGATGAAAGCCCTTTGCGCGATCACATCATCGAAGGAGAGTTCAAGCTTCATAGAGGAGATGTACCCTTGGCATCCGTCGGAAGCGGCCTGGCCTACAGCATGGGAATCAATCCACGCTTCCTCTCCCCTATCGAAATATACTTTCCTGCCAGGACAAGAAAGCTGTCCATGAGCAATCCTCTCTCATCGATAGAGGCCATAAAGGTGTGGCCTGGCAGCACATTCTCGATAAGCAACGATATCGATGCCGAGCTGATGCTCATTCCTATCGAGGAAATGCGCGAGCTTCTTGAATACAAGGATGAGGTTTCGGCTGTGGAGATAAGGCTTACCGAAGATGCGGATAAAGACGAACTTAAAAGGCTCCAGAAGGAGATTTCCTCAAGGCTTGGCCCGGACTTCAGGGTCAAGGACCGCTTCCAGCAGAACGAATCGCTTTACAAGATGATGAAATATGAAAAGGCTGCGATATTCATGATTCTGATATTCGTGATCATCATAATCGCATTCAACATATTCGGAAGCCTTTCCATGCTCATAATCGAGAAGCGTCCGGATATTGCAACCTTGCGCAGCCTCGGAGCGCAGGAAAGCCTCATCAGACGCATATTCATCCTCGAAGGATGGTTCATATCGCTCGCAGGACTTGTTGCCGGCCTGATTGTCGGAACAGGCTTCGCCCTTCTACAGCAGCACTTCGGATTCATAAAAATGCCCGGACATTTCGTTGTCCAGGCATATCCCGTGATCCTTTCATGGTCCGACATCCTCCTTACCGCAGCAGGAGTCGCATCCATAGGATATATCATTGCACTTCTTCCCGTGGCATCATTCTACAAAAAGAGGTAAGAGCTACATTCCGGCCTTATCCTTATTCTCGTATGAGGCATATGGAGTACCATATTCCGGAGTAACTTCTCCGTTCACCATACTGACATCGACGCCGAAAGCGGCAAATACTCCGTCATACCAGCGTCCGTCTCCTTCTTCCTGCTGTTTCAGGTTGACTGACTTCTGCGTTGTGATGTACCATCCTCCGTTTTCACCCTTGTCGACATCAAAGTACTTCACTTCAATTTCTGCTCTTGGCAAGAATTCTCCGCGAAGTTCGTAACTGCCGTCCGACGAAGTGTATACGGTATCCTTAGGCCATTCATCAGGAGCGGTAACGGCAATACCTCTGACAGGCCTGCCACTTTCATCTGTAACCTTTCCGCTGACAATATAATCGGCATGAGGCACACCATATTCCGGCGCCGGAACAGGTTCATTATCATCAAGACAGGCAGAAACCGCCGATATTCCAAGAATACCAAGAAGCATCCTGCATAAATTCAATAAGGTATCCTTCATAGCAATATGACTTTTACATGTTGTATTTCACTCATCTTATCCTGTCCAGATGACAGAGAATAAGATTTCCATCATCATCGCGCAGATGCATTCCGTTGCCTTCGCAATAGCGGAACCATTTGCAGTCTCCGCACTGGTCCTTCTTCATCCAGGAGCGGTCGCGATACGGCTGGAAGCGGTTCTCCCATACATCGATGAAATCATCCTTGTATATGTTTCCCTGATGATAATCCGCGCGGATACTGCCGCATGCGGATATCGATCCGTCTATCAGCACAGAGGCGATGGATGTTCCGGCCTGACATGTGTACAGATGATCCCTGACCTCTCCCTCGAACTCTCCGAGGAAACCTTCGCATCCGTAGCTGACATGTATCCTGCCCTCCTTGCGGGTCTTCTGAATGAATTCCATGAGACCGCGGAAACCTTCCCTGCTGAGCTGAAGTTCCGGATCCTGCGCAGCTCGTCCTACCGGGAACACAGTAAAGATGCGCCAGCTCTTGAGTCCCTGACTGATCAGGTATTCCTTGAACTCCTCAAGAGAATCATAATTCCTATTGTTGGCGCATGTCACCACATCAAACTTTATCGAAGGTTCCTTAGCCAGGATCTCCACAGCCTTGGAAGCATATTTGAAACCGTCCGGAACGCCTCGCATCCAGTTGTGCTGATCTTCAAATCCGTCAAGACTGATCGTAGCCGAATGCATTCCTGAAGCCAGAAGCTGGTCGATCTTCTTCGGAGTCATCAGACGTCCGTTGGACACCATGCCCCATGGAAACTCGAGATCATATATCTCACGTCCGCACTTGAGCAGATCCTCTCTCATCAGAGGCTCTCCTCCTGAGATGATGACCATGATCTTGTGCGAATCATATTTCTCCTTTATCCTTACAAGCACATTGCGGAAATCCTCGAAAGGCATATCCGGATGTAAGGACGAGACCTTGCAGTCACTGCCGCAATGACGGCATTTCATATTGCACCTCAGGGTACTTTCCCAAAACAGCTGGCGAAGGGGATGCTTCTCTTGCATATCCTTCACCAGCTGTCTGTGCAGCTCAAGCGCTATGCGCTGCTTTATAGATATTCCTGACATCACTTCACACGTTCAAGTTCCAAAGTCACATCCGTACCATATATTCCGCCGCACCAATGATCGTCAGGATCAGGCTCCCCTATCTTTTTCAGATCAATCACATAAGTCGTATCCTTATAGTGACCTTTGCTTTGCGAGTCATAGTCTGAAAGCTTCAGAATCATCTTTTCCGGATCTTGCGGGGTATGGATTCGCCCCACCATCCACAACTCGCTGTAATCTGCGACATATGATCCTTCCGGATAGAAGTCGGTCACCTTGTTTCCCTCCGCATCCCAATGCGAGTGCTCGTCACCATAAACTATGACGATTCCTGAAACAGGCTCCTTGGTGTCCTTGTCGATAAGCTTGCCGGTAATTTCGAAACGGGTATACGGCGTTCCATACTCAGCCATCATTCCACCGTCACATGAAGCACCGATAGCAGTAATGCCCATAAGAGCAAGGAGTCTTCCGAGGACTCTGATGAAGAGATCTTTCATGATTTCAAAATTTAAAACATTCAAACTTAATGAAAAACTGCATGATTTCCAAGACAGTCTCCATATAGATGCACATTTCATCTGATCCGTTGCATCGGAGTATAAAAAAAGGGAACGATTTTTCAACCGTTCCCCATCAGATCATATATTATTCCACTACTATTTGTTCTGAACATATTCATGGATGGCAGCCGCGGCCTTTCGTCCGGCACCCATGGCCAGAATCACAGTCGCTGCTCCTGTAACAGCATCACCTCCGGCAAATACGCCAGGACGGGTTGTCGCACCATTTTCATCAGCTACCAGACATCCGCGACGATTGGTCTCAAGACCGGATGTAGTCTTTGCAATCAGAGGATTAGGAGATGTTCCGAGAGACATGATCACAGTCTCTGTCTCGATCTCAAACTCCGAACCAGGCACTGCCACAGGGCTTCTACGGCCGCTCTCATCAGGCTCTCCAAGCTCCATGCGGATACATTTCACAGCCTTCACCCAGCCTTTCTCGTCACCTATGATCTCGATAGGGTTGGTAAGCATTGCGAACTCGATGCCCTCCTCCTTTGCATGATGAACCTCTTCACGACGAGCAGGAAGCTCTGTCTCGGTACGACGATATACGATTGTAGTCTCTGCGCCAAGTCTGAGGGCTGTACGTGCGGCATCCATAGCCACATTACCGCCGCCGACTACAACGACCTTCTTTCCGGCATGGATTGGAGTCATGTAATCGTCCCTGTAAGCCTTCATGAGGTTGTTTCGTGTAAGGAACTCATTTGCAGAGAATACGCCGTTGAGATTCTCACCAGGGATGCCCATGAACTTAGGAAGTCCAGCTCCGGAACCTACGAATACTGCCGCAAATCCTTCCTCGTCAAGAAGAGAGTCAATAGTGACTGTCCTTCCGGCAATCACGTTTGTCTCGATCTTCACCCCGAGAGCCTTCACTGACTCGATCTCGGCCGCAACGACCTTATCCTTCGGAAGACGGAACTCCGGAATACCATATTCAAGCACTCCTCCCGGACGGTGGAGAGCCTCGAAGATAGTCACCTCATATCCGAGCTTCGCGAGGTCAGATGCACATGCAAGGCCTGCTGGGCCACTTCCGATCACAGCAATCTTATGGCCGTTTGCCGGAGCTATCTCAGGCTTCACGCCACCGTTCTCACGGCTCCAGTCAGCCACGAAACGCTCAAGCTTTCCGATTGCGACAGGCTCGCCTTTGACACCGAGGATACAGCGTCCCTCACACTGTGTCTCCTGAGGACATACGCGTCCGCAGATTGCAGGAAGCGATGAATCTTCAGCAATGACTGCTGCAGCAGCGGCAAAATTACCCGCAGCAACCTGAGCAATGAAATGAGGAATCTTGACGCTTACAGGGCAGGCAGCGACACAACGCGGATTCTTGCAATGAAGACATCTTGTAGCCTCCAGCTGAGCTTCCTCTGCATTATATCCGTAGCATACCTCCTCGAAGTTGGTTGCACGGACTTTAGGATCCTGCTCTCTTACAGGTACTCTTGGAATCTTGTTTGCCATTACTTTCCCCTCCCTATTCTGCATTTGTGATGTTCGTTAGCCTCAACCTCTTCCGACTTGTACATACCCTGACGACGCATGGCTTCGTCAAAGTCAACATCATAACCATTGAACTCAGGGCCTTCCACGCATGCAAAGCGTGTCTTTCCAGCCACTGTCACACGGCAAGCACCGCACATTCCTGTACCGTCCACCATCAATGTGTTCAGGCTGACGATGATAGGAAGTTCAAGCTTCCTGGCTGTAAGAGTCGCGAACTTCATCATTATCATAGGTCCGATGGCTACAGCCTGAGTATACTTCTTACCATCCTCGTTGACAAGCTTCTCGAGCATTGCTGTCACAAGACCCTTGAATCCTGCCGAACCGTCGTCTGTACAGAGGTAGAGATTGTCGCATACAGCTTCCATCTCCTCCTTGTAGATAACAAGGTCCTTGGTCTTTGCACCTACGATGACATCGACAGCCACTCCTCTTTCATGGAGCCACTTAACCTGCGGATATACAGGGGCTGTGCCGACACCTCCGGCAATGAAGATATATCTCTGGCCCTTGAGCTCCTCCTCCGACATTTCAGTAAAGTCAGACGGGATGCCGAGAGGTCCGACAACATCCCTGAAGGACTCTCCTTCTTCGAATGAGATGATTTCTGACGATGAAGCACCGATCTGCTGGGTCACGATTGTGACTGTACCGGCCTCCTTGTCATAGTCACTGATAGTGAGCGGAATACGCTCTCCGTTTTCAGTTGCGCGCACGATGAGGAACTGTCCGGGAAGGGCTGCAGCCGCAAGACGCGGAGCCTCTACCTTCATGCGACAGATCGTCGGCGTGAGCATTTCTTTGGTTATGATCCTATACATATTATGTTATTAGTTATGTCCGTGCTCGTGGCCATGCTCATGAGCATGATCATGCTCCTGATGGCCATGCGAATGACCGCCTTCGCGCTTACCGCTTACAGGATAACCGAGCTTTTCGATGGCAGCCTTGAGAGTATCCTCCGAAGTCTTGGCTGCATCATACTTGATAGAAACAGTCTGATCGTCAAGACATACGTGAAGATCCTTCACACCTTTCTCAAATGAGATGTTTTCCTGCACCTTCTTCATGCAGTTCTCGCAATGAAGATGCACATCGAATGTAACTTCCTTAAGTTCGCCCTTCTTCTTTGCAGGCTTCTTGTCTGTAAGTGATGAAGTGGCAGTCACTTCTGTTGCTGCAGCATAAGCAGATGACACAGAGAAGGTCATGAGAGCTGCGATTGTAAGGATGATTGTCTTTTTCATAATTATGCAAATTTAGTGTTTTTATGCTGTTTTCCAAAGTGTGAAGCGGAAACCGATATGAGCCTTTATACCCATGAGAGGACCCCAGATGCAGCTTGCATCGAATGAAGGGAGGCGAGGATTGACAAAACCGTCAGCCATCTTGGTACCCTGAATGGCATCCTTCTGTCTGAAGTTTGTAAGGTTCTCTGCTCCAAGATACACGTCCCATCCCTTGAAGCGTCGTGTAACCTGTGCGTAAAGGAGCGGATATACCGGAGTGCGTCCGTTCTTGTAGATGAGATTTCCGTCAGCATCCTTGAGGTTTTCCATGAAGTTGTATACGCGGCATGATCCGTTCAGAGAAGCTGTAAAGTCGAAGATCCACTTGTTCAGGTTAGTAGCGTACTGCATGTTGAGGACACCCTTGAAACGGCTTGTCATAGGCTTCTCGACAAGTCCCTTGCCCATGAGATCTATCTTGGCGTTGGTATAACGGAATGTAGCCGTGATATTGAAGCGTTCGATAGGGTCAACAGAAAAATCGAGCTGATAATTATCTGTGTATGAGCGGTTACCATCAAGAGAATAGAAATAAATCTCATTCATTCCATACTCATAGTCCACGACCATCTGCTGGGCGAACTGGGTGCGGAAATAGTCGAAGCTGAGATATGTGTTGGAAGATGCTCCAAACGGCATGTAATAGGTAAGGTTACCGCCGACAGTCCATGCATCTTCAAGGATATGGTCGTCATAAGCCCCCATGAATTCCTTTCCTGTAGAGAACACTCCGATATTGTCCACCAAAGGAGTAGAGTATCTCAGACCACGTCCTCCGTTAGCCCTGATGACGATCTCGTCTATAGGCATGTACTTGAGAGTCACGCGTGGGGAAACCTTGAAGCCCTGACCATGGAACCAGTCGCCACGGAGTCCGGCAATAGCTGTGAATTCTTCTCCCGCGTGGAAGGTATATTCTCCGAAGACACCTGCGTTTGCAAGGTCAGTGATTCCCTTCCTTTCAGTAGTGGAAACTATCATTCCGTTCCATACATGTCTTGCAAAGTCCTCATCATAGCGGTCAAATGTACCATTGAATCCGAGAGTGAACTGATGAGAGTCGTTTATCACATTCTGGTAAAGGAGGTTGGCATATGCGGAATGCTGTCCTGCGATATATTTTGTAGATCCGAAATACGAATCCATGTCCTGGTAGCTGTAATCCGCGATAAGGGCGATATTCTGAGTGTTCTCTTCATTCAAAGGCACTCCGACCTTGAGATATCCGTTGATGGAACGGTTGAGGATATCTGATCCCCAAGGATCCATACGGTTGTCCGATGAAGAAATCGAATATGTGTCCTTGTCATAGTATCTGGTCATGCCGGTCTCTTCATCCTTCCAGTATGAACCTCCCAGACGTCTATCCTGAAGAGCACGGACGCCGAAACGCACCTGCACACCGTTGTCAGCCTGATAGAGCCAGCGGTTGGAAAGGTTGAACTGAAGCATTCTCGGGTCGTCAAGGAACATATCTCCATTCATATCGTGTGACTCGTAGTTGCCTGAAACATGGCCGAGTATCACTGTGCTCCACTTATAGCCCATCTGGAGCGACGAAGCGATGTTGAAGTCCACCTTCGAGTCGCTCATGAGCGCGGCATTGAGAAAGAGAGGCTTCTCGTCCGTAGGCTTGCGATGCTCCATGTTGATCTGTCCGGTCATGCACTCTACACCGTTGAGTACTGAAGATGAACCCTTTGCAATCTGGATGCTCTCAAGCCACTGTCCCGGCACATATGAAAGGCCGAAAGGTGCAGAAAGTCCGCGCATTACGGGACGTGTCTCATCCAGCATCTGGGTATAGACTCCTGAGAGACCGAGGAGACGGATCTGACGTGCTCCGGTCACTGCGTCAGAGAATCCGACAGTCACGCTGGCAGAGTTCTCGAAGCTCTCCGCGAGGTTACAGCAGGCCATCTTGCAGAGACCGGCGGCAGAAATCACCTCAGTACGGATTTCCTTTCCTTTCGAAAGATAGTTTCCGGCCTGACGTGACACGAATACAGCAGCATCAAGGCTGTCTGCACGCTCTCCGTATATGCCGGTTGTGTCAATGATTTCCCCATTCGTTCCGACAGACTGAGCGAATGCAGGGATTGCAGCCACCACGGCTGCGATGATTGTAATTATTGTCTTTTTCATGATTATTCCGGTTAATTGATGGATGTCTCGACTTCGCTCGACATGACATAAGGCTTCGCTCAACATTACATAAGGCTTTGTCCTATATGAGTCAGGGCTGAAGTCGATATGACAGAACTACTCCGATCCGGATCAGGAACGAAGTGACAGATCCGGAAATCAGATTCTCCAGATGCCGAGTGCGGCCTGACGGTCGCATGAGACTTTATGCCCGGAATCGGGCTCATGTAGATATGCAATGATCGTCCTGATATATGAAGGGACTTTCACGTCCACAGGACAGACTTCAGCATGGGAATTGCCGCTGAATGAAATGAAATCGTTTCCACGCTGATCGTCAGACGGAACGATACCGGTGAGCTGAAGCACCTGGTAATCAGTCGAACAGCAGGAGTTCGCGACAAAAGCAAGCTCTTTGTCATCATGATGGTGATTATCGCAGCAGGAGTGAGCTTCACGCTCCGACGGACAACATGAGACATGACTGCAGCTGTGTTCCGGATGGATATCCTCACAGGTAAGCCCTTCGATGAAGGTAGATACGAAGCTGCGTCCGCTTCCGCTGCATGTATGCACGTCAAAACCTATGATACTCATCGAGTACCATATTGTCATGACGACTGCTAACACCTTTATAATAATGCCTTTCATCTCAATTTGCAAAGATACAAAATCGATGCATAATTGCAAATCAATTTTTTTGTAGTAACTTTGAGTTTCCAACGTCTAATGAGAAAGATTAACGAACTTTAATATATTTCAGCGTATGAAAGATTTTGTAAAGATGACCCTGGCTACCATTGCCGGTCTTTTCATTTTCGGAATTGCAGCATTCTTCCTTATGATAGCTATGGCAGGAGCCCTGGCTTCATTCGGAGATTCGCAGCCGGTAATGCCTCGTGAAGGCATTCTTCAGATCAACATGGCATCAATGACCCTTGCGGAGCAGACTGCGGAGGCCGACCCTTTCGCATCTCTCACAGGAGGCCAGACAGTTACTCCACTAGGCATCTACAGCGCGATCAACGCGATCAACGCGGCAGCTCAGGATCCTGCAGTGAAGTTCATATACATGAAGCCTGACGGAGCGATGGCAGGAACTGCCCAGCTGGAAGAGTTCAGAAATGCACTCAAGAACTTCAGAAACAGCGGAAAGGCCGTAATCTCATATATAGAGAACCCGGACAATGCCAGCTACTATCTTGCGTCTGTATCAGACAAGATCTTCATGACCTCTTACAATGGAGGTATGAACATGTTCACAGGACTTTCATCCCAGATGATCTTCCTCAAGGACATACTTGACAGACTCGGAGTGAACGTACAGCTGATCCGTCACGGAAAATACAAGTCAGCCGGTGAAATGTATGTAAGAAACTCATCCAGCCCTGAGAACCTAGAGCAGAACAGTGAGATGGTCGAGTCTCTGTGGGGATGCTGGGCAGAGGAGATAGCAGCATCCAGAGAGATTTCCGTTGAAAATCTCAACGCAATGCTCGACGACCTCAAGCTGAATTTCCCTGAGGATTTCCTTGCCAACGGTCTCGTGGACGAACTTCTCACACGTGAAGAACTGGAGGAAAAACTTTGTGACCTTTATGTAGCATCCGACTTCAGCGAAGTGAAGGCAATCCAGCTTCCGGACTACGCAAAACTTAAGAACACCGTCAATTTCAGTGCAAAGAAGAAGGTTGCCGTAATCTACGCAGAGGGCAACATCGTGGACGGAAACGAGAAGCAGCAGGTTGCTGGTGACAGATTTGCAAAGATAATTTCAGACGTAAGGAAGGATTCCACAGTGAAGGCTGTCGTCCTCCGCGTGAATTCTCCTGGCGGAAGCGTACTTGCATCAGAAAAGATAAAGGCCGAGCTCGACCTTATAAAGGAGAGAGGCATTCCTGTCATCGCATCATACGGAGACTATGCAGCCTCTGGCGGATACTGGATTTCAGCAAACTGCGACAAGATCTATTCCAACGCGGCGACCCTCACCGGATCGATCGGAGTATTCAGCATGATTCCTGACATCAGCGGAACTCTCAAGGACAAGATTCATGTGAACATCACACCTGTAAACTCCAACAGGCATTCCGACATGTACGGAATGATGAGACCTCTGGACAAGGCTGAGCTCGACTATATGCAGGCAAGCGTGGAGAACATCTATGACGAGTTCACATCATTGGTTGCAGAAGGCAGAGACATGACAGTAGAAGCTGTGGATGCCATCGCCCAGGGTAGAGTATGGACCGGATCGGATGCACTCGGCATCGGCCTCGTAGACGAGATCGGAACAATCGAGGACGCAATATCATATGCCGCATTGTCCATTGACGGCGTACAGAGCCTCAGCGACGTTCAGATAGCTGAATACCCTAAGCCTCAGACCACTATGGAGATGCTTCTCGAGTCATTCGGACAGGGCGAAAGCATTTTCTCAGGTACTCCTTTCGAAGGAGTGGAGGCTGCTTTCAGAAACTGGAACGCATCGGAAAGCGGAAAGGTATATGCACGTATGCCTTATGAAATCAGCGTAAGATAAGGTACCCTTTATCGGATTTCGACTATTCTGATAACAGAATCTGTCGAATCCGATATTTTATACCGTCCATCGATCCTGACACAGGCAACAGCTGCAAGATGCTGGCTCTCAGCCATCCCATCCGTCATGGTGTCAACCACCACTACAGCAGCATCCTTTTGTTCAGAATTATATTTGAGATCAGTGAACATATCACTGATCTTCTTTTTTCCACGCATTCCCAACGGCATGATCCAGTCCCCTGCCCTCCATCGCCTTAGAACAAAAGGAAAACGGAGCTTTGCTCCATCCAGCATTATGACACCCTCCGGCTGTCTCGGATCGATTTCCGGACAGAACCTGATCTGCTCGACTTTGAAGACCCTTCCGTTGAAATGGTAGATTCCGGATCCTCTCACAGGCATTATCGCATTATCATCGGGAATATTGACATTTTCCAATGGCTTTATAAGAAGCTCATCGCGTCCGGTAAGAATCACATGGTCTGCAGACTCGAAACGCTTGCCGGGAATTGTCCTGGAAGATTCAAGCAGATTCTCAATGGAAGCAAGAGTCGCATGATTGAACCCATAGGGCTCAAGTATATGATACAGAAGATATTTCCAATGCTTGTTCTTCATCAGAGCAAGGGTGTCGATGCGGTCGGATCTGAAAACGGAATCCACAGCCGACCTGCACCAGTCATCAACTATCTCCCCGGCTTCGGTGAAATACCCCATTTCGCGGTTCAGTGTGCGGATGAACGAAGGGTTGATCTTTTCAAAAATCGGGAAGACCTCATTGCGGATCCTGTTGCGCTTATAGTCAGATGTCGCGTTGGTGCTGTCCTCACGATATTGATGCTTATGGACAAACATATATCCCTCAATCTGCTTGCGGGTACAGTCGAGCAGAGGCCTTAACAATGGGACAGAAGGCGATCCGGGAGTTTCCGAGACCTTGGACATGCCTGAAAGACCATGAATTCCCGAACCGCGTAAAAGATTGAGAATCAAGGTCTCGGCATTATCATTTGCATTATGTGCCACGGCTACGGCCTTATAGCCATGAGCCGCACACAGGCTGACAAACCAAGCATAACGCAGGTCGCGGGCCGCCATTTCGATGCTTATGCCACGGGATGTGGCTACTGATCCGGTATCGAAATGCATGACATGACATTCCACGCCATGCTCCTCGGCCCATTGACGGACGAATCCCTCATCACCGTCACTTTCGCTGCCACGAAGCCCGAAATTGCAATGGGCTATCGCAAACGGGACAGATTCCTCAAGGGAAGCGAACAGCTCGGCCATGCACATGGAATCTATTCCTCCGCTGACAGCAAGAAGAACAGGGGCTGACCATTCATTGATCAGCCCCCTCAGTTCCTTGATTGTTTCTGCAAATCGTCTCTGCATTATCTCTTTCTCGCGATAGTATATGTAAATCCGAAAAGAAGGGACTCCTTGAACTGTACCCTCTGCTTTGTAAGGCCATCCTTCTCACTGAATATCAGCACCTTGTCATCATATATCATATTAGTAGTCAAGGTAAGCGAGAAATACTTGGCAAGCTTCCAGTCGAAACGGTTGTCCCAGTTCACACGGATCCTCTCCGGATGGTCAAGATAGTTCGAGAAGAGGACAAGCTGGGAAGTATATGCAAAATTATCATTTACCTTCACTGCAAAATCGGCCTTGATCTGGGCACCGAACTCGAATCGGGCACTCCTGTATTCAGATCCGTCCGAAGGCACTACAACTCCCTCAGCCACATCCTTCCACTCATCCTTGAGCTGCATACCGTAATTCTTTCTGAGAAGCTCATCCTTCACAATTACGACACCTCCTGTAAGAGGGGCAAGGTTGAGTGAGAGCCACTTGAAAGGCTTGACATCGATACCGACAGCAAGATTGGTGTAAGCCGGAGCGAGGAATCCTGACTTGATCTTACGTGCATCCTTCCACAATGACACCTGATCCTTATGAGGAAGGTCGTTCAGACCAGGGACATTGCCCTCGGCATCCTGATACCTGTCCGCCGGAACGGAAGGAGTCAGATAGTCATATCCTGTATTGAACTGAGACTTGAAGTCATAGTTTACGGAAAGAGAGAAGTTCTTCATGTTCTCATTCTTGTATCCGAACTTGCTTTCAAGGTAGATACGGTCATCGCTCTTCTGAAGAATAGGCTTTGAGGATGCATATACAAAGCCATAGTCCAGCTGAAGACGGTTGTTCCAGAACAACTTGTCTCTCTTGTAATTTGCATTACCGTCAACGAATGCCTGGAGAGTCACGGTATTGTCACCACCGGCCGCCCAATTATTGAGCGAAGTCTGACCGAACTTGATATTGGTCTTCAGCGACTCGTCCCAATACTTCGGCTTCTCCACCTTCTGCTCCACAACCGGTGCTTCGGCCACCGCTGCAGCTGCCGCTGCCGCAGCCTTCTGCGCATCTGTAAGCTCCTGACCCACAGCATCATGCTGCATCACCCCCATCATCAAAGCCACAGCACCAATAAAAACTACACTTTTCTTCATATGAACATTGTTCTACGTCAGGACGGTTCCTGTGTTACTGAACCGTCCTGATCGTTTGATAAAATTAATACGAAATTGCAAAGAGGACTCTCTGTGACGAAGGCTTTCCTGAATAGATACATGTGCCTTCCTCAACGCATACAGCGCTGTCTACAGGGATACAACGGATAGTCGCCTTTGTCTCCTCCTTGATCTTCTCCTCAGTCTCAGGTGTACCGTCCCAATGGCAGAGAAGGAAACCACCCTTTGTAATCTCCTCCTTGAATTCCTCCCAGGTGTCGACCTTGCGGATGCTGTCGTCACGGAACTTGAGAGCCTTTGCATAGATATTTGCCTGAATCTCGTCAAGAAGGGCTGCAATGACATCAGCAATTCCTTCCTGAGAGTGTGACGACTTCTCGCAAGTGTCACGACGTGCCAGCTCCACTGTGCCGTTTTCGAGGTCACGTCCACCCATTGCAAGACGCACAGGAACACCCTTGAGCTCCCACTCGGCAAACTTGAAGCCTGGACGGAGAGTGTCACGGTCATCGATCTTCACGCTGATTCCCTTAGCCTTGAGTTCTGCCTTGAAGGCCTCCATCTTATCGAGGATGGCATTGTTCACAGCCTCATCCTTACCTGTGATAGGTACCATCACGACCTGGATAGGAGCGAGCTTCGGAGGAAGCACGAGACCGTTGTCGTCACCATGAGCCATGATGAGTGCACCCATAAGACGGGTAGAAACTCCCCATGAGGTAGCCCATACATACTCCTGCTTTCCTTCCTTATTGGTGAACATCACGTCAAATGCCTTGGCAAAGTTCTGTCCGAGGAAGTGGGATGTACCTGCCTGAAGAGCCTTTCCATCCTGCATGAGAGCCTCGATTGTCATTGTATCGAGAGCACCGGCAAAACGTTCGTTAGGGCTCTTATGTCCTACGACAACAGGAACGCCCATATAGTTACGTGCGAAATCGGCATATACATTCACCATCTTCATTGTCTCTTCCTCTGCCTCCTGACGTGTGGCATGAGCAGTATGTCCCTCCTGCCAGAGGAACTCCGCGGTACGGAGGAAAAGACGGGTACGCATCTCCCAGCGCACGACATTCGCCCACTGATTGCAGAGGATAGGGAGATCTCTCCATGAGGTAACCCAGTTCTTGTAGGTATTCCAGATGATGGTTTCGGATGTAGGACGGACGATAAGCTCCTCCTCAAGCTTTGCAGAAGGATCGACTACGACACCGTTTCCGTCAGGATCTGCCATGAGTCTGTGATGGGTCACCACAGCACACTCCTTTGCAAATCCTTCCACATGCTCAGCCTCACGGCTGAGGAAAGACTTCGGAATGAAAAGCGGGAAATATGCATTCTGATGACCTGTCTCCTTGAACATCCTGTCAAGTTCATCCTGCATCTTCTCCCAGATTGCATATCCGTATGGCTTGATCACCATACATCCTCTTACAGCAGAACGCTCTGCGAGATCTGCCTTTACAACGAGGTTGTCATACCACTGCGAGTAGTTGTCAGACCTCTTAGTTACCTCTTTTGCCATTGTATTCTTGTTTTTTATTGTTTTTTTCTCTATCATTGTATTTGAATTCGCAACTACGCAATGCTTAGAACATCGGTACAGTTATTGCAGATAATACAGGTTGCGAAGATACGAAATAATTATAAATAAATAAGGAGAATGACTATGAAAAAGAGTTCAGTGCTGATTATTGCGGCTGCCCTCATACTCTCGTCATGCGGAACTGTCGCTCAATACGCATCTTCCGACAACGGGCAGGCATTCAAGGACGGCATTTACAGCAATACACCGGCATTCAGGACAAAGACCGAAAAGGAAGAGGCCAGATCCGAGACAGAAGCTCTTGTCGAGAAGACAAAGTCTTCCACAATCTATCTTTTCGGAGAAAAGAAGGACACGGTGATGATTCCGCAGGACATGTCGGCCATGATCAGATACGACCAGAAGCTTGGCGGCACAGTAGTGACAGTCGGCGAGAACCCATATGACTGGAGATATGACCTGGAGAACAATTACGGATATTATTATGAGCCGTACAGCATCGGAGCTTCATGGTACTGGAGCAGACATTTCTCGCCATGGTACACCTGGAGCTTTACACCTTGGAGATACGGAGGATGGTATGATCCGTGGTACTACAGAAGTTATTGGGGATGGTATGACCCATGGTACTACAGCGGATGGTACGGCGGATGGTATGATCCGTGGTATTACAGCAGCTGGTATGGAGGCTATTGGGGCTGGTACGATCCGTGGTATCATCCATATCACCCTCACTACGGATGGTATGACCCTTATTGGGGACACATACATGGTCCGGGATACTGGCCGGGCGGACCGGGACATCAGAAGGATGTATGGCACGGATCGCGCTACGAGACCGGTTCCGACAGGGTATTTGCCAGCGGCACATCACTCAGAGGCGGCATAGGAAGCAGAAGCACAGTAAGCAGAAACAGCACAATGGCTTCAAGCACTACCACAAGGACTCAGTCCACAACAGGAAGGACCGCTCCTAACCGAGTTACTGCCGTGAGAGGAACAGACACAAAGAACATTTCAAGCGGAAGGTCTTCAGTTGTCAGGACCACCCCGACAATAAGAGACAATGCTGCAGCTGCAAGCCGTCCGTCAGGAACATTGACAGTACCGGCATCAGGAACAATCAACAGAGCAGGTTCTGCAACGACAAGCCGTCCTGCCGCAACAATCGGTTCATCAGGTGCAGCTGCAAGCCGTCCTTCAGGAACTGTAAGCAGGACACCGGCACAGAGCAACCACAGGAGACCTGCCGGAACCGCAACGACCAGCGGTACGATAAACGGATCTGACGCTGTCAGAAGCGGATCCGGTTTCAATGGAGCAGGAGCAGCCACAAGGCCGTCCGGCTACGAGCGCAACACATCAAGCTTCGACAGAAGCACTCCGGCACAAAGCCGCTCAAGCATGAGTACAGGTGGCGGAGTCAGCCGAAGCAGTTCGATGGGTACCAGCGGTGGAGGCGGCGGTTACAGCCGCAGCGGAGGCTCGACAGGCGGAAGAAGATAAATATAAAACGACCATAACATGAAAAGGATTGCAATTTTATTGATATCAGGGCTGACTGCAGTATGCGGATATGCGCAGACTGCATATGATGCTCTGCTTTTCAGCGAGAACAACTATGAGGGTTCGGCGAGAACCGTGGCGATGGGAAACGCCTTCACAGCTCTCGGAGGCGACCTTGGTTCCATAGGCCTCAACCCGGCAGGAAGCGCTGTGGCAGGTTATTCGCAGATAACATTGACTCCTGCCCTGACATTTTCCACCAGCACCACTCATGGCGTATCCCCTTATTCAGACGGATTCCTGCCATACTTCGAAAGACAGATGAAGAGCAGGATAACCGATCTCAGTGCTCCTAATGTGGGCTTTACGATCAACTACGACACCCACCGCACATCCGGAATCAAGAACGTCACATTCGGATTCGTGATGAACAAGACTGCCGGATGGAATGAAGATGTATATGCCAGCGGAACCAACAGCACGACTTCATTCATGGGATCGCTCGCATATGATGCTACAATAAGCGGCCTTACCGGGAATGAGCTTGGAGCGGCAAACGCCTACGACATAATGCCTTGGAAGCACGTAGTGGGCTACCAGAGCGGCATGATCTCCACTTTCGGCGGATATGACGATCAGTTCGTCGGAGCAAGCGAAATAATTTATGACAATGGTGACGTGGCTCTCGGAGGACCGCTCAGCCAGTCGTACGGAAGAAGAGTTGACGGAGGAAAATATGATTATCTCATCAACCTCGGAGCCAACATTTCCGATTTTGTATACATCGGAGCAAATCTGGGCATCAGCTCGATCGAATACAGCTACAGCGAGTACTTCAAGGAGACTGCAGTCGATCCGAGTGATTTCGAAATAGCACTCTCGAACGGCCAGACCATCTATTTCAACGATATGAGATACAAGTATTCCTATGCCGCTTCCGGAATGGGATATTATGGAAAATTCGGCGTGATCGTCACTCCTGGCTACGGATTGAGGATCGGTGCGGCCATACAGACTCCGACCATCAACACCATAAATGAAGGATGGCAGCAGAGCGGAGAGACTTCATATACAGACAGAAGCTACGATGCCGAGGCGCAGAGTCCTTATGGACAGGGCAGCTACAGGATGGTATCCCCTCTCAGAGCCAATTTCGGACTGGCATATGCACTCGGACAGGTCGGCGTGATCAGCGCGGATTATGAGGTATGCGATTATTCGCAGATGCGATACAAGGCATCGGAATACGACAGAGACTATTTCGAGGGCGTGAACGAAGACATCAGGGCAGGATTCAAGGCATCTCATTCACTCCGCATCGGAGCGGAATTCAAGCCTATGCCAGAGCTTGCCGTAAGAGCCGGATACAATCTCACGACTTCACCGGAGAGATGTCTGGAATGCAGTTCGGATCTGCCTGCAATCAGGACTCAGAACGCATCCCTCGGCCTTGGATACAGCTCAAAGAGGTCATTCTTTGCAGACCTGGCCGTAAGAAAGACATTCCTTCAGGATGAGTATTTCATGCCTTACGCAGACTACATGTTCAATTCTGACGGCAGCATAAACGAGAATGCATACGCACCTGAAATCCTCAACAAGAGAGGACTCTGGAAGGTGCTTCTCACTTTCGGATGGAGATTCTAGTTGTCATCCACGGCCTGACCGGGAATCTACAATCTTTTCAGATAAAGAATGCTGTCCGGTCCTTCATTGAAAAGAAGATCCATGATGGACAGATCTGACTTGAAGCCGTATTTTCGGGAAAAGACCTGGAAATACGGCTTTTCCAGTCCCATATCGGCAAGGATGGTATCGGGACGCTTAGGGTGAATCACCTCTCTCAGGTCATCCCAAGGCGTTTCCTTTGAAAAATCTTCGGTAAGACGCAGATCCACAGACAGTCCGGTCTTCTCTATGAAGAAACGAAGAATCGACATGTTCAGATCGAGAAGACGCTCAGGTCTTGATTCAAGAATATCGAAGAGTTCATCCTGATAATATTCAAAATAGGCCGATGTCCTGTAGGCAGAAACGATGGCTCTTTCATGCTGCTGAAGCCATGGCGTAGAATAATCGACCTTTATCTCAGATATAGGCAGCTTATGTGTTCCACCTTCATGCACTATCGGGAAAGAAAGAGCCTGGACACCGTCTGCCGCATAGAAGCGGCACCTGTTACGATAAGACTGCTTCTGATAGTTTTCACATGCTTCTATATAGACAATGGACGGAGACAGCTCCAAGGAACTGCTTCCGTCCATTCTATTGCTCAAGCCCTCCATTTCCTCTGCCATTGCGGCGAAATAGGAAACGGGAGGAAAATATGCTGTTGAGAGAAGCTTAGGCATCAGTCGATATTGCCCTTAACCTCAGAGTTCATACCTCTGATGATGCCTCTCTTGGAATTCCTGATGAAGTTGATGATTGTATCCCTTTCCTCCGACTCAGGGAAACCAAGCTCGATCTTCGCAAGAGCATCAGAGAAGTTGGTACCTGCATTGTAGATGATGTCATACATGTCCTTGATGCTGCGGATCTGGTCAGATGTAAAGCCTCTTCTGCGAAGTCCGACGATATTTACGCCGGCATATGTAAGAGGATCGCGTCCGCAAAGCACATATGGAGGTACGTCCTTGTTGATCTTGCATCCGCCGCCGATGAAGGCATGCTTTCCTATTTTTGAGAACTGGTGCGCTACCGAGCTTCCGCCGATCGTTGCCCAATCGTCCACATCAGTCTCACCTGCAATACCCACATAACTTACGAGAATACAGTTGTTTCCTACAGTACAGTCATGAGCCACATGAGTATATGACATGAGAAGCACATTGTTTCCGATCTTTGTCACACCCCTTCCGCTGGCCTTTGTACCACGGTTGATGGTAGCACACTCACGGATGTTGACATTGTCTCCGATCTCCACATAGGTGACCTCACCGTCAAACTTGAGGTCCTGAGGTATCGCGCCCACCACTGCACCGGGGAATACCGTGCAGTTCTTTCCCATCTTTACATAATTGAAAATAGTTGCATGAGGAAGAATCTTGGATCCGTCACCGATCTCCACATGTTCCTCGATATATGCGTAAGGTCCGACCTCTACGTTCTCTCCGAGCTTTGCGTTCGGATGCACTGTTGCGAGTGGATGAATTGTAGCCATAATGGTTGTTTTTGTTTATTTGTTAGATCCCTCGGCTATGCTCGGGATGACAGGGTCTGGCGAACCGCCTTCGCTGCTGTCGTATTTATACCGTGTCCCGCCTTTTCAGCTGTCACCTTGGCCTTGAGGAATCCTCCGCAGAGCCTGAGGTCGCCGATGAGGTCGAGAAGCTTATGTCTTGCACATTCGTTAGGGAAACGGAGGACGAGGTTGCTGAGATAGCCGTCTTCGCGGACCTTGAGAGCCGGCACATTGAAAAGCTTGCTCATGCGGTCCACCTGCTCGTCGGTCACAGGATGCTCTACAATCACGATAGCATTGTCCACATCTCCTCCCTTGACTAGGTTGTTGTTGAAAAGGAACTCGATCTCATGGAAGAAGACGAATGTCCTGCATACGCCGATTTCCTCTGCATAAACAACGGATTCATTCCATAAAGCATGCTGAACGCCCAGAACCCTTGAGTTGAAATCGATCTTTATATCATAAGAGAAATCTTCAGCAGGCTCTATACGGACAACCGATCCCTTTTCTTCATTCCTGATTTCCACAGCCTCCTTCAGCTCAATATATCGTCTGGGAGCATCCTGAACTTCAAAACCGTCCTTCCAGATTGCTTCAATATAAGGCTTTGCACTTCCGTCAAGAATAGGCACCTCAACATTGTCGATATCTATCAAGGCATTGTCCACACCCATACCGGTAAGAGCCGACAGAACATGTTCTATAGTCGAAACAGATGCATCTCCGCATGAAATGGTCGTGCTTCTGGCCGTACAAGTGACATTCTCTGCCAATGCATCGACATATGCATCCGATCCTATATCTGTCCTCCTGAATCTGATTCCCGTATCCACAGGAGCAGGATTTATAACCATCTTCGCTATTCTTCCCGTATGAAGTCCCTTTCCCTCAAATGAATAGCATTTCTTAACTGTCTGTTGCAACTGCATCTTATAATATTAATCCTTAATGGTACGCGGACGTTCCCTCGCGGACAGTCCGGCAAAGTTCAGCCTGCAAAGATAGGCATTTTTTTGTATATTCCTATTTACCAGCCCGTTTAAAGACTGCATAACTCCTGAGATACTGTTTCAACGGGAATGCTGGCGAACCCATCAGCGTCTGTCCGGACTCCTTCACACTGCCAAGAATACCGGACTGAGCTCCGATGGTCGTATTGTCAGCTATGTTCAGGTGACCGGCTATGCCGACCTGACCTGCAATGATACAATGCCCACCAATCTTCGTTGACCCTGCAATACCTGTCTGTGAAGCCATTACCGTATTGCATCCTATCTCAACATTGTGAGCAATCTGACATAGATTATCTATCTTGACTCCCCTTCTTATCACTGTCGATCCCATCTGTGACTTATCGACGCAGACATTGGCTCCGATCTCGACATCGTCCTCTATGATCACATTGCCGGTATGTTCAATCTTCTTCCAAGTGCCATCTTCAAGAGGTGCGAAGCCGAAGCCGTCTGATCCTATGACAGCATTGGAATGGATGATGACATTATTACCAATAACCATGCCCGGATAGATTCGTACTCCGGGATATATGATGCAGTGCGAGCCGATCTTCACATCGTCTCCGATATATACATTTTCATGAATCTTCGTATAGTCACCGACCTGAGCCTTCTTTCCGACATAAGCAAAATCGCCGACATACACCTTCTTTCCGATCCTGGAGCTCCAGCGCACACGGCTCCTGAGGCCGCGGTATCGCCTGTAGGAACGTTTCTTGGCTGTAACATAGTCAAGCAGGCTTGCAACAGCAGCATAGGCATCCTCAACCCGGACCATGGTAGCGGAAACGGGTTCCTTCGGCTCGAAAGAGTTGTTCACTATGATGATGTCAGCCTTGCATGTGTATACATGATGTTCGTATTTAGGGTTGGCGAAAAAGCATATGGTTCCGGGCTTTCCGCTTTCTATTCTTGCAAACGACGTAACGGTCGCCTCCGGATTGCCATCCACAGTTCCGCCGAGTATCTCAGCGATCTCTTTTGCTTTGAATTCCATGATATTGCAGGTTCACAATTATTTTGTTAATTCTGATTTTATTCGTACATTTGCACCGTGAGAATGATTCAGGGGGCTAGGAGGCCCCCTTATTTTATGCCATTATCAGGAGCAATGATGAAAATATCAGACATACTAGATGCAATCGGCGGCGAAATCGTTGCACGCGGATGCTTCATAGTTGACGTTTCAGTCAGCAAAGATAACGATATTGTCTTGACAATCGAGTCGGAAAACGGAAAAATCGAACTTGACGACTGCGTTTCCCTCAGCAGATACTTTGAAACGAAGTTCGACAGGGAGGTCGAGGACTATTCTCTTACAGTAAGTTCTGCCGGTCTGGATCAGCCTTTCAAGGTATTCAAGCAGTATCAGAAGGCCCTTGGAACAAAAGTAGAGGTTTCTCTCAAGGGAGGCAGGAAGATGGTTGCCGTGCTTGAAGCGGCCGACGAGGAAAGCATCACCTTGAAATATTCGGTGAAGGAAGCGGTGGACGGAAAGAAGAAGAAGGAACTTGTGGAGCACGTTGACCGCTATACAATGGATCAGGTAAATGCCGTGAGACCTTTCATCGAATTCTCCTGATGCCATCCGGAACACAACCGGGTGATATTCACAAAGATTATTTAATAAACAACAATATAAAATGGAAAAGATTGAACTTAAAGACGCTTTTGCCGAGTTCAAGAACCAGAAGAACATCGACAGACCTACTATGATGGGTGTACTCGAGGATGTGTTCAGGACTCAGATCACAAAGACCTACGGATCGGCAGACAACTTTGACATCATCATCAACATTGACAAGGGTGACTGCGAGATCTATTGGAACAGAGAGGTCGTTGAAGAGGTAGAGGATCCCAACACTCAGATCGCCCAGGACGACGAGACTCTTGACGATGACTACGAGATCGGAGAGACATTCGCCAAGAAGATCGAGCTCAAGGATTTCGGCCGTCGCGGTATCCTCAACATCCGTCAGAACCTTCAGGGCCGTATCATGGACATAGAGAAGGCTAACCTCTACAACAAGTATGTAGGCAAGATCGGCGAGATCTTCACTGGCGAGGTCTACCAGACATGGGCTAAGGAAGTGCTCATCCTTGACGAAGACGGCAACGAGCTCCGTCTCCCTAAGTCAGAGCAGATTCCTGGCGAGCATTTCAAGAAGAACGACACAGTACGCGCCATCATCAAGAGCGTGGAAATGAAGAACAATACTACTCCATATATCGTTCTTTCGCGTACCACACCTGAATTCCTCGAGAAGCTCTTCGAGCATGAGGTTCCTGAGATTCTCGACGGTCTTATCACAGTGAAGAAGGTCGTACGTATCCCTGGTGAGCGTGCAAAGGTGGCAGTAGAGTCTTATGACGAGAGAATCGATCCAATCGGAGCATGTATCGGTGTGAAGGGATCACGTATCATCGGCATCGTCCGCGAGCTTCGCAACGAGAATATCGACGTGCTCCAGTGGACAAACAATACACAGCTCCTTATCCAGAGAGCGCTCAATCCAGCAAAGATATCTTCAATCGTTCTTGGTGGCGAAGAAGACAAGATCAAGGTATATATGCTTCCTGACGAGGTGAAGAAGGGTATCGGTAAGGGCGGATGCAACATCAAGCTTGCCGGCATGCTCGTAGGAAAGGAGATCGAGGTATGGAGAGAGCTCCCGCAGGATGACTTCGAGGGCGACGAAGAGGACGTGCTCCTCAGCGAGTTCGACGATGTCATCGAGGGATGGATCATCGAGAAGCTCCAGAGCATCGGATGCGACACTGCAAAGAGCGTTCTTGCGCTTTCAGCTGCAGACATAGCCAAGAGGGCTGACCTTGAGGACGAGACAGTAGAGGAGGTGATGGATATCCTCCGCGCTGAATTTGAAGACGAAGAGTAGAAAATAAATAAAGGGGTAATATATGGCAGAAATCAGATTAAGTAAACTTACAAAGCAATTCAGCATCGGACTTGCCAGACTCGTTGATTTCCTCAACGAGAAGGGAGCCAATGTGGAAATGAACCCGAACGCAAAGGTTTCGGACGAGTTTCTTCCGGCTATCGAGGCGAAGTTCGGTGAAGACCTGAAACTGAAGAAGGATTCGGAAAAAGTTACGATCAAGCTCAAGGAGATCATTGAGATGGGATCGAAGAAGAAGCCGGTCCAGGAAGAGGAGGAAGCACCGGAAAGAGAAGTTGTGATCAAGAGCAATGTGCTTGCTTCAGAGCTTCCTAAGGCACAGCCAGAAGAGGAAAAGACTATCGAGCCTGAAGTGAAGCAGGAGCCTGTAAAGATCGAGGAACCTGTTGTAGCCGAGCCTGAGATCAAGTCGGAGGTTAAACCTGAACCTGCACAGCAGGACGGTGGTCTCAAGATCATTGACAAGATCGATCTTTCGCAGTTTGACAAGAAGAAGTCTCCTGTACAGGAGGAAAAGCCGGCAGAAGAGCCTGCGGCTGTGGCAGAATCCGCCCCAACCCCAGCGGAAGAGCCAGTAAAGCCAGCAGAAGAGCCGGTAGTTCCGGAGCCAGTAAAGGCAGAAGAGAAGCCTCAGCCTCGCGAAGTGAAGATCGAGGTGGAGCGTCTTGCCGGACCTAAGGTTGTTGACAAGATCGACCTCTCGCAGTTCGACAAGAAGAAGAAAAAGAAGAAGAGGGAAAGAATCGGCAAGGAAACAGGCAGCCAGAAGGTTGACGTGACCAAGGTCGAAGCGGACAATAAGGTAAAGAAGGACAAGAACAAGGGCGGCCAGGGCCAGCAGAACAACGGCCAGAAGCAGCAGCAGCGTCCGGCAGACCAGCAGCAGGGCAAGAACAACAAGAAGAACCGTCGCGACCGTGGCGGAGACAAGTTCAAGCCTATGACTGAGGCTGAGCAGGAAGAGATGCAGAAGGAGATCCAGAAGCAGATCAAGGAGACTTATGCCCGCATGAACGAGAACAAGAAGGGTAACTTCGGAGCAAAGCACAGAAAGGAGAAGAGAGAGCTTGCATCACAGAGGATGCAGGAAGAGATGGAGATGATGGAGCTCGAGCAGAAGGTGCTCAAGGTGACCGAATTCGTTACAGTAAATGATCTCGCGACCCTTATGAACAACACTCCTGTGACCAAGGTCATCGGAGCATGCATGAGCCTCGGAATGATGGTATCCATCAACCAGCGTCTCGATGCGGAGACACTCGTTCTTGTTGCAGAAGAGTTCGGATATGAAGTGGAGTTCGTAACAGCAAACCTTACCGATGCAATCACCCAGGGTGAGTCCGAGGATACTGAGGAGGATCTCCTCCCACGTCCACCGGTAATCACTGTCATGGGACACGTAGACCACGGTAAGACTTCCCTCCTCGACTACATCCGTAAGGCGAATGTGATCGCAGGTGAGGCCGGCGGTATCACCCAGCATATCGGTGCATACAATGTGAAGCTTCCTGACGGACAGAGGATCACATTCCTTGATACTCCTGGTCATGAGGCGTTTACAGCGATGCGTGCCCGCGGTGCCAAGATGACAGACGTTGCCATCATCATCGTAGCAGCCGATGACTGCATCATGCCTCAGACAGTAGAGGCCATCAACCATGCGCAGGCAGCAGGTGTACCGATGATCTTCGCGATCAACAAGATCGACAAGCCAGGTGCTAATCCGGACAAGATCCGCGAGCAGCTTTCAAACATGAACATCCTCGTCGAGGACTGGGGCGGCAAGTACCAGTGCCAGGAGATTTCAGCAAAGCATGGTATCAACGTAGACCTCCTTCTTGAGAAGGTTCTTCTCGAGGCCGAGATGCTTGAGCTCAAGGCAAATCCTAACAGAAGGGCTACCGGTGCTGTGATCGAGTCTTCACTCGACAAGGGACGTGGTTATCTCGCTACAATCCTCGTGCAGAACGGTACCATGAGAGTCGGCGACGTAATGCTCTCAGGTTGCTATACAGGTCGCGTGAAGGCTATGTTCAACGAGCGTGGACAGAAGGTAGAGGCGGCAGGTCCGTCAACTCCTGTATCTGTTCTCGGTCTTAACGGAGCCCCTACAGCCGGTGAGACATTCAACATCATGGCTGACGAGAAGGAAGCTAAGGACATCGCAAACAAGAGAGAGCAGCTCATCCGTATCCAGGGCATCAAGACCCAGAAGCACATGACTCTCGAGGAGATCGGACGTCGTATCGCCATCGGAAACTTCAAGGAGCTCAATGTCATCGTCAAGGGAGACGTGGACGGCTCTATCGAGGCGCTCTCAGACTCTATCATCAAGCTCTCTACTGAGGAGGTTCGCGTGAACGTGATCCACAAGGCTGTGGGCGCTATCTCAGAGTCGGATATCCTGCTTGCAGCGGCTTCTGACGCAATCATCATCGGTTTCCAGGTTCGCCCTATGCCTTCAGCAAGAAAGCTTGCCGAGAAGGAGGAGATCGAAATCCGTCTCTACTCAGTCATCTACGACTGTATCAACGAGCTCAAGAGCGGTATCGAAGGTATGCTCGAGCCTGAGCAGAAGGAGGTTGTCACTGCAACTGCCGAGGTTCAGGAGACATTCAAGATATCCAAGGTGGGTACCATCGCAGGATGTATCGTCCGCGAAGGAAAGCTCCAGAGGACTGCGAAAGTGCGCGTAATCCGCGATGGTATCGTAATCTATACAGGAGAGCTCGGATCCCTCAAGAGATTCAAGGATGACGTCAAGGAGGTAGCCATGGGTCAGGACTGCGGTCTTAACATCCAGGGATACAACGACATCAAGATCGGCGACGTTGTCGAGGCATACACAATCGAAGAGATAAAGAGGACACTCTAGTCTTGTCGGTATAAAAGCAGGTCCGCCTGCCATTCAGATGCAGAAGAAAAGTTACATCTTGAATGGCAGGCGGATCTGCTTTCATATTATCCCGAGGTGGGCTTATAACGGCATCTGAGGATCGAATTCATATATCGCATGATATGAGCCCTTATCGTCGAGCCATACCATATATATACGTGAATCCTTGTTCATGTATGTATACTTCTTTGCCTTTAAAGACTGCTCATGTACAGTCACGCCGGAATACTGCAAAGTGATGAGCTTGTCAGAATCTGTCCATGGATCGCCTGTCATATACTCATAATTGCCCTGGAAAAGCCAGTATTTCACACACTCTGCAGGCATGTCAGCCGTCAACGTATATGTCGTCTTGTTCCATGTGCCACTAAGAGCGGGCATACCGTAAGTATAATCAGCAGAAGAACTCAGAACATAGTCAACATCAACTCCTGGAGTAAATTCATATTTATAAAGGTATGAAGAAGTGCCCTCAGCATCAGAAACAACGGCATAGAATGTATAAAGTGCACCTACAGTAAGTCCGGAAATATTAAGTCTGCCCCCTTCAAGCTTTGAAATCTCAACCTTTGCAGCATTGCCGAACTGTCCAAGAGCCATCATTTCCTGAAGGGCTTCATCTGTAAAGAAAGTGAATGTTTCAGCGAAATATGTAATATATTCAGGATTACCTGTGAATGAAAGGGTCAGGGTTACATCACCGAAACCATGCTGGATATCAGTCACAGAAACTGAAAGTTTGTCTGAATATTCAAGCTCCTTTATCTTCACATCCTGTCTGAGAACCTCGCCATAGCGTCCGTCTTCCGTAACAGAGACAGACAGCAGACATACTTCAGACTTTGAATCGAAGTTTCCGGTAGTCACGGTATTGACCTCGCTTCCTTTAGAGTAGTTATTGCTTCTGATGATATTGTTCACCAGCTCAGCCTCATTATCCGGAATGATGGAAGTACGATAGATTGCAGAATAAGTCTTATATGCACCTGGAGCTGGAGTGACATTGGCTGTAAAGCCGGAGATAGTAATCTCAGTCACCTCTGCCTCAGGAGCAGGGATTGAAGCATCCTTGGTTATACCCGGTGTTGTGAATGTCATAGTGATGAAATCCTTCGCAGTATATTTCTTATTCGCAGAGACAGGGAGCATCCAGACAAGATATTCTGTCGAAGGAAGGAGATCCTCAACCTCGGTATTATCCGGAAATGCACTGGCCGGACCGTCATATCTCATCACACTGCATGGCTGAAGTCCGTCATACTGGAGAGACTCAAGAAGGTTTTCCAATCCATATCCCTCCCATGCTCCACGCTCAAAGAATCCGCCATAATAAGACTCCACATCATAAAACGAAGCGTTCAGATGAGCATAGTCATATCTGATATCAGAAAATGCCCATGACATACCGCTGAAGCCGAACTGGATGGTCTGAAGATCGCTTTCTTCATATTCCATGTTACCCTGAGCAACCTGAGCTGCAGGAAGGTATGGAACCGCAAATATGATATAATTCTCATCCTTTACGACTTCTGCAAGATCTGAAACGACATATGATGCATTTCCGGAATAAGGAGTATTCTGATATCCTTCGGAATTAAGCCATGCAACAGCAGCCTCCGGGGTGAATTCAGACTCCTTCCATACTGAAAGGAGATATCCGTTGAAGTCTTCACCTGTGTGCTCAGACATTGTCACGACAACTGCATCATTATTGAGAGAAAGAGAGAACGGATGCTCATAAGTCACTGTTACATAAAGAATTTCAGGCTGAGCACCACCTTCGAACAAAGCAAGAACCTTTACGATTCCTTCCTTTGCAGCAAGTGCGAAGTCCTTTGGAGAAGTAACATGAAGATATGAATCATCCATTTCCACCTTCCAGCCTTCCGGCTTCTCTGTAATAGTGTATGACTTCACATTGTTCATCGTCACGGCAACAGACTTGGTCATTGATGTCCTGGAGAACCAAAGTTCGCTTGTCTCAACAGAGAATTCCGCATCACCGACCACAGCAACCTTTATTACAGTTCCATCAGCAAGAGTCAGCACAAGAAGGTCACCTTCCATCTCGACATTCTTGAAGAATACTGCAGATGCATCATCTCCGGCCTCATCCTTGAACACTCCGGTAGCGATCCAAGTACTTCCTCCGTCAACTGTAATCATCCACTCACCGCTGTCTGAAATCTTCAGATCCGGAGTAACTGATACAGGTACTTTCTTACCGTCAACAAGAAGGAACTCGGACTTTCCGTCCTTGCACAAAGCCCAGTAATATTTACCGTCCGCATCCTTGACTACGGTTACAAGCGAATATCCGGACACGGTCTGATCGATGACGATTTTTCTTCCGTCAAGAAGAGTGATAGTAACCTTTCCGGTCTCCGTGTTGAAATCACATGACTTTATGCTCTCCCAGGTAACGACGGACTGGAGCGCAGCCACATTCTCGGCAACCTGCTTCTCAAGAGCTGCAACCTTCTCCTGAAGTTCCTTTATGCTGTCCCAGATCTCTGTATCATCGTATTGATCGCAGGAAACTGCCGCTGCTGTGCAGCACAACGCCAGGATAGATACCTTGGCGAAAAAGCTATTGAACCATTTCATATGCTCTAAGTTTAAATTATTCTGCAGGAGGAGTTCTGAAATCCGAGAGATCCATGAACTCTCCATTATAATAGATCTTGCTTGCCAACGGGCTGTATACATCTTCGCCGTTTTCCTCTCCTACTGCAATTGCTGCTATGAGTACCGGAAGAGAAGAATTCTTTTCTGTTGTCGCCGAAATTGTCACGGACTCAGAATATGACTGAAGTCCATACTCCATGAGATTTCTCTCCCATGAAGCCACATAAGTCGCATAGTCACGTCTGCTGGTGTTGACCAGATCATTCAACGCACAATTTGAATACAGATCAGCTGTTGAAGATGTCACTGCGAAATATTTGAATGACTTGGCATCCTCGTTAGCCTTGATCACTCCGACAATCGCTCCAGTCTCATCATCATATCGAAGTTCCTCGAAAGCGACCTCCGGATCTGGTCCCGGATTTGGCTCAGTCGTAGTCACATGAACGAACTTGACAGGACCGACGACACCATTGATATCTTCTGCACAATATGCAAACACATATGTAACACCTGACTCATATCCATACATGGCAAGCTCATCATGTCCATATGGCTCAGCCTCCCACATGTTCACCACAGGAACCGGACCGACAGCAGGGCTCTCTACAAATGTATCAAAGAAGAATTCCATCCACTTGTCACGGTCGTTGGCATCGTTGATATAATGAGGAGGACGTACCATATCATCATCTTCATCCGTATCCGGATTATCCTCTATATATGGCCACACCATCTGGAAGCGGTAACATGCGGTCTTGTCGTAATTATAATCGAAATTATAATTGAATCCCCATCTGGTGATGTCTGTGAATGTCATTGTCACCTCAGCTTCGCAAGCATCTGGATTGTCTCTGACAAGAGCCTTGGTAGTGAACGGCTCTGAAAAACAAAGCTCAGAAAGCTCACCGAAATAGTTTGTCGCCACATAGGCCAATGCATATGTTGTCTCAGGCTGGAGTTCTACAACTCGCTCATCATGAGTAGTGCTGGAATCTCCTGTAAGGATTCCCAGTTCCTTATTGAATCCGAACTTGTTGTTCTTCACTCCCCATCCCTCCATTGCGATATTCCTGGCCAGAGCCTCCTTATCATCCTCAGACATAGCCTTGAGCTGCTCGATCTCGTCAGCAGTGTAAAGACGGAAGAAGCATGATATGCATGTCTTTTCCATGGTGACGTCAAGGAATGCCAACGTTGCACTGATACGTCTTCCTGCACTGATATGTGCAACAGGAGCAAATTCTCCTTCCGGAACCTCCATGAGCGTGAAGTCCTTTCTTGCAATCACTGACGAAGGAGTTCCGTTAGCATCCATAGCGACAGCTACGGCCGTATTCTCACGCACAACATTTTCCGTCACATCGAATGTCCTCTTGATTGCAAGATTAGCTTCATCTGCAGCATCGAGATTTACAGCTATGGTACGGCAGAAATCACGCATGAGCCTGTCACCGAAAAGATCGATATATCCGCCCATCTCATCTGTGGTCCAGATCCAATGCACAAACTGCTTGCAGTCTTCATTAGGTTCATAACGGACAATAAAGGCACGGAATCCCACTTCTGCCTCAATCTCTATCGCAGGATTTCCTACTATCGGCTGTGCCGCTGTCGTGAAACTGCAGATGCTCAAAGATGCAGGATTGGATGCATCCTTATCATAACATCCGAGAACAATGATATAATATTCACAATCAGGGACAAGCATGGCCGTAGCATATTCGGTATTCACCCAATCGAACTCCTTGCAGTCATAATCATCCATATGATCGCTGAAGACATAACTTGCAGCTGAGCCATCGGTCATAAGCTTGATAAGAGCATCTTCGCAGGCATCTGCAGGCTCGTCGACACAACCCTCATTCAACAGATAGTTATACAACAATGCCTTAGGATAAACAAGAAGCCTGTAGGATGCCACACTTGCTTCAGGCACAAGCTCGAACACCACATTGTCTTCCTTGATCGAAGTGACTTCAATGGAAACACCATTATCCGAAGCATCAAAACGGTTCTCGGTATATTTTATCGGGAACTCATAATACTCGCTCTCAACAACAGGTTCTTCCTCCTGCTGCTGGCCCTCACGTTCGCATGCAGACCACGCGATCAGGGCAGAAGCCATGCACAAAAATTGAAAAATCTTTTTCATATCCATAGTTTAATTTACATATCCATATTCCATACGTCCGCCGTCGACGGCACATATTGCCATATTGTTCACATGTCCGTCCGCATCAATTGCTAGAACTGCAACGGAAAGGTCTTCGATCTTCCACTGCGCATCAGGAGTGAAAGTGAATGACCTGACAGCTTCCTTTCCCACAGCCACATTACCCAGATCATCACCTCTTACACTGGATGAAAGCATCGAGCGCACAACATGACGGTGCATATATTCCTTATCGACAGAACCATCAGCCTGAGCCTGCTCGCCGATGATCCTATCCTCAATGACATAGGCGGCAAGCCTGTATTCCATATCCTTCTCGGAATAGACCTTAGCCTCGACATTCACCTTTCCGCTCGCCTGGTCGAATACAGAAGAAACCGATACTGAGCTGTGCAGTTCATCTTCATATAACGAAGTTTCGATGGCATCTCCGCATCCGCCTCCATTCAGAATACCTGCATCACGCATATCCACTATATAAGCAGGATATCCTCCGCAGTTGAACATATTCTGAAGATCCTGCTCGACTGGAAGAGCATAAGGATCGTCATTATGGAAAGCCAGAGCAAATGCCTTGTCCTTGTATGTCCTGCTTATGAGGAAATTCAAGGTTGTAGCGCCTTCCGGACACTGAGCGCACCATGTGCCGGTAAACTCCATCACGCATACGCGACGCTGGAAGCGGGATATCACCTTAACCTCGACATCCTGAGAAACAGCATCTTCATAGAAAGCCCTGAAGACATATGTTCCTATAGCTTCTGATGAAAACTTCCCGCCATTGACCGATGCATTGCCGGAAATGCACTTTATTGAAGCGTCCCCAGTCACATCTTCATCTCCGTAACAAACGGAAAAAGTCACCTCAGACACCCCATCTGCTGTTATTTCCGTCACATCTGCGGTCAGGGTAAGATCCTTGATCTCATCCTCGACATCTACATTGCCGGAGCAACCCCAAAAGAGAGCTGCAGAAGCAAGCATCGCAATACCCCTGCATATCAAATTCGTTTTATTCATTTTCATAAAGATAATCTGACGAACCTCCCAACGGACATTCGTTCGCATTATTACTGTAATAGGTCTCGCCTCCGTCAGATGAGCATAGCATTGCCGCCACTACACGGATTTTCGAAGAATCCCAACCCTCATCAAGGGTAACGGAACGCTCGACAAGATACTCCTTGCCCGGCTCCAGAAGTGTTCCTTTCTCTATCTTCACACCGAGTACATTGTCGGAACATACATGGCGAAGAACATTATTGTGGACATAGTTTCCTGTATCATCGCCCATCTGCGGATACTCCACGCCATCCTCCACAAGGAATATATGATATCTGTAATCTGCAGATACATCTGACTTGAATTCTGCCTTTATCTGCACTTTGCGTGATGACTCATCATATGAAGTTTCAAGGGATACACCGCATACAGGAGGATAGAGTTCCGACTCCAGCTGAAGCTCCGACTCGATCTTTGCATATTCATTGATGATATGCTGGGAACTCTTCCTGAAATTGAATGCGAACATAGGAAGACCTATGCTGTAATCGTTCCTGTCGGAAACCTTCCTGTAAAACTTCTCATTGATTGAAAGCGTCATCGGATCAGCCACATCATAATCCATATGGAAGGCTATCGGAATGATCCTGTCCGGATGATTCTGCTGAATGTTCCTTATCGCTTCTGACAGAATCGGACAGTTGACACATCCTGTGGAAGTGAACTGCATGGCTATCATCTTCTGGCGGTAACCGGACGAGAGCTGTCCTCCAGACCTTTCAGCCGTAACTTTCACGGCATTGTCCGAACGATGTACCCCGCCGTAGTCATAAGCAGCGGTGAACACATATTCCCCAGGCTGAGTTGCAGTAAAGACATTTACTCCTTCTGCGAGATCGGTCTTCCTTCCGTCCTTTTCCACAGAAATCGTCATTCCGGGCATCTCCGACACATCAGAAGACCCGAAGGCTACAGTAAAGGTGACCTTGTCAGCACCGTCAGCTGCAATCCTCTCCTTGTCAGCAAATATTCTGAGCACCCCTTCCGGCACATCATAATCATGCTCCGGAGTCTTCTCATCTGCATTTCCGGAACATGCCATCATGGCCACAAACGCTGAAAAAGCGACAAATATTCTATTCAGATATTTCATACACATCAGTTGCCTCTATATTCGGCTACACCTTCGCCGACCTTGAATGTCACAGCATTGTCGATCACGACCTTATCCCCATATTTCGCCAAAGTGAACAGAACAATTCTGCAATCTTTTGCCTCATCGGAAGAAAGAATGTCATTCGTCCATTCTCTTGTAACAGTCTTCTCGGCATCAGCATCTAGCGTAAATGATCCGTCAGAGGACATTCCGTAGTAATTGCCGGAAATCGAAAGAACGACATCGTTATAGACTGTCTCATATGCTTCGGAAGAAGCAGGGATACAATTATCCTTGAGAACAGCCATTCCCAGATCGAATGTACCTTTGGATGAGGCAGTTACCGAAGCATCGACTTTAAGAGTATTGCCTGAAACCGAAGAAGATGCCTTGATTGCAGTCTGAGCAGGATACTCGACAAGCTGCTTCTCCACAAGAGCCTGAATATCATTGACAGCCCTGTCTCCCGAACCCTCGGCAAGTGAATATCGACAATATGGAAAACCCTGGTACTGGTAGACATCGCCTGCATATTTTTCAAGAGCATCAATGGCGAATTCGTCATTGTAATGCATTTCCATGACTATGCTATGGTTCTTGGTGTATTCATTGACATTGGAAAGAGCCTCTGTCATATCCGGACAATATGCACACCAGGTAGCGGTAAAGCGATAAATCACCACATTCTTATGGAACTTTTCATATGACGAACGGTTCTTCGATGTGACCTTCACCTCGTTTGAGCATGCCTTTCCGTCATACATCGCGCTGATGGTATATGTCCCGTCCTTGATTGATGTGAAGACGTTCGGCCTGTCCATCATCAGACCTGACTGCCACACATTCGTTTCCTTTATATTGAAGGATGTCTTCCTGATATGTTCCGGATCGGTCAGAACCTTTCCCTCCGCATCGGTTATAGTAAGAACTGCTTCATCCTTACCATCAGACTCGATCACGTCCTTGTCGACAGAAAGAGTGAATGGAGCTATCGGATCTTCTGATTTTCCTTCATCCGGATCTATATTGCCGGAGCATGAAGCAATTGCCATTAAAGGCAGAATGAATCTAAATAATTTCATAATAATAGTTTAGAATGACATCATCACTGAAAGATTGGCTCCGGTGTATGCCGGAATCTGACGGCAGACTCCGCCCGAGCAGAGGAGTCCCTCTCTGAAACGTCCATAGTTCAAAGCAACTCTTGTCCTCGACTTGGTATAGCTCACACCACCGTTATAATAATGAACCTTCGTCATGCCGTGATTGTACATATCGCTTACATATAAACTCCAGTGAGGAGCAAAGCTTACTTCAAGCATTGCTGCCATCCAGTCCTTGTTATCCTCCTGGGTCACAAGATACTGCAGTTCGAGACGGGTAGAGAAAGAACTGCTGAACTTGTAAAGCATATCGGCCACAAAGATATTCGAAAGCCATGTGGTCTTGTTTGCTCCGTACTTAGGACTGTACTCCTGCATCGACCAAAGCAGAGTAGACTTGAACTTCTTTGTCCACTGTCTCTCGATGTCCACGCTGAGATCACGGAAAAGCATGTTTCCAGCCTTGAATGTTCCCTCCTGCGCTATGGTATGGTAGGTCGAGAAGTTGGCATGCACCCTCATTCCACGTTTTCCGCCAAGTACCGTTCCACGCCTGAAATTATAGAATACATCCAGCTGACCTCCGATCTCACCGCTGTTGGTGAATCTTGACGAAATCTCACCGGTTCTTGCACCATACGGATGCAAGGTCGCCAGCATATATGTATACTGCGTACACATGGCAGGCACATAGTTGAGCATATTCACAGTCGAATTAGACTCTGTAAGCACCTTGGAATCCATCCATTCCAGACGACGCAGAGACATATTCACACCAAGCCCATGACCATTATATCCTGTCTCTATGAGCTGGGCGTTTCCACGCTTACGGTGGTACATCTGTCCCTCGCCTGAATAAGATGTGTTATAGTAGTATTTCTGACCGGCGTCGACATACTCAGCCTTGAGATAGAAGCCGTTGGTCTCGAGATTTGTCCTTGCCGACCAGCCTACGGTATTAGGGCTACATCCGTCCAGGACTCTTTTGTCATCCAACGCTTCGTAACGATCCAGCACAGATCCCTCAAGCGCCCAGTAGATATTCTGCCATCCGGCAAGATTCGATACGGCAAAGCTTGCATCTGCTCCCTTCACCTGCGTCTGGCTGAACTTCATTCCGAAGCGCGGCATACCCCAGAGGGCCTTGACAGCCACAATATCCTTGTATGAATATGTGACACGCGCACCCATAATGGCATTATTCAGACCAAGGGCACGGTCTTCCCAGCTACGGAAAAGGAGTCCGCTTCCGAACTGCTCATAGAACGATCCGGCTGTAACGGAGAAATCATCATCAGCCCATTTCACATAATAGTTCGTCAGAGCAGCACCTTTCAGATCTGACGGATAGCCGACAAGAACAGGAGCGTATGCCTCGAGCTGCAGTCCGGCTGAAAAATTGTCATTATAATAATCCAGCTTCAGATAATTGTTGGAACCGGACTTACCGTCAGGAACAACAGCTGAAGTCTTGCCATCCTCCTTATAGTAATTGGTATTGGTCTCAAAACTACCTGATAGATAACCTTTTGAAAGAACATCCTTTTCATCTGACCTTTCGTCTGCGTATACATTGAATACAGAGCATAACATCGCCAGAGCAAGGATTGAGCAGCAGGACAGTTTCATAAAAAGCAAATCTTATATAAACTCAGATAAGGCCGACTGATATTAGCGGCCTTATCTGAACATCTAGAAATCGTTATTACTTGAAGTACTCGATCGGAACATCGTATTCGAATGCCTCGTAGCAGTTGCCATCAAGGTCCTGACATACTACAAATACTCTGTCCACGACTTTTGTCTTGTCACCGATAGCCTGTGGCTGACGTACCTCTACAGGGTTGCCGTCATTGATATGAATAACCTGTGTGACCGGCTGAAGGTTTCCGTTGAAATAGCCCTCTGTCCTGTCATGGCCTTCTCCGCCACAGATCTTTTCATGGAATTCCTCACTAGCCCAGATGACAACGTTACCGAACAAAGGATTACCATGCTCGAAGTGATAGAGATCCCACAACCACTTCTCCTCATCAATAAGGATCTCTGAGTCTCTTGGCTTGTCCACATACTCGATGATCTTGACGATCTTCTCCTCAGGTGAAAGCACCAACGATGAGTTACCCATGGTGAGATAATCGTCTGTACCAGCAAGCACGTATGCTGTAAATCCCTGAGGTACAGTCACATTGAATCCATACTGTCCTGACATGAGACCGGCAGCTGCCTCGAACATAGCCTTGTTCCACTCGATGGTAGGTCTTGCAGCCTCCCACTTCGGATCTGAAGCAAGAACGACTTCACCTATAGACTTTGACCTAGGAGTGAACTTAAGCTCGACAGCATTCGAGTATGTACCATCCTTATCCACAGCCATCAGGACAATGACATAATTTGTCTCGGCTGTAAGATCTTTCATAGTGATTTTTCCATTCACTACAGGATATGCCTCCATTACCTTTGTAAATCTTTCATGACCTGCATTCTCTGACATATACTGCTGTGCCTTTGCAGCGCTTCCGCCAAGATAGCTAGGGCTCTTCCAGATATTGTCAGCTGTTCTTCCGATCCAATAGAGATAATCTACTGCACCTTCTGCTGCAACACCGATAACCACATTGCCCGGATCGTTCTTCTCAAGTGTAAGAGAAACCTTGATATTGTTGAATGCAACAACCTTGGTCTTGCACTCCACTGCTGTAACAGCACCATACTTACCTGATGCATCAGATGCAAGTGCCCAAAGAACATAGTCTGTTCCTGGCTTTGCTTCAAGCATGTCAGAAGCCTTTGCCACAACAGAAGTACCATTTACCGAAACACCTTTACCAAGGAGGTAAGAAACCTTGTCATCTTCTGTCGCATATCTGGCAGCTTCAGTCTTTGTAAGATAAGCATAGTAGATGGTCTCAGCACCTGTCGCAGTCAATGAAATTTCAATATCTGAAGAAGACTCCTTTACATTACCTGCAACAACCTTTACAGAGCTGCCGGCTACAAGATCAAGCGTTGCGAACTCACTGATCACGACATCAGCCTCGGAATAAGTCTTTCCATCTTCAGCAACCGCAATCCAAGCTACGTACTCGGTAGCCTTCTCAGCCTCAACACCTGCAAATTCGAATACAGATCCCTCATATGTCATAGGGGATGTCTTCGCTGTGTAATAGCCAGGGTTATTGAGATTGTATACGATATCCTCAATCATGAAGTCTTCCTTGTAAGTCACACCTGTATAGTATGCATTGACTCCCTTGAGATTCATCACAAGCTGAGCATCAATGATGCTCTCGTTGCCTACTTCGAACTCTACTGAAGCATAGCTGAATGGCTGCTTTACGAAAGTACCGGACTTAAGGAAATAACCTGCATCATCGTTAGACTCGAAATAGATAGCCGGGATAGCCCAGAACACATACTGTGTTCCTGCAACAAGCTTCTTTCCTGCAACTTCCTCAACAGAAATACCTTCAAGGTCATATTCACTGACTCCATATCCTGCCGGATAGTCATAAGCGGTGAGAAGGCTCTGAGCTGTAGGAAGGATTGTGAGTTCATTGTACTTCGACGCCTCGCACACTCCATATACGAACTTCTGAAGACCGTTATACATCTTCACGTCAGCCTTTCCAAGAGACACATTGAACTCCTTGAAAGGATTTGTAGAAAGATAGAGCTTTGCTACTGTAGCCTTTCCGCCCTCGAGGACAGCAACAACCTTAAGGTCGCCGTCAGCTGCCGCAGCACCGTTCTTGATGAGTTCTGCAGAAGGAGCTGTAATATCGAAATAAAGAGCACCCATATAGATGTCCTCATACTCCTTGACTCTCCAACCGTCAGGAATCTGAAGTACATAGTCGACTACTCCTCTTGCCTCAACCTGTACTCTTTCAGTCATTCCGCTGGCTACATAGTAGTCCTGGATTGCGACTGTAGACCAGCCCGAAGGCTTCACGAAATAGAATCCGCATGCACCCTCTACAGTTACTGTGAAGGACATTCCCTCACCGAATGTGAATGTCACGGCATAGACCTCTCCTGTAAGCTCGTCTGTTATAAGCTCATAATCAGAGAATACTGAATTACCTGAGAGAGGATACTCCACACCACCGATCTTGAGATATGTCTCACCATCCTTCACAACCACCTCCGGAACATCTGAAATCACTGGAATGGCCTCACCGTTTTCATCAAGGAAGAGCTGCTTCTTTCCATTTTCATCAATATACGCCCAGTAGCTTACACCATCGCTGAGAGTGATATAAGTAACGAATGACTGAAGATCCTTCTGAGGATAAAGCTGGAGCTTCGATCCGTTGGTAAGAGTTACCGTAGTAATGCCGGTAGATGTATCAGTCGACACAGAAGTGATCATGATCTTTCCTGAAAGCATATCCTTGAGAGCCTGGATTTCTGCATTCATCTTCTGTTCGAGTTCATAAAGCTTGTTGATGATGAGATCGATCTGTTCCTTGATCTCCGAATCATCGTACTCTTCAATGGTAGTACATCCTGTAGTGAATGGCAGAGCCATCGCAGCACAGAGGGCAAACCTGCGAAGAGATTTTCCGATTGTCATAAAATTTTTCATCAGTTATAATTATAATTGAATTTCCTTAGAATGAAGTGGTTATAGTGAAGTTAGCTCCTGTATACTGAGGGATAGAGCGGCATACTCCACCTGAGCAGATGTATCCGTCCTTATAACGTCCGTATCCGAGGGCAAGACGTGTGCGACCCTTTGCATAGCTGACTCCGACATTGTAATAATGTTTCTTGGTCATGCCGTGGTTGTACATGTCGCTTCCCCATACGCTCCAATGCGGCGCGAAATTGACCTCGAGGAGAGCAGCCATCCAGTCCTTCTTGTCCTCATAAGTCTTGAGATACTGAAGCTCGAGACGTGTAGAAAGCTCTGAAGTCCATTTGTAAAGAAGATCTGCCACGAAGATATTTGAAAGCCATGTGGTCTTATACTGTCCGTAACCTGGATTGTACTCCTGGAGAGAGTACAGGAGAACCATCTTGAACTCCTTGGTCCACTGCTTCTCGACATCGAAGCTGAAATCTCTGAAAAGAAGATTTCCCGGCTGGAAAGAGCCTTCCTGAGCAATTGCATAATATGTAGAGAAGTTTGCATGCACCTTCATTCCCCTCTTTCCTCCGATGGCAGTGCCACGACGGAAATTGTAGAATGCATCGAGCTGACCTCCCATCTCGCCGCTGTTGAATGCAGCAGTAGAAGCGTCACCTACCTGAGGGTTGTATGGATGAAGGGTTGTGAGCATATAGGTATACTGGGTGCTCATTGCAGGAACATACGAAATCAGGTTGGCTGATGATGTGGAATTCGAAATGATATTCTGTCCCATCCACTCGAGTCTGCGGCCTGTCAGGGTAACGCCGAGGCCTCTGCCGTTGTATCCGAGCTCGACAAGCTGAGCGTTTCCTCTCTTGATGTCTTTTGCAACGACCTTCTTTCCAAGATCGACCATCTCACCTTTTGCGAAGAAGCCGTTCCAGTCGAAATTGACACGACCCGACCATCCCAGGCTGTTAGGCTTTCCACCTGCCTCTTCCTCGGCAATGCTGATTGACGAATATTTGTTGAGAACCGATCCTTCTACAGAAAGAACGATATCATCAAGGCCGATGATATTGGAGAGCGAAACACTGAGATCCGCTCCTCTTACCTGAGTATCAGAGAATTCCATTCCAAGACGCGGCATACCCCAAAGAGCCTTGAACGCAATCTTGTCCTCCCAGTTATAAGCAAAACGGGCACCCATGATGGCATTGTTCAGACCGAGGAGGCGGTCTTCCCAGCTGCGGAAAAGAAGTCCGCTTCCGAACTGGTCATAGAATGTTCCGGCTGTAACCTGGAAATTATCGTCCCTCCAGTTGAGATAGAAATTGCTGAGGGCATATTTCTGAAGCTCTGTCGGATAGCCTATCTGAGCAGGCAGATATCCTTCCATCTGCATTCCGGCAGAGAAAGCACCTTTGTAGTAATCGAATTTAAGATAGTTGTTCGAACCGAACCTGTCGTCGGCCGACTGAAACTCATTGGTCGGGTCGTTGACGTAAAGGTGATTGTTCGACTCAAAACTTCCTGTAAGGTATCCGTTGTCCTGAGCCATAGCCGCAGATGAAGCAACGACAAGGCCGAGGATAATGATTGTTCTTTTCATCTTTTTACGGTCAGTTTAGTATTCAGGTTATTTCGAGCACTTCTTTATGGCCTCGAAGAGTTCGAGCTCATTGCCAGGAACATAAGAAGTGTGAGAGTATACGACCTTACCCTTGCCGTCCAGAACAAAAACATGAGGAACGACAGAAACGTTCATGGCTCTCATGAAGTCCTGATTCTTGTCGAAGAGAAGCTGGAAGTCCTCACCCCAGCCGCGGCCCTGAGCGAATGATTTTGCCTTTGCAAGAAGTCTGCTGTCGTCTGTAGAAACAGCTACAACACGGAAGTCAGCCTCCTCAAGCCAGTCAGGAAGAGCGTCATAAACTGCATCAAGCTCACGGATACATGGCTTGCATGAAGTCGACCAGAAAGAAACGATCATAGGAGTTCCTTCATCCAGAAGAGTCTTGGTGTTGAATGCCTCACCCTTGGCATTTTCCACTGTAACAGAAGGCACCTGTGCTGCACATACTGCAGAAATGAAGAGCGCGATGCTCAGAAGAAATGTTCTCATATTCAATATAAAATTAATATTTGCACACGATAGGGCATAAACCCGTAAAATCGAGCAAAAATACTGAATATTCTTCTGATTATCAATTTTTTTTAACCTAGCTGCCTGTAAAGCGATACTGTCCTTGATGCTTCCGCTGAATCATGCACGCGAAGAATGTCCGCACCTCGCGACAAGGCGGCAAGATGAAGTACCTGAGTAGCCGGAAGCGACTCCTCTGGAGAAATACCCAAATATTTATAAATCATACTCTTACGCGACACACCGACAAGAATGCGTCTATTACCGAATGACTCTCGGAAACGGTCAAGATTACGCAGAAGTTCATAATTCTGATCCAATGTCTTGGCAAATCCGAAACCGGGATCGATGACCCAGTCTCTTATTCCGGCAGACTCCGCCTTGGCGGAAAATGACTCGAAATACCGTATCACATCACCAGTGACATCAGCATAATCAGTAAGCTCCGACATAGTAAGCGAGTCCCCTCGTTTATGCATGGCGACATAAGAAAGACCCAGATTTCCGACAACACCTAGCATAGCCGGATCATCTTCACCGGATGAAATATCATTGACAATGAAGTCACCGATAAGATCGAAGACACGCGACACCACTTCTGACCAATAGGTGTCGACAGATATTCTGACATCAGGAAATTCGGCTCTGACGGCTTCCAGGGCAGGCTTCAGCCTCTTCCATTCCTCCTGAGCACCGACAGGCATAGACCCCGGTCTGGATGAACATGCTCCGACATCGATAATGGAAGCACCTCCGGAGACATGAGCCGCCACCAGATCGAGAACATCCTTCACATCCCTGCAACGGCTGTTCGAGTAATATGAGTCATCCGTGAGATTCACGATACCCATTATATCTATGCTTCTGTTCCTGTCCATATGATTCACAAAATTAAAAAAGATTTTATTATCTTTGTAAGATTACATAAAAAACATGACATGTTAGTTGTACTTGAAGGTCTGGACGGAGCAGGAAAATCCACCCAGGTAAAAAGACTCAGAAACTATCTTGAAAGCCTTTACGGCAGTCTTGAATACATACATTTCCCAAGATACGATGCTCCTGTATACGGAGATCTGATCAGCCGTTTTCTACGCGGAGACTTCGGCAATAATGAAAGCGTACATCCTCAGCTTGTAGCTCTTCTGTTTGCAGAGGACCGTCATGGAGCAGCTCCTGAAATGAAAGCAAGTCTTGAAGATGGAAAATGCGTGCTTCTGGACAGGTATGTATATTCAAACATTGCTTACCAGTGTGCGAAGCTGTCCGATCCGGATGAGGCCGAAAGACTCAGAAACTGGATATTCAACACCGAGTACGGTAATTTCGAGCTGCCTGTACCGGATCTGAACATATTCCTTGATGTCCCTATCGGATTCGTGGAATCAAAGCTCAAGAGCCAGCGCGGCGGAGATGACAGAGAGTACCTCAACGGAGCGCAGGACATCCATGAAGCCGATATCGAATTCCAGAAGAGGGTCCGCGGAATCTACCGCAGACAGTGCGAGCTCGACCCTAAGTTCATACGCATCGACTGTTCTGACGAATACGGGGAAATGCTGCCTCCGGGCGCAATCTTTGCAAAAGTAAAGGACGTGGTGGACAATGCAATCAACAGACAATAAGGATGAAATATATAACTGAGCGTTTCAGACGTTTCTGCGGATTCGTCACAGGTCTGGTATTCTTCCTTTCAGGTATAGTCAAGCTTCTCGATCCTGTAGGAGCCGGCCTTGTAATGGATGAATACTTCGAATTCATGCATCTTGGCTTCCTGTCATTCACAGCCAAGCTGGCAGGCACTGCATTCGCATTTGCAGAAGCCGTCATCGGAACTGCTCTGATCACCGGAGTGTGGAGAAAGACTACAGGTATCGCAGCCCTTGCATTCCAGGGTTTCTTCACCTTGCTGACACTTGCTCTGGTAATATTCAATCCGGAGATGGACTGCGGATGCTTCGGCGAAGCCATCCATCTTACCCACATGCAGACCTTCATCAAGAATCTGATACTCATAGCATTACTCTGCATTGCATTCATCCCGACCGACAACCTTGGAACCCCTAAGAAACGCAAGATCGTTTCGTTCGGCATAGTTACCATGGCAGTCATGGCATTTACCATCTACTCATGGATGTATATCCCTATGACGGACTTCACAGACTTCAAGCCTGGTGCGGAACTGGCTGCCGGCAACACATCTGCAGAAGATATGTACGAGGCAGTATTCACATATGAAAAGGACGGAAAGCAGGAATCATTCGATCTTGAGAACCTTCCGGACAGCAGCTGGACTTTCGTTTCTGCCGAAACCGTTCTGAAAAAGGGGATGACACCTCCCGTAAGTCTCTCATTCACAGACACTGACGATGGATACCGCGACAACGAGGCTGCATATGGAAAGGTAATGACAGTCTCATTTTATGACACCGACGTCAAGAACGGAAGATGGACAAGAACAGCCAGATTCATTCAGAATGCCGAGGAAGCAGGATTCCGTGTCCTCATCCTTGCCGCAGATACTCCCGAACATATGGCCGGAATTCTTGCAGGAATACCTGCCGACGATGCGGAAACACTCAGCAGAGCACTTTATTATTCAGACTATAAATCTCTCATCACGCTCAACAGATCCAATGGAGGAGCGACATACTTCCATGACGGAATCCTTGTCCGCAAATGGGCTCAGAGAGCATTGCCGGATAAAGAGAAGATGAATGAGATTGCCGGGGAACACGGCATTGAGACCTCCATGGATAAAGACACAAAAGGAAGCCTTGCTTTCCAAGGCTTCCTTCTGTACGTGTTTGCAGTAATGTTGCTGCTTTAGATTATCTGTACTCGTATGGAGTCTGTCCGTTGACAGGGCAATCAACAGCATTATTCACATAATAATACTCATTACCCTTGTCGTCTGTAGTTACAGTCGACACAAAGACTGCAAGATGGAGGTTATTCTCTACGAACGGATCCCAATAATATCCGCCGTACATTTCACCATTGAGCGCTCCTTTGTCCCAGATTTCATCAAGCATCCACACAAAGACGTAATCTGCAGTCTTACCAGCCTCGACCTCACCTACAGAATGTCCATAGAACTGCTCTCTTCCGGCATTTGAATAATACCTTGAATCGATATGACGGATCACATTGTCATGATTGTGCATCCAGTCATCCGAGCCGGCACTTGTCTGCTTTCCATAAATTCCGTCCTCGAGGAGGAAGGCACCGATACGATATGATCCGGTCTGGGCAGCCTTCACTGTAACCTTAGCCACGAGCTGACCGTCCTCAAGAGACGATGTAACGGCAATACCTGCTGCAACATCTTCCTTTTCAGCACAAAGTTCATCGAAAAGACCGATAAGATCATTTGCTGAAAGACCGTTGTAGTAGCCGAATCCATAATGCATATCGCAGTATACGAACGGAAGTCCTGTAGCACCGCTGAAATCCTCATAGCCTGTCTTGATAAAAGCAGGATCCTTGACACTGTTTACAAGGCTTGAATGACACGCTGTCATTACCACCTTATCAGCGGCTTCGGCGTTCTCCAATGCACCATGAAGGACTCTCTTCATGCTTGGACACCAGCTGCATCCGGTTGTGGTAAATTCAGTGATGAGGGTTCTGGCCTTGAAACTTGTGCTTGATGGCTTAGGATCGGCCGGCGTTTCCGGAATTTCGATAGAAATAGCCTTGATGGAGATTCTTCCCGAATTGTATGTTCCATAGTTTGCCCAGAGCTCGTACTCGCCCGGCTCTGAAGCATAGAACTTGAAGTCCGGAAGATCCACGATCTGGTTGTTGCCATCAAAGAAGATGACATCCTCGGTTATAACCTTCTTTCCCAGAGTCACTGTGATGTTCGCATGGTCACCACCGAATGTCTGGATAAGGTTTCTGTCGCTGCTTATCTTGAGCTCTGCATTTGCATCATCCTCCTCTCCACCGCCATATGCCGGATCGTTCGGGTCATAATAGCCATGGCAAGAGAAAAGCATCACTGCTGCAAGGAGCAGTGATGCATATTTAAAAAGATTCTTCATTATTCAACACCGAAATATTTAAGGATCTTCGCAGAAGTCTCGTTGACCATATCCATTGTCACGACGTTAGGAGTCTTATCCTCCTTGTACTGAGGTGCAGGAGCAACCTCAAGCTTTGTCATAGACTTATGGATACGTGGCTTTGGAAGTTCTGTAACAGCAGCGCCGTCAATAGAAATGGCATTTACCTTAGATGGAGCCGCTGCAAATGCAGGAACTGTCGAGCGAGTTTCTGTCCAACCCTTTGTAAGAACGATCTCTGAAATAACAGTAGCGATGATTTCAAGGCTTCCGCTTTCAATTCCTACAGCATTCATATAGCAAGTCTCACCACCTGCAATAATAGGCTTGATTGTAATCTTGCTGTAATCATCTGCGATCTCTACAGGGAATCCCGGAGTCTCCTCATTTGCATCGAGGAACGCATACTCACCTGCAAGTCCGCAGACATAGAACGGATATCCTGTCCATCCGTGCATTGGAGGGAGATAAGTAGAGTTGAACGGAACGATCACTCTTCCATCAGGAAGAACCTCAAGGAACCACTTCGGACCGAAGTCATACATGAGCTGTGGAACATCTACAGAGCTGTAGTGTGTAGCCTGGAATAGGTCATAAGGAGACATATAGCTCATACGGCCTGGATCTGTATAGTAGTCGAAGTCGATGAAACCGTTGCAAAGGAGTCTGTTCTGACCTTCAAGACGGTACTCTGTAAACTGGTCTGAAAGGCCGACAAGTTCCTCGAACATGCTGTCGACATCATCTCTGCTGCTTCCCTTGTAAAGGCCATAGATATGCTCGTCAACCTTTGAAGGAAGAGCTGGAGCTGATGACGAAATCGTTACCTTGGACTTGTGGTCAACATTGTGTGAAACAACAGAACCGTCCTCAAGCTGCTCCTTTACAGTAATTGTAGCTGTAGCTGTCCAGTCACCGGCAAGAGCCTCATAAAGTGGCGAGCTGATAGGAGTATCCTTCTCTGCCATCGGAGCAAGATAGTCAGCCCAACCTGCACCTTCCTTATCAGGATCGATATTGTTGAATGTATACTCATCGTTGCATCCGTAGACAGCCATTCTTGTAGACTCACCGTCAAGAGTAGGATAACTTACTGTAAGTCCCTCATCCGAGTTTACGAGTGCCATTTCATCTGAAGTGAACGAGAAGTTTCCTGCAAGGAGACTCTCATAAGTAGCACCGGCATTGAACATGAGTTCGAAATCTCTTGCATAGTTGCAAGCCCAGTAAGCTCCGACAACGTCCTTGTTAGGAGCCTTCACATTGAATGTAGCCTCAAACGGATTGCCATCCTGGATAGCAGTCACCTCGATCACCGGAGCACGCTTTGTCTTCTCCTTTGCAGTGAAAGTCTTGTGAATGAATCTCTGGGTAGCACCGTCCTCGTCACCCATTACTGTACAGAGGACGTGATATGTCTCTCCACCTGTCAGAGGCTGTACGAACTGTGCAGCTGCATTTGTATATGTGCTCTCAGTCTCAGGGAATACGCCCCACTCATAGAATGCGATATATGAAGTAAGGAACCACTGGTACCACTCCTCATGATTGTCAAGATATGACTCGAGGATCTGGTTGTATGTAGAGTTGTCAAGAACCATGTAGAAGTATCTTGAAACAGCCTCTTCCATATTGAAGTAAATCATTGCATCGGTTACAGTGATCTCATCCTCTGGAATCTCGATCTCAACTGTAGCGTCACAGAGAACAGGCTCCTTTGTAAAGAACTCCACTTTCTGGAATGCTCCTGTCCATCCTGTGTTCCAGTCGAAAAGAGGAATAGAGTATGAATAGTCATCCGGAAGATTGAAGCCCATGATCTGAGCGAACTCCTCAGGACTTCCCCAACGGCACTCACCTGCAAGGAAGATTGTAGGCTCACCTGGTGAAATAGGATCATGGATATCGATCTGCTGACCGTCTGCGTCAATGATAGGATTGCCGTCCTTGTCGAGCATCACGACATTCATGTCGTTCATGATGATTGTAGAATCGTTCTTCACATAGTTTCCGTATGGGTTACCGTTTGCTACGACCGCATTGAGATCCACAGCGTCACCACCCTTCGAGTTCTTGAGGAGATTGTACCATGCAAGGCTGGTAGATCCGTAGCGGATCACATTGCCTCTGTCCTTTGTCTCCTGCGGAACAGTGATATGAACCTTGTAACCGTCAAGATAAGTATCTACAACAGTAAGCATCTCCTTGAACTGATAGCCTTCAGTCGTGAACTCAAGATGGATGAGTTCAGAATAATTCTTGGCATCGAGCTTGGCAGCCGCATACATATGGTATGTAGTGTTCTGAACGATTCCGTCAGTAATCTTGATAACCTCATCAGGACTGACAGTCAGTGTTGTTCCTGTAACGAAAAGTACAGCTGCTGAAAATGCCTGTGGCTTTTCAGACACAAAATACGCCATCTCGAGTTCTGATGGAGCACTTACTGCCACCTCGACATAATCGGCTGCTACGGTCTTGAGTTCGAGAGAGAAATCCTTAGGTTCCTCAGTCACCGGTTTCTTTTCATCACATCCGATGAGAACTCCAGCCAGAAGGCAGAAGAAGAATGATTTAAAAATTAAATTTTTCATTAATAAGTTATTGATTTGTGAATAATTAGTTACGGCTTAGGTACAATCGGCCGCAAAGATATAATAATTTGGTGATTTTTTGTATCTTTGCCTCGCAAAATTTAAAATGAACGAAATGGACAATCATTCACTTTTGGCGGTCTCGCCTATCGATGGACGCTATTCGCGTCAGACAGAGCCTCTTAGAGAATATTTCAGCGAGTACGCTCTCATCAAATACCGCGTTCGCGTAGAGATCGAGTATTTCATCGCACTCTGCCAGATTCCCCTTCCTCAGCTTGCGGATTTCGATTCATCGAAGTTCGAGGCACTGAGAGACATCTACAGGAACATGACTCAGGAAGATGCAGCCAAGGTAAAGGAGATCGAGAAGGTGACCAATCACGATGTAAAGGCTGTAGAGTACTTCATCAAGGACCGCTTCAAGGAACTGGACATCATGAAATGGGGTGAATTCGTGCATTTCGGACTTACATCCCAGGACATCAACAACACATCTGTTCCGCTTTCGTTCAAAGAGGCGATCGACGAGAGCTTCATGCCACTTCTCAAGGAAGTCCTCGGACTTATCAAGGGAATGGCAGAGGACTGGAAGGAGATTCCGATGCTTGCAAAGACCCATGGACAGCCGGCCTCACCTACACGCGTAGGCAAGGAGTTCAATGTGTTCGCCGTACGACTTGAGGAGCAGATCCGCCAGTTCGAGCTTCTGACATACCCTGCAAAGTTCGGAGGAGCTACAGGAAACATGAACGCCCACAAGGTTGCATATCCGTCTGTCGACTGGATTGCGTTCGGAAACGATTTCGTTGCATCTCTCGGTCTCAAGAGGTCTTTTCCTACCACTCAGATCGAACACTACGACAACCTCGCATCCCTTTTCGACTGTCTCCGTCGAATCAACACTATCCTCATTGACTTCGCACGTGACATCTGGACATATATTTCAATGGAGTATTTCCGCCAGAAGGTAAAGGCTGGAGAGGTCGGATCGTCGGTAATGCCTCATAAGGTAAACCCTATCGACTTCGAGAATGCAGAAGGAAACTTCGGAGTTGCAAATGCACTTTACACCCATCTTTCAATGAAGCTTCCTATCTCACGTCTCCAGCGTGACCTCACCGACTCGACAGTGCTCCGTAACATCGGAATGCCTCTCGCACACTCAATGATATCACTCAATTCATTGAAGAAGGGACTCGGCAAGCTCATCCTCAACGAAGACGCCATCCGTGCAGACCTTGAAAGGAACTGGGCTGTGGTTGCAGAGGCCATCCAGACCATCCTCCGCAGAGAAAATTACCCGAACCCTTACGAAACGCTCAAGGCGCTTACACGTACAGGTGCGGGCATCAATCACGAGGTAATCGCAGACTTCATCGAGACTCTCGAAGTTTCCGAGTCAGTGAAGGAGGAGCTCAGAGTCATCTCTCCTTGGACATACACAGGATTCTAATCCTCAATAACATAGACATCTTCGCCAGGGGCCGCAAAATGGAAGCGTTCTCTGGCGAATTTTTCTAATGTATCACGATTGTTCTCCAGTTCCTCGATGTTCTGATTCATCTCATCGATCTGCGCACGATATACCTCCATCTGCTTTTCCTGGCTGGAAATCTCATTCCTGGCCTTGACCCAATGAATGATGGTATTTCCCGGCCCTATAAGCCAGGACAGCAGAAACAGTGACGTACTTATGACCACGAACCAGGCGAACTTTCTGTGTTCGCCGGTAAAAATATCCTTTATCTTTCCCATATGTCGACAAATTTAACTATTTTTGAAAGATATTAGCAAAGACCGATAAATTATTAATAATAAAACGTAAAAATCATGAAGCCAACTCTTCTTGTACTTGCAGCCGGCATGGGCAGCCGCTACGGCGGACTCAAACAGATGGACGGACTCGGCCCTAACGGCGAGACAATCATCGATTATTCTATTTACGATGCCGTTGAAGCCGGATTCGGCAAGGTAGTCTACATCGTCCGTGAATATTTCAAGGAGCAGATGGAGCAGGTCGTAAGGGAAAAATACAGCAATGTAAGATGTATCGACGGCGAGCCGCTCGAATTCCTGTTCGTGACACAGGAGCTCACAAAGATTCCGGAGCGCTTCACCCTCAATCCAGAACGCGAGAAGCCATGGGGAACAGCCCATGCAGTGCTCATGGGAGCAGAGGCCATCAACGAGCCTTTCGCAGTGATCAACGGTGACGATTATTATGGAAAGGATTCTTTCAGAGTGCTTGGAGACTGGCTCAGGGCTCATGAAGGCAGGACAGGCGAATACTGTCTTGTAGGATTCCAGCTTGAGAATACCCTGTCAGAGTCAGGCGGAGTGTCACGTGGAATATGTTCTACAGATGCAGAAGGCGTACTTACAGATGTTGTCGAGCATCATAAGATTGCAAGAGAGGCTGACGGAAAGGTATATGGAGAGAACAGCAGCACATGCGAAAGAGTGGAAGTTGACGGAAAGGCTCTCTGCTCGATGAACATGTGGGGATTCACTCCTGACTACTTCACAAAGAGCGCCGAGATCTTCGAGACCTTCCTTGAGAAGAACATCAACGAACTCAAGGCAGAATATTATATACCATACGCAATCGACTGCATGATCAAGGATGGCACAGGAAAGACAGAAGTCCTCACCACACCTTCACGCTGGTTCGGAGTGACATTCAAGGAAGACCGTCCTGGAGTCGTAGCCAAGTTCCAGGAATTTGCAGATAAGGGAGTTTATCCGACACCATTATATAAGAAATAACATGGCATTTTTCAAAAGACATCAGGGAAGAGGTTCGTACGACCTCTTCTCGAATTATTCATACTACCTTCCGGGAATCGGAGGCATGTTCGGGCTTTTTGCCCTCTTCATCCTGGGATCGCTGCTCGGAAGCCTCATAAGCGGAGCATTTGTACTTGCAATGGGTTCATCTGCAGCAACAACCCAGTACAGCATGCTCATTTCATACCCTGTATCGTTCATCCCGCCTCTTCTCTATGCCTCGGCAATGAGCAGAAGAAACGAGTATTTTGAGACAGGATATGCACTCGACAGCAACAACTTCGGTCACAAAGGCGGATTCTGGATGGGACTGATAGTGTCCATAGTAACCATTGCGACTGCCTTTGTCGCAGAACCGGTAAGCGCAATGCTGCCTGAAATGCCTGAATATCTCAAGGATGCCCTCGAACTCCTCACAAAAGGACCGCTCTGGGTAAGTCTTATCTCGGTATCGATCTTTGCTCCACTCTTCGAGGAATGGCTCTGCAGAGGACTGGTACTCAGAGGATTGCTGAAGCACATGAACCCTACGGGAGCAATTCTGACTTCGGCAGCATTCTTCGCCGTACTGCACATGAACCCATGGCAGGCGATCCCTGCCTTCATCCTCGGAGTTCTTTTCGGATATGTATATTACAGGACAGGCTCACTCAAGCTCACAATGCTCATGCACTGCGTGAACAACACTTTCTCAGTGATATTCACAAGAATACCGGCATTTGAAGAAGCCGAGACATTCATGGACATTCTCAGTCCGTGGGCATATGTATGCATCTTCATCGCAAGTGTCCTCATGATCGCCAGCGCCGTAATCATACTTCGCGGCATTCCTGTAAAGGATGAGAAAATGGGCAACTGCGACAAGGTCGATGCCCTTGGCATAGACTAACTGATCTTCTTTCCGAAAGGAATCAACGCCAGAAGAGCCATCTTGAAATGCTGAAGACCAAACGGGATACCGATGATCGTAAGGCACAGGATGGCTCCGAATGTTACATGGAGCATAGCGATCTCAATACCTCCCAGAAGTATCCATACGACATTCATGATGATGGCAAGACAGCCTCCGTCATTGGTATCCGACTGGATCTCATGCCCGAAAGGCCATAGAGCGAATCCAGCTAGCTTGATAAGCTGGAGACCGAAAGGAATACCGATGATGGTGATGCAGAAAAGCACACCCACAATAAAATAGTAAAGGCTCACGATAAAACCGCCGAGCACAAACCAAAGAATGTTTCCCAAAAATTTCATAGTATAGTTCTTTAAGTTCATTATTCCGATTGAAGTCTGGAAATCTCCTTCTCTGCAGCCTCCAGGGAATCGAGCTTGCCTACATCCACCAGATGAAGATTTTCCGCCTCGACTCCATATATCCCATGCACGGCGCATACCGAAAGATAGAAATCAATTATCGGAAAACGCGGCATTTCCATATCGAGTCCATTTTTCCGGACATACGAATCCATAGCATCAAAAATCGTGTCAGCCATGATATGTATGCCGGAGAAAGCCAATCTGCGACATTTTGTCATGTCAAGATCGCGATACGGGGAACGCACCTCGCCTGTTGACACATTGGTCCATCCTACAAGCCGCATCGTATCCTTATCGAACAAGAGATAACGACTTGTCTTACGGTCACTTACAAGGAGAGTAGCCATCGCATCATCTTTCACGAGGGATGAAAACCAATTGATGTCCAGATCGGATATGATATCCACATTATGGATGAGGAATCTGCCGCATCCGTCCAGATATTTACGTGCATGCAGCACTCCCCCTCCTGTTTCCAGAAGAAGTTCCCTCTCGTCTGATATATCCATCGGCATGATGTCCTGATGCATGACCCAATCTTCCACCATATCGGCAAAATGGTGCACATTCACAACTGCGCTCTCGACTCCGGCATCACTCAGCTTACGCACAACATGTCCGATCAGCGGAATACCACAGACAGGCACCAGAGCCTTGGGCATCGTATCCGTAATCGGCTTCAGGCGTGTGCCCAATCCTGCAGCAAATATCATCGCCTTCATACTCATCCTTCCATATTATAAATTACTTCGATATTCTGTTCCCTGTGTATGAGTCTGATACGGACTCCCGGATATTTCTCTGCCAGATGATGAGCCAGATGCTCGGCACAATAGACGGAACGATGCTGGCCTCCTGTACAGCCGAAGCTGACCATGAGGCTTGTGAATCCACGGCGTGAATATGTCTCGACATGAGGGTCGACCACTCCATAGACATGATCGAGGAAACCGCATATCTCTCCATCATCTTCCAGGAACCTGATGACTTCCATATCCCTGCCTGTCAGCTTCTTATATGGTTCATAGCGGCCCGGGTTATGGATCGAACGACAGTCGAATACATAGCCTCCGCCGTTTCCGGACATATCAGCAGGTATCCCCTTCTTATATGAAAAGCTGTACACTTTCACCTCAAGGCGACCATCATCAGCCGGAGATGCAAAACGAGGTAAGTCCACCATTTTGCTCAGAGTCCCGGTCAGGTACGGATAGTCTTCAGGAAGCTCTGCAAGAAGCTCCTTCAGATCAGACACGGCTTGAGGTATACATACTATGAACGCCGCCTTGTTCTCTATCAAGCCGCGGAATCCATAGGCTCCAAGCACCTGCAATGTACGGAAAAGTCGGAACAGGCGCAGGCAGGAATCAAATTCATTACGGTCTACTTCAACATATCCGGACAGAGCCTGAACATATGCATCCACCAGCCTTCCCTTCAGCCATTCAGGATACTTCGCCCTGGCCTGCCAGACAAATGAAGCCACATCATAATAAACCGGCCCACGCCGGCCACCCTGGAAATCGATGAACCATGGCTGTCCGTCCCGTATCATGACATTGCGGGCATTGAAGTCGCGATACATGAAGGCATCGCTCTCACATGCAAGAAGGTCATCTGCCAGCTTCTCGAAATCATCCTGAAGCAGAATCTCGTTGAATTCCACTCCTGAAGGCTTCAGAAAGCAGTATTTGAAATAGTTCAGATCGAACATGACCATCCTGCGGTCGAATGACGGCTGGGGATAGCAGACCGAGAAGTCGAGTCCTCGGGCCCCATCTATCTGGATTTTCGGAAGCAGGGCAATGGTTCTGCACAAAAGATCAGCAAGCTGACTGTCAGGCTTTATTCCTCCTTCCTTATGAGCAGCAGCAACCCTGTCTGCAAGAAGTTCATTTCCAAGATCTTCCTGAACATACATCATTCCGTCAGGACTCACATCGAAAACCTCCGGAACAGGCAGTCCTTTGGACCGAAAATGTCTGGATAATGCTATGAAGGCCTCATTCTCCTTCATATCCGTCCCCACCACTCCCACACATGAGCGTCCGTTCATTTCAAGCCTGCAGTACCGTCGGTTACTTCCCGATCCGGTCAGCGGAGTCACATTTTTATACAATTCCTTCATCTTTAAGGACAATAATCTCAACAAAAATACGAATTTACGGAATAAGTTCACACAAAAAAGATTACATTTGTATGATTTAAAAATATCAAAGAAATGCTTAATCACGCATATTGTTCGGACAAATACCAGTATACAATGGGAAAGTCCTTTTATGACAGCGGAATGAAGGATCAGACCGCCATCTTTAACCTCTTCTACAGAAAAGCCCCTGAAAACAACAACTGGGCGGTAGTCAGCGGTACTGAGGAAGTCATAGAAATGGTGGAGAACCTCGGAAACATGGATCCTGGCTTCTTCGAGAAGTTCCTTCCGGGAGACGAATACGCAGAATTCAGAGGCTATCTTTCCGCCATGAAGTTCACAGGAACCATATATGCCATGCGTGAAGGTGAAATCGTATTCCCGAACCAGCCGATAATCATTGTAGAAGGTCCTCTTATCGAGGCTCAGGTACTTGAGACCCCCATGCTCTGCATAATGAACCATCAGATGGCTGTAGCAACCAAGGCATCAAGAGTATGCAGGGCTACAAACCGCCCGGTGAGCGAATTCGGATCGAGAAGGGCACATGGCCCATGGGCTGCGACATACGGAGCAAAGGCTGCCGTAATAGCAGGATGCGCCAGCACATCAAACATCCTTGCAGGAGCCATGTTCGACTATGGTTCGACAGGAACAATGGCTCACAGCTTCGTGACTGCATTCGGAAGCAGCGTGACCGGTGAGTACAAGGCATTCGACACATACATCAAGACACATAAGGACGAATCCATAATCCTTCTCATCGACACATACGACACCCTCAAGTGCGGAGTCCTCAACGCTATCAAGGCATATAAGGACAATGGAATCGACGACTCATATGCCCCGGGCTATGGTGTAAGGCTCGACAGCGGTGACCTGGCCTACCTTTCAATAGAGTGCCGCCGCATACTTGACGAGCACGGACTGACTAAGTGTAAGATATTCGCAACCAATTCATTGGATGAATATCTGATCACAGACCTCGAAAGGCAGGGAGCCTGCATCGATTCATACGGAGTCGGTGATGCAATCGCAACCAGCAAGGCAGCTCCATGCTTCGGCAATGTGTACAAGCTCGTCCAGATTGACGGAGAGCCTGTACTGAAACGTTCGGAGGACAAGATAAAGCTGATCAATCCCGGCTACCAGATCACATACAGGATAATGGTGAACGACCCGTCAAAGGGAGAGATATTCAAGGTGGACGTGACATGTCTGAGAGGTGACGAGCTCAGCAGGAAGATCGAGGCCGGTGAGGAATTCACAGTATGCGACGAGTACGACCGCTACAAGACCAAGACTTTTGCAGCAGGAGAATACACAGCCTTGACCATGCAGCATAAGGTGATCGAGAACGGAAAGAGATGCGCTCCGAAGCACAGTCTGATGGAAAAGAAGGAATATTACAATCAGACTCTCATGCATTTCAGCCCTAGCGAGCGCCGTCTGATCAACCCTCATTATTACAAGGTCGACATATCTGACGACCTCTACAACCTCAAGATGGGCATCATCAACAGGATCGTGACAGAAATCAGGAACTTCAAGATGTAATGATATGAAGAACAATGCTTTGGTAATAGTGGACATGCTTTACGACTTCATAGATGGAAGTCTTGCATGCGCAAATGCGGAAGAGGCTGTAAAGCAGACTCTCGGATACATCGACTCCCAGACATCAGGACAAGGGGGCGAGGAACATGAGATACTGGACACCTTCCCTATCCTCTTCATACGTGACCATCACCCTGCCGATCATTCTTCGTTCAAGGAATATGGAGGCATCTGGCCCGCCCACTGCGTAGCCGGCACTCATGGAGGTGAGATACACAGTCTGCTCAAGCCTTATGCAAAAGAAGAACTGACATTTGACAAAGGCTGCGACAGGACAGTCGAACAGTATTCAGGATTCGAAGGCATAAACAACGCGGAACAATCCCTCGGAGAAGTACTTGAGCTTCTTGACACAACTGACGTATACGTATGCGGAATTGCCACAGAATACTGCGTCCGCAACACATGCGAAGACCTGCTGAAGGCAGGCTTCAGGGTACATCTTCTCAAGGAATGTCTGGCATATGTCGATCACGATGGCCACGTAAAGGCACTTGAGGAAATGGCAGCAAAAGGCATAAGTATTGAATAATCAATATTTTTTCGTACCTTTGCCGTCTTGTTATGAAGAATTTTATGGCAAAAATATGGGTACCGACCCTGCTTGTGATGCTGGCGGCTGTGCAGTCGTTCGGCATTGACGCACACAGGGCTGCAAGGATTTTCGGCCTTGCAGACACCCTCGTACTCACCCGTCTGGACGACACGACGGAGGTTTCAGACCCAGCCATAGACAGTCTTCACAGCATGGACAGTCTGCGTCCGGAAAGCGTTCAGACTGATAGCGTCATTCTGTCTGCCCGTGACACGATACAGGTTCCGGAAGACCTTAAGGAAAGCGATCCTTTCTTCTATAAATATTACATTGCCGTAAAGGATTCTGTGACAAGAATGCAGGTGCGTGATTCGCTGATCACTGCCGGAGACACTCTTGAGCTTCAGAAGCTTGACTCACTCTACATAAAGGACTCTACAGAGGTAGCGGAGGCCAAATATGCAGCATGGTATGCATCACTCAGCAGACGTGAACGGAAAAAACATGATGCAGAGAAGAAGCTTCCTGAGCTCATTGCTGCAGCCAACCGCAAGATAGAAAGAAAGGACAGCATCAAAGCTTACAGGGACAGCGTAATAGAGGCTACGCCACGTATCCTCAGCACATATGCCTTCCCGGACTCGATGCATTACAAGAGAATCGTCACATGGAAGCATGAGAGGCATTTCCATGACATCGAGGATCTCAGAGACCAGTCTGCCGACTCTTCATTCAACTACAACTTCCATGATTATCCTTTCTACAAGAAGGATGTGAACGCCACATGGCTCGGAGTTGTGGGATCTCCTGTCCAGCTTTACGACTTCTTCAAAAGGGAGGATATCGAGAACGCGATCTTCTATTCTCCATACCAGCTTTATTCGTATACTCCGGAAAATCTGCCTCAGTTCAACACAAAGACTCCGTCAACAGAGCTGGCATATTGGGGTACCCTCTTCGCCAACAAGGAGAAGGAGGAATCCAACATCAGGATCCGCACGACTCAGAACATCACACCTAATCTCAACTTCATGCTTGAGTACCATCGTTTCGGAAGCAACGGTATGTTGAGAAGGGAGGATACTGACAACAGGACCGTTGTAGCTGCAGCCAATTATCTCGGAGAGAGATATCTCATGCACACGGGCTACATCTACGACAGGATAGAAAGGAGTGAGAACGGCGGTCTCGTAGAGTCGAAATGGATACGTGACACGACCGTCGACTCCCGAGAAATTGATGTATATCTGCAGGATGCAAGCAACCGTCTGAAGAGAAACACGCTTTTCCTCGACCAGACATACAGAATTCCGTTCACATTCCTCGATAAGGAATACCGTGCCGAGAAAAAGGCTGAGAAAGAACGTAAGGCCGAGCGTGACAGCATCATGGCCACCGGAGATTCGCTTGCAATAGCTGCATATAAAGAGAAAGAGGTCGCACTCAATGCTCTGGCAGAAGCCGAAGCAGCCGAGGGTGACACCATCAAGACAGATATCACTACTGCGTTCATCGGTCACAGCAGCGAATACTCTGTGTTCAGAAAGACCTATCAGGACAAGATTACCGACAATCTGGGCAAAGAGTTCTTCAATGACAGATTCTATATAAATCCGACGACCAGCATGGACTCCTTGAGGGTCATGAAGTTCGAGAACAGATTCTTCATAAGACTTCAGCCATGGAAGGAGGACGGAATCGTATCAAAGCTTGATGTGGGAATAGGCGACAAGCTGGCCAATTACTTCAGCTTCAGACCGGAAGATTATATAACAGGAAAAAGCAATGTACTCCAGAACTCCGCATATGTTTATGCAGGAGCACAGGGTCAGTACAGAAAATACATGGAATGGAACGCCTTCGGAAAGTACAGTTTCGCAGGTTACGAGGTCAATGACTTCACAATCAATGCGAACATGACATTCAAGGCCTACCCATTCAGAAAGGACAGGCAGAGTCCGCTCCAGCTCGATGCACATTTCGAGACAAGCCTCAAGGAGCCGGATTACTACCAGCAGCATCTGTACACAAACCATTACAGATGGGACAACGACTTCGGCAAGATATCCACCACAAAGGCAGAGGCCTCACTGTCTGTCCCAAGGTGGAAACTGGATGCCTCATTCGGTTATGCCTTGCTGAGCAACAACATATATTACGACACACTCGGCATTGTGCGACAGAACACCAAGCCTATGAGTGTCATGACCGCATCACTTGGAAAGGAGTTCCAGTTCTGGAAATTCCATCTTGACAACAGACTGCTGTTCCAGCTTTCATCGAACAGCGAGGTGATGCCGCTTCCGCTTCTTGCACTCAATCTCAGATACTATTTCGAATTCGACGTAGTAAAGAATGCAATGAGGATGCAGATCGGAGCAAACGGAACCTTCACGACAAAATGGTATGCACCAGCATACAACCCGGTACTTGGAGTGTTCCATAACCAGAATAAGGAAGAATACGGAAACTGCCCGTATATTGACCTTTTCGTGAATGTACAGTGGAAGAGGGTGAGTGTATTCCTTAAAGCGATCAACATGAATATGGGCTGGCCTGACGAGTCGGCCGACTACTTCACTGCAGCGGGTTACATAGCCCCTCAGAGGACATTCAAGATCGGAATCACATGGCCGTTCCATGTATTGCCGGGTAAACAGACAACCAGTGCGAGCGGAAGCCAGACCGCGGGAGGCGGTGACAGGATAGGCTCCGGCCAGTCGTCAGGAGGAACAAGACGCCAGACGGGCAGGTAGCACATAAAGTAGTGTAAAATGAAGTTTACTGAAAAAAGAAAAAGAAGAGTTAGAAATGTCATCATCTGCTTGATCATGATCTGCATGACTCCGATTCTCGAAAAGGGAAGAACGATCAACGGAGCAAGTTCGACAGATGTATTTGCAGGAACAGAAATCGTATGCGCAATTGATTTGTGCGACGACATGTACGGCAGCCACGGTCTGGAGACAGGATTCAACTATCAGATGATCAACAGGTTTGCCGCAGACAACAGATGCGACGTAAAGATCGTTTCAGCATCCAGAAACGAAAACTGGCTTGATTCGCTCAAGCAGGGTACGGTAGACATAGTCATAATGCATGACGAAGAAGCGGGCACAGAAGACGGCATCAACCTTTCAAGAAATATCGATGATTGCACAATCTGGGCAGTGAAGGAAGAAGCTCAGCTCAAGCAGGTGAATTCATGGATAAGCCATATCACTTCGCATGAATACTATCATGATGCCAAGAAAGCATACAAAGGTTCATTCAATCCGCTGAAAAAGGCGGAAAGAGGCATCAGAACCAGAACCATCAGTCCTTACGACAGTATAATAAAGGAGTATGCAAAGGAACTGGGATGGGACTGGAGAATGCTTGCAGCCGTTATCTATCAGGAATCGAAGTTCTCTATCAATTCACGTTCACATAGAGGCGCACAGGGTCTTATGCAGGTGATGCCTCAGACAGCCAGCTATTACAAGGTGGAGGATCTTCTGAATCCGGAGCAGAACATCAAGGCCGGAACAAGTCATCTGAAAAGGCTTCAGAGACTCTACTCAAAATGTGAAATGGAAGGAATCGAGCGCGTGAAATTCACTCTTGCAGCATACAATGCGGGCGAAGGCAGGATAGCAGATTGCAGAAATTTTGCAGCTTCACGTCAGATGGACAGCAACAGCTGGGAGGACATCGTCAGCCTCATACCTCTGATGAGGGAGGATTCCATCCTTGAAGAAGAGTCGGTAAAGCTAGGAAAGTTCTATGGATACGAGACCATAGCATATATCGACAGCATCATGGCACTCTACAACGCATTCTGCACAATCTGTCCGGAAGCGTAATCACCTTACTCTTACTGTCTCTGCCGGATCGACCTTGGATATGAACAGGCAAGGAATCAGCAGAAGGAGCATGATCGCGACGAACGTAATCAAGTCAGCAGTAAGAATCATTCCAAGGTCAGGACTCACAGGTACATATGACACAAAATAATTCTCAGGATCAAGCCTGAGGACATGTGTCGTATTCTGTATCACGCAGAATAAAAGTGCAACGATATTTCCTATGGCCATACCTTTAAGGACAAGAACTGCAGAACAAGACAGGAAGACCTTTGATATAGACCTGTCAGTCATACCCAGTGACTTCAGAAGTCCTATAGTGGAAATATTTTCAAAAAGCATTATAAGCAGGCCCGATATCATATTGAAACCTGCGACGATGGTCATCAGAATGAGGATGAACACGACATTGAAGTCGATAAGGTCAAGCCAGTCAAAGAGCTGAGGATACCTGGAAACAGATGAAAGAGCTATCACAGGCGCATCATCTTCAGAGGAATAAGAATTCACAAGTACTCCTATTTCCGATGCTGCATCCTCCACAGCTGCCTCTTCTGCATCGTCCATGATGATCTCGACAGCAGATACCTGACCGGCATCCCATCCATTGACCCTCTGTATATCGGAGATATCTGCATATACGACAAGTCTGTCATCAGTCTCGATCATGGCATCATAGACTGATACCACATTGAACTGCCTGGCCTTGACATTCTCGCCGACAAAATATGCAAGCATCCTGTCTCCGGATTTCAGTCCGGAAATCTCTGCAAGCCGGGAAGGTATGGACACAGGAAGAGCTATGGAATCATAAGCATGCACATCGGACATGAAGCCAGCATCCTCCGGTATACCTTTAACCAGTATTCCATGAATATTATCGTCATTCTTCACTATACCTGCACGATATACCACAGGCACGATGCTCTGCACTCCCTCGACGTCACTGATATATGGCATGTATGAAGCATCGGCATCAACCGGCGAGCTTCCGTCCAGAACATTCATGGACGGAGGGGTAAGCTGTATGTCTCCGGACATCATTGAGATTCCGGAGCGTATCTCACTACGGAATCCCGCAGATACAGATACTGCTACTATGATAACAAGAAAGCTGACCGCAATGGAAACCATCGCGATCCTGCCCTTGAAACGCAGCCTGCCGGCTATGAAGAGTGAAGCATCCATGAACTATCTTGCTTTCATGGCATCGAGTCTTGCCTGAGCCTGTATCCTCTCTGTCTCAGAACCATGCTTGGCAATCAGAGTCAGATACTTCTTTTCCAGCTTAAGATTCTTCATCCTTCTGGCCGCAAGCATGCCGTTCTGAGCTGCAGTATAATCATCAGGATGCTTCTTAAGCACCTTGTCATAATATTTCAGAGCCGTCTTATACTCCTTCTTCACAAGATAGTATGAACCTATGTTGTTGATAAAGCCTGCATTGTCAGGAAAAATCCTGTTCATCTGCTGGGAAAGGCTCAGGAAGGCCTCATACGATGCATCGCTTCCGATTGTGTAGAAACTATAGCAGTATTCCTGCATGGCATCCGCAAAAAAGGCTGCATCAGTCTTCTCCCCCTCATAGTCCCAGACCGATCCCCTTGCCATATTTTCTTCAACAAGCCTATGAAGATATGCAAGAGCCATATCCGGACTCTCCTTTTCATATGCTATGTATGCATTAGCCTTGAGGAAACGTAAGTCAAGTCTGTCAGGCCATGCAGCCACGGCCTTGTCTGCCGCCTTCACCGCAAGACCATAAAGTTCATCATCAAAGACATTCTCCTGGAAATAGAACACATCATTACCCAGACTGTCCTTCAGAGTAAGGATAGGCTCCATGCCTAGATACTTCCTGCTGTTCTTCTGGACCACCTGCGCAGTCTGAGCCTTTGTGAAATAATATGTGAACTTTCCCAGAAGCATCTTGGCATTGGTCGAATCCACCTGGCTCCAACCGTTCAGAACAGTCTCCACGCCTATACCATCTGCCCCTACTCTGGAAACAAGCATATCATATCTCTGCTCATACCTCTGCGAATCAGTCTGAGCATAAGCCGTTGCAAGACTCGTAAAGGCAACAGCCATAAATAAGAGTATTCTCTTCATCACTATCATCTGTTTATATCCATCCTGATCCTTCTGCTCTGAGGATGCAGGTTATTGCATCTGTTGCCCAGATTCTTGACAAACCCGAGCGGTACACCTTCATATCTAATGACGACATAGCCTTTAGGCATATCCGTCAACACTATAGCATCTCTATGCAGGAATGCCAGAGCCGTCTTTTCATCTACATCGGCATATGGGAATGCGTCCTCATTGAAAATAAGTGAAAGCGCCAGATCAGCATCCGGCACAAGAGTCTTTCCCTTCATCACACCGACTGCACATCCGGAGGCTATGACATGGAGATACTGCTCCAGCATCATCACCTCGCCGGCAAGATCCGCCGGGACAGCTACTACCGTCTCCCCCTTCGTCCTCAGCACGACATCCGCCTTCAAAAACGACCCTACCTCTTTCGGAACAGGAAGTTCCTTTCCTCTGGACGGCCTTCCCCCTTTCATCCTGATATCAGCGATATCCACGGAAGATATCCTTCGCAAAGCACTGCAATACTGTCCTTCACCTTCGACATGACCAGGAACAAGACTATATCCATGCTGTGTCCTTATGACCTGATCACCGCTCTGAAGCTCTTCAGAATCAAAGATCATCTCAGCGCCAAGTTCTTCCGCTATCCACGCCACATTACCGTCATTCTCATAACGGTTGAATGTACAGGTTGAATACACGAATATTCCGTCCTGCCTGAGCGCAGACCACACATCTGCAACAATCCTCCTTTGTCTCGCCACGCAAAGAGCCACATTATCTTCGGACCACTGCTTCTGAGCTTCCTCATCCTTTCTGAACATTCCTTCGCCGGAACATGGAACGTCAGCAACGATGATGTCAAAATAACCAGGCAGTGACGCAAAGGCACTTGGATCATCGGATGTAACCACCACATTCGGATCTCCCCATAAAGCCACATTGTCAGCAAGGACACCTGCTCTGGCCTTCATCACTTCATTGGAAACAAGAATGAACCTGTCGCCGAAGGCTTCCCTGAGCGATGCAGCAATATCGGTGGTCTTTCCTCCCGGAGCCGCGCAGAGATCAAGAACTCTGACCGGTCTTCCGGCCGGAATTTCAATCTTCCCCATCAGTTCCCTGAAAGCATGTCCGACAAACATGGATGATGAATCCTGGACATAATATGCTCCGGCATGGAAATGAGGGTCAAGAGTGAATACAGGCCTTTGATCAAGTATGTATCCATGTCTGGACCATGGTACCGGTCTTCCCTCGGGACATTGTCCTGACTTGAAAGGATTTCTTCTGACAGCTGTCGATGCCGGGCTGTCAAAAGCAGAAAAAGCGACAAGGGCCTTATCGCTCCCTATCGCCTCTTCTAGATATTTTCTGAAAGTTTCCTTGATCATGTATCAGGATCTGAACTTTGACGGATCGAAACCATCAGGATACATTGAAGGATCTATTCCTTCCGGCATCCTGCCTTCTGACATCGCCACCAGCGAGTCTACAATCTTGTCGAGAGCATCTTTGATCTTTCCTCCGAGCAATGTCTTCATCATAAAATTAAGTTCCGCATCCACAACAATCTGAAAATCAGTCTTGTAAGGATCTGACGCGGCATCAAAATGAAGAGTCAGGAAGAACTTGAAAGGAGCTCCGTCATCCATGAACTCGATTCTGGAATATGGGATCCTGTCCTTTACACGTACACCGATGCTGAATCCCTGCACCATCGCATGGATGCTGTCATAATCTGCCGTAACATCCGCCTTCTTCTCCTCCGGTAGGAAGTTCACGAAGTTGCGCATGTCGACAAAGGCCATGTAAAGCTCATACGGAGCTTTGGATACTACTGCTCTCTTGCTTCTGAACTCTGCCATGCCTACTCTGTCTTACCCCAGGTTGAAGGAGAAAATCTCCACTGCTTAAGCACCTCGATATCAGACTCTTTCACATAACCTGTCTCATGAGCCACCTCGATGAGAGTATCATAGTTAGAGAGAGTAGTAAGCTCGACGTTGGCATCCTCGAATGCCTTGCGCGCATGGTTGAAGTTGTATGAGAATATAGCGACCATGCCAAGAACATCAGCACCGCCGTTCACGAGGGCGTTATTTGCAGCGAGACTGCTCATTCCTGTAGAAATGAGATCCTCTACAATCACTACCTTCGAGCCCTTTTCGAGGATACCCTCGATCTGTGAACCTGTTCCATGATCCTTCGGCTTAGGTCTTACATAACAGAAAGGCTTTCCAAGGAGATGTGCCACAAGATATCCGTGCGCGATTGCACCCGTAGCCACTCCGGCAATAACCTCGACGTCAGGATACTGCTTATTAATTATATCTGCCATCCATCTGCATACATTCTCTCGTATCTGAGGGTAAGAAAGGATTCTTCTGTTGTCACAATAGATAGGTGACAGCCATCCTGAAGCCCATGTGAAAGGCTTCTCAGGACTCAACAAAACGGCCTTGATGTCCAAAAGAGACTTGGCCACAGCTTTCTCTACTGATTCCATATCTTAATAGTTTGGTTATTTATTCATAAGACAAGCGTCTTTGTACATGCATAAATCATGCTAGACACGTGTAGCTTGCAAATATAACAAAAACAAACCACATTCTGCAAAAAAGTAGAAGTTTTTATATATTTGCAATAAAGAACTGTAAGATATGCACAGAATCTATTTTGAAAAAAGATGCATAATAATCTGCAGCCCTGAAGACCAGGCGCTGACCGACCCGAACGCGATCCAGTTCAAATTAGGACAAGACATTGACATACATAGTCTTGTAGGCATGGTGGAGGCCTCCCCTTCACTTCACCGCGTATTCATTCCGACTGAAGATACCGAACAGACATACAAGGATATCTGCAAGGAGTTCCTGGAGGTAAATGCAGGGGGCGGCCTGGTATCGAACCGTCGTGGAGACTATCTTCTAATCAGCAGGAACGGACTATGGGACCTGCCCAAAGGGCATCAGGATCCGGGGGAAGACATTGAAACCACTGCATTGAGGGAGGTCTGCGAAGAGACAGGCATCGACGACATGGAACTGCGCGGGCTTATATGCATAACAGACCACTGTTATCGCCGCAACGGAATATGGCACCTGAAACATACCTGGTGGTTCGACATGCTTCACACTGACCCGAACGACCTCACACCTCAGAGAGAGGAGGATATTTCCAAAGCAGCATGGGTGGCAAAATCCAGTCTTCCACCCTATCTGACAAACACATACCCGTCCATTGCAGAGGTGTTCCGGGAGGCAAGAATATAAATCTTCAACAAAATTTTCATCAAAGTGAAACAAAATCTGCAAAAATCCGTATAATGTTATGTATTTTGCAGTTTAACTGACTGATTAGAATTTTTGCGATTACACAGATTATGAAACTTTCACAATTCCAGTTCAATCTTCCTGCCGAGAAGATTGCTAAAGAGCCGCCGAGATGGCGCGATGAGGCAAAACTCATGGTTCTCCACAAGAAGACAGGAGAAATCGAGCACAGACTCTTCAAGGACATCATTGAATATTTCGGTAAGGGCGACACTTTCGTGCTGAACGACACCAAGGTATTCCCAGCAAGACTTTACGGAAACAAGGAAAAGACAGGAGCGGACATCGAGGTATTCCTCCTGAGAGAGCTCAACCGCGAGCAGAGGCTCTGGGACGTGATCGTTGATCCTGCAAGAAAGATCAGAATCGGCAACAAGCTTTATTTCGGAGACGACGAAAGCCTTGTTGCAGAGGTTATCGACAACACGACTTCAAGAGGAAGAACCCTCCGTTTCCTCTATGACGGAAGCTATGAGGAGTTCAAGGAGACCCTCTTCGGACTCGGCCAGACTCCTGTTCCAGACTGGGTGAAGAAGGAGGTGACAGCAGAAGATGCAGAGAATTTCCAGACCATCTTCGCAAAGCATGAAGGAGCCGTATCAGCTCCTGCAGCAGGACTCCACTTCAGCAGAGAGCTCTTCAACAGAATGATTCTCAAGGACATAAACAAGGCGTTCGTTACCCTCCACATGGGTATCGGACACTTCAGAGAGGTTGATGTAGAAGACCTTTCGAAGCATAAGATGGATTCCGAGAGAGTCATCATCACCGAGGAAGCGGCAGAGCTCATCAACAAGACCAAGAAGTCAGGACACAAGGTACTTGCCGTGGGAATCACCACCATCAGAGGACTCGAGACATATGTCACAACGAATGACGAAGTGAACGCATATGACGGATGGACCAACAAGTTCATCTTCCCGCCTTACAGATTTGCCATTCCTGATGCCATCGTTTCAAACTTCCATCGTCCGGGCTCGACAATGCTCATGTCCGTAGCTGCTTTCGGAGGCTATGAGAACGTAATGAAGGCATACAAGACAGCCCTCGAGCAGGACTATAAGTTCGGTCCTTACGGAGATGCCCTCCTCATCATCTGATGAAATCATAAAAAAGGACAAAACTTTAAAGAAAAAGAAAAATCTTGTTATAAAAAAAGCAAAAACGGCTTTCCTTATGCATAGGAAAGCCGTTTTTGTCTTTACTTAGGGGCATGAAAAACATAGAAGAAAAATCATGCCTTTGCGCATTGAACCGCATTTTCGGATTCAAGCCCAAGATCGGTCTGGCGCTGATATCCCATCTGGGAAGCGCATCTGAGGCTTTCAAGCTCGGACAGGACGAACTTGGCAGGCTTCTCGGCCCATATTCGCAATACAGCAGGCAGATAAGCCGACAGGCCGTCGAAGAAGCGGCAGAGGAACTGACGAAGCTGGAGGAGGCAGGAATCGGATTCGTCGGATGGACCGAAGATGAATACCCCGGGCTTCTGCATGAATGTGAGGATGCCCCTATAGGCCTGTATGTCCGCAGCACGACACCGATGGCCGACCTTTGGAAACCAAGAAAGAGAATAGCGGTAGTGGGCACCCGCAACCTGACGCCATACGGAAAGGAATGGTGCGGCAGAATGGTCGCAGGAATGGCTTCGACCAAGGAGAAGCCCGTCATAGTAAGCGGACTTGCCTTGGGAACCGACATATGCGCCCACAAGACAGCAATCGAGAACGGACTGCCGACAATAGCCGTAATGGCAACAGGACCTGAATCAGTCTATCCCTACAGACATAAGGAATTTGCCGAAAGGATTGCCTGCACTCCGGGATGCGCACTCATCACCGATTACCCTCCCGGAACCGCACCGCTCGCCATTCACTTCCTGAGACGCAACAGAATAATAGCCGGACTCAGCGACGCCGTCATCCTGGTCGAATCAAAGATAAAGGGAGGCGGCATGATGACCTCCAGACTGGCATTTTCATACAATAGAGAGGTATACGCTCTGCCGGGAAGGGTTGATGACATATGCTCACAAGGCTGCAACATGCTGATCCGCACAAAGATGGCGGAACCGATTGTGTCTGCCGAGGCGCTGAACGACAGCCTGAGGCTGAACAGTTGCGGAAATCAGAGAAAAGCATCACATGCAGACATATTATATGGAATATACGGCAACACGCAATCCAATGAAACCTTAGGTCTCCTGTTGCATATAACCGATCTCATAGGGAAGGAAAGAGGTATCACCCTGGATGAAATGACATTCAGGACAGGCCTGGACTACGCGGTCGTATCCCATCTGACCGGACTTCTGGAAAGCGAAGGATTGATAAGCATAGACATTCTGCAAAGATGCAGTCTTGAAGCCGGGAAATTCCGATAATTTTATTAAATTTGCGGGATATAGAATAATATCCTCAATGGAATTCATAGATACACATGCCCATCTTTATGATGAGGCATTCGCAAATGAAGATGACTCTGCAATAGAAAGGGCTGTCGAGGCCGGAGTAGGAAAGATCATCTTCCCCGACATCGACTCGCAGAGCAGGGAGGCGATGTTCGCTCTTGCTGACAGGCATGAAGGCGTGGTGTTCCCATGCCTGGGCCTTCATCCCACCTCAATAGATGCCGGATGGGAGCGCGAGCTTTCGCTCATGGAAAGCTGGCTCCAGCGCAGGATATGGGCTGTCGGAGAAATCGGAATGGACTGCTACTGGTCCAAGGAGTTCATCAAGGAGCAGCAGGAAGCATTAAGGATCCAGCTGGAAATGGCCGACAGGATGAATCTTCCAGTCATCATACATTCAAGAGAATCCACAGAATTGATAATCAACGTATTGAAGGAGTGCAAGCATCTTTCCCTCAAGGGAGTTTTCCATGCATTCAGCGGCAGCATCGAGACCTTCCGTGAACTTCAGAAGCTCGGAGACTGGTACATCGGAATAGGAGGAGTTCTGACATATAAGAAGGCTTCCATAGCAGAGACGGTGAAGCAGATTCCATTGGACAGGATACTCCTGGAGACCGATTCCCCTTATCTGACTCCGGCTCCTCACAGAGGAAAGAGGAACGAAAGCAGCTACATACCATTCATTGCCGAGAAACTTGCAGAGCTCACCGGCAGTGAGATCGCCCGGATCAGCGAAGTCACCACAGAAAATGCAGTAAAACTGTTCGGAATATGAAGCCAATCGATATGACAGGCGAAAAATCCGCCATTCTCCTGATTTATACAGGAGGTACAATAGGAATGAAGGTCGACCCTACTGTTCAGGCCCTCAGGCCATTCAACTTCAGCCAGTTGCTTGAAGAAGTCCCCGAACTGGGCAAATTCGCATACAGGATCGACTCCTACACATTCGACCCTCTGATAGACTCTTCCGATGTAGAGCCTTCGATGTGGCTCTCGCTCGTGAGTCTGATAGAAGAAAAATATGACGAATATGACGGATTCGTCATACTTCACGGCACAGACACCATGGGATACTCGGCATCAGCCCTCAGCTTCATGATCGAAGGGCTTACAAAACCTGTGATATTCACCGGAAGCCAGCTGCCGATAGGTACCCCAAGGACCGACGGCAAGGAAAATCTCATATCAGCAGTAGAGATCGCTGCAGCCAAAGACAGTGAAGGTCATGCCGTAGTACCTGAAGTATGCATTTACTTCGACAACATTCTGATGCGAGGCAACAGGGCGACAAAGATAAACTCAGACCATTTCAGAGCTTTCAGATCACCTAACTGTCCTCCTCTTGCGGAAGCCGGAATCAACATAATCTACAACAGCACGCTGATCAGAAAACCGGCATCATGGAGCGCAAGACCACTGTTCCACAAGGACATTGACACAAGGGTATCGATCCTGAAGATGCACCCGGGCATCACTCCTCAGATCGTACGCACCATCCTGTGCGGCGAAGACACGCGTGCAGTGATCATCGAGACATACGGAGCGGGCAATGCACCGTCGAAAGAATGGTTTCTCTCAATCATACGGGAGGCCTCTGCGATGGGCAAGGTTCTTCTGAACGTAACTCAATGTCTGGCAGGCAGCGTGAATATGGACATATATGCCACGGGAAAGTGCCTGAAAGAGGCAGGAGTGACCAACGGATACGACAGCACAACAGAAAGCGCTCTCGGAAAACTCTTCTATCTGCTGGGAGTATTTGAGGACAACGAAATGGTAAAAACCGGGCTGGAATCCGATTTAAGGGGAGAAATATCAAAATAATTATTGCCAATTGGAAATAATTTGCTAAATTGCACCGCATTTTAAGGCATGGTATACCCTGCCGGAGCATAACCATCAGATTATTAACTAATAACAATTCAATAACTTTAATTTAATCAAACACACAAAAACAATTATGAAAAAAATTTTCATGTTTTTGGCAGTAATGGGCGTTATGGCCTTTTCTGCACAGAACGCAGTAGCTCAGGACGAGCAGGCTGCTGAACCAACAGCTACTGAAGCTGCAGCTCCAGCTGCTGAGACAATGGACGGACCTGAGGAAGTTCCTATGCATCAGGCTCTCAAGACTAAGTTCATCGAAGGTGGTGCCGGCTTCATGGCTCTCGTTATCGCCTGCCTTATCCTCGGTCTTGCTCTCTGTATCGAGCGTATCCTTTACCTCGGTTTCTCTAAGACCAACACCAAGAAGCTCCTCGCTAAGATTGAGGACGCATTCAAGAACGGTGGTGTAGCTGCTGCTACTGACGTTTGCCGCAACACTCGTGGTCCAGTTGCTTCTATCTTCACACAGGCTCTCCTCCGTCTCGCTGACGGTCAGTCTCTTGAGGAAGTTGAGAAGTCAGTTGTTTCTTACGGTGGTGTTGAGTCAAGCAAGATGGAGCAGAACCTCTCATGGATCTCTCTCTTCATCGCTATCGCTCCATCACTCGGATTCTTGGGAACCGTTATCGGTATGATCCAGGCATTCGACGCGATCATGGTTGCAGGTGACATGTCTCCAGCAGTCGTTGCAGGTGGTATGAAGGTGGCCCTCATCACTACTGTAGGTGGTTTGATCGTTGCCGTTATCCTCCAGATTTTCTACAACTATATCCTTTCACAGGTTGAGGCTCTCACAATCGACATGGAGGACGCTTCAATCAGCCTTATGGATATCTTGGTTAAGTATCAGAAATAATTTGACTTGTAGTTAAAATGAAATACGAAAAGATTATCAAATGGGTACTGGCGGTATTGTTCGTCGTAGGTATCGTATTCAGCTTCTACGGCTTCGCTGTAGGATTTGAATCAAACGGTAACGCACCTGTCGACAACATTCTTTACTGTGCGTACGCATTTGCAGCAGTCACTATTCTCGCCGTATTGTTCGGTGTTGTAGTGATCGGTGGTATCAACAACCCTAAGAGCCTTCTTAAGCTCCTTCTTGGTATTGTTGCCATCGTAGCTGTAGTTGCTGTCGCTTATGTACTTGCCCCAGGAACACCAGCCGTAGGATATCTCGGCGATCCAGTGTCAGACGGCACACTCAAATTGGTAGACACCGTCCTCAATCTTACATACCTCCTCTTTGGAGCTGCAATCCTTTCGCTTATCGTAGGATGGATTGTCGGTGCAACTCGTAAATAACAGACGCCATGGGTAAAAAAACACCAGAAATCAATTCAAGTTCAACGGCGGACATGGCATTCCTCCTGCTCTGTTTCTTCATGATGACTACCACCATGGATCAGGACAAGGGTCTCCAGCGTCGTCTGCCTCCTATGCCGGATCCAAATCAGCAGGCACAGGATCAGAAGGTTAATCGTCGTAACATCATCGTTGTGAAGATTAACTCAGCCGACAGACTTCTCGCTGGTACAGAGCCTATGCACGTCAGCCAACTTAAGGACAAGATCAAGGAGTTCCTCATGAACCCTGCAAACGACCCTAATCTTCCGGAAAAGGAAGAGATTGATATCGAAGGATTCGGTCCTTGCATGGTATCGAAGGGCGTAATCTCACTTCAGAATGACCGTGGTACCAGCTACCAGGCATATATCGCAGTACAGAATGAACTCGTAAAGGCAGTAAACGAAATCCGTGATGAATTCGCTATTGCAAACTTCGGCAAGCTGTACATCAAATGCGATGAGACAGAGCAGGAAATTGTAAGAAAGGCAGTTCCTCAGAACATTTCTGAGGCTGAGCCTAAGGATGTTTCAAAGAAATAAAGGAGAAAACAATATGTCAAGATTCAAACAGAAAGAAAAGAGGACCGTTCCTCAGCCACCTTCTGGCTCGCTTTCAGATATCGTGTTCATGCTGTTGTTCTTCTTCATGGTGACAACAACCATGCGTGAAACTGAAAGCAAGGTTCAGCTCAGACTTCCAGAGGCTTCTGAGATTGCAAAGCTCGAGAGAAAGGACCTCACTTCATACATCAACATCGGTACACCTACAAGAAACCTTCAGGCTCAGTATGGTACCGAGTCACGTATCCAGCTCAACGACTCATTCAAGACCGTAACTGAGATCCGCGACTTCATCGCTGCAGAGCGTGATGCGATGTCTGAGGCAGACCGTTCATTCATGACAGTTGCCATCAAGGCTGACGAGAACACTCGTATGGGTATCGTAACTGATGTTAAGCAGGAGCTTCGTAAGTGCTCTGCCCTTAAGATCATGTACACAGCAAGAAAACCGGCTGAATAACAATCAGCTTCAAATATCTGAAAAAAGCAGTTCATAATGAGCTGCTTTTTTTATTTATATACTATATAAAATATCAGAAATTTAGGTATTTTTGCATGATAATAAATAAAAACACTAAGACATGAAACTTCAGAAATTATTTACAGCGATCCTGATGGTCGCACTCGCATTCAATGCTTCAGAATTTACTTCTGACGCCAAGAAAAAAGACGATAAGGCTAAGTATATCTTCCTTTTTATCGGTGATGGAATGGGCTACAACCATGTGGCTGCCACAGAGTCATACCTTTCATATCAGAAAGGAGTGAAGGGTGGTGAAATGCTGACAATGTCGACATTCCCATATTTCGGAATGGCAACAACATACTCTGCAAACAGCTACACTACTGATTCATCAGCAGCCGGTACAGCTATCGCAAGTGGTGAAAAGACCAACAACTATTCTCTCGGAGTAGATCCGGACAACAAGCCGGTAAAGAGTATGGCATATGATCTTAAGGAGGACGGATATAAGATCGGTATCGTTACCACTGTTGCAGTGAACCATGCTACACCTGGTGCTTTCTATGCAAGCAGTAACAGCCGTGAAAACTACTACGATATCAGTCAGCAGATCGTAAAGACAGACTTCGAGTTCTTTGCAGGATCAGGCTTCCTTGATTTCAGAGGCAAGAGAGGCGAGAACAAGGAGCCTATCGATGTCTATCTTGAGAAGAACGGATACGAAGTAAGCTACGGTATCAAGGAGTTCTGGAAAGAAGCCGAGGGTAAGGACAAGATGATTCTTTGCCAGGAAAGCAACAGGGCTGAAAGCGCAGGTAACTATATCGACTCAGGTGCTATTCCAGAGGATGCGACACTTACTCAGTTGCTTCAGTGCGGTATCGAATACCTTGGCGACAAAGAGCCATTCTTCATCATGTGTGAGGGCGGTGACATCGACTGGGGTGGACACGGTAACAAGATCATGCCTGTTGTGTCAACTGTGATTGAGTTTGACAACTCTATCAAGGCAGCATTGGAGTTCTACAAGAAGCATCCGAAGGAAACACTTATCGTTGTTACTGCTGACCATGAGACAGGCGGATTGTCACTCGGAGCAGGCCCTGAGGTCAACTGGCAGATTCTTGAGGAGCAGTGGGAGAAGGACGGAAAGCAGAACAACCTCGGAAGAAAGGAAAACACTGACCTGAACCGCAAGGCTTCTATCGGTTGGACAACCGGATCTCACACAGGAGCACCTGTGCCTGTATTCGCTATCGGAAAGGGAGCAGAGAAGTTCAGCGGAAGAATGGACAACACTGAGATTAAGGGTAAAATTTTAGGCGAATAGCAGCAAAAGAGTTATCTTTGCAGAATTGTAAAAATCAGAAATCTAATAATGGAAACAGTTATCAGAACCAAAATCAAGGATCTGCTCAAGGCAGAGGCAGGCAAAGAGGTTCTTGCGAAAGGATGGGTAAGAACCAAGAGAGGAAACAAGAATGTAGCGTTCATAGCGCTTAATGACGGTTCTACCATCAATAATATTCAGATAGTAGTTGACAAGACACCTGAAAACGAATCAATTCTTGCAAAGGTAACAACTGGAGCATGCATCGCAGTGAAAGGTATGCTCGTTGAGTCGATGGGAGGCGGACAGGCAACTGAGATCCAGGCTACAGAGCTCGAGATCTACGGAGAGTGCGATCCGGTACGCTACCCTCTTCAGAAGAAGGATACATCATTCGAGTTCCTCAGGACAGTAGCCCATCTCCGTCCAAGGACAAATACATTCGGAGCAATCTACCGCGTGAGAAGCAAGATGGCTTATGCCATCCACCAGTTCTTCAATGAAAAGGGCTTCGTATACGTTCATACTCCGCTCATCACAGCTTCAGACTGCGAGGGTGCAGGACAGATGTTCCGTGTCACTACTCTTGATATGGAGAACCTTCCACGCAACAAGAAAGGAGGCATCGACTATACCAAGGACTTCTTCGGAAAGGAAACAAGTCTCACAGTGAGCGGACAGCTTGAAGGAGAGCTCGGAGCAATGGCTCTGGGTGATATCTACACCTTCGGTCCGACTTTCCGTGCTGAGAACTCAAACACTCCACGACATCTTGCCGAATTCTGGATGATCGAGCCGGAAATGGCATTCTACGACATCAAGGACAACATGGATCTCGCAGAGGAGTTCATCAAGTACCTCGTGAAATATGCTCTTGACAACTGCTACGATGACATCAAGTTCCTCAACGACAGATATGACAACGAGCTTATCGAGCGTCTCGAGGGTGTTGCTGACACAGAGTTCGTACGTCTTACATACACAGAGGGAGTAAAGATTCTCGAGGCAGCTGGCGTTGAATGGGAGTATCCTGTAAGCTGGGGTACAGACCTTCAGAGCGAGCATGAGAGATATCTCGTCGAGAAGCACTTCAAGAAGCCTGTAATCCTTACAGATTACCCTAAGGATATCAAGGCATTCTACATGAAGCAGAATGAGGACGGAAAGACAGTTCGCGCAATGGACGTTCTCTTCCCTAAGATCGGTGAGATTATCGGAGGATCGGAGAGAGAGGCTTCACTTCAGAAGCTTGAGGCACGTATCGAGGAGACAGGCATGAGCCGCAAGGGTCTCGAGTGGTACCTCGACACACGTCGCTTCGGATCAGCTCCTCACAGCGGATTCGGTCTTGGTTTCGAGAGACTTCTTCTCTTCGTTACCGGTATGAGCAATATCCGTGACGTAATCCCATTCCCTCGTACTCCAAAGAACGCAGAATACTAAAATTTTAAGAAATCTTCTGGAAATAAATCTTCTGGAACGGAAACCACAGCCTTGTTCCAGAAGATTTATTGCAAATATTGACAAACGATATAAAGATATGTTGATAATCGGAATAGCCGGAGGATCCGGATCAGGTAAGACCACAGTAGTTAAGGCAATTACAGAACAGCTTAAGGAAAATGTTGTTGTAATACCGCAGGATTCATACTACAAAGACCTCAGTCACTTCACTGAGGAGCAGAAAAGGGTACATAACTTCGACCATCCCGACTCAATAGATTTTGATCTTCTCCGAGCACAGCTGAAAGAGCTGCGCGAGGGAAAGGCCGTAGAACAGCCTATATATTCCTATATCACATGCGGCCGTTCCAAGACAGAGACTCTCACTGTAAAGCCGGCTGACGTAATCATTGTCGAGGGTATCCTCATCTTTACGGATCCAAAGCTCCGCAAACTCATGGACATCAAGATCTTCGTGGATGCGGACGATGACGACAGACTCATGAGAGTCATGGCACGTGACATCGTAGAGCGTGGCAAGACTGTAGAATGGGTGATCGAGCGATATTCAAACACAGTGAAGCCGATGTATCTGCAGTTCATCGAGCCTAGCAAGAGATATGCTGACATCATCATACCGCAGGGAGGCCACAACAAGGTTGCTGTAGATGTAATCTCCGCAACAATCGAGAAATCATTGGCCGGCTGCAAAAAGAAGTAATACTCCATGAGCAAGGAAAACAGAGCAGGACTTTATCTCACCGTGATATTCCATCTCACGGTGATTATTGTCTTATTACTGTATTCCATCGACACGACATTGCGCCGCGAAGAAAGCTTTGTCCTTGATTTCTCCAAGCAGGAGGAAATAGAGCGCAAGGAGAAGGAAGAAGTGATGAAACAGGATCTGAGTGCCAGACTTGAGGAAATGATTGCGGCAGCACGCCAGCAGACCTCAGGGCAGATTCGAAACATCGCTGTAGACGCAGGATCTCAGCTCAAGGACGACAGAGGCACAGATGCGGACCAATTATACAGAGATGCGGAAAAGCTCGCCAGAGACCTTAAAAACGGCCAAAAAGACGGCATTGAGGAAGATGCGCGGGAAGAGACTGTAGAGATGCAGCATCAGAACAAGCCGTCAGAGGACAATCAGAAAACATATAGCGGTCCGTCTGTCGTATCCTACACACTTGATGGCAGAAAAGCCAGTCACCTCAAGATTCCGGCATACAGATGTTATGGAGCCGGAGATGTTACAGTCATCATAACAGTCAATCCGCAGGGACAGGTCATAAATGCTCAGGTCATGGAGGGGATATCCTCAACAGATCAGTGCCTTCGCAACTTCGCAGTACGAGCTGCACGCCTCTCCCGCTTTTCTGCATCAACCACCGCTCCGGCCAAACAGACCGGAGAAATTCTCTACAGATTCATCGCCCAGTAAAGAAATATTTACCACACCTTGCTGGAGTTCTTGAGAGCGGCTTTTATTGTGTCATCTATCGGAAGATAGAAACGATAGAAGGCCTCGTCTTCAAGCTTCGAGAAGCGTCCTACGAGAGCTTTGATCTGAGGCATGAGATAAGGTTCTGATTCTTCCCACTCCCCTTCCTTAGGTCTTATGCCATCCACGCGGGAAGCATATTCAAGGAACTGTGAACCGAGGTCAAGCCTGTCCAGATAGAGTTCAAGTTCGTTGAAATCATCAATTTCGGACAATGAAGCGCGGTACTTGTCAAGCATGGACTGTGCAAAACGCATCATCGTAGCCTTCCTGTTGCATTGTACATGGAATGTTGTGGCTTTTGTCGTATCCATAGGCACAAATACATCCGGGATGATTCCACCGCCACCATATACACGACGACCTTTCACAGTATAGAACAATGCAGTGGTATCAATCTTCATACTGTCGGCAGAAGTCATCTCACCATGTGCATAACGCTCATAGATGTCATATTCATAATCCTTGTCATAAGGTTTCTGAATGCAACGACCTGATGGAGTATAAAAACGCGAAACAGTAAGCCTTATACCGGATCCGTCTGTGAAGTTGATCGGTTCCTGAACCAGACCCTTTCCAAAAGAACGGCGGCCCACGATGACTCCCCTGTCATTATCCTGAACAGCTCCTGCGAAAATCTCGCTTGAAGATGCAGAACTTTCATTGATAAGGACTGAAAGCTGGATATCCTTGAGTCGGCCTCTTCCGTCCGCATCGTAATTCTGACGGGCTCTATGTCGTCCTTCCATATATACGACCTCATCTCCTTTTTCAAGGAATTCGTTGGCAAGCTTCCATGCCTGATCGAAATATCCTCCCGTATTGTCCCTGAGGTCGAAGAGCAGACGGGTCATGCCCATCTGAAGGAGTTTGTCAGCCGCCTGAGAGAACTCCTTGTATGTAGTCCTTGTGAACTTCGACAGTTTGATATATCCTGTGGTATCGTCCACCATGAAGGCTGCATCTATGCAATGTACAGGGATCATGTCACGCACAATCTCAAACGGAATGAGCTGTCCGTCACGATTGACAGTAATCTTCACCTTCGACCCCTTAGGTCCCTTCATGAGCCTGATCATGCTGTCTTGAGGCATCTTTACACCTGCGATATCCTTCCCGTCCACACGTACGATCCTGTCTCCCTGAAGAAGACCTGCCTTCTCCGAAGGGCCTCCCTGTACAGGGTTGATGACTACCGCAGTATCATTCGGAACATTGAAAGTGATACCGATGCCTTCAAAATTGCCGGACAGTTCAGTCACCGACTTAGTCAGCTCCACCGGAGGAAGATATACGGAATGGGGATCCAGCTCTGCAAGAGCAGCAGCTACGGCAGCATCGGTCATAGCCTCCATATCGATAGTATCGACATAGTTGCTTCCGACTTCCTGAAGGATCAGGTTGAGCTTGCGCCACCTGTTATAGTCTCCGTCAAACTTCCTCTTCGGCTCCAGAGCCTTATATGAGACCATGGTAATAAGCACTCCCAGGATTACGCCCAGGAGTGCTGTAGTGATATTATTGTCAAATCGTTTCATACTTTAATCAGTGACCTGCTCAACTTCAATGCCGGCTCTTTTCAAAAGATCTATACCATCTGTCAGACGATATGAATCGCGATATACGACTCTCCTGATTCCTGACTGGATGATGAGCTTGGCACATTCAAGGCATGGGGATGCCGTCACATAAAGGGTCGCATCCTTGCTGCTGTTTCCGGACTTTGCGACCTTGGTTATTGCATTGGCCTCAGCATGAAGGACATACGGCTTTGTGATCCCGTTTTCATCCTCGCATATATTCTCGAATCCTGAAGGAGTTCCGTTATAACCGTCAGAAATGATCATTCTGTCCTTTACGAGAAGCGCCCCTACCTGGCGACGCTTGCAGTAGGAGTTCTTTGCCCAGACTCCTGCCATCTCGATATAGCTTTGGTCAAATTTTTCCATTAGTTTCTCTGATAAAGATATCTCTTGATACTCTTCTTAGGTGTTCTCTCGAAGTCCTCTGACATGACCTCTATCTTCTTGAGCTTTGCATAGTTAGGAAGTTCCTTATTAAGCTCAGGAAGCATATCCTCAATGAACTTCACGAAAGTCTGCTGGGACATGCCCTCGCTTGCTCCTGCAGCGAAATCAGGATATATCAAGGCAGTAAGGCCACCGTTATCCTCGATGACGAGAGACTCAACCACATATGGCTGGCTGTTGATTACAGTCTCGACTTCTTCAGGGTAGATGTTCTGTCCGCTAGGACCGAGGATCATGCACTTGGTGCGTCCCTTGATGAAGAGACATCCGTCCGCATCGAGAATACCCATGTCACCGGTTCTGAACCATCCGTCCTTTGTAAAGACCTCCTTGGTCGCCTCTTCATTCTTGAAGTATCCGAGGAATACATTCGCACCCTTGACCTGAATCTCACCTGGTATTTCGGCAGGATTTGAAGAATCGATCCTGATTTCCATATTCGGAACGATCTTACCGCATGAGTACAGCTTTTCCTCCTTCCAATCATCATAGGTAATGATAGGAGCGCACTCTGTCATACCATATCCTACTGTAATAGGGAAATTCATCCTCTTGAAGAAGGCCTCAACTTCCTTATTGAATGCTGCACCACCCACGATAACCTCAAGGAATTCGCCACCGAAGGCATTTACAAGCTCTGTTCTGACCTTGTTAAGGACAATCTGATCAAGGCCAGGAAGCTTCATAAGGAACTTTATACCCTCCTTCTCGAGCACAGGCTTGACCTTGCTCTTGTAGATCTTCTCGATAACAAGCGGTACTGCGATGACAACGCTAGGCTTCACCTCTGAAAGTGCCTTCATGATGATCTTAGGGCTCGGGAGTCTTGAGAGGAAGTGGACATGTGTACCTACCGAAAGTTCGTAGAGGACTTCGAACATAAGTCCGTACATATGGGCGCAAGGCAGCATGGATACAACCCTTGAAGTATTGTTGAGCTCAGGGAGCACCTTGGCTGCAAACTGGATGTTCGACAAGATCGCACGGTAAGGAATCATTACTCCCTTCGAAAAACCTGAAGTTCCCGAAGTGTAGTTGATCACTGCAAGTTCATCTGCGGAATCCTCGTAATAATCAAGCATATCCGGCTCGAACGCTTCAGGATACTTCTTTCCGAAAAGCTCGTTCAGATGCACCTTGGCATCATATATCTTCTGATCGGCAGCATACAGGATCTTGAATGTATTCACCTGAATCACAGCCTGGACATCAGGCATTTCCGACTCCGAAAGTCCCTCCCAGATCACATCATCAACAAAAAGGATCTTAGCTTCCGAATGGTTCACCAAGTGGTGGATGTTTGAAGACTTGAACTCGTGAAGAAGAGGGACAGGAACGGCTCCATATGTCATGGCCGCAAGAAAAGATACAGCCCAGTTCGCCTGGTTTCTTGAACATATCGCCACCTTGTCACCCTTGACAAGTCCGCACTCCTCAAACATGATGTGAAGCTTTTCCATTCTTCTGGCAACATCCCTGAAATGAAGGGTCTCTCCCTGATAGTTCGAGATTGCCGGACGCAGCCAGTTCTTCTTGAACGAAGCTTCAAAAATCTTGTTTACTGATGTAAATTCCATTTTATTCCAAGTTAAAGTACTATTCTTATTTAAGTTTTACCGTTCTGGACTTTCCGTCATAACAGTCAACGCTCACAGTGGAATCATCAACTGTCCTGACCTCGCTGTCCGGACGTATCATCTGGTCCCCTTTGAAGACAGTGATCGCATTACCGCCTCCGAAAGGATATATAAGAGTCTGAACCGAAGTCCTGACGATCCAGTAGGTGTTGCCACCGACAACAATCCTCTCAGGAAGACTCTTTATTGTCTCAGGAGCCGCAATAGTCTTCCATGAAGAAGGCTTGCGTCCCTTGAGATTGTACATTTCTATCGTATTGTCCTTATGGAGCACCATGATATTATAGGCCTTCGTCCCATTGAAATCATACACATCCGGACCCAGAAGGATTTCCTTGCCCAGATCAAGAGGGAAACCGCTCACAAAGCGGCCGAGTCTGTCTATCACATATATGCTGCTTCCGGAGCCGAAGATGATCTGGAGCTTGCCATTGGCATAATAGTCGACATTATAGGCGGTACCGCAAAGTTTTCCCTTGAACGGCACGCCCCAGAGACCTTTGCCATCCTCTTCCTGCAGGCAGAGAGAACCATGAGCGTTCTGATAGAAGAGGTTCATCTGTCCCGTTCCTGAGTTCTTTACCTTGAACGGTCCCTGAGGAATCACCACGGTAGTATCACGCTCATGTTCAGGAGCTTTCGTCTTCATCATGGTAAGTCTCGGCATCTGGACACCCATCTTCATTCCATTCTTTGCCTTGGTCACGGTAAGGACTGCAGGACAATAATCCGCATCAGCATATACAGGCTTCAGAGCTTCGTTCATCTCCTTTCCGAATATCTTGCTGTGACCGTCCTTATTCTCTGTAAATGAGAAATATGCGACTAGAGATGCAGGAGAGGCAGCAAGCATATCCTTCTGGCCTGCATCAGCCATATACTCGACCAGATTATACTGGAGTGTCTTTCCTGCAACATACTCCTCGACAGCTTTCAGGCTTCCCGAAATGATCCATCCGTCCATATATGTGAAGCATGATTCATCCTTGATGTCGAAGAAACGTCCGAAGACCGACGCAGCATATGAGGCATATGGCCATGAATGAATGGCAGGAGTATAGTCCTTGAATGACTTGTCAGCCGTTCCGACAAATATGAGGGTATCCTCGCGTCCTATCCTCATGAGGTTCACTGTATCAAGCGCTCCACCTGTCATGAAGGTCGCCCTAGCCATCTCCTTCACATCAAGTCTCCTGACGAAATCCTCCGGCTTCAGACCTGTCCTTGTCTCGAGATCCCTCTGCTTCCTGCGGAAAGACTGAAGAGACTGCTTGGAATCCATATATGCCTGATATGCCGTCATATATGCCTCTGCATCCTTCATAGGAAGAGAAACAGCAGAAACAGTATAGGAAGGAAGCATCTTGGATACCTTCGAAACTGCAGGTTCCGATTTTGAAAGAACCGTCATGAATTCAGAAGGGTCGCCCTCGAACACAGGCACGCCAACGGCATGAAGACCTGAAGCATCAGCCTTAGTCAGATCCACAACGGTCCACTGAGCAAAGCCGGTCATAAACGGATGATGTGCAGCATATTTTCTTGCAAACATACCGTTCATAAGCATCTTGGCATGTGAGTTGGCGAAGAAAGCGACATCAGAGCCTGTAACGGAAGCCGCTGCATCAGGAAAGCCGGCAGCATCCATCACTGACAGAGATTTCTCAAGATGCCTGCGAGAAGACTTGACAAGGGTTTCAGACTCTGAAACAAGGATAAGCGAACGTTTGGAAATATCACGGCTTCCATCCGTAACTGTCGAACAATCAACATGATCCGCGTACATATCCCTGGATTCCGCAAATTCCACCAATGATGAAAAATCTTCAGAAAGTTCAGATGAAGCCTTGCCGGCATCGAAGACATAAAGTGCCTGAAGATCTCCATTAAAATGCAGAGACACCGCCATTGACTTATTTGCGACAGAAGGGAAAGATCCGGCCGCAATACTGTCGGCCAGAGCGGAAGTGAAGTCAAATCCGGAAAGAAGACCCGAAGAAGCCTCCTCTACATCTGAAAGACAGGCAACCAGAACAGCATCCGAAGGAACGGCCGGAAGGAGCAGATAACGCCCCTGATCCGGCACATCATTTCCTTTACGGGTCTGCTTGCTGTCAACGCCGGAATACAGGAAGACGACAGCTATGCCGACTCCCAGAATCATGGCCGCAAGAACGGCAAGACAGATAATGAGGGATTTCCTGCTCATTATTTAACTGCGATTGCCTCGATCTCAACCTTTACGCCAAGAGGGAGAGCTGCAGCCTGATAACATGCTCTTGCAGGCTTGTCACCAGTGAAATACTCAGCATAAACCTCGTTAACCGCCTTGAAATCAGCGATATCAGCAAGGAGAACAGTTGTCTTTACAACATTGTTGTAATCCATTCCAGCCTCCTTAAGGATAGCTCCGATATTCTTGAGGGACTGATGAGCTGCCGCCACGATATCCTCCTGAACCTTTCCATCCGCAGGATTTACAGGAATCTGACCTGAGATATAAAGAGTTCCGTTAACTTCGATAGCCTGTGAATACGGGCCCACCGCCTTCGGTGCATCTGGTGTTGCTATTACCTTTTTCATGTCTTCGATAATTTGGTTTAACATACAAAGATAGCAATTATTTGCATACTAACAAAAATCGCCCCCTAAAGGGGGCGAAGTCTCATCCTATGGTATAGAAAAAGAGCCTGACTGAAAAGCCAGACTCTTTCGTAGCCCCGAGCAGAATCGAACTGCTATCTAAAGTTTAGGAAACTTCCATTCTATCCGTTGAACTACAGGGCCGGAACTAAAAGAAAGAAGGACTGATTACTCAGCCTTCTTCTCAATGATCTGACGGCCTCTGTAATAGCCGCACTCAGGACATACTCTGTGGTACATGATTGTAGCACCGCAGTTTGAACATGTAGCGAGTGTAGGAACTACAGCCACGTCATGTGTTCTTCTCTTGTCTCGTCTCTGCTTAGAGACCCTGTGTTTTGGATGTGCCATTGTTCTATATTTTTAAATTATTTGTTTTTCAACTTATTTCATCAAGTCCTTCAATGCTGCAAAAGGATTATTCGCCTCCGAAACTTCAGCCACAACCGGCTCGCCACCCATAAGATGCCTGACTGCATCCTGATTGCACTCGCCTTCTGCATGATGACGCTGCATAGGAAGAGACAGACATACATAGTCGTAAATGACCTGACTCATATCCAGTTCAGCATCCCCTTCCGGCACGAAAAGTATCTCCCTTTCACCTTCCTGATGCTCCTCAGAAGACTCCTCGTCGCCAAATTTCACACTCAGAAGTACATCCGTCGAAACAGGCATCACAAGCTCTTCCATACATCTGTCACACTCCACCTTTACTGTTCCGTCAATCTCACAATCAACCCCCAGATATCGGCCTGATTTCTCTACAATAACAGACGCATCTATGTCAGCATCAAGGATTTCCGCATTGGCAAAAGCTTCGAAGAACTCCTTTCCGGCATGCCAGGAAAATCTGCTTTCCCCAGCCGCCAATCCATTTAGAGGTATTATAAAATTATCGTTCATGTCGACCCATAAATAGATTTGAGCCCGCAAAGGTAACAAAAACTTTTATTATTAGCAATTTATATCTGAATTTTTTCTCTTTCGATCCAATTCACTGAGAAGAATCTTCCTGAGTCTCATTGATTTTGGAGTCACTTCCACAAGCTCGTCTTCCTGAATATACTCCAGAGCCTCCTCAAGAGAGAACACGATCGGAGGCGGAAGCATCACCTTGTCATCACTTCCGGATGCTCGCATATTCGTAAGCTTCTTGGTCTTGCAGATATTGATGGTGAGGTCACGTTCACGGGTATGCTCTCCCACGACCTGACCTTCATAGATTTCGACTCCAGGTTCAATGAAGAAACGACCTCTGTCCTGAAGCTTATCCATCGAATAGGCAACAGAAAGGCCTGTCTCAAGCGAGACGAGAGATCCGTTCGTACGACGCTCTATATCACCCTTATACGGCTCATATCCCTTAAGACGATGCGCCACCACAGCCTCGCCCTGAGTGGCAGTGAGGAGATTGCTTCTGAGTCCCATAAGTCCGCGTGACGGAATATCGAATTCAAGGTGAGTCCTGTCTCCTCTGCCTTCCATCTGGATGAGAGCTCCCTTCCTGCGGGTAACCATCTCGATAGCCCTTCCGACAAACTCCTCAGGAACATCGATCGTCAGCATTTCAACAGGCTCGCAACGCTGACCTCCGATCACCTTGTCAAGGACCTTAGGCTGTCCGACCTGAAGTTCGAATCCCTCACGGCGCATAGTCTCGATAAGCACTGAAAGATGGAGGACACCTCGTCCATAGACAATGAACGAATCGGCATTCGGACCCGGCTTGACCCTAAGAGCGAGATTCTTCTCAAGCTCCTTCTCAAGACGATCCTTCAGATGTCTGGATGTCACAAACTTACCCTCTTTTCCGAAGAATGGGGAGTTGTTGATGCAGAAGAGCATGCTCATTGTAGGTTCGTCCACTTCGATAGGAGGAAGCGCCTCCGGATTCTCAAAGTCCGCAATGGTATCACCGATCTCGAATCCTTCAAGTCCGACAACTGCGCATATATCACCGCATCCGACCTCTTCGACCTTGGCCTTGCCGAGTCCGTCAAAGACCATAAGTTCCTTGATCTTCTGCTTCTGCTGAATGTCATATCTCTTGCAGAGGGTGGTATTCATTCCAGCCTTCAGCGAACCGCGGGTCACTCTGCCCACGGCGATACGACCCACATATGGAGAATATTCAAGTGATGAAATCAGCATCTGAGGCGTACCCTCCGCCACTTCCGGAGCCGGAATGACTTCGAGGATAGTATCGAGAAGCGGAGTGATGTCGTTTGTCTGTTCCTTCCAGTCATATGACATCCATCCCTGCTTGGCACTTCCGTATACAGTACGGAAATCCAGCTGATCCTCGGTCGCGCCAAGAGAGAACATAAGATCGAACACCTCTTCCTGAACCTCCTCAGGGCGGCAGTTCAGCTTATCCACCTTGTTGATCACCAGAACTGGCTTCTTGCCCATCTCGATCGCCTTCTGGAGCACGAAACGTGTCTGAGGCATACATCCCTCGAACGCATCCACAAGGAGGATAACGCCATCCGCCATGTTGAGCACGCGCTCGACCTCACCTCCGAAGTCGCTATGGCCCGGGGTGTCAATCACATTGATCTTCACTCCCTTATACACTACTGACACATTCTTTGCGAGAATGGTGATGCCTCTTTCTCTTTCGAGGTCATTGTTATCAAGGATAAGCTCTCCCAGCTTCTCCTGCTCACGCTGCTGACGCGCCTGATAGATCATCCTGTCCACGAGAGTGGTCTTTCCATGGTCAACATGGGCAATGATCGCTATGTTTCTGATTTCCTGCATAGTCTACCAATAATTAATCATGTACGGCATGTGTCGGCATCGCATGCTGACACGAATATTTTCGACCGGTTTTCCCGTTCGAAAAAGATTTGCAAAATTAGATAATTTTATAAAATATTTGAAACACTTTTTCTATTTTTGCACCTCGGTTAGAAAAACAATTAAAATTTAGACTATATGAAACAGGACATGATCGTAATTCTTGACCTCGGAAGCCACGAAAACACAGTGGTTGCCAGGGCAATCCGTGCATTGGGTGTATACAGCGAGATTCACCCGCACGACATCACAGCTGAAGAGCTCAAGGCGCTTCCTAATGTAAAGGGTATCATCATCAATGGTGGTCCTAACAATGTTATCGACGGAGTTGCGATCGATGTTCTCCCTGAAATTTATGAGGCTGGATTCCCGGTAATGGCAGCAGGTCACGACAAGGCGCTTTGTGAATTGAAGCTTGCACAGTTCGGAAATGATGAGGAATTCATCAAGAATGCAGTAAAGGACTTCGTGTTCGACACATGCAAGGCTGAGGCCAACTGGAACATGAAGAACTTCGTGGCAGACCAGGTTGAGCTCATCCGTCAACAGGTAGGTGACAAGAAGGTTCTCCTCGCCCTCTCAGGCGGAGTTGACAGCTCTGTTCTTGCAGCCCTCCTTCTCAAGGCAATCGGCGACAAGCTTTACTGCGTTCACGTAAACCACGGACTTATGCGTAAAGGCGAGTCAGAGAATGTTGTGGAGGTATTCCGCAACCAGCTCTGCGCAAACCTTATATATGTAGATGCAACAGACCGTTTCCTCGGACTTCTTGAGGGTGTTGCTGATCCTGAGCAGAAGAGAAAGATCATCGGCGGAGAGTTCATCCGCGTATTCGAGGAAGAGGCACGCAAGCTTGACGGCATCGATTTCCTCGGTCAGGGAACAATCTATCCTGACATAGCAGAGAGCGGTACAAAGACTGCCAAGGTCGTGAAGTCACACCACAATGTAGGCGGCCTTCCTGAGGATCTCCAGTTCGAACTCGTAGAGCCTCTCAAGCAGCTCTTCAAGGACGAGGTCCGCGCTTGCGGAGTCGAGCTCGGTCTCCCATACGAGATGGTTTACCGTCAGCCGTTCCCAGGCCCAGGTCTCGGAGTACGCTGCCTTGGAGCCATCACACGTGACCGTCTCCATTCTCTCCGCGAGGCTGATGCAATCCTCCGCGAGGAGTTCGCCATTGCAGGTCTCGACAAGAAGGTATGGCAGTACTTCACAGTGGTTCCTGATTTCAAGTCAGTGGGAGTCCGCAACAACGCACGCTCATATGACTGGCCTGTAATCATCCGCGCCGTCAACACAATTGACGCGATGACAGCAAGCATCGAGCAGATCGACTGGCCTGTCCTCATGAAGATCACAGACCGCATCCTTGCAGAGGTTCCTAACGTCAACCGCGTATGCTACGACCTCTCTCCTAAGCCATCTGCAACCATCGAGTGGGAATAATCACAACCACATAGATACAAAAAATCCGGCCTCAATCGAGGTCGGATTTTTCTTTACCTTACGCGGATCTTCCTGCCGATCTTCAGAGTAGTGGTCTTTGATATGCCGTTCAAGCGGCAAAGCTCGCTTACAGTCGTGCCGTTATTAATGGCTATCCTGCCAAGAGTATCGCCGGATTTGATTGTGTACCAGCGCATTGCCTCCCTCTCAGCATCCTCCTTCTTATCATCTTCCTCATTCTTCATCTCATCCTCGAAGTCCTGTTCATAGTTGCTGTAGATATTGAAATATTTCTTCTTCAGCACGAAGAGACGATGACGCAGCAACCCGTTCTCGAAATCGATGAGCCACTGAGGATCGAATGCAAAGCCGTTATAGCGTGTCTCAAAATGGAGATGAGGACCGGTAGAACGACCCGTAGAACCTCCGAGACCGATTACATCACCAGCATTCACCCAGTCGCCGACTTCGACATTTCTTTTTGACAGATGAGCATAGAAGGTCTCAATGCCGTTATCATGACGTATAACAATAAGATTTCCGAATGCACCGAAATATTTCGACATTCGAACCTTGCCTGTAAACGTAGCGTATATCGGATCGCCTGTCTTCAATGGGATATCAACTCCCTGATGACGACGGCCGCGGCGCACACCGAACTTGCCTCTTGGATGGATCGTTCCCTGGAACGGGCAGTGGTACTGATCCAGACTATCCACAAGCCATATGGACCACTGTTCCGGAAGATCCTTCTGCTCTATACCATATGGGTTTGACTGAGTCTCATTCCAATATTCATCAAAGACTCCGGTTACCTGCTGGAAGCCGGGAGTCTTGTAATAACGCCAGGTATTGTCGGCATGAAGCACCACCTTTATATGTTCATTGGCGGTATCAAGAGTGTCTATCGGATCTGACGGAGACTTGGTCAGCGACTTTACAGGCTCCAGAGCCGGACGAGGGACCACGAGCTGGGTCCTTATGGTATCGAGCCTTATCGGATTCACAGCATAAGACACAGACATAGCACCGGCAATCAGAGCCAGTGCTACACAAACAGTTTTCTTCATTGACAAGACCATCCTACTCCGCTCCGAACTGCTCTTTAAGAATTTCACGTACTTTCGACACTTTCTCATCAAGAAGTTCTTTCGAAGTAGCCTCACAAAGAAATCTGAGATAAGGTTCTGTATTTGAAGGCCTTATATTGAACCACCACTGAGGAAACTCCACACGATATCCGTCAAAATCCATATAGGCTGTAGCCTTCTCCGTGCTCATGAAATAGTCACGGACTGCATCCATAGCGCCTTTCTTGTCCTCGACACGGAAATTTATTTCACCGGAATTCTGGTATTTCTCGATACGTGCGATGAGCTGGCTCAACGATATACCCTGAGCCTTCATCCTTGCAACCACATTCAGAACAAGTATAGCTGCAAGCATTCCGCTGTCCGAATAGAAGAAGTCACGGAAATAGTAATGACCTGCAAGCTCACCACCGAACACGCCATCGATCTCACGGAGCTTCAATGCGGCATATGCACGTCCGACCCTCCATGTGTTCATGATTCCTCCCATAGGTGCGAGGTATTCTCCCACAGCCTTGGAGCTTCGGATATCCTGATGGATATATCCCTTCTCTCCCCTTTCTTCGAGGAAGTAATGGCCAAGTACGGCTATCATCAGATCCGGGGAAATGAACCTGCTGTTCTCATCCACGAACATGACACGGTCCGCATCTCCGTCAAAAATCACTCCGATGTCAGAGCCGGTCTCAGCCACAAGCTTCTTCAGATCCTCGACATTCTTCTGCACGAGAGGATTAGGTTCATGATTAGGGAACCTGCCGTCCATATCCTCATATATATACGAAGGCTGAGCCCCGAAAATGTCACGTACCAGAAGCGAAGCCATACCGTTGGAAACATCCATGGCTATCTTCAGTCCCGACCAGTCACCCTTGTATCTGAGAAGAAAATCAATATAATCCTTGCGGATATCCATCTGATGAACCGCACCCTTCTTTGCTGCAGGAACACACTCACGTCCGCTCTCGACCCACTCCTTTATCTGACCCAGTCCTGTGTCCAGACCTACCGGAAGTGCGTTTTCGCGCGAAACCTTCATGCCGTTATACTCGGCAGGATTGTGCGAAGCCGTAATCTGCACGGATGCCTTGAATCCATAGTTCGCAGTTCCGAAATACACCATCGGTGTAGTGCACAGACCAGCATCATATACATCTGCACCTGCATCTGTCAGACCCTTGAGAAGGTACTCATGAATCTCATCCGAAGAAACTCTGGCATCTCTTCCGACAAGCACCTTGTCTGCCGAAAGAAGCTCAGGAAGGAAGAAACCCACCTTATAGGCTGTTTCCTTATCGAAATCCACATTGTAGATTCCCCTTATGTCATATGCATGAAATGCTCCCATGATCACTATCTTTTTGATTTATAACGCGTCTGGACCGCACCCTTCGAAATGGCCTGAAGTTTACGTGCTATCATCTTGCGTCGTATAGGTGAAACATTGTCTACGAAGAGATTGCCTTCAAGGTGCGAAAGCTCATGCTGGACCATACGGCAGCCGAACCTGTCGAACTCCTCAACAACCTTTTCAAGATTCTCATTGTAATACTCCACCTTGATCTTTGACGGGCGTGTAACCTCTGCATATACGCCAGGGACGCTGAGACAGCCTTCAGAGAAATCGCATGTCTCATCGCTTTCTTCAAGAACAACAGGGTTTATCATGACCCTGCGGAAATCCTTGAGATAGTCGTAGGTATCTGTGAGGTCGCTTCCGTCAACGATGACCACTCTCTTGTTGACTCCCACCTGAGGAGCTGCAAGGCCACAGCCGTCTGCGACCTTCAATGTGTCCTTCATATCTGCGATGAGCTTTTCCAGTCCCTCGCGATCCTGAAGATCTACGTCAACATTCTCGTTGCGCAGCTTTTCCGATCCATATAAATAAATTGGCAATATCATATCTTATCTCCTTTTCTTTCTTGTCACCTTTGAGGACATTGAATCCGGCACCATCATCGGGTCAAAAGCCATACCTTTCGGCCCTGAAGACTTGTCCATATAGCTCTGCAGGATGATCGCTGCACTGATCTTGTCGACAGACTCCTTGTCACGCCTGCCCTTGGCCTTCATTCCGCCGTCAATCATCGCACGATGAGCGAGAACGGATGTGAAGCGTTCATCTTCAAGACTGACAGGAACTTCCGGAAAAGCCTTTGCAAGCTGCTTGAGGAACACATCGACATCCTTTGCCGCCTCTGAAGGAGCACCATCCATATTGACCGGATATCCCACCACAAAGCGAACTACATTCTCATTTTCCGCATATTTTTTGAGATATTCTATTATCTTTGCAGATTGTACCGTCTCCAGAGCAGATGCAAAGATTCCGAGCGGGTCGCTTACAGCTACACCCACACGTTTCCTTCCGTAATCTATGCCTATGATTCTGTCCATTTGGGGACAAAGTTAAGAAAAAAGCGTATATGAGCAAAGTCAACAAAGACAATAAGTCAGGCAAGTTCCGACTTGCGGTAATAGACGACAGGTCGCACAAGCATCTGTTCAACGTCCATTTCACAAAGACAAGCTTCTTTGTGGCAATTGTCAGCATACTTGTCGTGCTGACTGCCATCGTGTACTCCATCATAGCCTTCACCCCTGTCAGGACATTCATTCCAGGCTACCCTGATGCCCATTCGAAGAGAGCCGCCATCCAGAACGCGATGAGGATCGATTCACTGGAAAACGTGATATTCAGATGGGAACTCTATTCAGAAAACCTCAGAAGAGTGGTGGAAGGGGAAGAACCGTTGAAAATAGACAGCATCATCAATGCAGGAAACAGGCAGCAGCCTTCAAAGGACGAGATGGCGGAGCTCACGCTTAAGGACTCTCTTCTCAGACAACATGTAAGAGAGGAAGAGCAGTTCGGCATATCAGACAGGGACAAAAGGAATCTCCCTATCGAAGGACTCCATTTCTTCACCCCTCTGAAGGGAGTAGTTTCACAAGGATACGATCCGGCAATCCATCCATACATCGACATCACCGCCCCGGCAGGCTCTGTCGTCAAAGCGACATTGGACGGAACCGTGATTTCCGACGGATGGAGCGAAGACACCGGATATACCATCCAGATCCAGCATGACGGAGACATAATCTCGATATACAGACATAACGAGAAACTTCTGAAAAAGACCGGAGACAAGGTGACCGCAGGCTCGCCTATCGCTCTCGTAGGAAATACAGGAAAACTTACGACCGGAGAGCATCTGCATTTCGAACTCTGGCACAAGGGAGAGACAGTAGACCCGGCAAAATACATGACTTTCTAAAGGAAACCGCACCATGGAGAAAAGGCATATAGCCATATTGGGATCGACAGGTTCGATCGGAAGACAGGCATTGGACGTAATCAGACAGCACAGGGATCTGTTCGAAGTCGAGCTTCTTACAGCCAACAATAGTTCCGAACTGCTCATTCAACAGGCTTTGGAGTTCGACGTAAACACTGTCGTCATCTGCAACGAAGAAAAATACACCGAAGTTGCGGATGCACTTCAGCCCCATTATATAAAGGTATTCTCAGGAATGCAGTCTGTCTGCGACCTTGTAACCGGTGACAACATCGACATCGTGCTCACATCCATGGTAGGATTCAGCGGACTTTCATCAACTGTGGCGGCAGTAAAGGCCGGAAAGACCATAGCCCTGGCCAACAAGGAAACTCTGGTAGCGGCAGGAAAGATAGTGATGGGCCTTGCAGAAAAGCACAATGCAAGGATACTGCCTGTGGATTCCGAACACTCTGCCATATTCCAATGTCTGATGGGATCGGCCGGAGCCCCGATAGAAAAGATTCACCTCACAGCCTCCGGCGGGCCATTCCGCACATGGAAGCGCGAAGACATTGCAAAGGCAACACGCGCACAGGCCTTGAACCATCCTAACTGGAGCATGGGAAGCAAGATCACAATAGACTCGGCTACCATGATGAACAAGGGTCTCGAAATAATAGAGGCACGCTGGCTTTTCGGCACACCTGGCGAAAAGATACAGGTAGTCATTCACCCCGAATCCATAATTCATTCAATGATCGAGTATGCAGACGGATCCGTCATCGCCCAGATGGGACATCCTGACATGCGTGAGGCCATACAGTTCGCGTTCAGCTACCCGTTCAGACTCTCACTTGACAACAGAAAGCTCAATTTTGCCGAATTGGGAAACCTTTCATTCTTCGCTCCTGACAAGGAAAAATTCCCGGCTCTTTCCTTGACATATGAAGCATTGGAAAAGGGAGGAAACATGCCATGCATCATGAATGCAGCAAACGAGGCAGCAGTAGCCGCCTTCCTCAGGGAAGAGATCGGATTTTACGACATTACAGACATCGTAGGAGAATGCATGGCTGGTGCGGATTTTGCAGCAGACCCGTCATTGGACGAGATTTTCGAAACTAACGAACTTACACTTGCCAGAGCCGCCGAACTCATCAGAAAGACAGCCGGCAGGCGTTCCCTTTAACATATCACCTGACTAATGATTGCTATCATAAAGACACTTCAGGTCATTCTGGCATTGGCGATACTCATCGTCGTGCATGAATTCGGCCATTTCATATTCGCTAAGATCTTCGGCATACGTGTCGACAAGTTCTTCCTTTTCTTTGATGCAGGAGACAAGAAGATCTTCAGCACAAAATCAGCATGGTTCGTAAAGATATTTCCTAAAGCAGCAGAGTGGGAAACGGAATACGGCATAGGATGGCTTCCTTTCGGAGGCTACTGCAAGATTGCCGGAATGATTGACGAATCCATGGACACACAGCATCTGAAGACAGAGCCCCAGCCATGGGAATTCAGGTCAAAACCGGCATGGCAGAGGATCCTGGTGATGGCAGGAGGCGTGCTCTTCAACTTCATTTTCGCAATCCTGATGTACTCCACCATACTTTCAGTCTGGGGAGAAAGCTACATAGCAAACAAAGGAAACAAGGTATATGTCAATGACCTGGCATATGATATGGGATTCCGCAGCGGCGACGAGATCCTGATGTTCGACGACTATGTTCCCGAAAATTTCGGAATGCTTCAGGCCGATCTTGCCAGACAGGGCACAAGAAAGGCCGTCGTATTAAGAGGCAGCGACACAGTGAACATATACATAGACCACAGCATGTTCGGAGACGTGCTCAATACTCCGGGAATGTTCGACCTCGCCATGCCTTTCAGGATCAAGGAGGTTGCTGCAGGATCTCCTAACTCCGGCACAGGACTTCAGAGCGGAGACATAATCACAAGCATATCTGGCGAAGGAGTAAGATTCGTTCAGGATGCATGGACAATCCTGGAAGAACATGCAGGAGAATATGTCGATGTATCATACATCCGCGCAGGCGACACATTGACAACAGCCATGGCTGTCGACACGACAGGACGCCTGGGAGTCTACCTCATGCAGCCGGAGATCCAGACAAAGGAATACAATCTGCTTTCATCGATACCAGCCGGATTCAGAAAGACATTCTCATCCATAGGAGACTATCTGAAGGACCTCAAGCTTGTGGCGACTCCTAGCACCGAGGCATACAAGTCGGTGGGAAGCTTCATCGCCATAGGACAGATATTCCCGTCAGCATGGGACTGGTACAGTTTCCTGAGCATCATCGCCCTTCTTTCCATCATGCTGGGAGTCATGAACCTCCTTCCTATCCCGGCTCTGGACGGCGGCCACATATTATTCACACTTTACGAAATGATAACCGGCAGGAAACCTAGCGACAACTTCCTGTACATAACTCAGATAATAGGCATGATTCTGGTATTCGGACTCATGATTCTGGCTTTCGGAAACGACATCATACGACTTTTCAGATAACCAATAACAACATCATACCATGAAACGAATTCTGACATACGCGACACTTGCAGTCATGGCAATACTGACATTGGCTTCATGCAGCGAAGAAAAAAGAAAGAAGGCTCTCCTTCCGAACATAAGCGGAAAAGCAGGAGAAGTCATCGTCGTAATCGACAAGAACGCATGGGAGGGCGAAGTGGGAATAACCCTTCGCGACACACTCGCGGCAGACTGTCCGTTCCTTCCGCAGGCTGAGCCGCTCTATACCCTCGTGGATGTGGCTCCAAGCGGCTTCAACAACATGTTCCAGATCCACAGGAACATCATAATCATGAACATCAGCAGCAAGGTCACAGAGCCGGGCGTAGTCCTCAGACAGAACGTATGGGCCGGTCCTCAGTGTGTGATACATATCAATGCTCCTGACAATGAGACAGCCGTCGCATTGATCAAGGAAAACAGCAGAAAGATCATCACAACCATCGAGCAGGCAGAAAGGGATCGCGTCATTGCCAACACAAAGAAGTATGAGGAGCTCTCGATCGCTCCTGCAGTAAAGGAGATATTCGGCGGTTCACCTCACTTCCCTTCCGGCTACAAGATCAAGAGCAAGACAAGTGACTTCATATGGGTAACCTATGCACCTCAGGGCACGCAGCAAAGCATTCTGGTATTCAAATACCCGGTAGTCGATGGTGAAAACATGATGAGCAGGGAAAGCCTTACAACCAACATCAACGCAATGCTCCAGAAGAATGTTCCCGGAATGTTCGACAATACATATATGACAATAGCACCGGTTGCAGCACCTTCCGTGACTTATATGGACTACAAAGGACATGCATTTGCTGAAGTCAGAGGCCTCTGGGATGTACATAACGATTTCATGGGAGGACCTTTCGTAGCGCATGCATTCTACAGTCAGGATGGAAAAGACATCATCGTAATGCTGGCTTTTGTCTACGCACCAAAATACGATAAAAGGCAGTATCTCAGGCAGATAGAATCATTACTTTACTCATTTGAGTGGGCTGAGGTAGAAAATTTAGAAAGAAAATAACTAAAATATTTTGTCATTTAAAATTTAATTTATACCTTTGCACTCCCATTTGTGAAAAATGGTCAGTTTGGTCGGTTCGTCTATCGGTTAGGACTCAAGATTTTCATTCTTGCAAGAGGGGTTCGATTCCCCTACCGACTACCAGAAAATATAAAAAATAAAAACAATGGCAAACCACGCATCAGCAGACAAGCGCTATCGCCAGAGCGAAAGGCGCAGATTGCATAATAAGTATTATGCAAAGACTACAAGAAACGCAATCCGTGCGATTCGTAACACATCAGACAAGGCAGCAGCAGAGGCTAACGCTCCTAAGGTTTATGCAATGATCGACAAGCTCGCAAAGATCGGCGTTATCCACAAGAACAAGGCTGCTAACCTCAAGAGCGGTATCGCAGTTTACATCAACAAGCTTTCATAAAGAAACATATCCTTCTTAAAGGTTCTTATAGCTAAAGAAAAGACGCTATCCTGATGGACAGCGTCTTTTCTTTTATATTGAAGCGGTATGATCTTACATCATACCGCCCATTCCTCCTGCTGGCATTGCAGGTGCAGCCACCGGCTCAGGGATGTCTGCGATAGCACATTCTGTTGTAAGGAACATACCCGCCACTGATGCAGCATTCTCAAGAGCAACGCGTGAAACCTTTGTAGGATCGATAACGCCTGCCTCGAACATGTTCACATACTCATCTGTGCGTGCATTGTATCCGAAATCTCCCTTTCCTTCGCGGATCTTGTTGATGATGACGCTTCCCTCCACGCCTGCATTTGCCGCGATCTGACGAAGCGGCTCCTCGATTGCACGTGCTACGATATGAATACCTGTAGTCTCGTCCTCATTCACACCCTTAAGATCCTTGATAGCCTCGGAAGCACGGATATAAGCAACTCCGCCTCCTGGAACAATACCTTCCTCCACAGCTGCACGTGTCGCACTGAGCGCATCCTCAACCCTGTCCTTCTTCTCCTTCATCTCGACCTCTGTAGCAGCTCCTACATAAAGCACTGCAACACCGCCCGCGAGCTTTCCAAGGCGCTCCTGGAGCTTCTCACGGTCATAATCGGAAGTAGTGGTCTCGATCTGCTTGCGGATAAGGTCTGCACGCTCCTGAATAGCCTCTGCCGAACCCGCGCCGTTGACTACAGTAGTGTTATCCTTTGTGACCACCACCTTCTCTGCCTTTCCGAGCATATCCGGAGTAGTATTCTCAAGGCTGAAGCCTCTTTCCTCAGAAATGACCATACCGCCTGTGAGGACAGCGATGTCCTGAAGCATCTCCTTACGACGGTCACCGAAGCCCGGAGCCTTCACTGCAGCAATCTTGAGAGTACCGCGGAGCTTGTTCACGACAAGAGTTGTAAGCGCTTCACCATCAACATCCTCTGCAACAATAAGAAGCGACTTTCCTTCACGGGCGATTGGCTCGAGAACAGGAAGAAGATCCTTCATTGTAGAAATCTTCTTGTCAGTTACAAGTATATACGGAGCATCGAGAACCGCTTCCATCTTGTCACCGTTTGTCATGAAATAAGGAGATATGTATCCTCTGTCGAACTGCATGCCCTCGACAACCTTCACCTCTGTCTCTGTTCCCTTTGCCTCCTCGACTGTGATCACACCATCCTTCTTCACCTTTGACATTGCATCGGCGATGAGCTTTCCGATGTAGTTGTCATTGTTGGCAGAAATGGTTCCTACCTGCTCGATCTTGGCATAGTCCTCTCCCACTTCCTGGCTCTGCTCACGAAGATTCGCAACGACTGCCGCAACAGCCTTGTCGATACCTCTCTTGAGGTCCATAGGATTTGCACCTGCTGTAACGTTCTTGAGACCTACATTGATGATTGCCTGAGCGAGTACAGTAGCTGTCGTAGTACCGTCACCTGCCTGATCGTTAGTCTTGGAAGCAACTTCCTTGACCATCTGGGCGCCCATATCCGCAAACTGATCCTCGAGCTGGATTTCCTTTGCCACGGTCACACCATCCTTGGTCACCTGAGGTGCACCGAACTTCTTAGCTATGACTACGTTACGTCCCTTAGGGCCGAGAGTCACCTTGACTGCATCTGCAAGTGCGTCAGCGCCTTCCTTCATCTTGGCGCGCGCATCTATATTGAATTTGATATCTTTTGCCATGATTGTTCTATTTTTCAGATCCGCGATTCAGCGGAAATAATTTAAAGTATTGCCAATATGTCAGACTGTTTCATGATGAGGTAGTCCTTACCCTCTACAGAGACTTCTGTGCCTGCATACTTTCCGTAGATGACAACGTCACCTACCTTCACCTCCATAGGCTCGTCCTTCTTTCCAGGACCTGCGGCAACAACTGTTCCCTGCTGTGGCTTCTCTTTTGCTGTATCAGGAATATAAAGTCCTGATGCTGTCTGTGTCTCGGCCGCCTTAGGCTCGATGACAACCCTGTCTGCTAATGGTCTTATCATGATTATTATGTGTTTTTATTGATTTTTCACTCCAATATAATTAATGTAGACAAACAGAATGCCAACACAAAATAACTGACATTTTGTCACAAAACATCCTTATCAGATGAAATTATCCACAAATTTACTTATATTTTAAGACAAAAGTTTCTACTTTTGTCAAAAGTAAAACCTTTTACCATATGAACATTGTAAATACAGTCATCCTGATTGCGGGCTTCTGTATCATCCCGGCCGGAGTCCTTTGGCTATGCCGCCGATTCACCTGGTTAGGAAAGATCGGCCCTGTACTTATTCTTTACTTCATAGGCATAATCATAGGAAACATAGGCCTCATGCCCGAGCAGATGCCTGCCGTACAGGAGATTCTGTCCAACGCCATGATTCCTTTGGCCATACCTCTGATGCTTTATGGATGCACATTCAAGATGAGCGGCGCAAGATCGCAGATACTCGCTCTGATCACCGGATTGATATCCGTGACCTTAGCTGTTGTCATAGGATATATGATATTCGGAAAGAGTCTGCCTGAGGGAGCCAAGATCGGCGGAATGCTGACAGGAGTCTACACCGGAGGCACCATCAACCTGGCTGCATTGAAGACAATGCTGGGAGTGAAGGATGAAACATACATACTTATAAATTCATATGATATTCTGGTAAGCTTCCTATACCTGTCATTCCTTCTGACCATCGGAATAAAGCTGTTCAGAAAATTCCTTCCTAACACGCTCGACACATTCACAGACAGGGATGAGGCTGCAATTCAGAAAGAAATGCAGAAGGAAGAGAAGAAGCCTCACAGAGGATTCCTGACGCGCATCGGAGTCGCTTACATAGCGAAACTGCTGGGACTTACAATCCTGATCGTGGGAATATCAGCCGGCATAGCGCTCCTCTTACCGGAATCCATGTTCATGACCATCTTCATCCTGATGCTGACCACCCTCGGCATAGGATGTTCGTTCATAAAGAAGATACACAAGATGAAATACAGCTACGACATCGGAATGTATTTCATCTACATATTCTGCATCGTGGTAGCATCAATGGCCGATCTGAGCGAACTCAACCTCATAGGAGGCATGGAACTTCTGGGCTATCTTCTCGTTGCCGTCTTCGGTTCGCTCCTTCTGCAGGTGATCTTCGCAAAGATATTCCGGATAGACTCGGACATGATGGTCATAGCATCAGTCACCTACATCAATTCACCACCATTCGTCCCGATGATGGCAGCAGCAATGAAGAACAAGGACGTCCTGATTCCGGGACTTACCATCGGAGTGATCGGATATGCCGTCGGCAATTATCTCGGCTTCCTGATGTCACAGCTGCTTGGATTGTTATAGATGCAGGCGGAAATGCCATAGAATGACTCCAACGCTTACAGATACGTTAAGCGAGTGCTTGGTGCCGAACTGCGGGATTTCCAGACACATATCCGAGGCATCCACCACATCCTGACGTACCCCGGCAACCTCATTGCCGAAAACCACCGCGTACTTCCTTCCCTTTTCCGGAACAAACTCATTGAGCATGACCGAACCTACCGTCTGCTCGGCACATACCACAGTATATCCGTCCTCCTTCAGACGACGGACAGCTTCCATCGTATCATCTACGTGTTCCCATTCCACACTGTCTTCCGCACCAAGAGCCGACTTATGGATTTCTGCCGAAGGAGGTACGGCACATATGCCGCATAGCCAGACTTTGTCGGCCTTGAACGAATCAGCCGTACGGAAGGCAGAACCGACATTGTGGGCGCTGCGTATATTGTCAAGGACCAGAACTATACCTGTATCAGGAAGTTCCTTATATTCCTGGGCCGAAACTCGGCCTAATTCTATGTTCAAAAGTTTCCTATTCTGCATATAAATCCAAAAAGTTATCAACACAAAGGTAATAAAAATAAAAAAATGAGTATTTTTGCATTTGTCTTAAACAGAAATTTATGAAACAGGATCTACAGATTTTCAACCTCATCAAGAAGGAAGAGGACAGACAGACTTCCGGAATCGAGCTTATCGCATCTGAAAACTACGTCAGCCAGCAGGTGCTTGAAGCCCTTGGATCAATCTGCACAAACAAATATGCAGAGGGCTATCCCGGAGCAAGATATTACGGAGGATGTGAGGTTGTTGACCAGATAGAGCAGCTGGCGATTGACCGCCTCTGCGAAATTTACGAAGCGGAATATGCAAACGTGCAGCCGCATTCAGGAGCTCAGGCCAATATGGCCGTGATGATGGCATGCCTCAAGCCAGGAGAGACTTTCATGGGTCTTGACCTAGCACACGGAGGACACCTCACACACGGATCTCCTGTAAACATGTCAGGAATACTTTACAATGCTGTGGCATACGGCCTCAGCGAGACTACAGGAATGATCGACTACGACCAGATGGAGCAGAGGGCTCTCGAATTCAAGCCGAAGCTCATCATCGGTGGTGCATCAGCCTACTCACGAGAGTGGGATTACGCACGTATGCGCGAGATTGCCGACAAGGTGGGAGCAATCCTTTGGATCGACATGGCGCACACAGCAGGACTTATCGCTGCCGGACTCCTCAGCAACCCTGTAAAATACGCACATGTAGTCACTTCCACAACACATAAGACACTTCGTGGTCCACGCGGAGGAATCATCCTCCTCGGCAAGGACTTCGACAATCCTTGGGGTCTCAAGACACCGAAGGGAGTTGTGAAGAAGATGTCCCAGATTCTCAATTCAAGCGTATTCCCAGGAGTTCAGGGAGGTCCGCTCGAGCACTGCATCGCAGCCAAGGCAGTATCTTTCTATGAAGCACTCCAGCCGGAGTACAAGGAGTACCAGAAGCAGGTGATCTCCAATGCTCAGGCAATGGCAGATGCCTTTACATCAAGAGGTTACAAGATCGTTTCAGGAGGCACAGACAACCACCTCATGCTCATCGACCTCCGCACCAAGTTCCCTGAACTTACAGGAAAGGTTGCAGAAAAAGAGCTTGGAAAGGCAGACATAACCGTGAACAAGAATATGGTTCCGTTCGACTCACGCACTCCGTTCCAGACTTCCGGAATCCGCGTAGGAACACCAGCCATCACATCACGTGGTTTCGTTGAGAAGGATATGGAATTCATTGTAAACCTCATCGACCAGGTGCTCACAAATGCAGCCGGCAACCTCGACCTCATCGCCGGAAAGACAGAGGAAGGACGCGAGGCTTATGAGGAGGCACTTACAAATGTAAGAAAGCAGGTCCGCATGAAGACCAACGGCATGCCGCTTAACAGATACTAGAGCTTTTCAAAAAGCACAGAAGCTATAGAACGGGCCTGGATCGAATCGATCCGGGCCTTATATTTTGATGCAGCAGCCTCGAATGCCTGACGGTTTTCTTCCTTGATAGGCTCTGCCGGAGGAGAATCCATCTTGAGAGGATTGATAGGAGTTCCGTTCTTCCATACACGGAAGTCAAGATGTGGTCCTGTAGAGCGGCCTGTAGAGCCGACATATCCGATGACTTCTCCCTGACGTACACGCTGTCCTGCCTTAAGGCCTGAAGCATATTTCGAAAGATGAAGGTATGCTGTCGAATAGACGGAATTATGCCTGATCCTCACTGTATTACCGCCTGCGCCTTCATACTTGACACTGGTAACCGTACCGTCTCCGATGCTCATCACCGGTGTTCCCTTAGGAGCCGCATAATCCACTCCGGTGTGGGGCTGAACCTTTCTTGTCACGGGATGCTTGCGGGCATATGAGAATCCCGAGCTGATGCGGGAATACTGAAGCGGTGCCTTCAGAAAGGCCTTTCGCATACTTTCTCCTTTTTCATTCCACCAGATGTTTCCGCTGTCTCTCTGATTGTACATAACCATCGGCAGATCCTCACCTCCATGAGAGAAGACCGCATAACGGACAGTGTCGACTGCCAGCACTTCTCCATCGCATATCTTCTCATCATAAAGCACCCTGAAACGGTCTCCTTTCTGAAGACCGAAAAAGTCAATAGTCCAGGCGTAAATATCTGAAAGACTGAGAATAAGAAGAGGTGAAACACCGGCGTCGCGCATATCATTCCACAATGATGAATTGATTGTAACATCGGCATACCTGCTTTCAACCGAAACCGGTTTTTCATATACCCAGGCACCATATGGAGGGGTACAGTCAAAGACTATGCTTGAAGCGCGGTCACGGTCATAGACAAGGTACTTTACCGAGGCATCAGAACCGTAATATGCTCTGTAGGCATTGTCGACACGGAGGGTTCTCACATCAAAGACGGAGTCACAGGCAAGAGTAAGGTCATATGCCTCCTTCTGAGTCATTCCCAGACTGCCGAGCAGATTGGAAAAGAACTGTCCGGACTTCACCTTTCCCTCCCTCATTTCAAGGGAATCAGGACAGAATCCAAGTGCATTCGAAAGCGTATCCGAAGCTTCCGTCACCGGTTCAGTCAACTCCTGCTGCGAAGAGCGGGCACAAGATACAAAAAACACAAGAGCAAGAGCCGATATCAATGACGCAAAATATCTCATAACCGTTCAGAATCAATTAACAGACGCAAATTTAGACATTTTGTGGGATTGTTAAAAAATATGTGGAAATTTTTGGAAGAAAATGGAAGAAAGTGGAAAATTATTCTTACTTTTGCATCGATTAGCGTGTAAAAGTTATGATCAAATTCATCGGCGAATACAGTGTCAAGGTAGACGACAAGGGAAGAATCATCTTTCCTGCCGCCTTCAAGGCCGTTATGCCTGCCGATGGAGACATGAGATTCGTCGTAAGAAAGGACATTTACGAGAAGTGTCTCGAGATGTATACATTCGCTGAATGGGAACGTCAGTCCGAGCTTGTAAGATCGAAACTCAACATCACATTCAATGAAAATCACGCGAAATTCTGGAGAGCGTACATGCACAACAGTGCGATTGTCGAGCCGGACGCAAAGCTTGGACGTCTCTCCATACCAAAGAAACTCTTGGAACTGATCGGTGTGACCAAGGAAGTAGTCTTCTCGGGCAACGACCATAAGATTGAAATCTGGGCCAAAGAGAACTTTGAGTCCGGAATAATTTCAAACGAAGAGTTCACATCCATCGCCAATATGCTTTCTGATCTTTAACAGGAGGGACCAGCGATGTCGGAATATCACACTTCAGTATTGCTTGATGAGAGCGTTTCTGCTTTGATCGGCACAACATCAGGAATTTATGCAGACGCCACTTTCGGCGGTGGAGGACACACCTCCGAGATTCTCAGGAGACTTTCTCCCGAGGGTCGCGTCATCGCTTTCGACCGCGACAGCGATGCCATTGCGAACAAGCCGGACGACCCACGTCTGACACTTATCAGGAGCGACTTCCGCTGGATGCACAACCATATCCTGCATCAGGGATATAAGGAAGGCATCGACGGAATCCTGGCGGATCTGGGAGTGTCATCACACCAGTTCGACACTGCAGAGCGAGGCTTCTCCTTCAGATATGAGGCTCCTCTGGACATGAGAATGAACCAGGAGGCTCAGATGAATGCAGCAGATATCGTCAACACCTACGAGATGCAGGATCTGGAGAAGATCCTGAGACTGTACGGAGAGGTGGACAACAGCAGAAGGATAGCCCAGATGATATGCAGGGCAAGGGAGACTGCCAGAATCGAGACCACTACGGATCTCGGCAAGGCAATTGAGGCGGCGCTTCCGAAGTTTGCAGAACATAAGTTCCTCGCAAAGGTATACCAGGCCTTGAGAATAGAGGTCAACCAGGAAATGAAGTCGCTGGAGAAGTTCCTGAGCGGAGCGGCAAAGTCCCTGAAACCTGGAGGAAAGCTTGTAGTGATAACATATCACTCTCTGGAAGACCGCATGGTGAAAAACTTCATCAAGGCTGGAAACATCGAGGGAAAGGTAGAGAAGGACTTCTTCGGAAATGCTACGGCACCGCTTAAGGCAGTGAACAGGAAACCGATCCTGCCTCAGGAAAGCGAGATAGCGTCCAACACAAGAGCAAGAAGTGCAAAACTCAGGATTGCAGAAAAGGAATAGGAAAGGATGAGCTGGATAAGATCTATAATAAGCGGAGACATTCTCCTGCGCATGAGGGTCGACAGACTCTTCCCTTATATATTATATGCCTTTGTGCTCGGATGGCTGAGCATCTGGATGAGCTACAGGATGGAACAGACGATGATCATTGTGGAGAGAAACCGCAAGGAGCTCGAATCCCTCAAGATCTACCATGCACAGAAGACATGCGAATATGTGGGATTCGACAGAATAAGCACGATCGAAACAATGCTTGAGGAGAAGGGATCGGAAATCAAGGCGCCGGAAAAGCCTGCAGATATTATCAGATATTGAAAGTAAGAGATAGAAACGATATGAAAGACAGAAAGGAAAGAGAGAAGCGCAGGGCCAGCAACGTGCTGACAGCCTTTCATATACTGTTTCTTACAGCAGCATTGGCGATAATAGTGAAGATTGTCATCCTTCAGTTCTTCTGGGAGCCGGATCAGAGATACATCCACCATTTCCATCCTAAGAAGCAGAAGGAGGAACTTGATCCCCAGAGGGGCTCGATCATAGACCACAACGGAAAGCTTCTGGCCATGTCGACTCCCATGTACAATGTCTACATGGACTGCTACGTGCTGAAGGAAGAAAACGAGAGAGCTGATGCAAAGGCCAGAGAGAACGCAAAGGAAGGAGAGGAAGTTGAATCCAAGGAGAAGATCTGGATAGGAAAGGCCGAAGCACTTGCAAAGAGACTTCCGGAGGTTCTCAAGGATGAAGGAAAGTCCGCCTCATATTATAGCGAGCTTATTTCTTCAGGAAGACGCAACAAGCGAAGATATGTATCCATAGTGAAGAACATAGACCATGGAACCTTGCAGCAGCTGAAGGAACTGCCTCTCTTCAACGAAAGACCCTTATACAGCGGAATGATCGTGGAGAAGGTGGACACAAGGCAGTATCCTTACGAAGGACTGGCAAGACGAGTGATCGGATATGTGAAACACAACAAGGACACCAACTCGCGCCACATCGGTATAGAAGGAAAATACGACTACATTCTTCACGGAGAGCAGGGAGTGGAATGGAAGAAGGTGACCGACAATAAGGTCATGATCAAGGATGTGGACAGCAGTGCGGTGAAGGCCGAAGACGGAATCGACGTAAGGACCACTTTGGACATCAACATACAGGACATCGCAGACCGCGCGTTGAGAAGAAACATGGCGGCGGAAGAAGACATCGTAGGCGGATGCGTAGTCGTACTTGATGTGAAGACAGGAGCTGTAAGAGCGATGGTGAACCTCCAGAAGGACAAGCAGGGAGAATTCCGTGAAGTCTTCAATATGGCGGCAGGAAGACCTGCAGAGCCGGGTTCCGTGTTCAAGGCTGTAACGATGACAACACTTCTTGAAGATGGAAAGATCGAGCTGGAGACAAAGATTCCGACCAACCACGGCCGTATGCTGGACATGCCGGAGATAAAGAATGCCGACGAATACATAACCAACTACGAAAGACGTAACAAGACAGACAGGATATCTGTCATCGACGGATTCAAGATATCATCAAACTATGTATTCCGCCGTCTGGTGAAGGATTATTACGGAGACAAGCCGGAAGAATTCATAAGCAGGCTGCATGAGTACAATTTCGGAGAGGCATACGAATTCGAGCTCAACGAGCAAGGAAGTGCAAAGCCTAGGATACCGGATCCTCAGAGTTCGGGATGGACAATGTCAGACCTGGTGTCAGTTGCAATCGGATATTCGGTCAGAGTGACGCCTCTTCAGGTCGCGACCTTCTACAATGCCATAGCCAACAAGGGAAGAATGATGAAGCCCTATGTTGTCGAGAGTCACGAGAAGAACGGTCAGGTGGTGAAAGAGTTCAAGCCAACTCTCCTGAACGGATCCATCTGTTCTAAAGCGACGGCAGACACGCTTACAAGAGCATTGAAGATGGTGACATTGGAGGGAACGGCCAGCAAGCTCAAGAATGCCAAGTGTACGATCGCAGGAAAGACCGGAACATCAAGAATGCACCTCACGACAGAGGAAAGAGCCGGCAGCAGAGATCCGTACACGGACATCAACGGACGCAAGAAGCATCAGGCGACATTCGTAGGATTCTTCCCGGCTGACGAGCCTAAGTACACGGCGATAGTAGTGGTATATACAGGCCTTATCAGTCACAACGTTTACGGAGGAACCGTTCCTGCCCTGACATTCAAGGATATCGCTGACGGACTCTGGTCGTATGACAGCGAATGGGGACGGGAGCTTAAGTCAAGAGGCAGCGTGCCGGAGATGCAGGCGGAACACATAAGCATATCCAAGGATGCTGATTCCCCTGTTCCGGATCTGACTGGACTGGGACTGACAGATGCCTTGTATGCAATTGAGAACAACGGCTACAGGTGCAGACATAAAGGCAGCGGCCATGTGGCCAGCCAGAGCCCTAAGGCAGGAATAAAGTTAAAGAAAGGTGAAACAATCAATATAGTGCTTAAATGATACTGGAGAAAGTCATAGCGGACAGCGGTGTTACAGCCGTGGAAGGCAGCGTGGACATTGACATCACGTCTGTCTGCAACGATTCGAGGAAAGCGGCCCAAGGGTCGCTGTTCGTCGCTGTCAAAGGCTTTGCAAGCGACGGTCACAACTTCATTGCAACGGCAGTGAAGAACGGAGCTTGCGTTGTCGTATGCGAGGACATCGACATGGCTCACAGACAGATCGCCGAGGCAGGTGCTGAGGACATAACCATCGTATCGGTGAAGTCTTCCAGATATGCATTGGCTATCATCGCCTCGAACTTCTATGACAATCCGTCCGAGAAGCTCACACTTGTGGGCATCACAGGCACTAACGGAAAGACCACGACCGTGACACTCCTGTACAGGATGTTCACATCTCTGGGATACAGCTGCGGACTTCTCTCCACAATTGCCAACTACGTAGGAAACAGGGGATATGAGGCGGTGAACACGACTTCCGACCCGCTTACCATCAATTCGCTTCTGAACGAGATGGTGGAGGCCGGATGCGGATACTGCTTCATGGAGGTCAGTTCGATAGGAGTGGAACAGGACAGGGTTGCCGGACTTAAGTTCAAGGCCGGAATCTTCTCCAACCTCACCCACGACCACCTGGACTATCACAAGACTTTTGCAGAATACCTCAGGTGCAAGAAGCTTTTCTTCGACACCCTTCCGGCAGACGCCTACGCAATAACAAACATTGACGACCGCAACGGAATGGTCATGCTGCAGAACACCAAAGCACAGGTCGTGACATATTCATGCAGGAAGATCGCTGACCATACCTGCCATATCGTAGAGCAGAGTTTCGAGGGAATGCAGCTCAGAATCGACGGATATGAAAGCTGGAGCAGCCTTATAGGCCTGCATAACGCATATAATCTTCTGGCCATCTACACGACAGCAGTCGTGCTAGGAACAGACCCTCAGGAGGCTCTCGTGGCACTCAGCAGCCTGAAACCGGCACCTGGAAGACTGGAAAACATCAGAGGCCCGAAGGACATTTCGGTAATCATAGACTACGCACACACTCCGGATGCATTGGAGAATGTACTGAAGACACTCCGCGAGATCGCACCGGACCGTGAACTCATATGCCTCTTCGGCTGTGGCGGAGACAGAGACAGAAGCAAACGTCCTGAAATGGCCGCAATAGCCCAGAAGCTTTCCGACAGGATAATCGTCACATCCGACAACAGCCGCACGGAGAAGACATCGGACATCATGGCAGACATAAAGGCCGGATTTGACCTGAGCGGAAGATCAAGATCTCTCTTCATCGAAGACAGGGAGGAGGCCATCAGAACAGCCATAATGATCGCCGGCCAGGGAGCCACGATCCTGCTTGCAGGAAAAGGACATGAAACCTATCAGATCATAGGAACTGAAAAAAGACATTTTGACGAAAGAGAGATAGTTACGGAAATATTCGAAAACCTGAATTGACATGCTTTATCACCTCATAGAATATCTGAAGAATCTGGGAATCGACATCCCCGGACAGGGCCTCTTCGGCTACCTGTCCTTCAGGGCCATCGTGGCGTTCACCCTGTCGCTTCTGATTTCGATCTTCGCAGGAAAGAAAATCATCCGCTGGATCCAGAAGAAACAGATCGGAGAAGAAATCCGTGACCTGGGACTTGAAGGACAGATGGCAAAAAAAGGCACTCCTACAATGGGAGGAATAATAATCTTCCTTGCCATCATCGTACCTGTCCTGCTTGTCGGCGACCTCACAAACATCTATACCATCCTTCTTCTGATCAGTGCGGTGTGGTTCTTCATCACCGGATTCGCTGACGACTACATCAAGGTGTTCAAGAAGAACAAGGAAGGAATGAGCGAGAGGACAAAACTGATCTCGCAGGGACTTATCGGACTCGCGATCGGTCTTGCCGTATGCTTCAGCGACGACATCGTGGTAAGAGAGAACATCTCGCTCGCAGACACAATGGCGATCGAGGCCACAAGCGACAGCATGAGCATCCCGGACGATGCCGGCTACGGCACAATGACCGAGAAGCATGATGTGATAAAGAGCACAAAGACCACAATACCTTTCGTAAAGAGTCATGAATTCGACTACAAGTGGCTGTCGCCGTTCAAGGGAACATTCGGATGGTACTGCAAATGGGCGATATATGTGCTCATGATCATCATCGTGATCACTGCATGTTCGAACGGAGTCAACCTCACAGACGGAATGGACGGTCTGGCTACAGGAACATCGGCCATAGTAGGAGTAGTGCTTGGTATATTCGCATGGCTTTCAGGAAACATCCTCAATGCGGAATACCTCAACATAATGTACATACCGGGAAGCGGTGAGATCGCCGTATTCATGTCTGCCTTTGTCGGCGCCCTCATCGGTTTCCTCTGGTATAACTCATTCCCTGCACAGGTATTCATGGGAGATACAGGAAGCCTGATGCTTGGAGGTATAATCGGAGTATGTGCAGTCCTCATAAGAAAGGAGCTCCTTCTTCCGATCCTCTGCGGAATCTTCTTCGTGGAAAGCCTGTCCGTACTTATGCAGAGATTCTATTTCAAGTACACAAAGAAAAAATATGGTGAAGGACGCAGGATCTTCAAGATGGCGCCTCTCCATCACCATTATCAGAAAGAAGGCATTCCGGCTCTGATACAGAAGCCGGCAAAGGCAATGCCGGAAGCAAAGATCGTGACCAGATTCTGGATCGTGGGAATGATACTGGCCGTGATCACAATAGCACTTTTGAAGGTAAGATAAATCGTTATATCAAGATATGTCCAGAGTAGTAGTATTAGGTGGAGGCGAAAGCGGTGTAGGTTCCGCAGTCCTCGCGAAGGTAAAGGGATTTGATGTTTTCCTTTCCGACATGGGAAACATTTCAGAAAAATATGTGGCGATGCTCGAGGAATGGAATATTCCTTTCGAGCAGGGAAAGCATTCTGAGGAGCTTATCCTCAACGCAGACGAGGTCATCAAGAGTCCGGGAATACCTTCGACAGCACCTATGGTCAGGAAACTGACCGACGGTGGTATAAATGTCATTTCGGAAATCGAATTCGCCGGAAGATATGATTCGGCGAAGAAGGTATGCATCACAGGAAGCAACGGAAAGACGACTACGACGTCGCTGATCTACCATCTTCTGAAGAATGCAGGTCTGAACGTAGGACTGGGAGGCAACATCGGCAAGAGCTACGCTTATCAGGTGGCTACCGAGCAGCACGACATATATGTACTGGAGCTCAGCAGCTTCCAGCTGGATAATGTATACGATTTCAAGGCCGACATAGCCATAATCACCAACATTACGCCGGACCATCTGGACAGGTACGACTACAAGATGGAGAATTATGTGAAGTCGAAGTTCCGCATCACCCGCAACATGTCAAGCGACGACTGCTTCATCTTCTGCTCCGACGACGAGATTACGATCAGACATCTTGATCAGATCGTGATGAAGGCTCAGAAACTTCCGTTCTCACAGAAGGAAGAGGTGGCTCAGGGAGCATTCGTGAAGGACGACAGGATGATAGTCCGTTACAAGGATGACGAATGCGACATGTATCTTCAGGAGCTCGCTCTCGGCGGAAAGCACAATATCTACAATTCGATGGCGGCTGCTATTGCGGCAAAAGTCATGGACATCGACAACGAGGCCATCAGAAGCGGACTCGCCACATTCCAGTCTGTCGAGCACCGACTTGAAAAGGTACTCAGCATCAGAGACGTGCTTTACATCAATGACTCAAAGGCTACGAATGTGGATTCCGCATGGTACGCACTCGAGTGCCAGACAAGACCTGTAATATGGATTGTAGGCGGAACAGACAAGGGCAACGACTACTCAAGCCTCATCCCGCTTGCAAAGGAGAAGGTGAAGGCGATGATCTGCATGGGACTGGACAATGCGAAATTCCATTCGTCATTTGAAGGAATCGTGCCTGAGATTCACGATGTGACATCAGCAAAGGATGCCGTAAAGCTGGCTGACAGCCTCGCTGCATCAGGAGACGTCGTCCTGCTCTCACCATGCTGTGCAAGCTTCGACCTCTTCAAGAACTACGAGGACAGAGGAAGGCAATTCAAGGAAGCGGTAAGGAACCTATAGAATATGGAAAACAACGGGTACAACAAGCCGGAGGCTCAGAAAAAAGGCCTCTGGGGCATCATAGACAGTATAGAAGGAGATAAGGTAATCTGGATTATCGTACTCCTTCTTATTCTCATTTCTGTACTTGCCATATTCTCGTCGACTCCCCTCTTGTCTGACGATACGAGGATTGAGATCATGAAAAGCCACGGAGGAGTGGCTGTCGGCGGACTGATCATGATAATACTGATGTACAAGTTCATCAACAAGATCGGTATCTACAGGTTCTTCTCCAGATTCGGATTCTTCATAACGCTTGTCCTGCTGCTCATTCTGGACTTCCATATGAACCTCGGATTCATAAGAGCACAACATATCAACGGAGCATGGAGAACCCTGAGTCTTTTCGGCTTCCAGATCCATGTTTTCGAGATTGCGAAAGTAGCGATGGTAATGTACCTTGCCTGGGCTCTGCACGCATATAAACAGGATTGCGAAGCGATGGAGGAAGGAAGGGAAAGCAGCACATTCAGTCTTGCGAACAGTCTGGCATTGCACCCTCGTCTCGCATTCATGAAGAAGCCTCTGGCAAAGAGATGCCTCTACATCTACGGTCCGTCACTACTGATATGCGGACTCGTAGCTCCGGGAAGTAACTCCAGCGCAATATTCATTGCCCTGGTACTGATCGGAACAATGCTGATCGGAGGCATAAAGATGAAAGAGCTGCTGATCCCAGGTGTCGTGATCGTACTTATGGCATTAGCCGCTGCAGGTCTGCACAAAGCCACAGACGGAGATTTCATGCCACGCCTGAAGACATTCTTCAGCAGATTGGACGCAAAATATGACACTGAAAATCTTGGCGAACTGGAACCGAATTCAAGAGAATTCTGGGATGCAATCGATGACATCAGACAGCCATATGGAGCAAAGATAGCGATACACGAGGGCGGACTTCTCGGAAAAGGCAGTGGAAACAGCACTCAGAAATACTCCGTGACACATATATACTCAGACTATATGTTCAGCTTCCTCATAGAGGAATACGGACTTATCGGAGGCATATTCATCATACTTCTGTATATCAGCCTGATAGCGCGATGTTCAATGATATCACGCTTGTGCGGTAACGAATTTGCGAAGATCGCCATCGGAGGACTGGCATTCCTGATAACAGGACAGGCATTCATGCACATGCTAGTGAATGTGGACATCATGCCTATGACAGGACAGACCCTGCCTCTGATCAGTGACGGAGCCAGCGCCTTCCTGATGTCATGCCTTGCTTTCGGAATCATACTTTCAATAAGCAGGATGGCGAAGAAGAAGGTCCAGGCCATGGAAGAATCGATGATAAGCGCGCCGGAAGATGACATTCAGGAACGTATGACAATACTCGAGCAGATCGAGGACAACATCAATGAATAAGATGGGACAGTACAGGAAAATAAGAGCCATAATAAGCGGAGGCGGCACGGGAGGACATATCTTTCCGGCCATTTCCATTGCAAACATGCTGAAGGAATTCAACCCTGAAAACGAGATACTTTTCGTCGGTGCCGACGGAAGGATGGAGATGGAAAGAGTCCCGGCTGCCGGATATGAAATAGTCGGACTTCCGGTGGCAGGTCTTCAGAGAAAGCTCACGCTGTCGAATCTCGCCCTCCCTTTCAAGGTACTGAAGAGCGTCAGAATGGCAAAGAAGCTCATCAGAGACTTCAAGCCGGACATTGCCATCGGCGTGGGCGGATATGCCAGCGCTCCCCTGCTCTGGGCCGCATCAAGAATGGGAATCCCTACCCTCATCCAGGAGCAGAACGGATTTGCAGGACTGACCAACAAGATCCTCGGCAAGAAAGCGAAGAGCATCTGCGTCGCATATGAGGGCATGGAAAGATTCTTCCCGGCCGACAGGATAATCCTCAGCGGCAATCCTATCAGAAAGGAAATCGTTCCTGCAACAGAAGAAATGAAGCAGGAAGCATTCTCCTTCTACGGCCTCGATCCTGACATGAAGCACATACTCATAGTCGGAGGAAGCCTGGGAAGCGGAACCCTCAATAAGGCGATGATGAAATGGATAAGCGACGGCTGTCCCGGGGGAAAGGGCATGGAAATCATCTGGCAGTGCGGAAGATACTATAAGCCGTCAGTGGATGCATTCATGAAGGAAGCGGCTGAAAAAGGCCTAGGAGGCGAATGTCTGAAACACATAAGCCATTCCGACTTCATAAAAAGGATGGATCTTGCATATGCAGCTGCAGACGTAGTGATATCACGTTCAGGAGCAAGTTCGATCTCGGAACTTTGCGCGGCTCACAAGGCTTCGATCTTCGTTCCTTCGCCCAATGTGACAGAAGATCATCAGACCCATAACGCCATGGCATTGGTACGAAAGGATGCGGGAATGATAGTAAAGGACAGCGAAGCTGAAGAAAAGCTCATGAAAACCGCATGCGGACTGATAGAAGATCCTGAAAAGATCGCTCTTATGGAGAAGAATGCAGCTGCGCTCGCAAAGACAGACGCGGGTGAAACCATAGTAAGGGAAGTGTACAGAATACTCGGATAAGATGAAGACATACAGCAACATATATTTCATAGGCATCGGTGGCATAGGCATGAGCGCCATCGCAAGATATTACAATTTCAAGGGTCTGAAGGTCAGCGGTTACGACAAGACCCCGTCGGAACTCACGCACGCCCTTGAATCGGAAGGCATCGATGTGCATTATGAGGACAACACAGACTTCATACCGAAGGATGTGGAAGATACGTTGGTGGTCTATACCCCTGCCATCCCGAAGGATATGGGCGAACTTGTATACGTACAGGAAAACGGATACAGGGTGATAAAGCGCTCGAGGATGCTGGGAGAGATTGCTGAAGGCCAGAGATGCATGGCTGTGGCAGGAACGCATGGAAAGACAACTACAAGCACACTCGCAGCACATATATTCCAGGACAGCGGAGAAGGATGCTCGGCCTTCCTGGGAGGAATTTCAAAGAATTACGACACCAACCTTCTGGTGAGCAGGAACGAGACCATAGTGGCCGAGGCCGACGAATTCGACCGTTCCTTCCTCCAGCTTTTCCCGGAAATCGCCGTCATCACATCAATGGATGCCGACCACCTCGACATCTATTCCGACATCAGCAACATGCATGATGCATTCAAGGCATTCGCATCGCAGGTAAGCGGGACAGTGATAGCCAAGCTCGGGCTTCCGATAGGTCCGGAGGACACCAAGGCCAGGATATTGAGATATTCCTACAATGATCCGGCAGCGGATTTCCATGCTGGAAACATCAAAGTGGACGAATGCGGATATTTCACATTCGACCTCCATTGGCCGGGCGGCATCATCGAAGGATGCAAGGTAGGCATACCGGGATGGATCAACGTGGAGAATGCTGTAGCAGCATCAGCGATCGCCCTCACATACGGTCTGGCACCTGAAAAGGTAAGACATGCCCTCGGCACATTCCAGGGAGTGAAGAGACGCTTCGACATCCATGTCAACAGGCCTGGATGCTCATACATAGACGATTACGCACACCATCCGAAGGAAATTGCAGCAGCAATAAGCTCGATGAGGGACATCTTCCCCGGCAGGAAGCTGACCGCCATATTCCAGCCTCATCTGTACACCAGGACACGTGATTTCGCCGATGAATTTGCAGAAGCGCTCAGCAATGTGGACAAGCTTATAATGCTCGACATATATCCGGCACGAGAAGAACCGATTCCGGGTGTCACATCCGAAATCATATTCGACAATGTGACGGCTCCGGAAAAGGTCATAATGGTCAAGGAAGAACTCATGGACTACCTTAAGGACGAGCCGATAGACACACTCATAACCTTCGGAGCAGGAAACATTGACAGATTCATAGGACCTATCACAGAAATGCTATGTCAAAGACAGTAAGACATATTATAAATGCCGTTTCAGCAGTGCTTCTTGCCAGCTGTCTCTCTGCAGCATACGTATTCGGTGTATCCTGCAGGAAACCGCTTGAATGTACCGGTCTGACGGTCGTGATAGCAGACAGCAGCGTCAACAGTTTCGTATCTGCCGCAGATATAAGGAAATATCTGGACAAGGAGTACGGAAGCTATGTCGGAGAGCCGCTTGACAGCATCGATCTGGCCAAGGTGGAAAGGATAATAGACGGCAGAAGTGCGGTACACAAAAGTCAGGCATACACAACCAGGGACGGAAAACTCAACATCAGCGTCACACAGAGGACGCCTATGGTAAGGTTCCAGAAGAGCGACGGAGGCTTTTACGCCGATGCAGAAGGTTTCCTCTTCCCTCTCCAGAACAGCTATTCTTCAAGGGTGCAGGTAGTGGACGGAGACATACCTCTCAAGGCCAACAGCGGCTACAAGGGAGAGCTCAGCGACGAAAAGGAGAAAGAGTGGCTGAACAACATCCTTGAGGTCATCAAATTCATGGAGGGAAGCAAGGTGTGGAAGGACAAGATAGTGCAGATCACAGTGCACGACCAGGGAGAACTGACGCTTGTGCCTAGAGAAGGAAAGGAAAGATTCCTCTTCGGGCAGCCTGAGAACATAAGCGAGAAGTTCAGGAAGATGGAGATGTACTACCGGAGCATACTTCCGGAAAAGGGATCGGATGCATACACCACGGTAAGCGTGGAATACGACGGACAGATCGTCTGCAGATAAAGGATTGAAAACAGAAAAAGAACAGACATATGGAAGAAAAGAATATCGTAGCGATAGACCTCGGCACCTCCAAGCTGGCCCTCACGGTAGCGAAGGTCAACGGAGATGACATCCAGGTCGTATACTACAAGGAAACACCGTCTGCGGGCATCAAGTACAGCAGCGTGTACAACATAATGCACGTGACGGAGCCTCTTGCAAGACTGGTAAAGGACGCAGAAGAGGCACTCGACATAAAGATCACACAGGCCGTTGTAGGTATGCCTAAATATCCCGTACGCCAGGAAAGCAACAGCGGAATAATCAAGGACAGAGGCGAGGATACCGACATCACAGCGGAAGACATCGCCGACCTCAAGAGCTATGCAGAGGACTCGTATCCGCTTGACAATCCTGAGAAGGAAGCAATCTACGGAGCTGTGGCACAGTCATTCTCGGACGGAGAGAATTTCCAGATCATCGAGAACGACATCATCGGCATGACAAGCGACATACTCGAAGGTCATTTCAAGATATTCATAGGCAAGAAGAGCGATCTCAAGAAGATCGACACCGTAATGAGCAAGACCGGCATTTCTGTGAGAAAGAAGTACTTCACAGCCGACACCACAGCCAAGGCGGTGCTTACGGAGGCGGAGATGGAAAATGGTGTAGCCCTGATCGACTTCGGAGGCGGAAGCACATCCGTATCGATTTACCACGGAAGCATCATGCGCCATTACGCATCCATCCCTTTCGGAGGAAAGAACATCACCGACGACATAAAGACAGAGGGGCAGATATCCCAGCGCCTTGCAGAGAACATCAAGCTCGCATTCGGAGCATGCATGCCGGAAAAGCTTCAGAGTCTCAGCGAGAAGGTGCTTCACATCAGCAGCGGAAATGCAGAACCGGACAAGAAGCTCCCAGTGAAATATCTTTCGGAAATCATCACAGCCAGGGTAGAGGAAATCATCATGGCCATGCTCTACGAGATCAATGAAAGCGGATTCGCTGATATGCTCAGAAGCGGAATCGTCGTTACAGGAGGCTGCGCCCAGATAGCAAATCTCGGCAACTTCATATATGAGCTTTCAGGCTACAGGGTAAGGACAGGATATCCTCAGGGACGTGTTTCAATCGCAGGATGCGACGGTCTGAAGGAGACTACAGCAGCGACATCGGTAGGCCTTATCCTCGCGGCAAAGGAAGAACAGTCAGTCAACTGCGCCATCATGGAAGCTGGAACCAGACCATGCAGCGTGACCATCGAGACAGAGGAAGAGCAGCCGGAGCCGGTGGTAACAGAGACTGTCGCAGAAACGGACAACAGCGGCGAACTTTTCAAGAAGGAAGAGATAGAAACCGTTGAAAAGCCGAAGAAGGAAAAGGAGAAAAAGGTAAGGATCTTCGACATTCTCTGGAGCAATGCCAAGAAAAAGGCAAAGGAGACAGCCGAAAAGACAGGTAAACTTCTGGACGAAATCAGCGAGGAAGAAATCTAAGAGGAGGTAAAGACATGACTGAATATATGAACAGCAACGGCATGATGCCTGACAACGACATAATGCCTTCGGACTGGATTCCGGAAAATTCGATCATCAAGGTCATCGGAGTCGGAGGAGGCGGATGCAACGCCGTAAACTACATGTACAACCAGAGGATTGAAGGATGTACATTCATTGTCTGCAACACTGACGCCCAGGCTCTCAACAGCTGCGACGTGCCGGTCAAGATCCAGCTCGGAGAAGGTCTCGGTGCCGGATGCAACCCTACGGAAGGCCGAAATGCAGCCCTCAACTCACAGGATGAGATTGCTGAAAAGGTGATCAACAGCAACACCGACATGCTCTTCATCACTGCCGGAATGGGCGGTGGAACAGGTACAGGTGCTGCTCCTGTAATCGCGGCAATGGCCAAGAAGAAGGGCATCCTCACAGTAGGTGTCGTGACCATCCCGTTCAAGAGCGAAGGCAACGAATCGATGTCCAAGGCCATCGACGGCATCAACGAGCTCGAGAAGAATGTGGACAGCCTCATCATCATCAACAATGAAAAGATCTACAAGGAATACGGTGACCTCCTCATCCAGGACGCCTTCCCGAAGGCAGACGAGGTACTTGCCACAGCTGTAAGAGGCATAACAGAGATCATCAAGAAGCGCGGATTCATCAATGTGGACTTCAAGGATGTGAAGACCATGATGACCGACAGCGGAATGGCCTTGATGGGATGCGGAACCGGAGCTGGAGCCAACAGGATAAAGGATGCCGTGAAGTCTGCAATGGACTCCCCTCTCCTCAACGACTTCGACATAAAGACAGCCAAGAACGTGCTCATCAACGTGACCGTGGGTGACAACTCGGAAGGTCTTCAGATGAGACAGCTTGACGAGATCGACAAGATGATCAAGGAATATACCGGCAAGGCCAACAACTTCAAGCGAGGTATCGTCTTCGACGAAGACCCTGATTTCGGAGACAAGGTCAACATCACCGTAATCGCCACAGGCTTCAAGATGGCACGCATCACTGAAATCACAGAAGGCAATGTCGGCAACATCATAGCCATTGACAACAACTTCACATACAGAAGGGAGGAGCACATTTCAGAGGACGGAATCGAGCTTCCTGAGGTGAGAAGCGTAAAGATCGGATACAACAACTCAGCTATCAGAAAGGGTATCACCTTTGAAGACGGACGCAAGCCGGCACTTATCATCGGTGAGGGCGAAAGCAAGAGCGAGCTGGAGAACACCCCTGCAATCAAGAGAGTTGCAGGAAGAAACAAGGAATAGGAAATTTTTATTATTTTTGCGACCGATTTAAATTTATGGACATGGAACGCAAGACTAGGGTGAGATTCGCACCTTCTCCTACAGGTCCCCTCCACATGGGAGGCGTAAGGACCGCACTTTATAACTATCTCTTCGCAAAGCAGCGTGGAGGAGACTTCATCATAAGAATCGAAGACACTGACTCTCAGAGATTTGTACCTGGAGCAGAGAAATATATCATAGAGGCATTGAACTGGTGCGGCATCGTTCCTGACGAAGGAGTGGATGCAGCAGGAAACATCGTAGAGACAGCTTCCGAGCGTCATCCTCATGCCCCATACAGACAGAGCCAGAGAAAGCCTATCTATCGTCAGTATGCAGAGCAGCTGGTAGAAGGCGGATATGCATATTATGCATTCGACACAGCCGAAGAGCTTGGCGCAAAGCGTGCCGAGATGGAGGCTGCCGGACAGACATTCATCTACAACCAGACCACACGTCTGGGACTCCGCAACTCACTCTCATTGCCGGAAGCAGAGTGGAAGGAGCTCCTCGAGACCCGCAACGACTGGACAATCCGTTTCAAGATGCCGGAGAACAGGGTCGTGAAGATGGACGACCTCATCCGCGGACATGTGGAGGTGAACACCGACACTCTCGACGACAAGGTTCTCTGGAAGAGGGCTGACGAGCTTCCTACATATCATCTTGCAAACATCGTGGATGACCACCTCATGGAAATCACAGAGGTTATCCGCGGCGAGGAATGGCTTCCTTCGCTTCCTCTCCACTACCTCCTTTACGAGGCATTCGGATGGACCGAGACACAGCCACGCTTCGCACATCTTTCCCTCCTTCTCAAGCCGGACGGAAAGGGCAAGCTTTCAAAGCGCGACGGTGACCGTCTCGGCTTCCCTGTATTCCCTCTCAAGTGGGTCAATGCAGAAGGCGAGGTTTCACGCGGTTACCGTGAGGACGGATACTTCCCAGAAGCATTCGTGAACCTCCTCGCAATGCTCGGATGGAACCCGGGCAATGATCAGGAGATGTTCTCTCTTGAGGAGCTTGTGGCTGCATTCTCGCTTGAAAGAGTAGTGAAGTCAGGAGCAAGATTCAATGCTGACAAGGCGAAGTGGTACAACAAGGAGTATCTCCGACTGAAGTCAGTGGAAGAGCTCACCTCCCTCTACATTCCTGTACTGGAATCAAAGGGACTTCAGATCGTTGACTGCCCGGCATGTGCGCTTACAGCCGGATCGGAAATGACAGTAACGGGAGCAGACTTCGCAAACAGGATATTCTCACGTCAGTATGTCGAGAGAATCGTGGCATTGATCCAGGAAAGAGCTGCATTCGTTGCAGACTTCTGGGACATAGCTTCATATCTTTTCATCGCCCCTGAGACATTCGTAGAGAAGGATGCTGCAAAATTCTGGAAAGAGGAGAATTACACTCTTGCACTTCAGGCAGCCGATTTCATCCTCAACTTCGAAGGTGAATTCACCAAGGAAGCCCTCGAAGGACCGCTTGAGGAGTATATCCGCGGCAACGAGTGGCCGATGGGCAAGGTGATGAACTGTCTCCGTCTCGCCCTCGTGGGAGCATCGAGCGGACTCGGCATCGCTGACATCGTGACCCTCATCGGCAAGGATGAGTTTGCAAAGAGAATCGAATACATCAAAGCTACACTTTAATATGAAAATCGGAATCTGCAACGACCACGCAGGTGTGGACTACAAGAACAGGCTCTCGGAATACCTTGCAGCCAAGGGATATGAAATCGTGAACTTCGGCACAGACACTACCGCCAGCATGGATTATCCGGATGTTGCACATCCTCTCGCAGAGGCTGTGGAAAGCGGAAAGGTAGACCTCGGAATCGCATTCTGCGGCACCGGAAACGGTATCGGAATCACCCTCAACAAGCATCAGGGCATCCGTGCCGGACTCTGCTGGACACCAGAGATCGGAAAGCTCATCAAGCAGCACAACAATGCCAATGTACTTGTGATGCCAGCACGTTTCATCTCCTATGAAACAGTAGTGGAGATCACCGACGCATGGCTCACAGAAGAGTTCGAAGGAGGTCGCCACCAGACCCGCATTGACAAGATGACCTGCTGCTGCAAATAATTCATATTGATGGAAATAAGCGCAAAGATACTTACTCCGGATGACGCAGTCCTTTCAAGGAACATCGACGACTATCCGGAAGGGATAATAATCCCTATAGACAAACCATACAGATGGACATCGGCGGACGTGATCAGAAAGGTCAAGTTCGCCGCTATCCGTCATTTCGGCAAGAAGAATCTTAAAGTCGGTCATGCAGGTACTCTTGATCCTCTGGCTACAGGAGTGCTTCTTGTCTGCATAGGAAAGGCAACCAAGCTTGCGGAGTGGCTGCAGTCGCACCACAAGGAATATGTCGCAGGTGTCACTTTCGGTGCCACTACTCCTTCATACGACCTTGAGAAGGAGATAGACAGGTTCTTTCCATATGAACATATCACAGCAGGATCCGTTGAAGCTGCACTTCCTGCATTCATAGGAGAACAGGATCAGATCGCTCCGCTTTTCTCAGCAAAGTCCGTAGACGGTGTACGAGCATACGAACTCGCCAGAAAGCTTCATAAGGAAGGCAAGACCCTTGACGAAGCGGCGGAAGAACTGATACGAGTGTCCCGGATCAACATTACCGAACTGGAGCTGGTGAAATTTGAAGGTCGAGATGAGGAAATCGAGGACCGTGCCACCCGCGGCACGGAAGCGGGAGGACCACGAGCGAAGCGAAGTGGTGGGGTGAGCGAAGCGAACGTCCGAGATTCCTCATCTGACCTTCGGACTTCGGATGCCTCCAGCAGGATAAATGTGACCGACAACTCAGCCCTCGGACTGCCACGGGCTGTGATCAGGATGGCATGCAGCAAGGGTACCTATGTCCGCGCATTCGCCCGCGATCTTGGAGAAGCCCTCGGCAGCGGAGCTCATCTGGACAGCCTCCAGCGCAGCAGAAGCGGAATCTTCAGTGTAGATAACGCACTGACCGTCGAGCAGGCTATCAGCCACTTACGTTGAATCACCTGCGCCAGATGACGCATGTGATTCAACATAAAACAATTACAAAAAAAACACCATGTCATCCACAGGAACATATTCATACCGCAATATCTGGAAGGTGGCCTACCCCATCCTGATAAGTCTGGTGATGGAGCAGATGATCGGATTGACCGACACTGCCTTCCTCGGACGAGTCGGAGAAGTGGAGCTAGGTGCATCTGCCATAGCCATAGTATATTATATGGTCCTGTTCATGATCGGCTTCGGATTCAGCATCGGAGCCCAGATCATAATCGGAAGACGCAACGGAGAAGGCAAGTTCAGGGATACCGGCAAGGTATTCTGGAACGGACTGTATTTCGTATTGGGACTTTCCGGAATCATCATACTGCTTTCCGAACTGTTCACACCATGGATGATGAAGTACATGGTATCATCTGCGGCCATATATGACGCAGCTCTCAAATATGTAAGCTGGCGTCTCCCGGGCATGGTCTTCGCCTTCTGCACGGCAATGTTCAGAGCATTCTATGTCGGAACGACACAGACCAGGACCCTGACTCTCAACTCCGTGGTGATGGTCGCTTCCAACGTGATATTCAATTACATACTCATATTCGGAAAATGCGGTCTGCCGGCTATGGGCATAACGGGAGCTGCCATCGGATCCAGTCTGGCCGAACTCGTCTCACTCATATTCTTCATTGCATATACATACGCAAGATGCGACAGACAGAAGTACGGTCTGGACAAACCTGCCGTCTTCGAAAAGAAAGAGCTCGGATCGATGATGCCGGTATGCACATGGACCATGATCCAGCATACGATTTCCATCTCGACATGGCTCATCTTCTTCCTCTATATAGAGCATCTTGGAGAAAGAGCTCTTGCGATATCCAACATCGCCAGAAGCGTATCCGGCCTTATCTGGGTCGTGCTTCAGGCATTCTCCTCAACCTGCAGCACTCTGGTCAGCAACATAATCGGTGAAGGACATCAGGACAAGGTTCCTTCTCTGATCAAACGTATCATGAAGCTTTCATACGGCATCGTCAGCGTGATGATCATAGCCTTCTGCCTTTTCCCTGAAACCATTGCACGCATATATACGGACATCCCCGACCTCATTCATGCTGCAGTGCCGGCGATGGTCGTCATGTGCTCGTCATATTTCCTTTCTGTAGGAGGCCAGGTGTTCTTCCTGGCAGTCTCGGGAACCGGAAGCACCAAGACAGCCTTCAGGCTCGAACTCATAGCTCTGACCGTATACATGATCTACTGTACGGTGATCATAGGAATAATGAAGCTTGACGTCGCTGTCTGCTGGACAGCCGAACATGTATATTCAGGAGTGCTCCTGATATGCAGCTGGTGGTACATGCGTTCCGGCCGCTGGAAGAATCGGAAGATCTAGACCAGAGGGTAAGACTTGATGGCACGGGTCATGGTGTAGTCAAGCGGATACTTTGCCTTCGATGCAGCTGCCTTGCGCGCGATTTCCATGATTGTCTTATAATCATCTGACCCCTTGTCAAGTCCGTCCTCACCCATCAGTCTCATCAGATTATCAGTCAGGACATGCTCCAGCAGAAGATGGAAGGCATGGCCATGATCATGATGACGCAGATGGCACAGCTCATGAAGAAGCACATAATCCTGCAGGACACGAGGAAGACGCACTATATTCAGATTGAGATTGATGTTTCCTTTAGCGGAACAGCTGCCCCAATTCGTTGCGTTATGCTTGATAGTCACTCTGTTATACAGAAAGTCATATCGGTTGGCCAAGATCAGCATACGCGGTGGAAGTTCCTTTTTTGCCTTACGCCTCAAAGCCTCGATTTCGTCTTCCGACGGCACATGGACATCCTTGAACTTCTCTTTCTGCTTCGCTATGGTCTCAAGAACCCATTCCCGGCGTGCCTGAAAGAAGAGCATCGCAGCAGAATAAGGGATCATATAGGGCACGGAAACGCTGACTCCTTTGAGAGGATGCACCCTGATGCTCATGCGGCTGCCACCGGCATTCCTGCGGAATGTCACAGCTCCGATTTCCGGATCTTGGAATATTTTTTCTGTCTTAATCATATTACGAAGGGTAAAGGTAGGAAATGATATCAAATGATAAAAACTTTTAATGATTATCCCACTTTTTTTAACCGAATGCGTTGTTTTATTGCATTTTATATCTATCTTTGCGCCCGCTAAATCCCTAAAGTCGGGAAATGGCACAAAAGATCAATTTATTAACCTCTAATTTTTTCAAAAGATGGCTGAATATTTAGCACCAGAGAAAAAACAGGAGCTTTTCGAGAAGTACGGAAAGTCCAATACTGACACAGGTTCTCCAGAGAGCCAGGTGGCATTATTCTCCTACCGTATCGCTCACCTTACCGAGCACCTTAAGAGCAACAAGCACGACTACGTGACTCGTCGTTCGCTTCTTAAGCTTGTAGGTAAGCGTCGTCGTGTACTTGATTATCTCAAGTCAGTTGACATCGAGAGATACAGAGCTATCGTTAAGGAGCTTGGCCTCCGTCGATAAGCTACATCATAGTAGGAAACCGACGAAGGGGGAGCACTCAAAGCAATTTGGGTTATCCCCCTTTTTTCACGCAAAGAAGTCTGATGGCGCAGACAACAACCTGCGGCGCCTGAAGAGTGACAAACATATATATCAGGTCTGATATAACGGCCTTTAAGATGAAACAGAATATTAATCGACTCCCATAGGGGGAGGCAGGTTGAAGAAGAACCAATGAATATCGTAAAAAAGACAATCGAATTATCCGACGGTAGGGTAATTGAAATCGAGACCGGAAAGCTTGCAAAGCAGGCAGACGGTTCAGTAGTAGTCAAGATGGGAGGCACAATGCTCCTCGCTACTGTAACATGCGCAAAAGACGCAAAGGAGGATGTGGATTTCATGCCGCTCCAGGTAGACTACAAAGAGAAATATGCATCTGCAGGCCGTTTTCCAGGTGGCTTCATGAAGCGTGAAGGTAAGGCTTCTGACTATGAAATTCTTATCGCACGTCTCGTAGACCGCGCCCTCAGACCACTTTTCCCTGAGGATTTCCACGCAGAAGTATTCGTAAACGTAAACCTCATCTCTGCTGAGAAGGACATCCAGCCGGATGCACTCGCAGGTCTCGCTGCATCATCAGCACTCGCTGTCAGCGACATTCCTTTCGAGGGTCCTATCTCTGAGGTACGTGTTGCACGTATCGGAGGCGAGCTCAAGATCAACCCTAACTTCAGCGAGATGGCTGACGCAGACATCGACCTCATCGTTGCCGCTACTTATGACAACATCATGATGGTAGAGGGTGAGATGAACGAGGTAAGCGAGCACGACATGCTCGAGGCCATCAAGTTCGCTCACGAGGAGATCAAGAAGCACTGCAAGGTGCAGATGGAGCTCATGGAGGCTGTAGGCAAGACCGAGAAGAGAGCTTACTGCCACGAGGAGAACGACGAGGATCTCCGCAAGGCGATCCAGGAGTTCTGCTATGACAGATGCTATGCAATCGCAAAGTCAGGTTCTGCAAAGCACGAGCGTTCTGACGCTTTCGAGGCACTCAAGGAGGAGTTCTACGCAACACTTCCGGAGGAGGAGCAGGAAGAGAAGAGAATGATGATCGAAAGATACTACCATGCTGTAGAGAAGGCTGCAATGAGAAACATGATCCTCGACGAGGGTGTACGTCTCGACGGCCGCGACACAACTACAGTACGTCCTATCTGGTGCGAGACAGACTATCTTCCATGCGCACATGGTTCGGCAATCTTCACACGTGGTGAGACTCAGTCGCTCTCGACTGTAACCCTCGGAACAAAGCTCGACATGAAGGAGCGTGACGAGGTTCTCATCCAGGACACTGACCAGTTCGTACTCCACTATAACTTCCCTCCATTCTCGACTGGTGAGGCACGCCCTCAGCGTGGTGTAGGCCGCCGCGAGATCGGACACGGAAACCTTGCATACAGAGCACTCAAGCCTATGATCCCTATGGCTCCGGAGAATCCATACGCAGTACGCGTGGTGTCTGATATCCTCGAGTCAAACGGTTCATCTTCAATGGCTACAGTATGTGCAGGATGTCTTGCACTCATGGATGCAGGTGTGAAGATCAAGAAGCCTGTTGCAGGTGTTGCGATGGGTCTTATCACTGACAAGGACAATCCTAACGAGCGTTATGCTATCCTTACCGATATCCTCGGTGACGAGGATCACCTCGGAGACATGGACTTCAAGGTGACAGGTACAAAGGACGGTATCACTGCGACTCAGATGGATATCAAGGTTGACGGACTTTCATATGACGTTCTCGAGAGAGCACTCGAGCAGGCACGTCAGGGTCGTCTCCACATCATGGGCGAAATGATGAAGACCATCAGCGAGCCACGTGCTGAGTACAAGGAGTTCGTTCCACGTATGGTTCAGCTCATCGTTGACGGCGAATTCATCGGTGCAATCATCGGAAAGGGCGGAGAGACCATCCAGAAGATTCAGCGCGAGACCGGTACTACAATCACTATCACAGAGCAGCAGATTGACGGTGCTCAGAAGGGAGTTGTTGACATCTTCGGTCTTGACAAGGAGTCTATGGACAAGGCTATCGCTTGGATCAACGGCATCACTGCAGTTCCTGAAGTAGGCACAGTATATCACGGAAAGATCGTTTCTATCCTCGAGTTCGGTGCATTCGTAGAGATCCTCCCAGGTAAGGAAGGCCTCCTCCATGTATCAGAGATCGCATGGGAGAAGACCGAGAAGGTTGAGGATGTACTTCACGTAGGTGACGAGGTTGATGTAAAGCTCCTCGAGATCGACGAGAAGTCAGGCAAGATGAGACTTTCACGCAAGGCTCTCCTCGAGAAGCCTGAGGGATATGTAGAGCCTGAGCGCAAGCCACGCGGAGACAGAGGTCCACGTCGTGACAACAACGACCGTCGCGACAACCGCGGACCACGTCGTGATGACAACCGTGGCCCACGCCGTGACGACAGAGGTCCAAGAGGCCCACGTCGCGAGCGTCCAGCTGATGCTCCTGAGCAGAACAACAACGAGCCAGAGATGTTCTAAATCTCTTACTCCCAATCATTTATATTGAATCGCCTGCGTCATTTGCCGCAGGCGATTCAACGTATATGTATATGCAAAAACTTGGAAAGCGCCGTATTGGAACATTCTAAGTTCTGTCGAAGAAGTCCAGCCAACCTCAACTTCTCGTCGATATCTGCCGTGACCACATTACGCACGGTCTTCATACCCTCGACCTTACGTAATATATCAAGCATATGCACATACTCCATATCGGAAAACTTATATCTGTCCTCTTTTATTTCATATTCACTCCCAGTATTGGAATTGATCGCTGTAAGCATTGAATCGTATGTTCCATAACAATGGATCAACGCATCATAATCAATGACGTTATAAACACTGATAATGTGGTCTACCAACTGCATGCGCTCTTTTTCATCAAGTTTATACAGCATTCTGTTCAATTGTCCATAACGCAAATGACGATCTTCCGCTTCAGCCGCGTTCACCTCCTTGATGGCTTTTCGTAACGATGAGGACGCATTCCGCATGACTATAGGATCAGAAAACGGATGATCCGAACGGCCATAAGCGAGGAAACTCCATCTATAAGATTCCGCATTATTACACAAATATCTTTCGACAGGATTATTGTACAGATATGCTATTGCTGTACGCAGAAGCTTCAACCCTTTTTTGGGCGCACTTCCGAAACGAGCTTGAAAGAGAGCTCCCCTCCGCCCCACTTCTGTATTCTGCTCTCGCGCGAACATTGAAGTCACCTGTCGGATAAATTCACTCAATGTCACCTTAGATTCAGTCTTCAACAGCATATGGACATGATCAAACATGAGACATAAGCCCATGACATGAACTTCATACTGCCGGGCAGCTACACAGAAAATCGTATAATAGACCAGATAATCCTCCAGGTCATAAAACAAGTTGAATCTGTTTACTGTCCTCTGATAAATGTGATGATACTCATCATAAAGAAAGCGTCTTACTCTTATGCGCCTCTTCCTTGCCTGTTTCGCGTTCTGCATAATAGATTGCTTATCAATAAGTTAAACTGAATCGCCTGCGGCAAATGGCACAGGCGATTCAACACATCACATTGATAATCAATGGCATATAAATCACGACTGCATCATTCTACATCAGACTTGCAACAAAATTATCCTGGAGCGGGGGAAGAATGTTTAAAAAACAGAAAAACAACATATCAAAAAAAGAAAAAGTTTTAAGAAAAAGAAAAATCCGCATATGATAAGACCCATGTGAAAGATTATTAATGTCTGATGCCATTTTGTTTATTCGGCGAAAAGATATAACTTTATAGGTTGGATTTGAAATCAATAAAAACATCATAACCGATATGGAAAGAATCATCGAGTGCGTACCTAATTTCAGTGAAGGACGCAACATGGAAGTGATCGACGCCATCGTTGCGTCAATCGAGAAATCAGGCGGAGTAAAGGTTCTGGACGTTGATCCGGGCGAAGCTACCAACCGTACTGTCGTGACATTCGTAGGAAGTCCTGAGGCTGTAGTTGAAGCTGCTTTCCAGGGAGTAAAGAAGGCTGGCGAGCTCATTGACATGCGCCAGCACCATGGAGCGCATCCACGTTCAGGAGCTACCGACGTACTTCCTCTCATCCCTATTTCAGGAATGACGCTTCAGGAATGCGCCGAACTTGCGAGAAAGCTTGCAGAACGCATATACACTGAGCTTGAGATTCCTTGCTACTGCTACGAGGCTGCAGCACAGAAGCCGGAGCGCAAGAACCTCGCTGTATGCCGTGCGGGCGAATATGAGGCTCTTCCTGAGAAAATGGGAGACCCTGACCGCATGCCTGACTTCGGTCCAGGATGCTACACAGACCGCGCAGCACAGGCAGGTGTTACCAACGTCGGAGCCCGTGACTTCCTTATCGCAGTGAACTACAACCTCAACACGACATCAACACGCCGCGCCAATGCAATCGCATTCGATGTACGAGAGAAAGGCCGTCCGAAGAGAGAAGGCAATCCTATCACCGGCAAGATCGTGAAGGACGAAAACGGAAAGACCGTAATGATTCCGGGCACACTGAAGGGATGTAAGGCAATCGGCTGGTTCATAGACGAATACGGTATCGCTCAGGTATCGATGAACATAACCGACATCAACACTACCCCGCTCCATGTCGCATTTGACGAGGTATGCCGTGCAGCACAGGCAAGAGGTCTGCGCGTAACCGGCACCGAGATCGTCGGCCTCGTTCCTAAGCGTACCCTCATCGAGGCCGGACGTTATTTCCTTGAGAAGCAGCAGCGCTCTACCGGTATTTCCGAAGAGGAGATCATGAAGATCGCGGTGAAATCCATGGGACTCGATGATCTTAAGCCTTTCAACCCTGCAGAGAAGGTCATCGAATATCTTATCGAGGACGAAAAGGAAGCTGCAGCACGCGAGAGACTTGTACGCATGACATGCAAGGGCTTTGCATATGAGACTGCATCCGAGTCTCCTGCACCAGGCGGCGGATCGATTTCAGCCTATATGGGTGCTCTCGGAGCGGCTCTGGGTACAATGGTAGCCAATCTTTCATCACACAAGGCAGGCTGGGATGCACGCTGGAAGGAATTCTCAGACTGGGCGGACAAGGGTCAGGACGTAATGAGAAGACTTCTCGCTCTGGTTGACGAGGACACCGCAGCATTTGACAAGATCATGGCCGCAATAGGAATGCCTAAGGGATCTGATGAGGAGAAGGCAGCACGCGCAGCAGCTCTCGAAGCAGCAACTCTTTATGCGACAGAGGTTCCGTTGAAGACCATGAAGACAGCATATGAAGTGTTCGACATAGTACGTGCAATGGCGGCGGAAGGCAACCCTAACTCTGTTTCCGACGCAGGTGTGGGCGCATTGGCGGCTCGTTCCGCTGTACTTGGAGCCCAGTTGAATGTCCGCATCAACGCAGCTGGTCTTGCTGACCGTGAAGCAGCAGACCGCCTGTGCGCAGAAGCAGCGGAGATTGCCGCAGCAGCCATCGCAGCAGAAGCGGAAGTCCTTGAAATCGTCAACAGCAAGATACAGTAAACCAACGACTTACGCTGAATCGCCTGCGGAAGATGGAGCAGGCGATTCAGGATAAAACACTGACAGACAATGCATAACAGATTCCACGAAGATATTCTGGCAGGTATTCCGGCAGTTCTTCCGGAGCCGAAGCCATATGACACAACAGTGAACCATGCACCTAAGCGCAAGGAAATCCTCAGCGCGGAGGAGAAGGTTCTGGCCATCAAGAACGCACTCAGATATTTCCCGGAAGAGAATCACGCTGTTCTTGCAGCGGAGTTCGCACAGGAGCTCAAGGACTACGGACGCATATATATGTACCGTCTCCGTCCTGACTATGAAATGTACGCACGTCCTATCGACGAATATCCTGCAAAGTCAAAGCAGGCAGCAGCCATCATGGCGATGATCCAGAACAATCTGGACTACCGCGTGGCCCAGCATCCGCATGAGCTCATCACTTATGGAGGCAATGGAGCCGTGTTCCAGAACTGGGCCCAGTACCGCCTCGTGATGCAGTATCTCGCTACAATGACCGACGAGCAGACACTCGTGATGTATTCAGGTCATCCTCTCGGTCTCTTCCCTAGCCACAAGGATGCTCCGCGCGTGATCGTGACAAACGGAATGGTGATTCCGAACTATTCGAAGCCGGATCATTGGGAGAAATTCAACGCCCTCGGAGTGTCACAGTACGGCCAGATGACAGCAGGATCATATATGTACATCGGTCCTCAGGGCATCGTGCACGGAACCACCATCACCGTGATGAACGCAGCACGCAAGCAGCTCAAGACCAGAGGCATAGCAGGTACTGAAGAGAACATGAAGGGCATGCTCTTCGTGACAGCCGGACTCGGAGGAATGTCAGGTGCACAGCCTAAGGCAGGTGTCATCTCCGGAGTCGTAAGCGTTTGCGCCGAGGTGAATCCTCATGCTGCTCACAAGAGACATGACCAGGGTTGGGTAGATGAAATCCATGAGAATCTTGACGAGCTCATCCCACGTATCCGCAAGGCCGTGGCAGACAGGGAAGTCGTATCAATCGCATATCAGGGTAATGTCGTAGATCTTTGGGAAAGACTGGCTGAGGAGAACATCCATGTCGATCTCGGATCCGACCAGACTTCCCTCCACAACCCATGGGCAGGAGGTTACTACCCTGTCGGATACTCATATGAGGAATCCAACAGAATGATGGCCGAGGAGCCTGAAAGATTCAAGGAATGCGTACAGGAGTCTCTTCGCAGACATGCAGCGGCAGTCAACAAGCTGGCAGACAGAGGAATGTACTTCTTCGACTACGGAAATGCCTTCCTTCTCGAGGCTTCACGTGCAGGAGCTGATGTTCTGCGCGAAGACGGACGCTTCCGCTATCCTTCATATGTACAGGACATCATGGGTCCTCTCTTCTTCGACTACGGATTCGGTCCTTTCAGATGGGTCTGCATGTCAGAGAATCCTGAAGACCTCGCGAAATCCGATGCAATCGCGGCACGTGTGCTGAGAGAAATCATGGCCGAGGCTCCTGAGGAGATCCAGGGTCAGATGATGGATAACATCCGCTGGATCGAGGAAGCCGGAAGAAACAACCTAGTGGTGGGCTCGCAGGCACGTATCCTCTATGCAGACTGTGAAGGCCGTATGAAGATCGCTCTTGCCTTCAACGAGGCCATCCGCAACGGAGAAATCACCGCTCCGATCGTCCTCGGACGCGACCATCATGACGTTTCCGGAACAGATTCACCGTTCCGCGAGACATCCAATATCTATGACGGATCGCAGTTCTGCGCCGACATGGCAGTACATAATGTCATCGGTGACGGATTCCGTGGCGCAACATGGGTATCTATCCATAACGGCGGCGGCGTAGGCTGGGGCGAGGTGATGAACGGAGGATTCGGAATGGTCATCGACGGTTCTGCAGACTCGGACCGTCACATTCAGGAAATGCTTCTCTGGGACGTGAACAACGGTATCGCACGCCGCAGCTGGGCACGCAACGAAGGCGCAATGCATGCCATCAAGCGCGAAATGGACCGTACTCCAGGGCTGAAGGTCACTCTTCCTAACATTGCGAACGAAGAGATGATCAGAGAAATCCTCAAATGACGGATGTCATAGACATAGTTATTCCGTGGGTGGACGGGGATGATCCTGTCCACCGTGCGGAGCGTCAGAAAGATCTACATAGTCACCGACAGACAGGATCCGCATCTTGATAAACCGCTTGCCGAAGCTCTGCCGGAAGGTCATATTCCAATGGAAATCATCGATCACAAGGTAATTTTGCGCATTCCGGGACTTAGCGAAAGATTCCTCCTGATGAACGACGATTTCATGTTCATCGGCAAGGCCAGACCGGAGGATTTCTTCAAGGAGCACGAAGATCTGATAATCAGAAACATACATCACAAGTTCCGCAATGCGGAACAATTCAATTCGCAGGAGCTTTTCTATATATCAGAATCTAGAGAAGGCCGCTGCAAAGTCATAAATACAGACACAAGACTGGTCTACCTCAAACCCAAGAAGAAAAAAGGTTACATCGACAGGAAACTGGCCATGTTCGAGCGCAGGAAGGGCGCAATATTCTGCTGCGTGAATGCCTTGAGCCTTGCAGGCAAGGATGATCAGGCTAAAATAATGTCCTGGGTGCGAAACAGGATATTTCAGAATCTGCGGCCGTCACCATAAACGACGCGCAGGGTGAGACCGACAGAATCCTGATACAGCTGTCCCCAGTCGGCATAGGCTCCTATTGCAAAATCTACAGGCAGATCATGCATTTTCTCTCCGAATTCCAGTTCAAGAGCAAGGGAAAGCTGACGCGGATACCTGGCAAAGAATGATGTTTCCGGCTGCTTGTATTTACCCATATTCTTCGTATATGTAGCAAGCGCACGATACGGTATCTTATTGAAAGCCACTCCCTTGACACCGAAATGATGTCCTCGGAGCCTCGTAGAGGCCACACCATTTGTCACGCCGTCATTGCCTGGAGCCTGAGGCAGGATGAGAGGACAGCCGATGATCCTGTTGTAATTGGTCCATCCGGACCTGTACTCCCCGTTGCCGAAATAATTGTCACCACCTCCAAGCACAACCTTGCCGTATGTAGGCTCGCTAGGATCCTGTTCGGCCTTCTCTTCTTCAGTTGCAGGACGGTCATGATCCGGTCCGGACTGCCATGTTGTGCTGATGAACTCATAAATGAAGTCTGTCACAAATGCATCACGCTTGTCCAGCGAACACTGAAGAGACCAGATTCCGTCCGGAGCATTCTTGAACTTCATTCCGGATCCGTCTTCGAACGGCTTGTCATACTGCGCTGTAAGGGTGAAGCTGTCGGCTCTCCAGTCGAGACGGAAATATTCCTTTCCAAGATGATTTCCGAGGACGTTTATCTGATCGGAGACAGAAGCGTCTTCCCTGCCCTTTCCGGCCACGAAGACTATGACATAATCCATGAACGAGACCGGCTGTGGGCCATAAAGAGGCGAATTGCCTCCCCACTGAGCCCAATGCTCGAATCCGAAGCTGAAATCAACCTTTCTTCCAAGGGCGAACTTGAGCGAAAGTGACTTGTTATGAATCATGGCACGATCGACAAATCTATTGTCAATCATCTGATAATGAGCGATATTCCCCTTGAATCCTACCCAATGTCCTTTCTCGAAATATATCCAGTCCGACCAGGCATTGATACCGGGAATGTTGCGTGCGTTCCGCGAATACATGACATTTCCTCCAGATATCGAGATGTCTTCCAATGTCCTTTCACGTGGCTTCATTCCAAGATCCAGATGAAGCATCTTCCATGAACCGGAAAGATAGAGCCTGTCCACAAGTCCATATGCCTGACGCGGATTCACCGGGTTTGCTGATGCCAATGCTCCGACGAGATTCGTTCCTGCTTCAAAGTTCCATCCTTCTTCCTTTCCGTATCTGATGTCGGCACCGAAAGTCAGCACTCCGGAAGAAGAATAGGGCATGATTCCGTCATGACTGGTCCTTGCCCAGAAGGGCAGATACTGCCCTGTTCCGACCAATGCATCGGCAGTTCCGCCCCAATTAACTTTCAGGTCCTGCGCATTTGCAGAAAGCACTGCAGAGACGAACAACACTGCAGCTATTATCAAATTATAGAGTAATCTTACTTTCATGTGACAAATATAATTATAATTATTTCATATCTTTGTATGATTATCAACAACAAAATCATCATGAACCATATAATTTCACACAAGAAGCTCACTATCGACCATGTCAAGACACTCTTGGCAGAAGGTACACATCTCGAACTTGGAAAAGAGGCTGAGGCAGCCATCATCAAGTGCCGTAAGTTCCTGGACACCAAGATGGAAGATATCGGCAGACCTGTATACGGAGTTACAACAGGATTCGGTTCTCTCTGCAATATCACCATTCCTGCTGAGGATCTCTCGCAGCTCCAGCACAACCTCGTAATGTCGCATGCATGCGGCGTCGGAGAAACCGTACGTCCTGAAATCGTGAAGCTCATGCTCCTTCTCAAGATCCAGTCTTTGTCATATGGATATTCGGGAGTGCAGCTTATCACTGTGCAGCGTCTGGTCGATATGTTCAACAATGACATTCTTCCTGTAGTGTATCAGCAGGGTTCGCTCGGAGCATCAGGAGACCTCGCTCCCCTCGCACATCTGTGCCTGCCGCTCATCGGAATGGGAGAGGTGCTGTACAAGGGTGAAATCCGTCAGTCTGCGGAGCTCTGGAAGGAACTCGGTTGGGAGGCTATCCGTCTTCAGTCGAAGGAGGGTCTTGCGCTGCTCAACGGAACACAGTTCATGAGTGCGCATGCCGTATGGTCACTCATTCAGGCTGAGAGACTTTCAGACTGGGCTGACAAGATCGGCGCCATGTCGCTTGAGGCTTATGACGGGCGCATAGAGCCGTTCTATCCTCAGGTTCATGAGGTACGTGCCCATCAGGGACAGATTGATACTGCTGCACGATTCAGGGAGCTTCTCGAGGGCAGTGAGATCATCAAGCGCAAGAAGGTTCATGTGCAGGATCCATATTCATTCAGGTGCATCCCGCAGGTTCATGGTGCGTCAAAGGATACTATCAGATATGTGAAGTCAGTCATCGAGATCGAGATCAACAGTGCAACTGACAATCCTACTGTCTTCCCTGACGAGGATCTGATCATTTCGGCAGGTAACTTCCACGGACAGCCTATCGCTCTCCCTATGGATATGCTTACTCTTGCCCTTTCCGAGCTGTCAAACATTTCTGAGAGGCGTATATACAAGCTTATTTCAGGCCAGAGAGGTCTGCCTAATTTCCTTGTGGCGAAGCCTGGTCTTAACAGCGGTTTCATGATTCCTCAGTATACTGCTGCTTCGATCGTGAGCCAGAGCAAGGGATTGTGCATGCCTGCATCAGCAGATTCGATTCCTTCTTCGCAGGGTCAGGAGGATCATGTGAGCATGGGTGCAAATGCGGCTACGAAGCTTGTGCGTGTTGTTGAGAATACCGAGAGAGTACTTGCTATCGAGCTTTTCAATGCGGCTCAGGCTCTTCAGTTCCGTCGTCCTTTGAAGTCTTCATGGGAGATTGAGAAGATTTTTGCGAAGTATCGCAAGGTGGTGCCGTTCATTGATGATGATACTTACATGCATCCATTGATCGAAAAGTCGGTGGAGTTTATCAGATAATTACCGAGCAGAATACCGGTATTTTTCAAAACTAAATCCCTCCCACTCCTGCGGAGCGGGTCCCTCCCGTTCACAAGGCCACGGGCGGCCATGGTTTTGAAAAACACCGGTATTCTGCAGAAATCAGTCAAATAATCTATGAAGAAGACAATCATATATAATATCGGGACGCTGGCGGGAATACTGCCGGAGGGGGTAAGGAAGCTGGAAGGTTCCGGGATGAATCATGTGGAGTGCATCGAGAATGCTTATCTTGTGATTGAGGATGGGGTGATTGCTGCATTCGGATCCGCATCCGACATACATCTGCCCGGAAGCAAGGAAGCAAATACAGAGTATGTAGATGCGAAGGGAGGATTTGTGATGCCTTGCTTCTGCGACAGTCACACTCATATCGTATATGCGGGATGCAGGGACGGTGAGTTCAGGGACAAGATTGCAGGACTTTCATATGAGGAGATTGCGGCACGAGGCGGCGGAATCCTCAATTCAGCAGATCTTCTGCATGAAACATCAGAAGACGAACTGTATCGCCAGTCAATGGAGCGCGTGAACGAGATCATGGCGATGGGTACAGGTGCCGTTGAGATCAAGAGCGGTTATGGCCTGACTGTGGAGGACGAGCTGAAGATGCTTCGCGTGATCAAGCGCATAAAAGAGACCGCACCGGTTACTGTAAAGGCAAATTTCCTTGGTGCGCATGCCGTGGGAAGAGCATACAGAGGCCGTCAGAGTGAATATGTCGACCTGGTATGCAATGAAATGCTTCCAAAAGTGGCAAAAGAAGGCCTTGCAGACTTCGTTGATGTATTCTGTGATGCCGGGTTCTTTACGGTTGAAGAGACCGCCAGAATACTTGAAAAGGCGGCAGAATATGGAATAAAGCCAAAGATACATGCAAATGAGCTGGAGGTTTCAGGAGGAGTACAGGTGGGTGTAAAATATGATGCATTGTCAGTGGATCATCTGGAAAAGACTACCGATGCTGAGATCGAAGCCCTGCGCGGAAGCGGAACAATGCCGACGATGCTGCCAGGATGCTCATTCTTCCTCGGACTTCCTTATGGACGTGCGAAAGATTATATTGAAGCAGGTCTTCCTGTCGCTCTTGCATCGGATTACAATCCAGGATCAAGTCCTAGCGGAAACATGAGGTTCGTAATGGCTCTAGGATGCATCAGAATGAGGCTTACTCCGGAACAGTCGTTCAATGCATGCACGATCAATTCTGCATATGCAATGGGAGTTAGCGACATATTGGGATCGATTACAGTCGGCAAAAAAGCCAACCTGATAATAACCAGGCCTCTTCCATCCCTCGCATTCATTCCATACAGCCACCAGACTCCGATCATTGAAAGAGTCATTCTGAATAAATAGGTAAGAAATCAAATACCACAGTAAAAGCCAGGTTGATATGACATCAATCTGGCTATTGGCATTATAGGTATACCTATATCAAGGGACTAATACAATAAAAAGCCCCTCTGCGGATGCAGAGGGGCAATTCGTATAGTTATCTTAGATAAGTATCAAATTACTTTGTGAACTTAACCTTAGCAACTGCAGTGTGTGGAGTACCACAGTAGTCGTGAGTAAGGATAACTGGTACCTCAACGATTACGTTCTCAGTAAGGTTACCGTTGTCCATAAGGAGAGTAACTGTACCTGTAGTTGCATCTACTGAATAGTCAGCAGCTGTAAGAGCGTAGTTAGATGTCTCAAGGTAAGCCTTAACATTCTTCTTATCAACAGCGATTGTCTGGTTGTAAACATCGAATACGTTAACACCTGTTGATGCGAATGCATCAGTAGTCTTAGCACGTGAGTAACCCTCCCAGATCTCAGTAAGATCAGCTGCGTACTTGTTGTAGATCTCCTTACCAGTCTTAACATCCTTAACTACGAGAGCACCTACGATATTAGCTGTAGTAGCCTCTGCACCGTTCTTGTAAGCTACAGTAACAACCTTAGAAGCTGGAGCCTCAAGCTTAACAAGCTCAGGAACTACTGTCTGAACAGGAACTGTGTTGAATACAACATTCTGTCCCTTAGCGTCAGTTGCAGTTGCGTGAACGAGAGCAACTACGAAGTTGAGAGCGTTCTTACGGTTAGCACCGTCCCAAGATACAAGAGCCTCACCGTTAACAATTACTTCACCAACAACGTCGATAACTTCACCGTCGATAGATACACCTGGTACAGGAACTGCTGGAGACATAGGGTTTCTATCATCATCATAAGTATCAGTGAACATGTAAACAATTGCAAGCTCACCTGCCTCTACCTCAGCCTTAACAGCGTCAGAAACTACGATGTACTGGCTAAGCTTAACAACATTGAGATCGTAAGCCTTGCCCTCAGTAAGACCAAGCTTCTTAGAGTTGAGCTCAGGGATAGTTACAGTACCATCGAGAGTTACAACACCATTCTTAACGAGAACTGGGTTAGGAGCGATTGAGTAATTAGGCTTCTGGAAGTTAACCTTAGCAGTGAATGTATAGTTAACACCGAAGAAGTTGTAAGTGTGCTCGAGAGCGTAAGTAGCGTCGAACTTAGCCTGAGGATCAACAGTAATGTATGAAGCCTCCTTCTTAGTCTGAGCGTTGTATGCAAGTGTAAGAGCAGCACCAGCTGGCTGTGACTTGATAGCGCTTGACATAGCGAATTCTGTAGCTACATATACTGGATCGTAGTACATCTTCTGGTAGTCAAGAACGAAGTCAGCGAAGAATGTAGCGTCAGTTGCAAGAATCTTAGCTGCAGCCTCACCTACTGGAATCTCAACAGAGTGAGTAAGAGCAGCGTTAGCTGTGAATGTACCGAGGTCAATCTTCTTGTCAGTTGGCTTAGCACCGAGAGTGATGTCAAATGCTACATCGTAAGCTACGTTAGTTGCTGGGTCGATGAGCTGGAACCTAGCCTCATAGAGAGCGTCATGAGTAAGGAATGGAACGTTCACATAAGTTACCTGAGCAGCCTTAGATGAAAGAACCTTAACGTTTGCATAACCCTCAACCTTAGTATCCTTACCCTGAGCATCCTTAGTCTTAGCGTAAGCTGTAAGCTCGATATCCTGACCAAGAACTGGAGCACCCATGTAAGTAAGCTTAGTGATATCAACTGGTGAAGTAACAGCGCGCTCAACAGCAATCCACTCCTGAGCTCTTTCTGGAGTATTGTATGACCACTTACCTGCATCGTAAGTTGCGAATGTGATAGCAGCCTTAGCGTAGTCGATTACGAGCTCACCTGTAAGAGCTACATTTGAAGTAGCAGGTGTGTTGTTAACCTTAAGAGTTGAAACTGTTGTAGCAGCCTTGTAACCTACAGTCTGGTTAAGCTGAACCTTTGCAGGAGCAACAACCTGTGCAGTAGATGCGAGACCGTTCTTAACTGTTGCGAATGGGATGAAATCCTTCTGTGCAGGGTAAGCAAGACCGTTACCGTTCTTGTCAGTGTAAGAGAAGTCAGCAGTAGCGTAAGTTACATTGATTGCAGTACCGATGAATGCAGAAGCCTCAGCTGGAGTCATAGCCTGACCCTCAACGTCAACACGTACATCATAGATGTTGAAGAGTGACTGTGCAGCAGGCTCAGTATAAGGAACTGATACAGTGTTAGTCTCAGAAGCGAGTACCCACTCATTCTTCTTAGTGTTGTAGAACTTAACGAGATCAAGAACGTTCTGGTTAAGGTTTTCAGCCTCAGAGATAACTGGAACATAATCAGCAGCTACAACAGTACCTGCGTCAACAGTTTTGTCATCCTCACCTGGAAGAGAAACGAGCTTATGATCAGCAATGTTGAGTGAAAGCTGTACGTTCTTCTGACCCTCAGTAAGAGCCTTGTAAGTAGCCTTGTTAGCTGGCTTAACGCGTGCATAAACAACTACGCGACCAGTGTTAGCGTCAGTATCAACAACCTCAGCAGCGATTACCTCAGCAGCCTCAGCCTTAGTTACAGGAACTGCGTTGAAGTAAACCTTGTCAGTTGTAACCTCAGCAGCGAGCTCGTTAGGAGTTACCTCATAAGTAAGCTTAACGAGAACATCTGACTTGTACTGACCGAGTACGTAAGAAGAAGCAACTGTTGTACCGAGAGTGTTCTCTGGAACATATACTACAGCCTGGATCTGCTTGCCATACTCCTCGAGAAGAGCATTGTAAACTGAGAGAGCCTCGTTGATAGCCTCGATGTCAGCGTTAACCTTGTCCATCTTGTCGAGGAGCTCCTGGATCATACCAGCGTTCTGACCTACGAGAGTATAGAGTGACTCTGCACCCTCACCGAAGATGCTCTCAGAAAGACCCTGAAGTTCTGCCTGAAGATCCTCGATAAGACCAGCCTGTGTACCTACGAGAGCCTGAAGACCAGTCTCGCTTCCGATAGTCTGCCAGAGCTGATCGAGCTCGTTCTGAAGAGCTGAAAGCTCAACTACGAGGCTGTCTGAGCTGTCCTTGCCGTAAGCCTGGAGAGCTGCGATCTGAGCCTTAAGAGCTTCGTCAGCCTGGAGGAGCTCAGCGATCTTACCGTCGAGAATAGCGTCCTTGCCTGCGAGCTCGGCGATCTTTGTGTTGATCACTGCGAGAGCAGCCTCAACGTCCTTAGCCATTGCGTCAACCTCAGCTTTGTCAGCCTTCTCAGCGATAGCTGTCTCAAGAGCAGTCTTGAGAGCCTCTACCTGAGCCTTAGCATCAGCGATTGCGTCAGCTGTTGCCTGAGCGGCAGCAGCCTTAGCGTCGTTTGCAGCAGCCTTTGCATCGTCAGCTGCCTTCTGAGCAGTAGCGAGAGCTGTCTCGAGGGCAGCGATCTCGTTCTCGAGTGCCTTGATAGCAGCAGCCTGCTCTGTAGTCT
>JAFZDJ010000035.1 GCA_017561265.1 Bacteroidales bacterium
CGGAAATGTACTGCGCAGCGGAGCTGGGTATCGGTCTGAATCAGATCTCCCGCTGCCGGGGCGCCTCCTATATTGAGGATGAAAGCGCCTACGGTACCTTCCATATCGGCTTCGGCCGGAATCTGGCCCTGGGCGGCGACCTCAGTGCAGTAATCGCCAGTGCAAGTCGCCGCCCTCGAACGTCAATGTGCTTAGTGAAGGCCGGTAGTCGGGCAGTGCAAATAGCGACTCCAGCATTTCAACTAACCCCCGGTTTGCCACGATTCCATCCCCGGTCATCAGGTATCTTATCAACGATTTTGGGAAAATCGTTGGATACCTGACTCTCTCCCCACAAGCCCACGCCCTCGTCGCAAACCTCCTCACGTTGGTTCCGACCCTTATCAAAGTTAAGCGGAACTTGCCCTCTATGTCTTTCTACGAAAGCCACAGAAGGCAACCATCCATAACTCGCTTCGCTCGATGAAACAAAATCGGTCTTGAGACTTAAGTCTTCTTCCTCCGCAAATCTTGCGGATTCCGCGATTTTGCCTACGGACAAAATCTCTGCATCCTTCTCCAAGATTTGCTCCCCCAGAAGCCGTAAGACTCAAGCTTGTAATGCCCCTCGGTCCCCACAGGGGAAGATAATCGACAGAGAGCGGGCAGTGCCTCGCTTGAGCGTCAGTGCGGACCGGCCGAAACATAACATAATCGGATCTAAATTGTGTAACAAGCCAAGAGCAAGCTGTGGCTTGATTACACAATTCCGATTATGTTAAGTGTCTGCGTTTGAGCCCGTTAGGAGGTTTGTTCTGATGCTTTGCTCTCTGTCGAGGCGGCGACAGTCAGTGAGCCCTCTCAAGGGCGGAGGACCCCTCCCGCCCGTCGAGTGCTCAGGACCTTTCTTTCTTGGTCGCTACGCGCCCTGCTCCCAAGAAAGAAAGGTCCGGCCCGTCCGAAGGTCGTGAGTTCTTGAGTAATATCAATCGCTTGAGGATAAAGTGCGTCCCTGAGCAGACTGTCGCCTTAGCAGCACAGCTGCGGGCTTCCTCCAGACTTTCTTCAAGCAGTCGGACGAGCCGCCAGCTTCAAGAAAGTCCTCCGTAAGCAAGGTATCGGCTATGCCGATGTGTTTAATGATTGACCGCTTGATCCTCTCCAGACTTGAAAGCCTTTCCGCTTTGCTCCAAGTCTTCCAAATCTTCCGAGGGCGGTCAAAGGCGAGACTGTGTCTTCCACTTTGTTCCAGCCACAGACTCGCCAAAGCACGCCTGTTGGTTGTGGCGTTAGTAGTTCTTAGTCACCGTGAGTGCCAGAGCCGGAAAGACCCTTATCTCCCGCTCGAACCTTTGTCCGTCCGGCTCCTGCCGCGCCCTACGGGCTTGCCCCCTATGGCATTTGCCGTCAGTTTCCGCATCCGCTTCGCGGAAGCGAAAACCGCCGTCAAACACCATAGGCCAGAGAGAACTGACGGACGCTTCCGCATCGGTGCTGTCGTCACCGTCGTGCCCCGCCCGATGGCAGTGCATCACGTATATATTTATATTGAAAGTGTAAGACAGTACTCATGTTATTTTACTGCTCTGCTTCCTATGTGTATAAGACTTACATAATAGATATATACCCTTATATGCTTATCCTTACTGATAGGCTCTGCTCTTTGGAACGGTGTCCGCTAACTGCATCGATGAGGAAGTATCTCATGTGTACCTGGTACTCCTGCAGATCGAGTCCGGATGTGGCTTTATAGTTCTGGATCGTAAATATGGCCTGGCCATCTTCATTGACCCTACCGATGTAGTTGCGGAGTTTTCCTCGATGATAACTGTAGCCTGGTGCGGTGAGCTGGATCTTGCCGATGATCCGGATACGGTCACTGATTGTATTGCCATTGATAAGGAAGGATATCTGCAGGTCGGTGCTGTTGAGGACTGCTGCAGATGCCAGTTCCAGGCACACGATAGGAAAATTCGGTAACGGTTGAGGTTCAGGAACCCTCTCGTCTCCAATGCACGCCAGTCCGTGGTATGCTGACATGAACATATTGTATCCGCAGATGTGGCACGAAGGATCTGCCGGAAGTCTCCTGGACTTCACGGACTTTGCCAAGGCATTCCATTCCAGCTGCTCATTGTGATCGAGGTTCTTCCATTCATGGATACCTCTTTGATGGATGGATAGCTGCACCTGCTGGCCAGCGGTACCGGGGAATACTGGATTCGCTTTGGTCTTGAAATAACATTCTCCGTCAATATGGAAGAATGTGATGTTTCCGACGGAGGCATAGCAATCAGAAAAGAGGAGGCTTGGTTTGTATTTC
>JAFZDJ010000109.1 GCA_017561265.1 Bacteroidales bacterium
AAATTCCCGTTTATCGGGCAAACCTAATATCAGCAGGAGCAGTGTTTGACAGCATTGCTCCTGCTTTTTCTATGTGTTTTTCTGAAAACTCTGCAGGAATTTGGATTGTTTGGACGGAATATTACATTTGCCTCTGTAATTGAGTGAAATGTAATGATTTAGTCCTATGATTGTCAAACCCTCTATCGCATTCAGCGACTTCGCCGGATCCGCAAAGGATGTTACTGCCAGGAATGTCAAGGGCAGGAATATCCTGTCAAGCAAAGCCCAACATTCAAAGGTCGTGACTCCTGCACAAGCGACCTCACGAAACCGCCTATCAAAAATCTCCAGAACATATAAGAAACTCACATCTGTTCAGATGAACGGATGGGCTGTTCTTGCAGAGAAGATGAAAGGTATCTCGACATTCGGCCAGGCTGCAGAACTTACTCCGCATAACGCATTTGTCAGAATCAACACCAATCTGCAGATGGTCGGTGAGCCTATGCTTACTGATGCTCCGGTGTATCTGAACGATGTTCCTGAGGTTATATATGATGACCTTTGGATTTCTCCGGATATGATTGTGTTTACTGGTCTGCAGCAGCCGTCAGAGAGTCATGTGCTTGTGTTCAAGATGACTCCGGCGCTCAGTCCTGGAGTGTCTTCCGGATGGGGTCAGACTGTCATCATCACTCCTGGCATGGCTCCCGATTGGGGCGATGCAGATTTGACAGCTCTTTATACGTCGGTTATGGGCGTAGCACCAGAGGCTGGCAAGAAGTATTTCTGTGAGTTCTATTGGCTTGACAAGAAGACCGGCTTCACGGGCGAATCTATGGCCATCAGTGCGGTTTGCAAGGAGAGTTCGACAGCGTATGCCGCTGAATATACTCCGCGTGCCAGGGTAACTCTTAATGAGGTTGCAGACAGTCAGGGATTCGAAACTCTTGATTTTGAGCTGTCGCATGGCTCTACCATTCTGTCAGTGGATGCTCAATATTCAAATGACACGGGAGTTGCTTCCGGTCAGTTCACTCTCAAGAAAGTCAACAAAAGCATTCCAAACTTGGAAGCCTATGTTCTTGGTCGTTGTTCTAATCCTGAGCGGAATTGGATGGCTCGTCCTAACCTTTTCGCAGTGTGGATTCAGACATGGCAGGGAGAAACTGAGGGAACATTTGCACATCGAGCAGGACAGTATGAGTCAGAATTGGCAGAGGTATTCGGATCTGCACCGATTTATAAACTTTAATCAGAGAATCAGCTATGAATATCACATCTACAGGAAATAATTTCGGTGCAGGAGAAATCATCCTGAACACCTTCCAGAATGAGAAACTGGTTGTCTTGAACGGTAAGTTTTCGTTCAGCAACAAGTCTGAGGCGTTTGCTGCAGCTTCTGTCCTTGAAGTCTATGTGCCGGAACTCTCGATTCCAAAAAGCGGAATGAGCGGTGCATATATAATGTTCGAGACAGAGGGCAAGTTTTACGGAACGACTGTCAAGACCTGGTTGAAGAACAGCAAGACTGTCTGCATTGAGAAACTCGACTACTGGCCGGAGCAGACGGATGAATACACAATCTATCTTCTCAGCCTCTATGTTCCGAAAGGTCAGCGTGGTGTGTTTGAGTGTGGAACAGAGACCAAACTGACTCTGAACAATACGACTTCGCAGAACAACTATGGATATTATAAGACCTGTTATGTCGATGACAACTGGTGTTTGATAGGTCTGATGACCGGCAGTTACAACTCAGAAGTCAATCCCTTTGATGATGTAGTGGAGTTGTCTGGATTTCCGGATGATGTGGATGTTGAGCTGCCATTTGTCGGTGATAATGTGAACAGTGTCCAGGTCTATGGCTGTGATATGCTTCAGGCAACTATCAGGAATGCAGTTCTGACAGTCAAGAATATTCAGTTCGGCTGGGGCGGTATGCCGAGAGATCATTTCCTGTATGCTGTTTGTGTGAGAAACAAATAGAAACGCGCGTAAAACAAAATATTAACCCCTTAAAAACACTTAACAAATTATGAAGTATGTTCCTTCAATCGCCTTCGACGAAATGTCAGGCTCCGCAAAGGGTGTGACCGCAGCCAAGGTGCGTGGTCGCAAGTATATCCGCAATCGTGGCTACGGTGGAGCAGCGAGAACAGCTGCACAGGCTGCCGTGAAATCCATCTTCAAGCAGCTGTCGCAGAGCTGGCGTAATCTGACCAATGCACAGATATTGGCTTGGAATGCCCTCGCACAGACCCAGGCCGGCAAGTCCGTCCTCGGAACCACATCGAAGATCTCCGGAGCCAACCTCTATTCACGTCTCAACTACTGGATCGTAGCCTGCGGAGGTGAAGCACTCAGCAATCCTCCTGCACTCCAGGGCGTAGAGGCTCCGACAGAAGCAGTCGTAACCCTCACGCCGACCAAGTTCACATTCGAACTCGAAGGAGAGCCGGCAGATGTCGCAAACCTCAAACTCATCATCCAGGCATCAGCTCCGCAGTCAAACGGTGTTACCCGTGCCTACAGCAAGGCAGTCCAGATCGGCAACGTATTCGAGCCTGTAACCGAAGAGTACGACATCAAGCAGGACTACGACGACAAGCACGGAGTTCCGAACGCAACCAGTCCGAAAGTCTTCATCAAGTATTTCTTCGTAAATACCAAGACCGGCGAAAAATCCGGAGAGATGATGACAATGGTTACGCTTAAGGAAGATGCCGCAGCTGGCGAGTAACCTCAAACATCAGCCTCATCAGAGGCAACCAATTCCCCAACAAAACCATTCCCCTCAAGACAACAGTCCTGAGGGGAATTTTTATGACAGATTATTTCCGTAAGAGTTTCAACAAAAGGAATACAATCAACGAGACACAAACACCTATAAAGATATACCCAAGTGAAATCATACCTTTCTGCCAAGGCGTGAGCCGATTGACTTCAACCGTCTTGAATTCTTTAATAGTCTGTGTCCGGAGTTCCGTCTTTGCCTTCTCCGGAATACTGACCTTGACAGGAGGAATCGGGCTTGGTTTATTTGTAATCGTCAGCTTGAGACTGTCACTTTCGAGCCAGGCTTTCGCCTTTGCAAGATCAGTTTCCGCCCTGGCCGTGTCCGCCGGTACTGTATGCACAATGGCAGTCGTATCCTTGACAAGTACCGGAATCAGACTGTCTCGATAAACGATAGTCTCCTTTATAATGACCGAATCCCTCTTATCAGTAGAGTTTAGGGCAATGTTTCGGCAGTTCCAGCAAGTAGCACAAGAAGAGCATAGCAATGCTATGGCCATAAATAAAAAGATCCGTCTCATCACTTACTGCTCAAAAAGATGGATCCTCTCATCAACACCATACTGCTCCAGCACATCGATATGCAACCAGGCAACATTCGCCTCCATCCGGATCTGATGCGGAAGCTTGTCGGCATTCTCGATTATCTTTTTCCGTGCCTCTGCAGCAGTCATCCCATCGACAGAGAAATCTCCTGCCTTACCAAGCACATGAGCAGACAGATACGACACACTCTTATTCGCGACCATCTTACACTTATTGCAACGAAGCCCCCTCTGCGTATAATCTCCCACATTACAATACATCGGCACACCAAGAATGTCCTTTCTGATCACATACAAAGTCTCAAGAAAATCCGTATCAAGAAACTGCCAGGCACGCTGACCCCACTTCCGATACGCATGAGGACAAACCAACTCTTCAATACTGAAAAACTGCTTTATCTTTTTAAGAATCTCATTTCTTTCCATAGCAGCTACTCCTTACTAAAATTTCCATCCAACATCTGACGAGCCTCATCGTGGGAAATCTTCATCTTGTCAGCAATCTCCCCGACAAGGTATTTTCCGAAAAACCGGACAAAAACAAAATCCGGCTTGATAATGAGAATATTTCCTGCAGAAGAAAACAACTCCACAGAAGTAGCGATAACCGCAATGGTCCTGACAGTAAGCCCCGAAGTAAGCCCCAGCATCCTCTCCGCAAAAAGAACAATGCTCATAGCACCGACATAAACAATGATCTTACAAAAAGTCTCACGCAAAAGATAAGACAAAACGAAATTATGCCGCTTCATAGCAGCTGCAATTCCCCAAGCCATATCCCACACCAAAGCAACAATCACAAGAAGAATACTTCCCGAATCATCACCAAGCCAAGAAAGATAAGCCGTAAAAACCGCAATGATCCAGCCAAAAAGATTGCTGAATACCTTCTGAATACTATCGAGAATCCTCTCGAATACTATAGATAACTGTGTCATTCCTGTTACAATAAACTGTTAAACGATAGAAACAATTCCATCCCCAACAGGAACCGGCACAGCACCAAACAAAAAAAGAGGACTCGGCAC
>JAFZDJ010000110.1 GCA_017561265.1 Bacteroidales bacterium
GCATAACCAGCTGGAGTCTTATGACTTTGGAGCGGAGCGGAAAAGGCTTAAGTCTCCAGACCGCTGTTTGTTTAATCGAGCGAAGCGAGTTATGGATGGAAGAGGATTGACTGGATGCAGGAGCGCAGCGGATGCAGCCTGGCAATCTTCTGATACCGCTCTGCCCATCAGGGCAAGTCTTCTGACGGCTTGCCCGGCTGAAGTCTTGCCGGGCGTTTTATGTGTGCGTGGGGTTCAGCGAGAGTTTGAGGATCTGCTTGCAGTCCTCATATTCTCGCCTGTGCGGTGGGTATAGATAGTTGCCTTCTGTGACTTTCGCAGAAAGGCGCAGAGGGCAAGTGCCGCTTTTATATATGCAAAAAAGCCCAGCAATATGCCAGGCTTATCTCTCATTTAAATTCGAATTCAATTATTCAAACGCCACAAACATTTCTTCAAAGTTGAAGGTAACCTTTTTGAACTGCTTCAGAAGACCCATACCGAGGCGTCCGTCACGTGATGAGGATACAGTTCCGTTGGCAGGGACTGTTGCCGGGAGGTTTTTGAACTCTGCTGAGGCTGTTCCGATTGTCTGTTTGTATTCAGGAATCTTTACAATCTCTAGTTGCACTGCACCTCCGTGTCCCCATACATTCTGAGTCTCGACAGGAAGTGCTGCAGCCATTTCTGCATTCTTGGCAAACCAAAGATCCGATAGGTTCGCTCCACTGGCTCCTGTGTCAAGTATGAATGTATATCTGTTTCCGTTAGCGTCAGTAGACTCAACAATTGGAATATTCGTCTCAAGAATGATATTTCTTCCTGATGCTGGCAATGCAGTAGTCTGAGCTGGAATAATCAACGTCATTGCAGCAAGGTCAATCTGAATCTCTCCAGCTCTTTCGATGAAGTCCATGCCGAGTACTGCATCAACCTTGAGCGGATCCTCATCAGTAGGATTCTCACTGACAAACGCAATGACATTCTTGAGTGATACAGGACCTACGTTCATGTTTTCGATATACGCTCTCTTACCATATCCACCGGTTGATTCACCACCACCGACAAATACAGGATCACCGATGATCTTGGCTCCCATATCTTTTGCCAAGTCCTGGGAAATCATTGTGAATGAAGCTCCGGTGTCAAGAATGAAATCGTATGATTTTCCATTGACTACTACAGGAATCCACAACAAATCTGACTTTTCAGTAAGTGAAATCTCAACATCTCCTGCCGGCTTTTCAAGGACTGGTGACGGATATTCACGGACTGCCTCATAGTATGCAAGGAGTTCTGACAATCCTGTACCTTCCAATGATCCAGTTGCTACCTTTACAGCGTCAGCAATAGCCTTTACCATATCTGCCGCCACGGCATAGTTGCCCTCATATCCTTCTACCATAGCACCCATCACTGTCATGTTGCAGACATTCTCGAATCCGAGTTCGGCCTGGTGCTCGGCAATCAGTTTCTGGAGTTTCTCGCGAAGTTCCTCAGGACGGTTGAAGTTGGATGCAAGCAGAACCTCAGCCATCTGCTTGAGCATTGGGGTCTGTACATCTGCAGCGAGTGCCGGATAGACCCTTTCAAGTTCAAACCAATTGCTTGTATTGAGAAGTTCACCAACTTTCATATCAGCTTCCTGAGCGAATATGACTGATGAAGATAATAGTAGAGTTGTAATAATTGTCAAGATTCGTTTCATTGCAAAATTGCGATTTATGTGTGTAAATTTATGCTATTTTGATTGGAATTGCAAAATACTGAGGGGATTATGTTAATTTAAGTGCAAGTCGAGAGGAATGGAAGCTGGCGGAGAGAATTTCGATAAGAGATGCAGAGATTTTGCCAAAGGCAAAATCGCGGAATCTCCGAAATTCTCGGGGGAAGAAGACTCAAGTCTCCAGACCGCTGTTTGTTTAATCGAGCGGAGCGAGTTATGAATGTAAGAGGATTGACTGGATGCAGGAGCGTAGCGGAGGCAGCCTGGCAATCTTCTGATACCGCTCTGCCCATAGGGCAAGTCTTCTGACAGCTTGCTGGCTGAAGTCTTGCCGGGCGTTTTATGTGTGCGTGGGGTTCAGCGAGAGTTTGAGGATCTGCTTGCAGTCCTCATATTCTCGCCCGTGCGTTGGTATTGAAGGTTGCCTTCTGTGACTTTCGTAGAAAGGCGCAGAGGGCAAGTGCCGCTCTATATATACAACGAATCCCCAACAAGAATGCTGAGGATTATTTCGTTAGATAAATGCGAATTTAGCAGTAGCCTAAACCATCGACGAGACAATCATCAAAACACTAGGAATATTGATGATGCAGTGCAGTAGAACGCCCCACCAGAAGCCAAGATTGACTCTGGTATATGTGATAGCGCAGCCTCCGGCCATAGGGACCATTATGGTAGCAAGGGCAAAGGGAAGCACTTGTCCGTTCAGTACAGAAAAGGCCCTGAAATGCAGTAGTCCGAACCCGATGGCGGAAATCCACATGGCGGGAATGATGTACTTCTTGCGCCACTCCTTCCACTGTTCATCGGTAGTGAAACGGCAGATTAGCCAATAGATAAGCACACCCACGGCGGCCAGTCCCAACAAGATGTACCAGACATGGCACTTATGCATGTAATATGCACAGACAACCGGGAGAAGACCAAGCCAAAGGGCCACAGTCTGCCGCTTGAAAGACAATCCGAGTCGGAACATAATCTCTTCCGCCAACGGAGCGATCACCATCAGTTTCAGTACTGTTTTCCACGTTGCATGCCCCACATAATTGGTGGGATCTCCACCGAACTTGGTTAGCTCCATCGGGTTAACGCCCATCGACATATAAATAGCGACGCAAGCTATTCTCAGCAGAATTGCGCCAACCATTAGTATCACGAACCATTTCAGCGTCGTTCCGATAATCTTCTTTTTTGACAAGGACAGAAAATCATCCGGTCTGTTCAGTACAAACTTTGCCATATTTGAATCAGTTAAA
>JAFZDJ010000111.1 GCA_017561265.1 Bacteroidales bacterium
AGCATGCAGTGCTCTTCCATGGAGGTACAATCAGCGTCACCAACCGCCCTCAGGGAGGACTCAGGTTTGATTTCACGCTTAAGAAACAGTTCTGACATGCCAAAACTCAGCCGAAATGCAATGATAGGATACCCTTGTGGCCATCATCATGGTGTTCCTCAAGGTTGTTCCATCCTGGCCGGTATGGCTTCTGTTCTCGGCGTCTTCGAACCGGTTACAGCCATTCTTGTTGGAACTCTGGTATTCGGAGAAGCTACATAAGGCTGAAAAGCAGCTTGCAGGCGTACAGGATGTGGCAAAGAGTTATCGCCATACCATAAAGAACAACTTCCCAATGGAGCAGTGGGAAAGGTTCGGCATTACGGACAAATGATTAGTGTCAAGATTATAGATATCCTGAATCGCTCGACTCAGGGAACAGAGACACTCATCGACGATTATCTATCCAGCACCACAGACGCCACATCAGCCATCCCCAGCCAAGGAACAGAATGACATGTATCCAGATGGGGATTTGAGCAGAATACACTTCTTCATCGATTACTGTCTCGAAGCCGGGTATGTCTGCATAATAGTAGGCACCTGCACCGAAATCATATCCTTCAACAATCCCCATCTGTCTATAAGCAATATATATAGCACAAATGAAAGCTGCCACGGCGACAGTCACCGTGACAGCAGTGAGAATCTTATTGCTATGTCTCATTATTTATATACCTCAAGAACAGGAACATCAAATATAACTCCTGACAGAAGAAGCCATACAGCAAAGAATGTGAGGATTATGTTGAAAAGCTGACCGACAACATAAAGCCAAAGTACTTTACCACCATGAAGCTGCTTTCCTATCTCACGGAAATTTGTATCCAGACCAATACTTGTAAATGCCAGGACAAATGCCCAGTTCTTATACTGGTCAAGCACTGCGTTAATAGCCTTTACGTCAGCACTGCCTGCAACAGGCTGAATTATAAACGATGCAACTATTGATGCAACAAAGAATCCTATGATGAATTTCGGGAATCTGGTCCATATCTCTCCTGCACCTACCCTTTTATCTGAATTTTTCTCCACTCTTGTTGCAAAGAAAAGAGCCACAAAGAAAGCAATGAATCCAATGAGAATGTTCTGGATACTCTTCACCAATACAGCAGCCTGCTCTCCTTCTGGTCCCAGAGCATTTCCTGCCAGCACTACTGCACCGGTAGAATCAACTGTACCTCCGATCAGCGCACCGCCCATCAGCTCATTCATGCCTACTGCCTTTATAATGATAGGCTCGAAAACCATCATGAGTATAGTGAAGATGATAGATATGGAAATCGCTATTCCAAGATCGTTCTTTCTAGCCCCTGCAGCTGCTCCAGTAGCAATTGCTGCACTTGTTCCGCATACAGATGTCGCTGATGCAATCGTAATGACCAGAGGCTTGTTATCGATCTTAAGAACCTTTGTTCCAAACCACCACATGAAGATTATCACTATAGGCGTTACTCCCCACGCAATTCCAAGTCCGTAGAGGCCGAACTTTGCAATATTGCTAAAAAGAAC
>JAFZDJ010000012.1 GCA_017561265.1 Bacteroidales bacterium
CATTGATACCTACGATCTGAATGTCGTTTGAGAAGTTCTCAACAGCCGCACGGAAAACCATACGACCGATACGGCCGAAACCGTTAATACCTACTTTAATCATTGTTTAAATAAATTTATATAAAGTTAAACTTTAAATAGTCTTTGATACGGGATTACCCAAATCCACAAAATCGATGCAAATTTAGAAAAATTTATGAATATAATGCTATCTTTGTATGAAAATTAACAGAAGAAATATGCGCATACTGATAACCAACGACGACGGATACGAAGCTAAAGGAATAAAGGTCCTTGCAGATATAATGAGCCGATTTGGCGAAGTGACCGTCATCGCTCCTAAAAAGCACCAGTCAGGCATGTCCATGGCTCTATCGCTGGGATTCAAACAGATAGCTCACAAAGATATGGGAAACGGCTGGCATTATGTAGATGCGACTCCGGCCAGCTGTGTAAAATTCGGTCTCAACACAATGTTCCTCAATGATTTTCCGGATGTAGTCGTATCCGGCATCAATCATGGATCCAATGCATCTGTCGCATCATGCTATTCCGGAACACTGGGAGCAGCAGCCGAAGCGGCATTGAACGGTATACCTGCAATCGGAGTATCTCTGGACTCACTTCATCCGAACCCGGATTTCAGTGGAGTTTCCCGCTATTTCGGTGAAATCTTCGCTAAACTCATGGATAATTATCCTGATAAATACGGCATATATTATAATGTAAACTTCCCTGACATTCCTGCAGATCAGATCAAGGGAGTCAAAGCCGGATCGCAAGGAAGAGGCAGATGGATAAAAGAGTACAAAGAATGGGATATACAGCATTATGCGAAATACGGCATCACTCCGGAAATGGTCGGACAGAGTTCAAATCCTGTAATTGAAGAAGGAGAGGATCTTTATATGATGGTCGGAGAGTTCCAGGACGACCCGCATAACACACCTGATGCCGATCATCGTCTTGTTCAGGACGGATACATCAGCGTCGTGGCTCACAATGTAGATTGCACTGACTATCAGGAACTTGAAAGACTACGCAATATCTTCTAAAGTATGCGTTACTATATCATAGCAGGCGAAGCATCAGGCGATCTGCACGGTTCGAACCTGATGAAAGGCATATACTCGGAGGACTCTCAGGCGGAAATCCGTTTCTGGGGAGGCGACCTGATGGCCGAGGTATGGCAGAAAGGCGAGGCCGGTGGCATGGGGATGAAAAACAACCCCTCCCATCCCTTCGGGCTGGGTCCCTCCCCCTGCGGCCAGGGGGGTAGCACGGTTTTTCATCCCCATGCCACCGGCCTCGCTTCCGGACTGGTACGTCATTACAAGGATGGTGCTGTCATGGGCTTCGTCGAGGTCCTTGCCAAAGCTTGCAAACTCCTCGGCAATGTTTCATTCTGCAAGAAAGACATCCTTGCATGGAAACCTGATGTAGTCATCCTCATAGACTACCCCGGCTTCAACTTCAAGATAGCCGAATTCGCCCACAAGGCCGGATTCAAGGTATTCTATTACATAGCACCGAAGGTATGGGCATCACGTGAAGGACGCATCAAGAAACTGAAGGCATATGTAGACAGGCTCTTCATCGTCTTCCCTTTTGAAAAACCATACTTCGATTCCAAAGGAATCAGCTACATTTATAAAGGTAATCCTCTGGTGGATGCCGTTGATGGTTCGCGCGCAATGAACGAAAGCAAGGCTGACTTCATAACAAGAGCCGGACTTGAAGACCGGCCTGTCATTGCCATGCTTGCCGGATCAAGAAAAGGAGAGATCAGTACAATGATGCCTGTATTGACAGAATTTGCATCAAAGATGCACGCATTACCAGAATACTCTGAACATCAATTCCTTATCGCAGGTGCACCATCACGTTCAATAGCAGACTATACTGCCTGGCTCAATGAAGAGAACAGCAGATACATAAAGGTGCTTTTCGGAGAGACTCAGTCGATAATCAGACACGCTGAGGCCGGAGTGATAAACTCGGGAACAGCATCATTGGAGACCGCACTTTTCAATACGCCGCAGGTTGTAGGTTATATCACAAACCCTGTCACCTATTGGATCGCACGCAAAATCGTCAAGATCAGATATATAAGCCTTGGAAACCTCATCATCGACAGACTTGGCTTCAAGGAATTCATCCAGGATGAATGCAACTCAGATGCACTGGTAAAGGAAGTCCGCGAACTGATAGAAAACCATGAGCGTCGCTCCAAGATGCTCTCTGATTATGCAGATATCCGCGAATCCCTCGGTGGCACAGGGGCATCGTCAGCTGTAGCCAAGGCCATGATTGAAGAACTCAGAAAATAATTTAAACTTACATGCATATGAAAAATATCCTATTCTGCATTATGGCAGTATTCTGCCTGGCAGGCTGCAAGACAACTGTTGCTGACGTAGAAGTCGGCCCCTACACAATTTCCGTCATCGATGAAAATGTATATCACATCCAGGATTTCAACTCAACTTATCCGGCAGGTGAAACATTTGATGCATACGGCAACAAGACTCACTTCAACAACTGCTCCGACATGTATCTCATTGTCGGCAAGAAGGAAGCCCTGCTAGTTGACCTCTCCAACAATATCAAATGGGCAGACAATGCCGCAGAATCCCTTCGTCAACTCGTATCAGAACGCATTGAGGGAAAGCCACTTACAATAACTTTCACCCATAACCATGGAGACCATACTGGAATGCTCCATGCCTTTATCGACGACAAGGAGGTCGGCTATGCAATGCCTGAAACAGACTTCACACGCCTTGTCGGAAGGTTTCCGGATTTGAACTACAGCTTCATAAACGAAGGCTATGTATTCGATCTTGGAGGCATAGAGGTCGAAACGATCGAAGTACCGGGCCATACTGACGGCTCAGTAGTTTTCAACATCAATGGACGTGACATCCTTCTTACAGGAGATGCAATCGGCTCAGGACACGGTGTCTGGATATTCAACACAGAGGCTTTCCGCAAATACGAATCGGCTGTACCTCACCTTATCTCATGGATTAAAGACCCTGAAAATGATGTGAATATCGACAAATTGCGTATCTACGGCGGCCACTATTGGCAAAGAGACTGGCTACCGGAACTTGAGGGCAAGGAAATGGGCATGGAGTATCTCAATGACATGCAGGAACTTGTAAATGAAATCATAAATGGAACTGCAGCAAAAGAGCCGTCAAATCTCGGACGACCGGATCTCGACACATATTTCCGCCACGGAAGCGCAATAATCGTATGGAACTCAGCGCAGGCTGAAGAATACAGAAGATAAAAAGAAAATTCGGTATCAGACTAATATTGTCTGATACCGAAAATCATAGAACCGATGCGCACCATAGTCGAGCCATATTCGATTGCAATCGGATAATCATCGGACATGCCTATGGACAGTTCTGAAAACGAATCTTCATGACATTGAGAACGTGCTGATTCATAAATGTTTCTGATTGAAGCAAAATCCGATCTGATTACCGACTCATCATCAGTAAATGTAGCCATTCCCATTATTCCGCAGAAACGGATATTGGGATATTTTCTTTTGGCATCAGCCAGTACATCTACAATTTCATCTGGATCAAACCCCTGTTTAGTTTCTTCTGCCGCCACATGAGGCTCCAGAAGAACATTTACAACTTTATTGTTTGATGATCCCCATGCATTGATAGCTTCCAGAAGTCGTACGGAATCTACTGACTGGACCAAAGAGGCATACGGAAGAACCATCTTCACCTTATTGGTCTGAAGATGGCCGATGAAATGCCATTCGATATCAGACATATAATCTGGCTCTCCCCTCTCGATACGAATTTCTTCAAGACGCTTTACTTTGGCATGAAGCTCCTGCGGACGGCTCTCGGCAAATATCCTCTGACCGGCTTGATAAGCCTCTTCTATGGCTTCGAAAGGGTGAAATTTAGAAACTGCCACCAACTTTACAGTTGCTGGCAGCTCTGAAATCAGTTTATTGATTGTTTCTTTAATCATTATCTGCGATTCTGCTGTTTCTGCATCTGCTCCTGCATCTTCTGTGCCTCTTCAAGTCTCTGCTGCCACTTTGACTTAGCTTTCGGCTTGCTGGCATTAAGCATCATGTCTGCACGAACCTTATCTTCTGTAACTACATACTTACGGATATACCATGTCATGATCATAGTAATGATATTTGACAGGAGGTAGTAGTAGCTGAGCGCTGATGAAAGGTTGTTACAGATGAAGAACATCATGATAGGCATGAGATAAAGGCTCATGAACTTCATTCCTGCCATATTCGGATCATCAGACATCTGAGACGAAGTCATCCTTGAGTAGAAGAACATAGTCGCAGCCATCAGAAGAGCAAAGAGAGAAAGATGGTCTCCCAGAAGAGGTACATTCACTCCGAAATCCCAGATGGAATCATATGCACTAAGGTCATCAGCCCAGAGGAACTTCTGCTGGCGAAGCTCGATCGAAGCCGGGAAGAAACGGAACATAGCAAAGAGAATAGGCATCTGAAGAAGCATAGGAAGGCATCCGCCCATAGGACTGATTCCTGCTTTCTGATACAGCTCCATTGTAGCCTGCTGCTTCTTCATGGCATCCTTCTCATTTGGATATTTCTGGTTGATCTTGTCAATCTCAGGCTTGATCACCTGCATTCTCGCAGTTGACTTATACGATTTGATTGTAAGCGGCGAGATGAGAAGCTTGATAAGAAGAGTCATCAGAAGGATTACGATACCGTAGTTGCTGATGAACTTACCGAGCAAGTCAAAGCTTGGGATGATCACAAGACGGCTGAACCATGCCACCATCCATCCGCCAAGCGGAATGATCTTCTCATACTTGTCATCATAGCTCTTCAGTGTTCTATAGTCATTCGGACCGAAATAGAACTCATAAGGAATAGTCACATTGCCTGAACCAGCCTGGAAATCCGAGCGAAGTTTTGCTGAGCATGTCATGAGCTTACCCTCTGCCTTGTACTCGTCCTCTGAGAAGAACTTGAGACTGAAATCAGCAGATGCGAACTCGTTTTTCGCAGTCATGATTGCAGAGAAGAACTGCTGCTGGAAAGCAAACCACTTGACCTTGGTATCAACTCTTTCCTGACCGTCACGGCCGCGTCCGATCTCCTCCGGCTTCTTGTCTCCGCTGAAATAGAAATCAAGCTTAGAGTACTGTTTCTCATTCTTATAGCCCTTCTCAAGACGAGGAATGACCACAGACCAGTCTATATCAAGCATTGATACATTACGAGGTATGATTCCGTCCATATTGACGAAAGAAAGCTCATTCTGCACCATATAACTGTCGTGCGGAAGGACGAACTTCTGCTGGATATATCCGCCGCCCACGAAAGGAAGCTGCATAACCAAAGTAGAATCTGTATGCTCCGCAACCTGGAATACAAAATCCTTGGTGTTGATATTCTCACCGGCAAAGACGCTTATTCCATACTGACTCGCACCTGGCTTGATAAGGTAAAGAGCCGTACTGTCATACGACATATAGTCATTGACCTTTACTGAATATGGCTGCGCTCCTCTTGTAGTGAACTCAATCTCCACCTTGTCATTTGCAAGTTTATGGAATGACTCTACTGCAAGACGCGCTTCAGTCAGAAGGCTGTCCTTATATGCAGGCATTGTATGTACCTTGATGTCATTTTCCGGCACAAGACCCTGCGCCCTGTTTATCGAGTCCATAGCCATCGCAGCCATCTGCTCGACTCTTGCAATGGAGTCAAGCTGCGCCTGTGCCTCCATCTGTTTGCTGTACTGTCTTGACTGATACCATGAAAATCCCATGAGGATGGCAAAGATCAAGACAAATCCTGTCAAATTACTCTTATTCATCTATAAAATAGAAAATTATTACACAAACTGACGGTGACCTCCTCGGCCACCGCCATTGAATTTATTCCTGTTCATCAGCCTCAGAAAGAACTCTGATCTGCTCTGCAAGAGCCTTGAGTTCCTCTTTGGACTGAGCTATTCTATCTTCCATCTGCTTTACAAGCGGTGCAGAATTCTTGGACATTGAGAAGAATCCGATGTTATTCTCGTATGTAACAATATCCTGCTCAAGCTGATTGTACTTCTGTATCAGACGATCCTTCTCGGAAAGTGCAGGCTTTCCTCCACGTCCGCGACGGCCAGCACCTCTGCCATTGTGAGGGAACTTGGCATTCATAGCATCTTTGTAAGCCTGTGCTACGTTGTCCTTTTCCTTGAATGGAACGAAACCGATTTCCTGCCATCTCTTCTGGAAATCCTGCATTGCAGCTGCATCAGACTCATCATTCTTGAGCTCATATGCCTTGATCTCCTCGATCAGACGCTGCTTAGCCTTGAGGTTGCCATAGAAATCATTCTCAGGCTTTGCATTCTTGTCACGCTCAGCAAAGAACTCATCACAAGCCGCACGGAATCTCTTCCAAAGCTGCTCTGACTTCTTGCGTGGAACGGCTCCGATTTCCTTCCACTGCTTCTGAAGGTTGATGAACTGATCTGTAGCCTTCTTCCACTCAGTGCTTGACTTCAATGCCTCAGCAGCCTCGCAAAGCTCAATCTTCTTATCAAGATTGGCATTGATGCTGTCCTTATATTCGTTGTAGAAATCTCTCTTACGTCCATAGAACTTATCGCATGCCGCGCGGAAACGGTCGTAGATCTTCTGATTCTCCTTCTTTGAAGCAAAACCGATGGCTTTCCACTCCTTCTGGATATCCTCTATCTCCTTAGAGAAAGCATTCCACTCATTAGAATCGGTAACCTCTCTCTCAGCGATTTCCTCAACTTTCTCGCAAAGCGCTGTCTTCTTCACAAGATTCTCAGCCTGCTGCTCCTTGATATCTTCAAAGAAAGACTGATACTTCTTATTGATTACAGCTGTAGCAGCCTTGAAACGATCCCAGATCTGATCCCTGTATTCCTTAGCAACAGGACCGAACTCCTTCCACTGCTCATGGAGTTTCTGAAGCTCACGGAAAGCCTCAACAACGTTCGGATTCTCAGCAAGCTTCTCTGCAAACTCACAGAACTGCTCCTTGGCCTCGAGATTCTTCTTGAAATCAAGGTCACGAAGCTCGCGGTTGATCTTGACCATATCATAGAACTGCTCCACATAGAGCTGATAAGTCTCGTTGATGTTTCTGTAGCTCTGAGCCGGCACAGGACCGATGGCTCTCCAACGGTTCTGAATCTCACGGAACTCAGGGAATGTAGCATTGACATCCTCCTGCTTCTCAAGAAGAGCCTTGAGATCTGCAATCACAGCCTCCTTCTTGGCGAGATTGTCCTCACGTTCCTTTTCAAGCTGCCTGTTGTACTCGGCACGCTCCTTCTTATATTTATTATAAAGATTCTTGAAGCCTCTTTCTACCTCTGCAAAAGGATTGTCGCTTACTGTGTCTTCAACAGGAGCCTCAGCAGCTTCTGTCTCTGATTCCTCCTCAGTTTCAGCTGCTGCAGAAGTCAGGAGACCTGCTTCTGCCTTTTCCTTCTGAAGTCTCTTGTAGAAAGCAGACTTGATAGCCTCGGCTTCCTTGGACATTTTCATTCTTTCCTCGTTCTGAACCAGTTCCTCAAAAAGTCTGATAAGTTCAGCAAGGTTCTTTTCTGAATAATTTACAGCTGATTCTGCAACTTCTACAGGCTCAGCCACTACTACATCTGATGTCATGGCAACATCAGGAATGATCTCTGCACTCATAATAATGGAGTTATTGGTTTATAAATTCGTACAAGTCGCAAATATACCATTTTTTTAGTAAAACTCATATCAAATTGCTATTTTTGCAGAACTAAAAAACTATTTATCATGAGAATTGACATACTTACAGTCGTACCCGAACTTCTGGAAAGCCCTCTGGGACATTCAATAGTCGGCCGTGCAATCAAGAAGGGGCTCGTGGAAATACACGTACATAACCTCAGAAAATACGGCAAAGGTCCTCGTCAGCAGGTGGATGACTACAATTATGGAGGAGATGCGGGCATGGTGCTCATGCTTGAGCCTGTATACAATATGATACAGGAGCTTAAGGCCGAAAGAGAGTACGACGAGGTCATATACATGTCTCCGGACGGAGAAATACTGAATCAGAACATCGCTAACGAACTGTCGCTGAAAGAAAACATCATAATCCTCTGCGGCCACTACAAAGGCATAGATCACAGGATCAGAGAACATCTCATCACCAGAGAGATTTCCGTAGGAGACTACGTTCTCAGCGGCGGAGAGATTCCGGCAGCACTTCTTGCAGATTCCATCATCCGTCTTATCCCAGGTGCGATTTCAGACGAGACATCAGCACTGAGCGACTGCTTTCAGGACGGTCTGCTCTCCCCTCCGGTATACACCAGACCAGCGGAATTCAACGGATGGAAAGTTCCTGATGTTCTCCTCAGCGGAAATCCGAAACTGATCCGTGAATGGCAGGACGAGCAAGCTATTGAACGTACAAAAACGCTCAGACCACATCTTTTATCAGAATTAAACTGAAAATAATTTGCAAATTTCAATTTAATATCTAAATTTGCATTCGACATAACGATTTAATGTCAATCAGACGTTTCTAACCACTAATAATTAATCATCCCAAAAGGGAATACACTACACTACTAACTAACCGAAAAAGCTCGCAGTGATGCGAGCTTTTTTAAGGATTTACGTTAAACTGAATTTTAAGATTATGGAAGAGAACATACAGTATTACAACACATACGAAGAGAACCTTCAGAGAGAGATTCTTAAAATGTGCACAAGCCTGGGCATGCTTGACGGAGAGCTCCTGGCTTCTGACGACATAGACGGCAAATGGAAGGAATGGGCACCGGAATACATAGCGGAGGCTCTTCCTGAAGTCAACAGCTATCCTGAATTCGCCATAGCATGCGCAGGATATGCGGGAATGGCTGTGGCACAGTGGTGGGATACCGACTGGGGACGTCACCATAGCGCCGGATACGACAGTCTCCATGGTCCGCGCGGCTTTGACGACATGGATGAACATATTGTCCAGAACATACTCGGTCTGTCACTGGACTCAGTGGAAGCAAAGCAGATCATGAATATTCTTCTATGCTGCGCTCAGAAGGCCACAACATTCATCCAGCATGAACACATCGAGCATCAGACTGTAAAGGCTTTCCACATATTCGCACGCACAGTAAAGGTTCTTTTCCGCACAGGTGCTTCGCTTCAGCTCAAAAGACTCGGCTACAAGTTCCATAAGGTAGATATGAGTAAAGCCGGTCGCATGCTCTCTTAATTATGGAATTCAACCAATAGAGGATAAAAGACTAAAACCCACGTACTTACATTCAACAGCACGTGGGTTTATTCGTTCAATTAGTTATCGGATGGTTTACATTATCAAAAGCGATAGGCGATCTTGAACATGAAGTTCAATGGAGCCTGCGGATAGATGCCGACTTCCGAGTAATATGTATCCTCTTGCTGGAAATACGCTCTCCAGAGCCATGCATCTGCATAATACATATTATTGAAAAGGTTATGAGCATGGAAACTGAAGGTCAGGTTGCTTTCATATTTGAGCGGAACCTCATACCCAAGTGACAGATCACTGACAAAATACGACGGTATGGAACGTTCTTCAGAAGAAGTATTGTCATAATACTGTCTGCCGACATACTTTCCGGTTAAAGATACATATGCGGAGTTCAAGGAGCCGGCCGATGACACAAATGGCCTGAATGTCAGACCAGCCATAGCGACAAGCGACGGAGACATGAGTATATCAGTATTATTGAACTCTACTTCATGTTGCCCCAGATAGTTCCAGTCATTCATGTTGTCATACATTTCATAATAAGCGGTATAGTTACGTATCTTATTGGTAGACAATGTCATATTACCGTTCATATCAAGCCATGAGAAAGCCTTCCACGATGCTGCGAGTTCGATTCCTCTGCGCCAGCTTCTTGGGACATTCTCCTTTATCGCATAGCCTACATCTGTCAGCTTTCCTGTCTCGATAAGCATATCCCAGTACTCCATCATATACACATTCGCAGACAAAGACAATCTGTCTATGACATATTCATAACCGGCTTCAATATCCAGCATCTTTTCCGGCCGGATATTGACTCCCCTTCCTGAAACTCCTGCAGAAGCAGCCTTATTGGCATCGAGGATCAGCTCCTTGATGTCGCTTCTTCCGGGCTCTCTATGTCCAAGGGCAGCTGAAGCATAAATACGTGAGGACGGATTCCATCTGTATGAAAGGCCTGCACGTGGGTTGAAGAACTGCCAGTTATCGCTATGATCGAGCAGGACTCCATCGTCCTCAGGACCCGACATATCAAGCCAAACTCCCCTGTACTGCAGATCAGCATAAGCTGTAAGTCGTTCATTGAAAAGAACTTCCCCACGCACAAAAGCATTTGCCTCATGTTTTAGTCCACGGTTCAGATACCACTGATGTTCGTCATAATCGAAGGAGTCTCCAAGCAGATTATTCCAGAGAACCGAACCTATATGATCTCCGTCATAACGTGAAAGATTCACTCCGGCTGTGACATTCATTCTCTCAGAAGAATATCGCAGATCAGAATTCAGCACATAATAATCATTAGCCAAAGCTTCCTTAGTGATGAAGTCTCCCTCCTCATATAGAACTCCGTCTACTACAGGTGCATTCATCATATATTTTGAAAACGACTTACCTGCTTTATAATTCTCATAATACCCATCTCCACGAGTGTAATTGAAAGTAGTACTCCATGCCAGACGATCTGTAAAGGAATGAGTATAGTTGAGCTGGAGGTGATGCTGAGCATAGTTATCTGTCTCATTATCATAATAATGTACATTTCCGAACTGATCGAAGTATTCTCCTGCCGGATTATAACGTCGATCGATTTCATATTGTTCCAGACTTATACCCTCCCATGTTATTCCGGTATGTTGAGAGCCCATCAACCATGTCAGACGCAGGGAATTCCTCGCGTTCATCCAACCTGCCACTGCCATAGCAGAGTGTACATCCGCAAATGCATTACGTATGTAACCATCTGTCTGGGCACGCGAATATGCTGCATTGAAGTAGATTCCGGAAGGAAGGAGGCCTGAACCGGCTGCAAAAGTACTGACGAATGTTCCATAAGAACCCAAGGACATTTCAGCTGAAGCGAACGGATCAGGGCCTACAGAAGCAGTGCTCATATTGACACTGGCGCCGAATGCTCCCGCGCCATTCGCCGAAGTACCGAGACCTCGCTGGAGCTGAACGCTGGAAATCATAGAAGAAAGAGCCGGGATATTGACCCAGAACACCTCCTGAGACTCCGCATCGTTCAATGTTATTCCATTGAGCGTCACATTGATCTGGGATCCTTTCGATCCACGGACAGTCATCTTGGAATAACCTAGTCCTGTACCGCCCTCATTTACAGAAATCACCGAAGGCTGAAGAGCCAGATTCATCGGGAGAGAATTTATAGGATTGGAACGCCTCAGATCTTCCTTTCCTACCATTGTGAATGTCACAGGCGTATTTCTACCTGCTCGTGATGATGAGACTACGACACTGTCAAGCCTCTCGACCTTTCTATCGGCCGCTTCTTTCTCATCACCTAGTGCTGAGAAAGGGATCAGCGCCATAAGCGCTGCAAAAAACAAAAAACCTCGCATAATGTTGATACATTAATGCAAGGGGCAGACATGAAACCATAAAAGCTGCATGTACAATGAGATTACGCTTCCCTACGCCGGCATTATCCGGATCAGGTTCATGGGTATGATCTCAGCCTCGGTCTCCCGAGACACCCCTGCTCTATGTCAAAGCCGGACCAGCCGGCTATCTCTATTTCTTTTCAACCAGCTTTACTTCGTATAGCTTCGGCCAGTTCTTTCCTGTAAGATAGGTCTTTCCATCCTCAGGATTATATGCAATTCCATTAAGAACGTCTGTTTCGGAAGTATAAAGATTCTTCGGCAGCAGACCTCGGCAGTCGATCACTCCTTCCACATGTCCGTCCTTCGGATTGATTATCACTATTTCATCGGAAGTATAGACATTAGCCCACACTTTTCCGTCAATATATTCAAGTTCATTGAGGAATCTCACAGGCCTTCCTTCTATAGTCACAAGAACTTTCTTCATCTGGGCAAAGTTCTCATCAAGAAAATACAGATTGGCGCTTCCGTCCGAAGCAATGAGATTCTTTCCGTCTGTGGTGATACCCCAACCCTCCCGAGGATATTTCCATGAGGACTTATATTCCAATGTCTTGGCGTCATAGATAAAAGCCATACGGCTTTCCCATGTCAGGATATAAAGATTATCCTTCCATATGACGGAACCTTCAATGAAATACTTCTTGTCAAAAGAAAGTTTCCTCGAAGCCTCTCCGGTCGCAAGATCAACCATTCTGAAAGTCGATTTTCCGTGCATGCCGGTACTTTCATAAAGTTGGCCGTCATGAAAGAAGAGACCCTGGGTATATGATTCGACATCATGGGGATATTCAGCAACAACTTCAAGCGCATACTCCCTTATCTTCGCATCCGAGCAGGACAGAAGAAGGAAGGACATGAGCAGAGTTGTGATAATTGTTCTCATTTCAACTTTAAATTATGCACAAAAGTAGTCAAAAAAAACTATTTGCGAAAATTTGATTAACTTTGCGCGATATTCGGACTGTAAAATGAACACATACTATCTGATAATGACAATAATGGCTGTGATGGCTGTGATCGTATTCGTTGCCTTGTTCTTCTTCAAGGCAGGATACGGTTATCTTTCGACTTCCAACTGGGGGCCGAAGATCAGCAACCGAACGGCATGGATACTGATGGAAGCTCCGGCATTCATCTTCCTAGCCTGCCACACCATCAGATTTGCGTTATCGGGAGTCGACACCGGCAATTCCAAGCATGTGCTCTACATCATGGCAGGACTATACCTGCTCCATTATTTCCAGAGGTCATTCATATTTCCTCTTATGATGAGAGGAAAGAGTACCATGCCTATAGCCATAATGCTCATGGGATCAGTATTCAACACATTGAATGCCTACCTAATAGGAGGATGGCTGTTCAGGGAGGCACCTGCCGGCATGTATGGTACGGAATGGCTGTGGAGCCCGCAGTTCATCATAGGCATGGTAATCTTCATTGCAGGAATGACCATCAACCTGCACTCGGATCATGTAATCCGCAGCCTCCGCAAGCCAGGAGATACAAAGCATTATATTCCCCGTAAGGGATTCTATAAATACGTGACATCAGCGAACTATTTCGGAGAGCTGACCGAATGGATCGGTTATGCAATACTCACATGGTCTCCGGCAGGAGCATTGTTCGCAATATGGACATTCGCAAACCTCGGTCCACGAGCCAAGTCACTGACCGAAAAGTACGAAAAGGAATTCGGAGAGGAATATACCTGTTTGAAAAAGAAACATATTATACCATTCATTTGGTAATGAGCGAATTATTTACACCATACAGAATCGGCCCCATAGAGCTAAGGAACCGCACCATCAGATCTGCGGCTTTCGAGGCTATGTGCCCGGGACAAAGACCGTCTCAGGAACTCTTCGACTACCATACAGCGGTAGCACGAGGAGGAATCGGAATGACTACGGTTGCATATGCAGCTGTATGTCAGAGCGGACTTTCCTTTGAAAATCAGTTATGGATGCGTGAAGAAATAGTTCCCGAACTGAAGAAACTGACTGATGCGATACACGCAGAAGGTGCAAAGGCATCGATACAGCTCGGTCACTGCGGAAACATGTCGCACAGGACCATCTGCGGATGCATGCCTTATGGTGCCAGCCGAGGCTTCAACCTATACTCCCCTACATTCGTCCAGAAGATGAATATGGAGCAGATAAATGAAGTTGCGGATGCGTATGGAAAGGCTGTAGAACTTGCCATCGAAGCAGGATTCGACGCCATAGAAATCCATGCCGGACACGGATACCTCATCTCACAGTTTCTCTCACCATACACCAACCATCGTCGTGACGAATTCGGCGGCAGTCTCGAAAACCGCATGAGATTCATGAAGATGTGCGTAGAGAAGGTAGTGGCTGCAGGAAAAGGCAGAATTGCGCTTTTCGCCAAGCTGAACACCAGAGACGGATTCAAAGGCGGACAGGAGACTGATGAATTGATAGAAGTAGCCAAGGTCTTGAGAGACATGGGCATAGAAGCCATTGTGCTTTCAGGAGGTTTTGTAAGCCGCCATCCGCAATATGTGATGCGCGGACAATTTCCGGTAAAGGCCATTGTCCATTATTTCCCATGGAGCAAATGGTGGCTCAAGCTCGGAGTGCTGATCGGCGGTAAGATTGTTGCGCCCACTGTACCTTTCAAGAAGCTTTTCTTCATGGAGGATTCACTGAAATTCCGGGAGGCAATGCCTGACTTCCCTTTCGTATATGTAGGAGGCATCACAGACCGCAAGAGTGCTGATGAAGCAATTGAAAAGGGATTTCCGATGATCCAGATGGGACGTGCCGTACTTGAAGATACGGACTTCGTAAACAAGATGCAGGCAGATGAAAATCATTGCAGCGGATGTACACACAGTAATTTCTGCATAGGCCGAATGTACTCTAAATCAATGCAATGCCACAAGCATTGCGAGGACATCACCCCGGCTCTTCGCAAAGAGGTTGAACGTCTTGATAAGGAGAATGACAGGATTGAGCGCAAGCTCGGATACAAATAGTTCATTGAAATATAGGTAGAACGCTTCTGTCGCTGATGCTCAGGCATCAGAGGAAAGTCCGGACTGGGCAGGGCAACCTGCTGTGGAAAGCACAGATGGGAGTAATCTTATGAATGCCGTAACAGAAAACAAACCGCCCGAAAGGGTAAGGATGAAACCGCGAGGTAAGAGCTCACGACGTTGTATGGCGACATACGGCGGTGACGGCACCAGGACCAGCAAGACCATGTATACTGGAATGTCCGCAAGGGCAAATGGGCTGCCCGCTCATTTCCAGGGGGTAGGTTGCGAAGATAAATGACAGATTAAAACAGAAACCGGCTTACGGTTCTGCCTATTGCACAAGGGTTGACTTCGGTCAGCCCTTTTTTATTAAAAATTGTTGCAGAAGAAAGGCAGAAAAGTTATCTTTGTATCCCGTATGAAAACGGGATTTGATAACGCAAAGTATCTTAAGATACAGTCCGAACAGATCAAGAAGCGCATAGCTCAGTTCGGAGACAAGCTTTACCTTGAATTCGGAGGTAAATTATTCGACGACAACCATGCAAGCCGCGTACTGCCGGGATTCAAGCCCGACAGCAAGCTTGATATGCTCAAGCAGTTGAAGGACGAGGCTGAAATAATCATAGTGATCAGCGCCAAGGATATAGAGAAGAACAAGGTCCGTGGGGATCTCGGTATCACATATGATGAAGATGTACTGCGCCTCAAGGGAGAATTCGAAAATGTCGGATTCTATGTCAGCAGTGTAGTCATGACTCACTTCAACGGTCAGTCCAGCGCCGAAGCTTATAGAGCACGTCTGGAGAGACTCGGGATCAAGGTATATTATCATTACACCATTGAGGGCTATCCTAACAATGTGGCTCTCATTGACTCGGATGAAGGATTCGGCAAGAACGATTATGTCGAGACAAGCCGTCCTCTGGTCGTCGTTACAGCTCCTGGTCCGGGAAGCGGAAAGATGGCTGTATGCCTTAGTCAGCTCTATCATGAAAATAAAAGGGGCACAAAGGCAGGATATGCTAAATTCGAGACATTCCCTGTATGGAACCTGCCTCTGAAGCATCCTGTGAACATAGCATATGAAGCTGCAACAGCTGACCTGAATGATGTAAACATGATTGACCCTTTCCACTTCGAGGCATACGGAGAGATTGCGGCAAGCTATAATCGTGACATAGAGATCTTCCCTGTACTTAACGCTCTCTTCGAAGGCATTTATGGAGAAAGTCCGTACAAATCTCCTACCGACATGGGAGTCAACATGTTAGGATTCTGCATGAGCGATGAGGATGTATGCTGCAATGCTGCCAGAGAGGAAATAATCAGAAGATATTACTACGCTCTGTGCAACCTTGCGGAAAAAGGAAACAACGAGAACGAAGTCAATAAGATTTCGTTGATTCTCAAGCAGGCTAAGCTTACGACAGAATACAGAAGGACTACAGTTGCAGCAAGGGAGAGGAAGGATCTTTACGGAGTTGCTACTGCAGCCATAGAACTTCAGGACGGTACAATCATCACAGCAAGGACAAGTTCACTCCTCGGTCCGAGTGCTGCACTCATCCTTAATGCTACGAAGCATCTTGCAGGAATACCTCATGATGTGAAGCTTATTCCGGAAGAGATGATTGCACCGATTCAGAAGACAAAGGTTTCTTTCCTTCATGGACACAACCCGCGCCTGCATACAGACGAAGTGCTGGTTGCCATATCCATGCTGAGTATCAACGACGAGAACTGCCGTAAGGCTCTTGACCAGCTTCCTAAGCTTGACGGATGTCAGGTGCATTCGACTGTAATGCTCAGTGAGGTTGACAGAAAGATATTCAAGAAGCTCGGCGTAGGCCTTACTTGCGACCCGGTAAAGAAAGTAGAATAACAAAAGACCTCATTCATGAATGAAAGACAGCCACAGATTCTTGATCTGGAGAAAGTGATTGAATCAAAAGCCGGTGACAAGGCAAAGTACATTCCGCACTTTGTCGTAAACTGGTTCAAGAAATTCATCCATCTTGACTTCATAAACGGATGCCTTAAGGAAGGCTATGTAGGTGTGGAGTTCTGTGAGTATTGCCTGAAGTATCTTGGTGTGGAAATTGAAGTCAACGGCCTGGAGAATATCCCAAAAGACGGAAAGAAATATACTTTTGTTTCAAATCATCCGCTTGGTGCCATTGACGGGGTGACTCTTGGCGCCATAATAGGCAGGGAATATGACGGAAAGATCAAATATCTGATGAATGATCTTCTGATGAATCTCAATGGCATGGCTCCTCTCGGAATACCGATAAACAAGATGGGTGGTCAGGCTAGAAATCTATCCAAGCTGGTCAATGACGCATATGATTCTGACAATCAGATGCTTATCTTCCCGGCAGGACTATGTTCACGAAAGATAGACGGCAAGATTACAGACCTGCCTTGGGGAAAATCATTCGTAAAGAAAAGCCGTGAAACCGGACGTGACATCATACCTATCCATTTCGAAGGAGAAAACTCGAAACGTTTCTACCGCATAGCAAATCTTCAGAAAAAGCTCGGACTGAAATTCAATTTCGCCATGATGCTTCTTCCTGATGAAATGTACAGAAGCACAGGAAGAAAATATCGGGTGACCTTTGGAAAACCTATACCTATCGATAGCCTGGGCACATCAAGATCAGATTACGAGTGGGCTCAGGACATCAGAGAAAGAGTGTACAAAATCTAACCAAATCCTATGGAACCAATTATTGATCCTATCAGTACGGATATACTCAAATCTGAGCTTACTCCTGCTAGAAAGTTAAGGGATACAAACAAGGGCGGCAATGAGATTTACCTTGTCAATCATCATGATTCGCCAAATGTAATGAAAGAAATCGGCAGGCTGCGCGAAGAAGCTTTCCGTGATTCCGGCGGTGGTAGTGGAATGTCTATGGACATCGATGATTTCGATACCATGGAGAACCCATATCAGCAACTTATCGTTTGGGATCCTGATGCAGACAAGATTATCGGAGGATACAGATATATACTTGGAAACGATATAAAGATGGACGAGAACGGGCAGCCGCTGCTGGCTACAGCCCATATGTTCCACTTTTCGGATAAATTCATAAAGGAATATCTCCCTTACACCATCGAGCTCGGCAGAAGCTTCATTGCTCCCGAATATCAGAGCCGTCAGGCTGGAAGGAAGGCATTATTCGCTCTCGACAACCTCTGGGACGGACTCGGAGCATTGGCAATCGAGAAACCTGACATGAAGTATTTCTTCGGCAAAATGACAATGTATCCGGATTACAACCGTGAGGCACGAGACCTGATCCAGCATTTTCTCTTCAAGCATTTCAAGGACGAGGAGAATCTGGTGACACCTCTTGAGCCTCTCAAGATAGAGACAGACATAAACTACCTGAACAGCATATTGACTGATGATGACTTCAAAAGTGACTACAAGTTATTGAACACCGAGGTCCGCAAACATGGAGTGAATATTCCTCCGCTAGTGAATTCATACATGAATCTATCCCCTACAATGAAGATGTTCGGTGGAGGAATCAATCATGAATTCAGTGAAGCGGAAGAGACTTGCATCATGATTACTTTCGATGAAATCCATGAGGAAAAGAAGGAAAGGCACATCAATTCCTTCATCAACGAAAAGATAGCATTGATCAAGATGAGGTTCCCTATTTTCGCAGAAAACATGGGAGATAATCTCAAGGGAATGATTGCACAGAAACGCGAGACCGTACAGGCTAAGAGAGCTTCAAGAGTCCAGAAAAGAAAGGATAGAAAAGCCAACAGAAAAAACAAAAGACATACTAAAAAATAATATCTGCAACAATTATGGGAATAGCTGTTAAAGACAATGAATTTGATGTAATCATTGTCGGAGGTGGTATCACAGGCGCAGGAACAGCACGAGACTGCGCTCTTCGAGGCTTGAAGGTACTGCTTATTGAAAGGCATGACCTCGCTACAGGTGCAACCGGCCGAAATCACGGACTTCTTCACAGTGGCGCAAGATATGCCGTAACTGACAAGGAGTCAGCCGAGGAGTGTATCAAAGAGAATATGATTCTCAGAAAAATCGCAAGACATTGCGTGGAAGAAACAGAAGGATTGTTCCTTACTCTTCCAGAAGACGACCTCGCCTACCAGGCTAAATTCGTAGAATCTTGTCAGGCTGCCGGAATCAATGCAGAGATCATTGACCCGAAGCAGGCTTTGATCATGGAGCCATCTGCCAATCCTGACCTTATCGGAGCTGTAAAGGTTCCAGACGGAGCAGTCGATCCTTTCAGGCTTACTTCGGCCAATGTCATCGACGCAAAGCTTCATGGAGCTAAAGTAATGGTCTACAGCGAGGTAACCAGCTTGATCAAGGAAGGAAACACCGTAAAGGGAGTTGAAACATACAACCATATAACCAAACAGAAAGAACAGTATTACGCACCTATTACAGTCAATGCCGGCGGAATATGGGGACAGCATATTGCCGAACTCGCTGGAGTGAAGATCAATATGTTCCCTGCCAAGGGAGCTCTTCTTATCTTCGGACATCGCGTAAACAATGTCGTGCTGAACCGCTGCCGCAAGCCTGCCAATGCAGACATCCTTGTTCCTGGAGACACAATCTGTCTCATCGGTACTACCTCAAGCCGAGTGCCGTTTGAAGAGGTGGACAATATGTATGTGACTCCGGATGAGGTGGACGTCCTTCTTCAGGAAGGCGAGAAACTGGCACCAAGCCTTGCTTCGACCCGTATTCTCAGGGCATATGCAGGAGTACGCCCTCTGGTTGCTACAGACGACGATCCTTCAGGACGTAACATCAGCCGAGGCATAGTTCTTCTCGATCACGAGACGAGAGACGGAGTCAAAGGCTTTATCAGTATCACAGGTGGAAAGCTCATGACATACAGACTCATGGCAGAATGGGCGACAGACCTCGTCTGCAAGAAACTGGCAGTTGCAAAGGAATGCGTGACCATGCACACTCCTCTTCCAGGATCAGAGCATGAGAATATCGACGAGATATCACAGAAGACCTGGAGCAAGCCTGGAGCCACTCACAAGGCGACAGTGGGAAGACATGGAGCAAGAGCTCTGAACATCGGTCTTAACGACGAATATGATGCAAGTCTTGTCTGCGAGTGCGAGGAAGTTTCAGTGGGTGAGGTAAGATACGCTGTCAATGAACTGGACGTGCATAATCTGGTGGACCTTCGACGCAGGACAAGGGTCGGAATGGGAACATGTCAGGGTGAGCTCTGCGCATGTCGTGCAGCAGGAATGCTTGCAGATGCACATAAATGCACTGACAGAGCAAAGAACGACCTCAAGAACTTTGTGAATGAAAGATGGAAAGGAATGTACCCTATCTGCTGGGGTGACACCTTGAGAGAAAGTGAATACTCACAGTGGATATATTCCGGAGTATGCGGACTTGAGGGAAATGAATGTGAAACCGATAATGTGAAGTAGAAAATGAGATTCGATACAATTATAATAGGAGGTGGACTCTCCGGACTTGTCTGCGGTATAAGGCTGCAGAAGGCGGGAAAGAAATGCGCCATCATTTCAGCCGGTCAAAGCGCAATGCATTTCTCTTCGGGAACATTTGACCTTCTCGGCAGGATGCCTGACGGTACACCTGTTGAAAATCCGCTCGAGGCTATAAAGAAGCTTGATGCCGGTCATCCATATTCAGTAATCGGCGTGGACAAAGTTGCAGCATATGCTGCTGAGGCTCCGGATTTCTTTGGAAGCTGCGGCATAAAGGTAAACGGTAGTGCAGAAACAAATAGCTGGCGCATAACTCCGACAGGAGAACGAAAACTGGCATGGCTCACCCTGAACGATTTCACTTCTCTTTCATCAGACAGCGAGAAGATAGGAGAAAAGGCATTGATAATCAATATATTGGGATATCTTGACTTTAACACAAAATTCCTAGCTGATTCATTTGAGAAACAGGGAACTGTATGCAGGATTTCTTCGATAAAGCTTGAAGAAATGGAAAGGCTCCGCAAGAATCCTAGTGAAATGCGCGCAACAAACATTGCACGCGTAATGGACAGGGATGGAGTATGGGAGAAAGCGGCAGCACAGATCAAATCAATGATAAAGGATGAGGATGTCGTGATCATTCCTGCTGTCTTCGGTCTCAAAAATGCAGAAACCGTTGACAAGATGCGTGAGACAATCGGAGTCAAGACTATTTTTGTTGCAACAATGCCACCATCTGTACCTGGCATCAGGTCACAGATGAGTCTTAAGGCTGAATTCGAAAAGGCAGGAGGACGTTTCTTCCTAGGTGATACAGTTCTTGAAGCTGACTTCAATGATGACGGCACTGTAAAGAGTATAGCGACATCGAACTTTGGAGATATAAGGGTGTATGCGGATAATTTCGTTCTTGCATCAGGAAGCTTTTTCAGCAAAGGTCTTATCGCTACGCCAGACAAAGTATACGAACCTGTATTCGGCATAGATCTCACATTTGCAGAAAAGAGAGAGAACTGGTTTGACAGAAATTTCTGGAACAAGCAGAATTACATTTCATTCGGAGCAAAGGTTTCTGAGAAACTCAATGCATATGTCGGCGGTACAGCTATTTCGAATCTTTATGCAATCGGTTCACTGATTGGCGGAAGCAACGCACTTTATGAGGGATGCGGCGGAGGAGTAGCCATTATTTCAGCTCTGGCTGCAGCAGATGACATTCTTCAAAAATAGGAGGATTTTATATGAAAATGCAAGAGAAAAATATAAGCGAGAATAACTTCGAGCAGTGCATCAAATGTACAGTCTGCACCGTATACTGCCCAGTAGTGCCTGTAAACCCTCTTTATCCTGGTCCTAAGCAGGCAGGTCCGGATGGTGAAAGACTCAGACTTAAGAAGGGTCTGTTCTTTGACAACACACTCAAATACTGTCTGAACTGCAAGAGATGCGAGGTTGCATGTCCTTCAGGGGTACGCATCGGAGATATCATTCAATCAGCAAGAATCAAATATACGGCAGAAGCTCCTAAGCTCCGTGACATGATTCTGGCCAGTACAGATTTCGTGGGAGGATTAGCGACAAAGGTAGCTCCAGTGGCGAATTTCGCTCTTGGTCTCAAGCCTACGAAGGCTGTGATGGATACGGTTCTTAAAGTTGACAAACACAGGACATTCCCTAAATATGCTTCCAAGACATTCGAAAGCTGGTACAAGAAGAATGTCATGCCGTTCCAGAACTCATTCAACCGCCATGTCAGCTTCTTCCACGGTTGCTACGTGAATTACAATTATCCACAGCTCGGTAAGGATCTGATCAGCGTCATGAATGCTCTCGGCTACGGCGTTCATCTTCTCGACAAGGAGAAGTGCTGCGGTACTGCATTGATTTCCAACTGCATGATTGATCAGGCGAAGAAGAATGCAGTGCAGAACATCGAAAGCATCCGCAAGAGTGTATATGAAAGACAGATGCCGGTAATCGGTACATCATCATCATGTAACTTCACAATCAGAGATGAGTATCCTCACCTCCTCGGAGTCGACAATTCTGATGTAAGAGATTATATCGAACTTGCTACAAGATTCATTTACAGGCTCATAGATGAAAAGAAGGTGAAGCTTGTCTTCAAGAAAGATTACAAAGCGAAGGTGGCCTACCACACTCCTTGCCATATGGAAAGACTTGGATGGGGAATATTCTCGACTGAGCTTCTCAGGATGATTCCTGGTGTAGAGCTGACTGTACTTGACAGCAATTGCTGCGGTATTGCAGGAACATACGGATTCAAGAAGGAGAATTACGAGGTCTCACAAGCTATAGGAAAGCCGCTGTTCGATCAGATTGCCAAGCTGAAGCCTGACTTCGTCGCTTGCGACTGTGAGACATGCAAATGGCAGATAGAAATGTCAACCGAAAAAGAGGTGAAGAATCCTATCTCAGTCCTTGCAGAAGCACTTGACCTGATCGCCACATCGGAAGCAAACAAATAACTCAATATACCAAAAACAGCAACTGCAGTGCAGTTGCTGTTTCGTTTATCTAAAGTCTGGCGTCAATCCTCTTGCGCATGGCATCGGAAATAGGGAGTTTATTGTCTGCGTCAGAACGGTCGAGCCATTCCTTGGCTAGGGTATAATCTCCTAACATGAAACATGCTACTGAGATATTGAACTCTGCACATGAACGTTTCATCATGTCATTCGTGCTGAGAATGGAGATCCATGTATCAATTGCTCCTTTCCAGTCGTACTGTTCTGCCTGATTCAAAGCTTCATACCACTTCGGTCCATCGAAATAGACAATGGAATATTGTTCATGCTTCCACTGCGATTTGAATGACTCCGCCACTTCAAGACCAGCGTTCCAGCCCTCGGCACCCAATGCCTTATAAGCCTTGGAAGTAGCTATCGTGCTGTCATCCTTTCCGTTTGAGTAGACATCAGGTCGAGCCATGCTCGATCCGCCGAATGCCTGAACTGTTTCTTTTGGATTCATTCCGTCAAAGCAATACATCTTCATCGTAAATGGAATAGATGCCGCGCTGACATATGAAGAATCCGGACTTGTCTTGTATGCAACCTTTGACGGACCACCTACCGTCATGTTTCCGAACTTGACAGTATCAAAAAGGAATACGACGTCAGCCCCTGTGTCCATAAGGATATTGAAAAGCGAATCCTTCGATGAATAATCTGCTCCTGCCGATTTACGCATGCGATAGATTCCTATGCTGCCGTTTCCAGTACCGTAGTCTTCTTCGAGAGTATATGCGAATCCATCTGCCATAGCTTCACAGAAATCATTGGAAAGGGCATCATTACCTTCCAGATAGACAACCGAAACTACCTTTCCTGCCAGTTCGACTCCTGACTTCGACGGATGTCTCATCTCGACATGAACTGCATGTTTGCTTGGACCGCAAGAGACGGCAAGCATAGCGGTTGTAAAAGCTGCAACAAGAATCTTTTTCATAGCATTATCAGATTTCAACAATCTCGGCGATGAGGTCATATTCATCAGCGCCGACTACCCGTACCTTAATAAATTCACCGACAAGAGAATACGGATCCACATCCCCTGCCTGCGAAGCATCATATCTTACAAGAATCTCGCCATCCACCTCAGGACTTTCAAACTCGCTCCTGCAGACGAAGACTCCGTCAGTGAAATCGTCAACGATGACATCGATTTCTGAACCGACGCGCGACTGATTATACGCAAGGGATATCTCACTCTGGAGTGTCATGAGTTCGTCAAGACGTTCCTGCTTTACGCGTGATGAGATGGTATCCTTGAAGTTCTCAGCTCCATATGTACCCTCTTCCTCAGAATACTTGAACGCACCGAGTCTTTCAAAACGAGCTTCCTCCACGAAATCAAGAAGTTCAGCAAAAGCACGCTTGCCTTCCCCAGGATGACCTACGATCATAGTGGTCCTGAGGACTACCCCAGGTACCTTCTCCCTCATCTTTCTGATAAGCTCACGAGTCCATGCTCCGTCTACATTGCGATGCATGTTGTCAAGGACCTTGTCGGCGATATGCTGCAGAGGAATGTCCATATATCGGCATACCTTAGGATTGTTGGCCATCTGGTCAAGAACATCTTCCGGGAAAGCAGCCGGATATGAATAATGGATTCTTATCCACTCTATGCCATCTACCTCGGAGAGTTTCTGAAGAAGCTCTGCGAGAGCCCTTCTACGATAAAGGTCAAGGCCATAATAAGTAGTATCCTGAGCAATGATGATAAGCTCACGCACACCTTTAGCTGCCAGATGTTCTGCCTCCTCCACAAGTTTTTCCATCGGAACAGACTTATGGGCTCCCCTTATGAAAGGAATAGCGCAATATGAACATCTGCGGTCACATCCCTCTGAAATCTTCAGGTAGGCATAATGCGAAGGAGTGGTAAGATATCTGCGCGAAGCAGCAGACGGATCAGGATCGACTCCTAATGCTTTAACTACAGGGTCGAAATCACGTGCACCGAACCAGGCATCGACTTCTGGTACAAGCTCTGGCATTTCGTGCGCATATCTCTGTGAAAGACAACCGAATACGATCACTTTCCCAGCCTCTCCCCTTTTCTTTCGCTCTACAGCTTCAAGGATGGCCTGCACTGATTCCTCCTTTGCATCGCCGATGAATCCGCAGGTATTCAACAGTATTACATCAACGGGAATATCCTCTCCCTCAGGAATGATCTCATATTGATCTTCCACCTGGGAAAGGATATGTTCTGTGTCAACCTTGTTCTTCGAACAGCCCAAGGTGACAGTCTGAAGCTTCTTCTTCATCAGGATTATTCAGCTGCCTCAGCCTCTTCCTCCTCCGGATTTACAAAATCAAGAGAAGCGTGATTCTTAAGAGCGTTATACCACTCTACGACCTTCTTCATATGCGATACATAGAAACGGTCACGGTCATAGTCAGGAAGAGCCTTCTCGAAAAGTGCCTTGAGCTCCTCTGGCTTTGACTTTGCAGATGGTGCATCAGCCTCTCCGAGAACCTCCTTCATGCTGAGGAAAACGTCCTGAAGCTTCACTTCCTCATCATCAGTATAGATTGAGATATCAGAGAGTGATGTAATCTTGCTGGTTGCAGATACTGCAGTTCTCTTCTTATCAGCAAGTGCCTCGACTACAGCTCCTGTACGGGTAGCTGAGATATAAAGATACAATCCGCTCTGGCCTGAGATCGCCAGAATCTTTGAAAGGTCTGTCTTCATTTTATAAATCAATTAAGTTATTATCGTTCAATATATTAACAATCATTCAAAATAGTTTCGACCATTATTTTCACCTTTGCTTCAAGCTCTTCAACATTGCCATCGTTCATTATGACTGCATCTATCCTGGGGTCTGTCATTCCTTCGGACAATGAGTTCATAAGCATCTGGTTGTTCATTCGGGCAAGAACCTTGTCCCTGTCTGCATTGTCACGGACACATGCTCTTTTCAGTCGAATGTCAAATGGAGCATCGATCAATACGACAATATCGCCGAATCCATCGAACTGAGGCTTCTCCAATATTGTAGCCGACTCAAATATGACGAATTCATGGCCGGGATTAATGGCGCAGAACTCTTTGAAATCGTCCATCAGAGCCGGAAAGACCAGACTCTCGACAAGTTTCAGAGCATCAGCATCCGCAAAAATCCTTTCTGCCAGTCTTGACGGGACAAACACCCCGGCATCATCCCTAAGCAGGCATCCAGTCTGGGATTCAATATCATCAAGAAGCGAAGGATGCTCAGCATAAAGGCGTTTCACCCTGTCATCTGCATGATATTGAAGATCAAGTCCCATATCGGACAAAATCCTGCATACTTCCGACTTTCCGCTTCCTATCCCTCCGGTAACAACCACTATCTTCATTATCTTTCCTCCAACACGCAATTTACAGCGACCGGATCCACATCATAGGTAATCAGTCCCTGAGGATGACCAGCGAGTTTGACCGGACATTTGCCGCTGATGGAATTGATGTAATCGTTATAATCGACTACCAGCTCGACATTTTCATGTTCACGTCCTGTAAGAGGGAAAGAATACTTTGCAAGAAGCTTCACTGTAGAAGGAAATATCTGCAATCTTTTGTCGGCCGGGACATTTATCAGTCTGACAGGAAGAGTCCGGCTGTCCTCCACATATCTGTCAACATCAATCAGATAGTGGACTTCATCAACAGAGAGCCTGACATTCCTTATCTTCTCCAGACGCACAACTCCCTGTACATCAGATGACAACGAAGTATGTTTTATCTGTTCGGTAAAGACCTTGTCAATACTTTCCAATCTATATGTTTCACCATATATCACCACCGAATCAGGAATAACCTCAAGCTGTCCGTCGCTCATGTGCTGCGGCATATATGTAACCGAGTATACAGGATGAACCGGTACTTTCTTGTAGTCCGCTTCAGGAAAACGGAAGAAGACCGTATCGGTCACGAAATAATCCAAAGTAACTCCGTCACCATAGATGAGGTGCGCATACTCCGTAAGATCACTGGATAGTATATAGAAGAGATCGTCTTCCTTATGCTTCATGACAGTCGGGTCAAAGGAAACAGTCACAGGTTTACGATGAGCCCTGATGTCGGAAAGAATGACTTTGTAGCCTGTTGCACGGCATCGTGCCACTATGTCGCTATCATTGATGGAAACACCGGAGTGTCCTTCAATGTTGCATTGCGCTATTACGGTCGAAGTCAGGTAATCGTTGTATTTAAGAGACAGATTATGAATCAGCCATATACTAAATGCCAACAGGAGAGCAAGCAGAAAAACTGCAAGTTCTCTCCCGCTGATATTCAAAGAAGCAAGAAGCTTATTGTACAGACTTCTCATTTCTGTCCCTCAAGTGATACGGATTACTGAACAGGCTCAGTGAAATCCTTTACAAGAGCCTGCTTGCTCACGCGGATCTTCACGTTGTTGTCAACCTCGATAAGAACGTTGTTCTCCTTGATTTCACATACGGTACCGTATATACCACCGATGGTAACAACCTTGTCACCTTTCTTGAGACCGTCACGGAAAGCCTGAAGCTCCTTCTGCTGCTTTCTCTGCGGACGGATCATGAAGAACCACATTACAACGAAGATAAGGGCAAGCATGATCCACATTGACAATCCGCCACCCTGTGCTGGCTGTGCAGCCTGCAAAACTGTAAGAATATTCATTTCTTTTTAATTTTATATGTTCAACTATTAAAGAAGCCCTTTTCCTTCCTTACTGATCTGACCCTCGTTTGCAAGCTGCTGAATGAGCTTGTCGAGGATACCATTTACAAACGAACGGCTCTTTGGAGTACCATAGAACTTAGATATTTCCACATATTCGTTCATTGTCACCTTTATTGGAATGGTAGGGAATGTGACAGCCTCTACAAGTCCCATCACAATAAGAACAACATCTGTAGAGAAAAGACGTTCCTTTTCCCATCCTACAACGGTATCGGCAACAAGTGCCGAATACTTCTGGTAACCGGCAAACGATGCCTGAAGAAGCTTCCTTGCAAAGAACTTGTCACTTTCGACACCTTCACCACTCATCATCTCACTCTGATACAGCGGAAGCATGCTCCATTTCTCACCCTTGGCAATGCTCTTGAGAGTCTTGCAGCACCATGTCAATGAATATGCCAGGTCATCATTCCAATAAAGAGATTTCTCTTCAAGAAGCATTTCAAGCTCCTTGCTGTCCACAAACTCCTCTTCAAAAATCCTGATAAAGAGCTTGCAGTCATCTGCCAGAGATCTCTTTTCTGAGGCCATGTACTCGGCAAAATATTCTTTTGAAGAAATCGAAGTCATGATATTCTTGAGAAGAAGATCATACTGAGCCCAGTCGAATTTCTTCTTCTTGAATACCTTCTGAAAATCAACATCCTCATCAAGGAGCCTTGCAAGGGCATTTTCTGCAAACTTCATATTAGGATTACGCTCCTCTTCTGTAGGATTGAACTTCAACTTTGCAGCTTCTATCCTCTCCTTGGCGATATTTGTCAACGGCGAAACGATGCCAAGCATATAGATATAAAGGTCTCTTGCAGCCTCACATGAAAGTTCAAGCTGAGCCTCGGCCTGAGAAAGCGACATATTATCCGCAAGAACACTGCCGTAGAGCACTTTAAAGGCCTTTATTCTTAGAATTCTTCTGTTAAGCATATTTTTGTCAATATTTTATGCAAATATACATTCATTTTCAGAAAAATCCTTAACTTTGTAAAGATTTACTTTAAAAAGATAAGCTATGTATAGTGAGGATTATGATGGAGCAAATGCTCAGGAGCGTTCAGGCGAGGACATCTTTTCAAAGCCTGTAAGAGCTGGAAAGCGTACATACTTCTTTGACGTCAAGGCCACTAAGGGCAACGATTACTACCTGACGATCACAGAAAGCAAGCGCAAGGTAGACAATAACGGACATTTTGCCTATGACAAGCACAAGATTTTCCTCTACAAGGAGGACTTTGAAAAATTCGCTGAAGGCCTTGAGGAAGTGATCGGATACATCAAGACCAAATGTCTGAAGGATGGTGGCAACGGAGAGCAGTTCACCGACGTAAATTTCGAAGAGCTATAGAAATCTTTATAACAAGGAGTGAGGACGGCTGGAATAATTCAGCTGTCCTTTTTAAAATCTGACTGGAAATGAAGAATTACGGATTCATACGTACGGCTGCGGCTGTACCTGTAGTAAGAATTGCAGATGTTTCATACAATGCGGCTGAAATATGCCGTCTGGCAGGCGAAGCTTTTGACAAGGAGGTTTCTCTTGTAGTGTTTCCGGAGCTGTCCATGACAGGATATTCATGCGAAGACATATTCTTCCAGAATCTGCTCGTAAAGGGAGCTGAAGACGGAGTCAGGAAGGTGATTGAGTTCAGTCGCGGAAAAAACATGACCATTGTCGTCGGAGCTCCGGTCCCATACCGCAGCCGTCTCTACAGCTGCGCCGTCGTGATCAGAAACGGAAATATCAAGGGTATGGTGCCAAAGACATACGTATCGGCAGAAGAAAGTCGCTGGTTTGCCTCCGGAGCTGACTTCCTTTCAGCTGAAGTCCGAAATGACGGAGCTCTGCTCAGCAACGGAAAGGATACAGTACGAGAGGGATACTGCGGAGAGATACGTTATGCAGGACAGAGAACCAATATATCTCCGAACATGCTTTTCGGCATCGGCCATGCTACATTCGCTGTAGAACTTGGCAATGATCTTTGGTCACCGGTACCTCAATCTTCCTTCCATGTACTTCAGGGTGCACAGATCGTAGTGAACCTTTCCGCAGACAGGGAGATTCTGATGAGGGAGCAGTACAGGAATGACCTTCTTAAGGGGCAATCATCCAAGGCTTTGTGCGGATACATATATGCTTCTGGAGGATTCGGAGAATCGACTCAGGACAATGTCTACGCTGGAGCGGCATCAATCTGGGAGAACGGATACAGACTTGCTGAAAACGAGAGATACCAGACCGTTTCATCAATGATAGTCGCAGACATCGACGTCGAGAAACTTGACGGTCTCAGAAGAAAGTCTTCGATATTCGCAAACGTATCACCTATTGGCACATATGCGTCGACATATTATAGATCATACGACAGAAGAAGTCTCGGAGACCCATGCGAAACTGACTTTGATAAAGCACTCTACAGATATGTGGAGCCACATCCTTTCGTGCCGTCAGACGACATTGAATACAGATGCAGGGAAATTCTTGAGATACAGATTGCCGGTCTCATCAAGAGACTCAGTCATATAAACTGTCAGACTGCAGTGATAGGTATCTCGGGTGGTCTGGACAGCACATTGGCCCTCCTCGTTGCGGTGATGGCATTCGACAGGCTCGGATGGTCTCGCGACAGGATCGTGGCAGTGACAATGCCGGGATTCGGAACAACAGTACGCACGAAAAGCAATGCCACAGACCTGATGGAGGCTCTCGGTACTACTCTGAGGGAAATCTCGATTGTACCTGCCTGCGACCAGCATTTCAAGGACATTGCACATGATCCTTCAAAGCACGATGCGACATACGAAAATTCTCAGGCTCGCGAGAGGACCCAGATTCTGATGGACATAGCCAACCAGACGAACGGACTCGTAGTCGGTACAGGAGATCTTTCCGAAATGGCTCTCGGATGGGCCACATACAACGGCGACCATATGTCTATGTACGGAGTCAATGCCGGAGTACCGAAAACGTTGGTACGCAGCCTTGTGAAATGGGCGGCAGAGAACAGGTTCGAAGGATCGTCCGACAATGAAGGCCGATCTATCAAGGATATCCTCCTCGATATCGTGGACACTCCTATCAGCCCCGAGCTTCTTCCTGCAAACGAAAAAGGCGAGATCCAGCAGGTTACTGAAGACCTCGTTGGTCCATACGAACTTCACGACTTCTTCATTTACAATTTCATGAGATTCGGTTACAGTCCTGAGAAGATATATTTCCTCGCCAAGAAGGCATTCGGAGGCTCATACGACGAGGAGACTATACTCAAATGGCTCAAGACATTCGTACGTCGCTTCTTCAGCCAGCAGTTCAAGCGTTCATGTATGCCGGACGGCCCTAAGGTCGGTTCGGTAGGTCTCTCCCCTCGCGGAGATTGGGACATGCCGTCAGACGCATGGAGCACATTATTCAGAGACAGCATATAAATCTAAACAAACTATAAAATGAAAAGGATAGTACTCGCAGCCATAGCTGCAATCATCTGCATCAGCGGCTTTGCCCAGAACAATGAAAACCAGGCGCAGCTTGACCTCCCTGAGGTGTATCGCGACAAGAACGTAGTTTTCTGGAAGCTCGACGACCATACATGGATCGGCTCAGGAAACAGGGTATCATCAGAGACATTGTATCTTATCGAAGGAGATGAGAAGGCAGCCCTGATCGACGCCGGCACCAATATCCCTAAGCTTGACAGGATTGTCAAGCGAATTACAAAGAAGCCTGTAAGTCTTCTCCTCACTCATGGCCATGGAGACCATGTCGGAGCGGCAGGCTGTTTTGACGAGCTTTGGATGAACACCGAAGACAAAGGCATGCTCCGCAATTACAAAGGCACAATCCACCACATCGAAAATGGTCAGAGATTCGACCTTGGCGGAAGAGTTCTCGAGGCATTCTACACACCTGGACATACCTCAGGATCAGTCACTTTCCTTGAAGTCGGAACCGATAAAGGTTATAGCGGAGACGCATACGGCAGCACAAACCTGCTGGTAAACACAGAACTTGCTACTCTTCTCAACACTTGCGAGGAATCCCTCAGATACTACAAGGAGAACGGATATAAGAATTTCTACCCAGGACATTACTGGGGCAACAACCTTGAGACTCTGGAAAGAATCGAGGAGATCAGGCAGATTACCAAGGATGTGCTTGCCGGCAAGGTCGACGGAGAGTCCAACGGTAATGAAGGATTTGGCTTTGGTCTTAACAGAATAGTAAGAAAAGGCGAATTCAGATTCAACTACAGCGACAGGAACATCGCCCAGCAGCGTTTCAATTACCAGTACAAATCTGTTTCAGCTGAAGATTTCGATGAAAACATATTCAATCTTGTAAGCAAGGACTGGACAGTCATCACTGCCGGTGAGCAGCCTAACTCAATGGTGGCAAGCTGGGGCGGAGTCGGAATCATGTTCAACAAACCAGTTACCTGGTGCTTCCTCCGTGCAAACCGTTACACCCTTGAAAAGATCAAGGAGACAGGCATTTACACTATGTGTTACTTCCCGGAGCAGCATAAGGGAGACATCATGGCATTCGGCACAAAGTCAGGCCGCAACACCGACAAGATGGCTCAGACAAAGCTCACTCCTGTGCTGACTCCTGGCGGAGCTCCTGCATATAAAGAAGCCAAGATCATCATCGAGTGCAAGCTTATAGCCGCACCTACCGTTTCAAAGGATGAATTCTATACTGAGGAAGGAAAGGAATTTCTTCAGGGAGGATACGACGAAGCTAAGGATTGGCATAAGCTCGTATATGGCGAAATCACCAACATCTACATAAAGGAATAACCTTTAAAACAACAACTTATGAAACGGACTTTTTCTTGCATCATCCTGTCGGCAGGACTGATGTCGGCAGGACTTGCAGATGTTGCTGCCCAAAACGATCCGGTGGTTGACAAAATCATCGAAATCGGAACCACGGACAACAGGACAATGGAATATCTGGACGTATTGTCAAACAAGATCGGCGGACGTCTCATCGGTTCCAATGCATACGACAATGCCGTTGAATGGTCAGCGGGCATGTTCGAAAAATGGGGTCTTGAAGTATGGATACAGGAGGCCGGTGAAGTGCCGGTTGGCTTTAACCGTGGCCCATGGTCAGGCAGAATGTTGGGAGGTGATGGAATGACTCTTCATTTCGCAACTCCTTCATACACAGTAGGTACCAAGGGTGTCGAGAGAGGCCATGTCCTCAAGGAGCCTCTTACTCAGGCGGAATTTGACCGTATCAAGGAAAAACTGAACGGAGCTTGGGTTCTTATCGGAGGCAAGAATGACGGTTACCCTATAGACTGGACCGAACGCGGTGACAGCATAAGGAATGCAGCAATAGCTCGCAATGCTGAAATCGAGAAGCAGAATCGTGAGGCTATGGCATACAACAGGAGTCTCAGAGAAATGTCTGAAAAGGACAGAAAGAAGAAAGGTCTTGCAGAAAAGGAGATTCTTCCGTACAAATACGAACCGGCTATGTTCTACAGGCAGATGGTAGAAGCTGGTATCCTCGGTATAATCCAATCATCAGAGATTCCGATCAGAGCCCTTTACGACAGGAAGAATCTTGATAAGATGACATTTGATAATCTTCCTCCCGTACCTGACATCAAGCTGCATGAAGATCAGTATGCAACTATTGAGAAGATGGTGGAAAGAAGAGAATATTTTCAGCTGGAATTTGATATCAGAAACCATTTCAGAATGGGTCCGGTGAAGTATCACAATGTCATCGGAGTAATCAGAGGAAGCGAATATCCTGATGAATATGTACTTGCAGGAGGCCATCTTGATGCATATGACGTAGCGACAGGAGGAGTAGACTGTGGCAGCGGTGTCACCCCGGTCATGGAAGCTGCAAGATTGATAGCAGAAGCCGGCGGAAAGCCGAAAAGAAGTATTCTGTTCTGTCTATGGGCGGGTGAAGAATTCGGACTTCTCGGAAGCAGGTACTTTGTAGAAAGCGGAACTGTCGACCTGGAAAAGATTTCCAACTACTTCAACAGGGACTACACTCCGTTTGTTCCTATGGGAATTACAGTTCCGGATGCGATGTACGATGACTTCGTGAAGGTAAGTGCAGCCCTGCAGAATGTAAACCCTGACTTTCCGTTCACTGTTGAGAAGCGTCAAGGAAAGCCTAGGCCAAGACCGACGAGCGCAGGAGGTTCAGACCATGCATATTTTGCCATGAACGGCGTACCTACTTTGGGATTCAACTGTAGGGATCCGAAGGGTTATGACTTCGATTACAATGAAATATGGCATACTGAGAGGGACACATATAACAAGAGCATCCCGGAATATCAGGATCATACAGCAATCTGCACGGCTGTCGTCCTCTATGGACTGGCAAATCTCGACCATGTCCTTGACCGCACAGGGCTGTACGCTGAATAACAGTTTTAGAGGGACTCGATGATCTTTGTAAAGAGGGCGGTCATCTTGTCTGCAGCAGCATTTGCTGCTACGACAACATCGTCTCCGTCGTTCACATAGTCCTCAGCATAATCATCATGGGCTTCATTTGTGATTACTGAAATACCGAATACAGGAATCGACGAATGACGCGCTACGATGACCTCCGGAATAGTCGACATACCGACTGCATCTGCACCGATGAGCCTGTAGTATTTGTATTCTGCAGGTGTTTCATATGTAGGACCTGTGCTTGCAAAATAGACACCACTTTTGAGTTCGAATCCAAGACCGGCTGCAAGTTCGAAAGCTCTCATTCTCAACCCCTTGTCATACGGACGGGTCATATCAGGGAATCGCGGACCGAACTCATCCATGTTAGGGCCGATGAGCGGATTCGGGAGGTGACTGATATGGTCTGTGATGACCATGAGGTCGCCGACATGGAATCCCATGTTTACTCCACCTGCTGCATTAGAAACAAAGAGATACTGGATTCCGAGAACTTTCATTACTCTTATAGGAAGAGTCACAAGTTCCATAGGATATCCTTCATAATAGTGAAAACGTCCCTGCATCGCAACAACGAATTTACCGCCAAGTTCTCCTGCTATGAAATTACCCTTATGGCCTACAGCTGTTGATACAGGGAAACCTGGTATTTCTTTATATGGGATAACTATCGGATTTTCAATCTGATCGGCAAGCTTGCCGAGACCACTGCCAAGAACGATACCGGCAAAAGGTGTTCTTCCATCAAGTTTGCCCGCGATATATTCAGCGGCTTTCATTATCTTTTCTACTCTTGGATCCATAGTATATATGTATGTGTTTAGATTAAAACTCTGATCTGGCCATTACCTTCCGGGCTTCAGCAAGAATTTCCGACTCTCCTGGCACAACACGGCCACGCATGATGAAACGGCCGTTGCATATTACGGAATCTATGCAATCGGAATGAGCTGAATAGACAAGATTTGCCTCGAATGAGCCCGGTGAAAGGAAATTGTAATTCTGAGTATCTACAATGAGGATATCTGCCAATGCTCCTGCCTTGATCCGTCCCACATCCAGACCGAGCGCCTTGCCACCATTTGCTGTCGCCATGTCGATAAGCTCATTCAAAGGCATAGCGGACGGATCCTCCCTCCAGGCCTTCTGTATCATTGCCGAGGTCTTCATTGTCTCGAGCATGTCCAGATTATTGGATGAAGCACATCCGTCAGTACCCAGACAGATATTCGCTCCGGCATCCCTGAGTTCATTATAGAGGAACCTATAGCCCGAAGCCAGCTTGAGATTTGAATTCACATTGTGGACACATGTAACTCCCCTTTCACCTAAAATCCTGATATCATTATCAGAAAGCCACAATGTATGGGCCGCAATGACATCCGGTCCAAGAACTCCAAGGCTGTCAAGATACTCTACAGGAGACATTCCACCATGCTGAGCCATACAGTCGGTAATTTCCTTCTGCGTCTCTGAAACATGAATATGGATCTTCAGACCGTGTTCTCGTGCAAAATTCACCGACCAGACAATCATTTCTTCACGTACGGAATAGATGGCATGAACAGCGATTGCGAAGACAGAATGATCATTCCATTTCAGATATTCATCATACATCTCCCTGCACTGTATCTTCTGGCGTTCAGACTCCTCAGGATCGTTCCTGTCGCAGATCACATATGCAAGTACCGGACGAAGCCCGAGTTCCATTGCAGCCTTGTGAGCCATAGGCATATGCCAGTAATGATCATTGAATGTAGTCGTACCTGTCTTTATCATCTCAAGACAAGCAACCTTTGTGGCATGATATACATATTCTTCATCAATATTCGATTCAACCTTCCAGATACGGTCAAGCCATTCATGGAATGCGATATCCTCTCCGATGCCTCGCATCATTGCCATTCCTGCATGAGTATGCATATTCACAAATCCCGGTGCCGCTGCCTTGCCTGTGCAGTCGACGACCTCATCAGCAGGAACAGCCTCACTTCCCTCTCCGGCAGGCACGACAGAAGCAATACGCTCATCCACAATGAGTATATCTGACAGATTACCTGCAACCACTATATTCTTAAGCAGTATACTACTCATAAATAATACCCGTTTAAAGTTTTCAAAGTTATATAAATTTTCCCACAAATCAGAGCATCAGATTGCATTTTAGGAAAAAACAAAACATTATTTGATTTTTAGGCAAAAAAGACTTATTTTTACTTCGATTTTGAAATCAAAAATCGCTAAACACTTAAAACTATATCATAATGGCATTCAAAGGAGCTATCGAAGTCGATTCACAGAAATGCAAAGGTTGCGGAGTATGTGTCGAAAATTGCCCGACCAAGAGCATAGAGCTTGCCAAACTGGTCAACAACAAGGGTTATCATTATGCCGAAATGGTTGGCGACGCCTGCATCGGTTGTTCAAACTGTGCAATTGTCTGCCCTGATTCGGTCATTACTGTTTATAGAGTTAAAATCTAAGGGATATGGCAGAGAAAATTCTGATGAAAGGAAACGAGGCGATTGCCATATCGGCAATCCGCAACGGCGCGGACGGATACTTCGGTTATCCAATCACTCCGCAGTCTGAGGTAATGGAAACACTCATGAAGGAAAGGCCATGGCTTACAACAGGAATGGTAGTTCTTCAGGCAGAGAGTGAGACTTCATCCATCAACATGGTTTATGGCGGTGCATGCTGTGGCAAGAAGGTGATGACATCTTCAAGTTCGCCTGGTATCAGCCTTATGTGCGAGGGTCTCAGCTACCTTGCCGGTGCAGAGCTCCCATGCGTTATAGTCAACTGTCAGCGCGGAGGCCCAGGCCTTGGTACAATCCAGCCTAGCCAGAGCGACTACAACCAGAGTGTGAAGGGTGGAGGACACGGCGATTACAATGCCATCGTCCTTGCTCCGGCATCAGCTCAGGATATGTATGACTTTGTCGACACCGGATTCGATCTTGCATTCAAATACCGTACACCTGTCATCATTCTTGCAGACGGTATCGTAGGCCAGATGATGGAGAAGGTAGAGCTTCGTCCAGAGAAGCCACGTATGACCGATGAAGAACTCAAGGCGATCGCTCCTTGGGCAACCACAGGAAAGTCAGCTGACAGAGACTACAATTTCATCACTTCCCTTGCACTTGAATCTGACGTACAGGAGCGCTTCAACCAGAAGCTTGCTGCCAAATACGAAGTAATCAAGGAGAACGAGGTAAGATATGAAGAATATCAGACCGAAGATGCAGAATATCTGTTCGTAGCATTCGGATGCTCTGCACGCATCTGCGAGGCAGTTGTAGACCAGCTCCGTGAAGAAGGCATCAAGGCAGGCTTGCTCAGACCTGTAACTCTCTTCCCGTTCCCGACAAAGAGACTTCAGGAACTTTCAGGACAGGTGAAGAGCATGATGAGCATCGAGCTCAACCTCGGCCAGATGGTAGACGACGTGAGACTTGCTGTAAATGGTGCTTGCCCGGTAGGATTCTATGGAAGACAGGGTGGAAACATCTACACTCCTGATGAGATCTCAGAGGCGTTCAAGAAGTTCAACAATCTGAAATAAGGAAATACAATGAATATAGAAGATATCAAGAAACCCGAGAACATCGTCTACAAGAAGACTCCGATTCTTACAGACAATGTAATGCACTACTGCCCAGGATGTTCTCATGGAACAGTCCACAAGCTCGTAGCTGAGGTTATCGAGGAAATGGGCATCCAGGACAAGACTATCGCAGTCAGCCCTGTAGGTTGCTCCGTTTTCGCATACAACTATCTCAACATTGACTGGCAGCAGGCCGCTCACGGACGTGCACCGGCACTTGCTACTGCGACCAAGAGGCTTAATCCTGACAAGTATGTATTCACATATCAGGGTGACGGCGACCTTGCTTCAATCGGAACAGCTGAGATCATTCACGCATGCAGCCGTGGTGAGAACATTGTCGTGATCTTCATCAACAACGGTATCTACGGTATGACAGGAGGCCAGATGGCACCTACTACCCTACTCGGCATGAAGACGGCTACAACTCCTTACGGACGTGACGCAAAGCTCAACGGATTCCCTCTCGTGCTTGCTCCGATGATTGCACAGCTCGATGGTACAGCATTCATCACAAGACAGTCTGTACATACTGCAGCTGCAGCCCGCAAGGCAAAGGCAGCCATCAAGAAAGCATTCGAGTACAGCCAGAAGGGCATAGGTCTTTCATTCGTTGAAATTGTAGCAACATGTAATTCAGGATGGAAGATGAGCCCTGTAGCAGCCAACAAGTGGATGGTGGAGAATATGTTCCCTAAGTATCCGCTCGGTGACATCAAGGACGTTTTAAAACAGGAGTAATCATGAAAGAAGAGATAATCATCGCAGGTTTTGGAGGACAGGGTGTCCTCTCAATGGGCAAGATCCTCGCCTACTGCGCTATCATGCAGGATATGGAAGTGACATGGATGCCTTCATATGGTCCTGAGATGCGCGGCGGTACAGCAAACGTATGTGTAATCATCAGCGACAAGAAGATCAGTTCGCCGATCGTCACCAAGTATGATACAGCCATCATACTCAATCAGCAGTCTCTCGACAAATTCGAGAGTTCTGTAAAGCCTGGCGGACTCCTTGTTTACGATCCTAACGGTATCATCAACCCTCCGACAAGAACAGACATCAGGATCTGCAAGATTGATGCAATAAACGTTGCTGCTCAGGTAGGAAACTCAAAGGTATACAACATGGCCGTCATGGGAGCATTCCTCAAGATGAAGCCTATCATCATGTCAGAGAATATCGACAAGGGACTTGCCAAATGTATTCCTGCACGCTACGCAGACCTCATTTCGCTCAACAAGGCGGCTATAGAGGAAGGTATGAAAGCTGTAGAGGTCGTTCTATAGGTCTCACATCATAAACAAACTGCTTTGATTTCATCATTTTATTTTGAGAAATCAAAGCAGTTTGCTATTTTTGCAGAGTAAGATGAATTATTTTGCAATGCTGGAAACTGTAAAGGAAAAAATCAGGCAGCTCATCGCTGCATATGAATCGGAAAGAATGGAGCGCATGAAGCTCCAGACCGAACTTGAGCAGACCAGAAAGCAGAATGAGGATTACAGGAAGCAGATAATTGAGTTAGAGAGACAGATAGATAACCTGAAACTGACAGAGGCATTCATGGCAGGTGGATCAGATACCACAGCCGCCAAGAAAAAGATTGACCGTCTGATGAAGGAGATAGACCGTTGCATAACGTTAATGGAGGGATAGTATGGCACAGAATATAAGCATAAAGATTGCAGATCGTCCATACTCGCTCAAAGTGACATCTCCGGAGCAGGAAGAGATCATCAGAAAAGCGGCAGACGAGGTAAACAGAAGGGTTCGTGCATATCAGGACAAACTCCCTGGAAAAGGTGTGGTGGAGTTGTTGTCTTTTGCGGCATTGAATGTGTGTATGACAAACATCAGCCTTCAGGATCAGATCAAAGGCATGGCTGAAGAAGAGCAGAAACTTGCCGATGAGCTTGAAGGTTATCTTGTAAATATTGATAAAAACAGCCGTTAGTTACTTATTTTTGCTGAAATCAACACTAATAATGTAACCGGGTGACTCGGATGGTGATGACGGACCTATGTGACCCTATCGGGGATTCCGCTTTGCGGGACGGAGGATTTCAGACCCTATTTTCCGGAACCCAAATCTTATTCTTTAAGATTTTCTGACAAACCAGCTAACGGCTTTTTTTACTTGATAACTTGACCAGTCGCTTCCATAAGCGGCTGGTCATTTTTATGACTGCAATAGAAGTGAAACAACTAAAACCAATTTGATATTATGGACATTTTACTTTACATTGTGTTTGCTGTAGCGGGAGCTGTATTTGCTCTCGGCACATACATATTTGTCCGCAAGATACTTCTTAAAGGACAGAAAGAGGAGATCATCAAGAAGGCCGAACTTGAGGCAGAAAGCATCAAGAAGGAGAAGATTTTCCAGGCAAAGGAGAAGTTCCTTCAGCTCAAGAGCGAGCATGAGCAGTACATCAATGAGAAAAACAAGCAGATCAGCGAGACCGAGAGCCGTCTGAAGCAGAAGGAGAACAGTCTCAATCAGCAGAATTCAGAACTTGGAAGAAAGCATAAGGAGGCTGATGCAATCCGACAGAACCTTAAGGCTCAGGTAGAAATCGCCACCAAGAAGTCTGAAGAATACGAAAATCTCAAGCAGGAAGCAATCAGACAGATTGAGGAGATTGCTGGTCTTACTGCTGCCGAAGCGAAGAATCAGCTCATGGAAAACATGAAGGCCGAGGCCAGAACACAGGCTCAGTCTTATATCAACGATGTAATGGATGAAGCTCGCCTTACTGCAAGCAAGGAAGCTAAACGCATTGTAATCAACACAATACAGCGCACTGCATCAGAGACAGCAATTGAGAACGCAGTTACAGTATTCCATATCGAAAGCGATGAGATCAAGGGTAGAATCATTGGTCGCGAGGGACGAAACATCCGTGCGCTTGAGGCAGCTACAGGAGTTGAGATCGTTGTGGACGATACTCCAGAGGCGATCCTTCTTTCAGCCTTTGACCCAGTGAGAAGAGAGGTTGCGCGTCTCGCGCTCCATCAGCTCGTGATCGACGGACGTATCCACCCGGCACGTATCGAAGAGGTCGTGGCTAAGGTTCAGAAGCAGCTCGAGGACGAGATCATGGAGACAGGTAAGAGAACATGTATCGACCTCGGCATCCACGGAATGCATATCGAGCTTGTGAAGCTCATAGGACGAATGAAGTATCGTTCATCATATGGACAGAACCTTCTCCAGCACGCACGTGAGGTTGCAAACATCTGTGCTACAATGGCTTCAGAGCTCGGACTTAATCCTAAGATCGCAAAGAGAGCAGGTCTCCTTCACGATATCGGAAAGGTATCTGACGAGGATCCTGAACTTCCACATGCAATCCTCGGTATGAAACTCGCCGAGAAGTACAAGGAGAAGCCTGAAGTATGCAATGCCATCGGTTCACACCATGAGGAAGTGGAAATGACTTCAATCATTTCACCTCTCGTTCTCGTCGGTGATGCGATTTCAGGAGCACGTCCAGGAGCACGTCGCGAGGTCATCGAGTCATACATCAAGAGGCTCAAGGATATGGAGAACATTGCCAAATCACACAACGGTGTAACCAAGACATATGCTATTCAGGCAGGCCGAGAGCTTCGCGTGATTGTAGGAGCTGATCAGGTTACAGACCAGGAGGCTGAAGCAATGTCAGCAGATATCGCACGTCAGATCCAGGAGGAAATGGTATATCCGGGACAGGTAAAGATCACGGTAATCCGCGAGACCAGATCAGTAGCATTTGCAAAATAACAAACATCTATAATATAAACATGAAAAGATTAATGACGATGCTTGCAGCCTTCTTCGTATGCGCTGCAGCTTTTGCCCAGGGCCAGCTTGTGACTTGGTCATCTCATGTCGAGAAGGCAGAAGGAGATATCTATAAAGTGATCTTTACAGGAAAGATTGCAGACGGATATCACACCTATACTCTTACAGATGAGTTCTCTGCAACAGAGATCATGGATGCAGCTCTTGAAGGTGGCGAACTTGTGGGAAATCCATATGAAATAAGTACTCCTACAGAGGAGACAGACGAATTCGGAGATCCTGCAAAGCACTATTATAATGAAATCATCATTGCACAGGATGTGAAGGTCACAGGTGACAACGCTAAATATACCGGAACAATCTTTACAAATGCCTGTACAGGCGGTGCATGCAAGGCTGAATATTATGATTTCGATGTTACTGTAGCTTCTGCCAATGCAGCAATGACAATCTCAGAAGAAGATGCTGAGGCCGCTACAGAAAACGCACCTGTAGACAAGGGTATGGTCTGGAGCCTTATCCTCCAGGCAATTGCATGGGGATTCGCAATGCTCCTCACCCCTTGCGTGTTCCCGATGGTTCCTATGACAGTATCTTTCTTCATGAAAGGCTCGTCAAGCGTTGCTGCCGGCCGTTTCAAGGCGGGTATGTATGGACTTTTCATTATCCTGATCTATACGTTGCCGATCGCGCTTCTCGTGCTTATCCCTATGATCACAGGTGGCGCAAACGTGACAGCCGACATCTTCAACTGGATCGCTACACACTGGCTTCCTAACCTTCTCTTCTTCGTGATCTTCATGGTATTTGCAGCTTCATTCTTCGGTGCATTCGAGATCACTCTCCCGGAATCTATGGTTAACAAGACAGACAAGGGAGCAGACAAGAAGGGTCTTGCAGGAGTATTCTTCATGGCACTTACCCTCGTGCTTGTATCATTCTCATGTACAGGTCCTATCGTGGGTATGGTGCTTATCCAGGCGACTACCAGCAACACAGCATTCTGGGTGCCTATCGTGACAATGCTTGCATTCTCAGCAGCATTCGCACTCCCATTCACAGTGCTCGCATTCTCTCCTTCACTCCTTAAGAAGTTCAGAAAGAGCGGCGGCGGATGGCTCCACTCAGTTAAGGTTGTCCTTGGATTCATCGAGGTTGCTCTCGGTCTTAAGTTCCTCAGCGTGGCTGACCAGACTTACCATTGGGGAATCCTTGACAGAGAGGTTTACCTTGCAATCTGGATCGTAGTCTTCACTCTCCTCGGCCTATACCTCCTCGGCAAGATCAAGTTCGAGGGTGACGAGCCGGTAGAGCACATATCCGTTCCACGTCTTACTCTCGTGATTGCAGTATTCACATTTGTCGTATATCTCATCCCTGGTATGTGGGGAGCACCTCTCAAGGCGCTTTCAGGCTACATGCCGCCTATCACAACTCAGGATTTCGTGATCGGACAGAACTCAGGAACTACAGCACAGGTCGCTTCCGGCGAGACTGTTACAGATTCGAAATATGGTCTCCACCTCCCACTCGGTCTTCATGGATACTTCACTCTCGAGGAGGGTCTTGAGGCTGCAAAAGAGGCTGGAAAGCCTGTATTCGTAGATGTTACCGGACACGGATGCGTTAACTGCCGTGAAATGGAATCACGCGTATGGAGTGATCCTACAGTCTACAGCATGCTCCAGAACGACTTCGTGATCGTTGCTCTTTACTCTGACGACAAGCAGAAGCTTGACAAGGAGGACTGGGTGACTGACGCAGAGACTGGAAAGGTATACAAGGATCTCGGACGAGCAAACTCTTATACAGCCCGCACACTCTGGAACGTAAACGCACAGCCGAACTACGTGCTCCTCTCCCCTGACGGAGAGATGCTCGTTCCGGTTCGCGGATACGACCTCTCTATCGACGGTTTCGTAGAGTTCCTCCAGAGCGGACTTGACGCATACAACAAATAATCAGATAGATTATACCACATAAAAAAGACTGGCTTTATGAAAGTCAGTCTTTTTTTTATCATATATCTTGCATTTTGGAAATATATCGTCTATCTTTGTATCGACTTACGATATAACGTAAATCGAAATAGATATGGGAACAACAAATCAAGCTCTGACAGAAGCAGTATATTACATTCTGATGGCCCTGCAGAAACCTCTCCACGGATATGGAATAATGCAGGTAACATCCGAAATCAGCAATAAAAGGCTTGTCCTTTCTGCAGGCACCTTATATGGTGCAATTTCCAATCTGATTGACAAAGGATGGATACAGCCTTTCGATCAGGCAGATGCTTCAGACAGCCGCCGCAAGGAGTATCTGATCACTGATGAGGGAAAAAGAGTTCTTGAAGCTGAACTCGAAAGACTTCAGGAACTGGTCAGCAATGGTAACAAACATATAATCAGATAGATATATGAAAAGCAAGATAAAGGTAAATTGGTTCGTAGATTTCGACAAGGAAGAAGAATGGCTGAACAATATGTCGGCAGATGGCTGGTGCCTGTGGCATACCAACGGGGTAATATATAGATTCAAGGAGGCCATGCCTGGTGAATTCATATTCCAGATCGACTTTGATGAAAAGACATCATCAACTGATGAAGACTACGTTGCATTCCGTGCAAGTTGCGGAGATAAGTTTGTGCATCAATGGAAAAACAAGATATACTGGAAGCGCTTAGCTTCAGAAGGTCCGTTTGAAAGTGAAGATAATGTTCAGGCCAAGCTTAGAATGACCAACAAAGCGTACAATCACCATATCCAAAGCCTCATAGGATTGACGTTGATCATGGCTTTCGGATGCTTCTTCTGCGCCCCGTTAGGACAATATCTGCTGCCTGAATCAATCTGGGCAGACCAGATCAGCGTATTCGGTCTGGGCCTTGCCTCCGGTATTCTTTTCGCAGAATGCGTCATTCTGATTCCGGCGATCAACAAATTGAGGAAGAAGATGAATGACCTGATCAAAAAGGCAATATAAGCCCAAGAGCTGTCGTCATAAAAAAGCAGAAGCCCTGCACTTCTTTTCGATCCTCCCCGCAAGCGGGTCCCCTCCCTTTTCGGGAGCCAATGTCGAAAGAAGTGCAGGGCTTCTGCTTATGTAATACTAGAACTTGAAGCTGTCCTTCAGTGCTGTAGTCTTGTTGAACACGAAGTGGTCAGGAGTTGTGTCAGGATCCTTGAAGAAGTAACCTACTCGCTCGAACTGAACCGCGATGCCTGAGTTGTCCTCGAGAAGGGCTGGCTCAGCATATCCCTTTCCGATCACGAGTGACTCTGGGTTGAGATAGTTCTTGTAGTCCTCACCTTCTGGAATCTGTCCCATCTGTGCCTCTGTGAAGAGCTTGTCGTAAAGACGGAGTTCGATCTCCTTGGCGTGCTCTGTAGATACCCAGTGGATTGTACCCTTTACTGAACGCCACTCGCCTGCTCCCGGCTTAGATGTAGGATCGTATGTACACTTGATCTCAATGATGTTGCCCTCAGCGTCCTTGACAACCTCCTGGCACTTGATGATGTATGTGTACTTGAGACGAACCTCTCCGTCCGGCTTGAGACGGAAGTACTTCTTAGGCGGCTCCTCCATGAAATCGTTTCTCTCGATGTATACCTCGCCGGTGAAAGGAACCTTGCGTGACGGTCCTTCAGGATCTGCCGGGTTCAGAGGCGCGTCGAACCACTCTACCTTGCCTGGCTCCCAGTTAGTGATTGTGAGCTTCACAGGGTCCTGAACCACCATGTAGCGGTTTGAACGCTCATTGAGGTCCTGACGTACGCACCACTCCATGAGCTGGAGGTCGATGAGCTGTTCGCGCTTTGCAACTCCAACCTTCTCGGCGAACATACGCATTGACTCCGGAGTATAACCGCGACGGCGGATACCGCAGATAGTCGGCATACGTGGGTCATCCCAACCGCTCACGAAGTTGTTCTTCACGAGCTCGAG
>JAFZDJ010000112.1 GCA_017561265.1 Bacteroidales bacterium
CCAAGAACCCACCGACGAACTCCCACAAGACCAAGAGCCGGAAGAAGACCTCACAGCCCTCAAACTCGAAGAACACCTGCAGATCTGGGAAGAAAAGCAGCATCCCCTCGATGACTACGACCAATGGATCACAGTCGGAATGGCACTCAGCCGCCTCGGAGAACCAGGCAGAGAACCCTTCCACCGAGTATCAAGATACTCCGACAAATACACCCCAGAAGCCACAGACAAAGCATTCGACGGATTCCTCCGCAGCACAAAACACATCACCCTCGGCTCATTCTTCTACATCTGCCACATCAACGGCATACGCCCGGCAAACACATCCGAATACGAAAGCATACCATTCCCCGATGAAGTCTTCCCAGACCTCATCAGACACATCATCGACAGCACCAAAGCCTGCCTCAACTTCCCGGCAGACTACATCTGCCCTGCACTCATCTTCGCCTCAAGCATAGCACTCGGCAACGCCCTCGCCGTCGAAATCAAAAAAGGATGGACAGAAAAAGCCATATTCTACATGGCCATCGTCGGAGAACCAGGCACAAACAAAAGCAGCTGCCTCGAATTCGCCATAGAACCCCTCCGCAAAATAGACCGCGACAACCTCAAAGCCTACAAAAAGAAACTCAAGCAATACGAAGCCACAAAGAACGACCCCGATAAAGCCATCGAACAACCCGTATACGGTCAGATCGTCCTCAGCGACATCACAGTAGAAGGCTTCCTCAAACAACATCTCAACACACCCAGAGGACTCTCCATCTACGCAGACGAACTCATGGGATTCGTAAAAAGTTTCAGCCGCTACCGCTCAGGCAACGACGAAGAAGTCTGGACCCAACTCTTCACCGGAGTACCCATCATCGTAAACAGACTCCACTCCGACTCCTTCTCCGTCAGCAGCCCCTTCGTCGGCATCATCGGCGGCGTACAACCTGGAATGCTACGCAAATTTGCAGACGGCAAGACCGAAAGCGGATTCATCTACCGCTGGCTCTTCGCCTACCCTGACAAACGCACATTCTCACGCTTCCAGGACGACGAAATCGACGACGAAATCCTATCACGCTGGAACACCATCATCGACACCATTCGGAAAATCCGCTACAATGGAAAGACAACCGTCATACGCCTCAGCCCCGAAGCATACGACCTCTACAAACAATGGTACAACACAGGCAGAGAAACAATGGAACACGCCAGCACATCCTACATCGGCATCACCACCAAAATGGAACGCTACTGCGCCCGATTCGCCCTCATCCTCGAAGTCCTCAGATACACCTGCGGACAATCCGACCTCACATCCATATCAGCCCAATCAATGAAAGACGCCTTCAAACTCACATACTACTTCATAGCCGGAGCCCAGAAAGCCCTCAAGAAATTCCACTCCGACCCACTCGGCACACTCACCGAAAAACAACGCAGCATCTACCTCGACCTCCCATCCGTCTTCACCACCCGTGAAGGCCTCTCCATCGCCCTCCAGCACTCAATGTCAGAACGCACATTCAAAGACTGGGTCAAGACCGCCATCTTCAAGAAACTCGACTACGGAACCTACGAAAAACGCTACAAATAATATAAATTACTACCCCTTTGCACTCTCTGCACTCTTCGCACTCTTCCACCAATTCCCTCACCCCAAAGTGCAGAGAATGCAGAGAATGCAATCGGGAAAGAAAAATATCATTACCTTTGTTAAAACTAAAGATGAGAATATGAATAAGACATTCAACATCTACTGCGACGAAAGCACGCACCTCCCGTCTGACGGCCATCCTTACATGATACTGGCCTATGTCAGAGTTCCATATAATCAGATTGACGAACTAAAGGAATCGATCAAAGACATCAAAGCAAAATACGCCTTCACAGGAGAGTTCAAATGGACGAATGTCTATGAGGCCACTGCTGAAATGTACGCCGAATTGATCGATATGTTCTTCAGATCAGAAATGGGATTCAGGGCTGTCATCGTAGATAAATCTCAAATCGACGAGACACGCCAGGACTACACTTTCAACGACTTCTACTTTAGGATGTACTACCAGCTGCTCCATCATCAGACAGATCTCGAGAGCAGTTACAACATCTATATGGATGTCAAAGACACCTGCAGCAATGGCAAATTACGCAAATTGAAAGACATGCTCAAGTGGAACACATCAATTCGACGTTTCCAGTTCATCCATTCAAAAGAGAGTACATTCCTGCAGCTGGCCGATGTAATCATGGGGGCTATAAACTATAATCTCAGAATCAACGCCGGAGAAATCGAAGGCAAGGTCTTGGCCAAAAGAAGAATCATAGATATAATTAAAAGGCACAACCCAGATGTATCTTTAGATTGTACTACACCGAAATATAGAAAGAAGTTTAACCTGTTCTTTATAGATCTCCAGTAAGATATGCCGACAAACCTTTTGAAAGAATATCCCGAACTGCTTGAGATACTCCATCTCCCCGCTGATAAGCGAAAAGAATCTCTATTAAAGATCTTCAAGAGAGATATAGAGGACAACGAAGATTTCAAGTTCAGAGGAGTGCAGATCTATCCCATAAAGACTGACGGAGAGATAGATATGGCACGCGAGTTTATGCATCTGACTACTGAAGAAGTAGAAGACATTGATGAAAATGGTCAGAAACAAGCGAAGAAGAGAGTCTTCGATATGCATCGTTCACAGAGGCTTCACTGGATAAACCACCATATCCACGAAAGAATACCTGAGAACATAGAAATCTTCAGTGTGATAGAAAGAGATACGAACAAACGCCAGGACATAACAAAGACATATATCTATGACACCAAAGAGAAGTATGTCATTGTCCTGGAATGTCATCGTAAAGGAGGATATTTCCTGTTAACTGCATACTATTTGAACCGACCGTATGCCGAAAAGGGAATGAAAAAGAAGATGAAGAAGCGTCTTAAAGAAGTTATATAAAAGACGCAGGGCTCGG
>JAFZDJ010000113.1 GCA_017561265.1 Bacteroidales bacterium
CCTCTGCTTAAGCTTGTTCCAGTATTTTCGTGCAGTAAGATAATCCTTACTTTCTGTAAGAATCTGTACTATATCAACAATGCTGAAATACCACTTTTCCTGCACCTCATCCCAGATCGTTCTGATCTGCTTTTCTTCAAAAATCTTTAATTCCTGCATTGTCATAACTTTAAGTTTTAATTCTCCACAAATCTAACAATAAATCCGAATAAATCATATCGCTTCAAAGACCTTCAGTGCATCGCGTTTAATATCCTTGTCAATCTCACGATATCGGGCAAAAGCCTTGCTGCCTTCTTTATGGGCGTTGAGGACTCCGACCAGGTTCGGGCTTTGACCTGTTTTTCGATCACGAATTACATAATGCTCATATCCCCAACTTCTTCATTCGGACTATTATCGAGCTGGACTTACGACCGAAATGTTCCGCGATTTCATGGACAGACAAACCTTCAGATATTTCTTCAGACGCTTGACATCCTTGTCGCTGAGATATGGAAGCCGGCGGATGTCCATATTGTCCGTCAGGTCATTGATCTTCACCGCGGCTGCCAAAGGATTCTTCCGTACACGCTCGATGAAGTCGTCGTAATTTTCATTTTCAGTGACCTTCGTCAAACACCTCAGCGCCGCAATGACCTGTGACGAAAAGCCCTCTGCCTGCAACATCTCGAAAGTCCACGGTGTATCTTCCACCACATCATGCAGTATACCAACAATCTTCTCATCTTCGGTCTTTCCCATTTCCATGACACGAAACGGATGCCCTATATATTCCTTTCCTGCCTTGTCCAACTGTCCCGCATGTGCCTCAACAGCAATCTCGACGGCTCTTTCAAGTGTACTCATAAAATGTCTTCAAATTATTTTCAACCTCACAAAGTTAACACCCGGTTTGAATTTACGGAAGGCCCGAACATATTTTCACCGGAATATTAATTTGGGTTTTAAGATAAATATTACGTAATTTGTAGAAGTTATTACACACAAACTGACATGAAAAGAATTCTCACATTCATGCTGGCGGCGGCGATAGCTGTAACAGCATCTGCACAGACGAAGAAGGTTTCGATCCTTGGCGACTCGTATTCGACTTTTACAGGACATAATCCGGAAGGATATGCACCGTTCTACCCTAATGACAGGAACGACGTGACTGAGGTGGAACAGACATGGTGGAGCCTGTATATCAAGGCTATGGGATACGAGCTTGACAAAAACAATTCTTGGGGAGGCACAACAATCTGCAATACCGGATACGGCAGAATGGACTCGTCAAAATCGTCATTCACATCGCGTGTGGACATGCTTGGTAACCCTGACATCATCTTCATTTTCGGTGGTACAAACGACGCATGGGCAGGCTCGCCTGTAGGAGAATACATGTGGGAAGGATGGACAAAGGAGGATTGCAAGAATTTCAGACCAGCTTATGCTTGCCTTATTGACATGCTCCAGAAGAAATATCCGAATGCCAAGATTTACTCTATCTTGAACTCAGAACTCCGCGAGGAGATCAACGAATCCAGCCGCGAGGTCTGCAAACATTACGGAGTCCAGCTCATAGAGCTCTACGACATCGAGAAACAGAACGGACATCCATCGATCAAGGGTATGCAGAGCATCTGCGACCAGCTGATTGAAGCTATCAAGTAGCAACGCATTCTGATATAAAAATATCGGTCTGTTAACATTATAGGTGACATGCCACCCCCGGCTAGGGGATGCCTGCCGAATGGCAGGTGGGGGTCACCGGTATGTTAACAGACCGATATTTTTTACAATTCCTCTACAAAAGCTGCAACCTGCTCCGCCATGGCAGTCATGCCTGCTACGCTCGGATGGTCCCAGATCTTTTCGATGTCCTCGAGAAGAAGGGCGTGAGCTCCATAATGCTCACATGCTTCAAACTGACCCTTGGTGATCTCAGGCTTGAGCTCTGAATTTATGACGCAGATGATTTCAGCATCCGGAGCTTCTTTCGTAAGATAATCAAGCATATAGCAGCATGCAGGGAGGTATGAAGCAAGGTCTTCTTCAGTCCAGTCGGCATACTTCATCTCTCCGATAGGAGAATTTGCCCATGAATCGTTAGTACCGCCGCAGATGAGGATAAGATCAGGATCGTCATCCCCTGCCACGATGTTCTTCATACGGGCGATGAAGGACCATGTAGGGCACGGAACGGCATCATAACCTGTATTGCAGATAGTCGAACCGCTCCAGCTTTCGTTCATGACAAGGTCATATCCGGCAAGAGAGCAGAACTGGCTCCACCATGTATCTTCGACCTTGACAACATCATTCGGACCCTGCGGACGTGATGAATACCACCACGCATTGCCCTCGGGAATATGCCCCAGGAAAGTCGAATATGAATCACCGAGCACAGCCACTGTCGGCTGAGACTCTACAAGACGAAGCTCATAAAGTCCGCCTACCTGTGTACCTGGATAGCTCTGGAAACGTACGCGGATATATTCCTTGCCCTCGAGCATCGATGCCGGTATACGGTATTCCTCAGTCTTGAATACAGACGAACGCCAGCGGCGTGTATTGTCCAATTCAATAAGTTTCTCATCATCGATCATGATATCGAATCTGCGTGTTCCCCAGTCGTCGACTCCCCAATACTTCACATAGAGAGAAAGCTCTGTCTTGCCCTGAGTAGCAAGCTCATAGCTGAACCATCCGCCGTTCTGAGCCTCACGGAAAAACACATTGTTGGTATTGCCTGTAGTCGATCTCTCGAACTGCATCTTATGGTCGGTCTCAGGCTGCTGCTCAGCTGGCTGCACCTGATCTGTCGTACGTCCTTCGAGTTTCAGCCTGGCAGCCTCCTCCGCTGCAAGATCTGCGAGATAATCCTCATATCCGTCCTTCGAAAGCGCGAGCCAATACATCATGTAGCGTGCATCATGGATGGTATAGAAAGGCTGGAGCTCGCCCTCGATAGGGTTGCGCACCTCGATACCTTCGAATGTGAAATGAAGCGGCTTGCCAGGAACAGGCTTGAGGCAGTCTGCAAGGTCGGCCTCGCCATAAAGAAGCATAGGTGCCTTGTCCACTGGGAGGTATTCTCCACCTGCATACTGTCCGAAACGGCTGTCGTCGGCGATGATTCCTCGAAGATCCTCCGTTCCGGTCTTCATACCCAGAACGATAGGGCCGTGCATGAATGCGACATACTGAGGGACATTAGGAAGCTGAACCACGCTTGTATGCATAGGGAAAGCAATCTCAACGACATCACCCTTCTTCCACTTGCGGTCGACAGTAACATATCCGTCAGCACCTGCCTGGGCAGATACGGTCTTTCCGTTCACCTTCACCTCGAACTCTCCTTCAGCCACCCATGAAGGCTTGCGAACCTTCATTTCAAACTGACCCTTACCTTTCGCCACGACTATACGTGAAGTCTCACCATATGGGAAAGCCGTCTCCTGACGAAGCACCATTCCGCGGTCCTTCCAATCAAGCTCCGACGCTACGAAAAGATTGACGTACAATGAATTATCGTCATGAGTATATATGAACTGACCATACTTTCCATGGTTCTCCATACCTGTTCCTACACAGCACCACATTGCTTCGCCCGGAGCCGAATAGACCCTGTAATGACGTGGGCGCACGCCTGTAAAATATACATATCCTCCATGCTCAGGATGCTGGGTAGAAAGGATATGGTTGAAGAGAGCACGCTCGTAATAATCAGAATATGAAGACTTAGGATCGAGACGGAAAAGGCTCTCTGTAAGCTTCAGCATGTTGTAGGTATTGCATGACTCAGGACCGTCATTGTCATTAAGGAAGTCCACATATGCCTCGACCGGCGGGAAATGCTCCCTGCGGCTGTTTCCACCGAAGGCGAGGCTTCTGTTTCCGGTCACTGTCTCCCAGAAGAAACGGCCTGCATCAAGGTATTTCTGATCTCCCGAAAGCTCTCCGATACGTTCAAAACCCTGAGCCTTAGGCACCTGTGTATTCGCATGAAGATTATCAAGACAATCTATGCCTTCTGACATAGGATCCAGAATCTGCTTGTGCGAGAATCTGCGCGCTGCATCGAGATACTTCTTATCTCCGGACACGGCATATGCATCCGCAAGCACCTCGTTCATACCTCCCTGCTCGTTACGCATCATGGCCTGCATCTGCTCATCTGTCAGGCCTGAGGTCAGGCTGATCGCCCAGTCAGAAAATGCAAGGAACATGTCCTTTGCGTCCTCATAACCGCAGTATACCCATGCATCGCGAAGACCTGCATACATCTTGTGAAGGTTATAGAAAGGGGCCCATGCTGCGAAGTAGATTCCGAACTCTCCCTTCTTGAATGAAGTCCAGAGCTCATCGCTGCCAGGGAATCCGCCGATGTAATCCACTCCCCACTCCGGATTATTCTTCGCATGCGCGGCATGCACCTCCTTGAGTTCGCTGAGCATGTACTCCATCCTTTCGCGGCACTCCTTGTCGCCGGTAGCGGCATAGTTCTGAGCCATTGCAGAAAGGTAATGGCCGGCAATATGGCCGTCCAGACCATCCCAGTTTGGATATGGCTTCGCCTTCATCTCAAGACCCGATTCCTTCCTGTACGGAGCCAGCATGCGGTCCACATCATACTGCATCAGCACCTCGAGATTGAGGTCACGTGCCGTCTTGAGCGGTCCGTCAAGAAGTTTCACATCTCCCAAAGGGAAGGCATTCGAATAAAGTCTGTCCTGCGCAGAGGCGCCTGCCGCCGCCAGAAGAAGCGATACGGCGATCAATAAAAGCCTAGGTCTCATAGTGTTATCGATTATATTCCAAATTTCTTCTTGTAATATGACCCTGCTGTGTAGAGAGCCGCAGCTGGGTTGTTTCCTGTGACGCGGTCCTTCGTCACAAGAGTAGTCACATATGCCTCGGAATAGCGGTAGAAGAGGCTGTCATGGCCTACGCAAAGGCCTATGACCACGTTAAGGTCGGTTCCGGCCTGATTCAGCAGACGTGCCTGAAGGATAGGATTGCACATGGCCGGACCTATGTTTTCGCATTTTTCAGGTATGCCCATGGATGTCTTGGCTCTGCCCTCGACCTTACATATCACGGCATATGGTTCGAAGCCGTTGGCACGCAGGATGCGGGCGAAGATGCGTGCCTCGTTGATCAGTCCGATGCAATTGGCAATGCCGATCTTCTTCGCACCGATCTTGCGGGCAAACTCCATTATCTCCTGCACACGGGTCCACTGACAGTAACCTTCAAATTCCACCTCTGCGCTCGCAATCATTACCTCGCGGTTCCTGTCTTCATCATAGCGCTCGAGAGCCCAACTTGCATCTTCATCGGAAAGATTGGTCGTAAGGCAGAAATCAGGGTATGTCCTTGTCTTGAACTTGCAGTTCTGAGTGCCGCAGTCTACGCAGCTTAAGGTCTTTTCATCCATAAATCATGTTTATCAGATACAAATATACCGTTATTCGGGAAATATTCCTTATTTTTGGAAAAACATAAAACTTATGATTATGAAAAGATTTTTTCTGACCGCAGTTGCTCTGATTGTCGGATGTGTCTTCATGACAGCATCGGCTCAGGATCATTCGATCCGCTTCCAGAACGGAACCCTGACAGTCACTCCGCTGCAGGATAATGCCGTACGCATCAGATACATAGAGGGAGAAACTGCAGAACTTCCTGAATTGATCTATGTGGAAAACGACGATAAGGTATCGTGCAAGAAATCCTCAAAGGGAGAGGTCACTACTCTCAAGCTCAAAGGGTTGATCTTGACTGCAGACAACGGAAGCGGCCGCATCGAAGTCGCTGACAGCAAAGGCGTGAAGGTATTCTCGGCTCTTGCCCATGAACTTGAAGCCAGCACCATCCAGGGTGAAGCGACAAGAGAAGCAAAACTCATAATCAATTCACCAGCAGATGAATACATCTATGGACTAGGACAGTTCCAGGACGGATACCTAAACGTAAAGGACCTCACCAGAAGGCTTACACAGGTCAACACACAGATATCTGTTCCTTTCATTCTTTCCAGCAAGGGCTATGGCCTTCTCTGGAACAATTACGGCCTTACAGACTTCAATCCTGCCGAAAGCAGCGTGAAGATGGAAAGGGCTCAGGCTAAAGGAGAGGAAGTGACCCTCAATGTAACCTCTACAGAAGGAAACAGAAGGGAGACAAGACGTACACATGATTTCAAGGCTACCGTCGACATACCTGAAGACGGTACATATGCGGTTCTCCTGGACGTGGGACAGAAGATGGCCCGCAGACATGATCTGAGCATCGACGGCAAGAATGTAATCCATCTCATAAATTCATGGCTTCCTCCTACAACATCAGTCATCGTAGACCTCAAGGCAGGAAAGCACGAGCTTACTGCAGAGCTTGAAAGAGGAGACAGCCCTACTATATACTTCAGAAAGACGGATGACAGGACTGTATTCAGATCTCCTGTCGCAGAATGTGTCGACTACACTGTCTTCACTGGCAATGCAGACGATATAATCGCCTCATACAGAGCTGTCAGCGGAGAAGTGCCTATGCTCCCTGACTGGGCATTCGGATATATCCATTGCAGGGAAAGATTCCATTCTCAGGAAGAACTTGTCAACACTGCGAAAAGGTTCCGTGAAGAACAGATTCCCCTCGACCTGATCGTCCAGGACTGGCAGTACTGGGGAAAATACGGATGGAACGCGATGCGTTTCGACGAAGAGCATTATCCGGATCCGGCACAGATGGTCAAGGATCTTCACGACATGGATATGAAGCTAATGATCTCCGTATGGTCTAAGATCGATCCGTCTTCCGAGGTAGGAAAGGCAGCTCAGGAAAAGGGACTTTTCATTCCGGAGACCACATGGATCGACTTCTTCGACAAGGATGCTTCCACATTCTATTGGAACAATTTCCGCGACAGACTTCTCAAGCCATACGGCATCGACGCATGGTGGCAGGATGCTACAGAGCCAGAGAACGACGACCTCGAAGGCCGCAGGATCATGAAGGGAAGCCAGCCGGGAGAACGTTATAGAAATGTCTACCCGCTCAAGGTGACTGAAACAATCTATGAAGGTCTGAAGAAGGACGATTCGGAAAGAAGACCTATGATTTTCACTAGAAGCGGATTCTCAGGAGCTCAGAGATACGGCGCGGTACTTTGGTCAGGTGACGTCGGAAACGACTGGCAGACACTGCGTTATCAGGTAGCTGCAGGTCTCGGGTTCGTTTCCACAGGACTTCCTTGGTGGACATACGACGCAGGCGGATTCTTCCGTCCGTACGACCAGTACAGGAATCAGGACTATATCGAGCGCATGATCAGATGGATACAGGTGGGAACATTCCTTCCTCTTATGCGTGTCCACGGATACATGAGCAACACAGAGCCATGGGAATATGGCCCTGAAGCGACAAGGATAATCAAGAAGCAGATCGAGCTGCGCTACAAGCTTCTTCCATACATATATTCGGAAGCTGCGAAGGTGACATACGAAGGATCGACTCTGATGAGACCGCTTGTCTTCGATTTCGCCTCTGACGAGGAAGCCTTGAAGCAGGATAACGAATATATGTTCGGTCAGTCACTGCTCGTATGTCCTGTGACTGAAGGTGGCGTTTCTCAGTGGCCCGTTTACCTTCCTGAGAATGAAGGAGGATGGTATGACTTCCGCAACGGAAAGAAATATGAAGGAGGAAAATATGCCGACGTATCTGTCGACATCGAGTCCATCCCTGTATTCGTGAAAGCAGGATCCATCATCCCTACAGGCCCTGTAAAGCAGTCTGTGGCCGAAAAAAGCGAAGAGCCGATAGCCCTGAACATCTATCCGGGAGCAGATGCAAGTTTCCGTCTCTATGAGGACGAAGGCGACAACATGAATTATCAGGACGGTCAAAGCACCACCATCGACATCAGCTGGGACGATTCTTCACGCAAGCTCACAATCGAAAAGAGAATCGGCAGCTTCGAGGGCATGCAGGAAGTCCGTACATTCAAGATAACCGTCGCAGGTACAGAAAAGACCATACGCTACGACGGCCGAAAGGTTGCGGTAAAGTTCTGACCTCCCGATACTTCAGACCGGCAGTGTTGAGGCTCCAGGCGCACTTCGTCGGATCCTCAAATGAATCTGTTGGGATTCATAATCACCGTATTGAGACTCCTGATGTGCCTTGACTGTATGAAAACTTGCAGTCAAGGCACACCTACATTTTGCAACTGCCTACATATCTGCAACTTACACAAAGCCCCTGTTCCCTGACTGCATATAATCCGACAGTCAAGGAACACTATCACTGTAAATAATTTCTGTTCATTAAGTATATATCCTATACAAAAGACTAACTCGCTCTCCTTAAGGCAGTTACGCTTGTTGGGGTAGGTAATTTTCACCTATCCCAATAAGCATAAAACACTAGCCTCCAAACACTTAGGTATACGGGATCATTCTAAGCCTAAAAATGTACATGGTTTCATGCCAGCACCGCTGCCGGAATATACGATTTCCGGCAGCTACAGCTCGGATCGGCACGGAGAGCTCATCCGTTGAGCTCTCCGTGCCGACCAGCTGTTGCCGTGTCTGTACAGAAAGTACTGTCAACCATCAGGATTCTGCACTGAAATCGTTTCAGACAGTACTAAAACATAAGGCAACAGTCAAGCAATACGGACGGCTCGATGAAAGGCCGTCCATATCGCTTAATCTGTAGTCGCCGGAGAGCGTATATTCCGGCGATGGCGCTCCCTCGAGCCAAAGCTCTGCCCGATAAAGCACTGACAATCAACAGAATACGGAAACCGCGTGCCGCCATTGGGGAGCACGCGGTTTCCGTAAGTCGCTGATTATCAGGAAGGTAATGGGCAGGATTCAGACCAGGACATAGACCAGGATATAGGTCAGAATCTAGTCCCGTATATAGACCATGAATGCGGGGCTGAATGATCGGTTACATTGGAACTATTCTCCTAACTGATCATCCGCAGCGGCCTGGTCGAAGTCCCCGAACCATTCGCGGGTCTTGGCGGCGGCTTGGGCCTTGATCTCGGGGGTGATGTTCTTCCATACTGTGTGGAGGGCCCAGATGACGGCGGTGAGGTCGTCCGTATAGCCGGCCAGCGGGATGAAGTCCGGAAGGATGTCCAATGGAAGAAGGAAATATCCTAGGGCACCGTAGATCTTTGACTTGTCTGCCTTCGAGACGGTCTTGCTGCGGAGCACATAGTAGAGCAGAAGCACGGCATAGACCAGTTTCGAACCGGCCTTGCGGGCTACTTTCGGTAGTCTGGAGCCGAACTTGCTTTCGTCGTAATGCTCCTGATATTTCTCTATGTCTTTCGGTGGTTTCATGATGAAGTA
>JAFZDJ010000114.1 GCA_017561265.1 Bacteroidales bacterium
GAGCGCCAGAGCCTAAAAGCAGAACCTTCTTTACATTGTATCGTGCCATCGTCATAACAATTTTATAAATTCATCAAAAAGGAATTCGGTGTCAGTCGGGCCCGCTGAGGCTTCGGGATGGAATTGTACCGAAAACCATGGCTTGCTGCGGTGACGAATTCCTTCATTGGAGCCATCGTTCATGTTCTCAAATAGAGGCATCCACTCTTCGCCCAGTGTTGAACTGTCAACCGCATAACCGTGATTCTGGCTGGTGACGAAACATCGCTCGCTGCCGACCAATCTTACGGGTTGATTATGGCTTCGATGTCCATATTTCAGTTTATAGATGGCGGCTCCGCTCGCCTTGGCAAGAAGTTGGTTTCCCATACAAATTCCAAAAATCGGCTTTTCATTCAGCATCGCACGTCGGATATTATCTACCGTTGTCTGGCAATTTTCAGGATTACCCGGGCCATTGGAAATAAACAAGCCATCATATTCCAATTCATTGAAATCATAATTCCACGGCACTCTGATAATTTCAACACCACGCCTTATCAGACAACGGATAATATTGGTCTTGACACCGCAATCAATCAAAACCACACGTTTTCCTGCACCTTCATTATAACTGATAATATCCTGACAACTGACTCTCTCGACATAGTTGATGTCGCCATAATCCAAATCCAACGGCGTATCCTCAATCCCTTCAATTTCAATTCGTCCCATCATCACACCACGTTCGCGCAGTAATTTTGTAAGTGCACGAGTGTCTATGCCGGTTATGGCTGGTCGTTGTTCCCGCTTCAGCCAATCACCAAGACTCTCTTTTGCATTCCAATGGCTGAACTCCTCGCTGTAGTCGCTGACAATAAGGGCCTCGGCGTGGATTTGCTCACTCTCCCACGAGTCGCTCGCCGGAACACCGTAATTGCCCACCAACGGATAGGTCAATACCATTATCTGACCGGCATACGATGGGTCGGTCAGACTCTCTGTATATCCGGTCATTGCCGTATTGAAGACCACTTCACCACCGATGTTCTTATGGGCTCCAAAGGAGTGGCCGCAGAATCTGGTGCCATCATCAAGAATCAATGTCGCTTTTCTCATTTTCTATATAATCTATGAATGCTTTGTTCAGAAGTTTCAATCCGCCGGAAGTGGGGTAATTGCCGCTGAAGTACCAATCTCCCGTATGCTCGGGGCAAGCCTCGTGCAATCCCGCCAAAGTCTGATATATAATCTTGACATCGGCCTGCGTTGATTCGGGAGTCAGCAGCTGAACTATCTTGGCCGAAATCTGCTCATCTGCGAACGGTTCATAAATCGTTTTGACATAATTCTGCATCTGTTCTTTGGGCGAATGCTCTTGTGCCTTACAATATTGATAGGCTTTTGTGATTATATCCTCCCGGCCTTGCTCTTTGAGCAACTCTATTGCTGCACGAAAGGCTATGAACTGTTCCATACTCGACATGTCTATACCGTAGTAGTCGGGATAACGCACCTGCGGCGATGACGATACGATGACTATCTTTCGTGGATGCAGACGGTCAA
>JAFZDJ010000115.1 GCA_017561265.1 Bacteroidales bacterium
ACCTCGTATAATAGAAGTAGTAGTTTTTAGAGTTCCTCTCCAAGAACTATAGTATACTGTATAGGATGCTGTGGATTGGTGTATTTACCTACCGCAAGACGGTTTAACGGAGGCTCCGACCACAGCCCTTTACGTGTTTGTTGATTAGTTAGATACCGCACGACGGTTGATTTAGCACGAGGTTACAAGTCGTAAAGTGCCCTGTGGATCCACGTACAGCATCAATCCAATGAATCGAGGTATCCTTTATGATCGCCGTAGGAATTGACATTGCCAAGGACAAGCATGACTGCTTCATCATGAACTCCGACGGAGAAATTCTGTTTGACGTCTTCACCATCCGCAACAACCGCGCCGGATTTGATGAGTTGTTCTCAAAAATCAAGTCCGCAGCCAAAGATCTGAACAAAGTAAAAGTAGGACTTGAAGCCACGGGACACTACAGCTGCAATTTACTGGGATTTCTGAAAGGCAAAGGTCTGACCACCTATGTCTTAAATCCTCTGTACACCAGTCAATGCCGGAAGAGCATCAGTCTCCGGAAAACCAAAACGGATAAGATAGACGCTCGTACTATTGCAGGTATTGTGTTGTCTGACGTGAGCTTAAAGCCCTACTCAGACATATTATACCACAAAACTGAGCTGAAGTCACTATCCAGATACAGATTTGATCTGGTAAATGAGCGGACAAAATTGAAACAGTCCGTCTCAAGGCTCGTCACTATACTTTTCCCAGAACTGGAAGGACTGGTATCCTCTCTCCACGGGAAAGCCGTATACACACTTCTTATCGAATGCCCCGGTGCTTCTTACATAGCAGAATGCAATCTCAAGCACCTTACCTGCCTGCTGAGCAAAGCCTCTAAAGGGCATTTCAAAGCAGAGCGGGCATCCCTCATCCGCGAGGCGGCTCGAGATTCCATCGGAACGGTTTCTTATGCCAAATCCTTGGAACTGAAGCATACGATCCGCAGAATTCTTGATATCAACATCGAAATCGAGGAAGTGGAAGCACAGATCAAATCTATTATGCTTTCCATAAACTCTCCGATCCTTGGCATCCCAGGTATTGGAATCATTACTGGTGCCATGATCCTTTCGGAGATCGGGGATTTTTCCCGTTTTGATAATCCGGACAAGCTCCTTGCTTTTGCGGGATGTTCTCCGTCTACTTATCAATCCGGTAAAATCTATTCCACCCATGCGAAAATGGAGAAGCGTGGTTCAACTTATCTCAGATGGGCACTTCTTCTTGCTGCACAGCGGGTCTGCCGATGGGAACCCACTTTTGCAGCGTATCTCAGGAAGAAATGTGCCGAAGGCAAACATTACAACACTGCTGTGTCTCATGCTGCAAAGAAACTTGTCAGGCTGATATACCACCTTGAAACAACAGGTGATACATACAGACCCCAACCGGTTTTCTCTTGAACCTGAGCGTACAGCTTCCAGCTATACCAGCCGGCGCAGCGCACCCTTGACGAACCGAAGCATTCAGATGCTACTATTTTTCGGCGAGGGGGCGGTGGCCTTTGTTGTTTTGCTCTCTCCGTCACCCTCGCTGATTTCTCTCAGCATCTGAATGCTGTTTGTCAAGGGCGGCGGACTTTTTTTCGTAAAACTTTTCATTTTAGACTTGACTTTTTATAGTTAGTCTCC
>JAFZDJ010000116.1 GCA_017561265.1 Bacteroidales bacterium
CAGACAATCAAGAACATCTTTAAGATTGAAGAGCTCCGTACGAGGATTCTTTATACCCTCGGACTGCTCGTGATCTATCGCCTTGGAAGCTTCGTTGTGCTTCCGGGCATAGATTCTGCGCAGCTCGCCAATCTCCAGCAGACTTCTTCAGAGGGTCTCGTAGGCCTCCTGAACATGTTCTCTGGTGGTGCGTTCGGAAATGCTTCTATCTTTGCGCTGGGAGTGATGCCGTACATTTCGGCGTCAATCGTTATCCAGCTTCTTGGTGTTTTCGTCCCTTACTTCCGCAAGATGCAGATGGAGGGCGAAAGCGGACGTCGCAAGATGAATCAGCTTACCAGGTTCCTTACCATCGCTATCATCTGCGTACAGGGTCCTGCCTATATGGCAAATCTTCACAGCCAGATTCCGGCATCAGCTTTCATCGCTGTAAATCAGCTCGGCTGGAGCAACTTCTGGTTCAATCTCGTTTCTACATTGATCCTTCTCGGAGGTACAATGTTCGTAATGTGGCTCGGTGAGCGCATCACAGACCGCGGACTTGGCAACGGTATTTCACTCATCATCATGGTAGGTATCATTGCACGTCTCCCATTCGCATTCATTGCAGAGCTCATGGAGAAGCTCAGCTCGAATGTTGGCGGTGGTCTCCTCATCTTCATCGTTGAGCTCGTATTCCTCTTCCTTGTGTTCATCGCAGGTATCGCCCTTCTCCAGGCAGTGAGAAAGGTTCCTGTACAGTACGCAAAGAGAGTGATCGGCAACAAGCAGTACGGTGGTGTACGTCAGTATATCCCTATGAAGCTCAACGCTGCCGGTGTGATGCCTATCATCTTTGCTCAGGCACTCATGCTGTTCCCGCTCATCTTCTCGCAGTTCGATGCGACAAGAGGATTCGCGGCAACAATGAGCAACTATACCGGCTTCTGGTATAACTTCACATTCTTCATCCTTGTAGTACTTTTCACATATTTCTATACAGCTGTCACTGTAAACCCTACAATGATGGCAGATGATATGAGAAAGAACGGTGGTTTCATCCCAGGAGTGAAGCCAGGTAAGAAGACTGCCGAGTATCTCGACACAATCATGTCAAGAGTTACTCTCCCAGGTTCTATCTTCCTCGCTCTTATCGCGATTCTCCCTGCATTTGCAATGCTTTGTGGAGTAAACAACCAGTTCGCAAGCTTCTACGGAGGTACATCCCTCCTCATCCTTGTGGGTGTTGTTCTCGATACTCTCCAGCAGATTGAAAGCCATCTGCTTATGCGTCACTATGACGGACTGATGAAGACCGGTCGTCTGAAAGGACGTTCCGGCATGTAATCTCGATAAAGTTCTTTGAAGATGGTCAGGCCAAAGACAGAAGAAGAAATAGCGCTGATGCGCGAGAACGGAATACTCGTCTCGAAGACATTGGCTGAGGTCGGTAAGATAGTTGCCCCAGGTGTGACAACTCTTGAGTTGAATAGGGTGGCTGAGACCTTCATCCGTGATAACGGAGCTATACCAAGCTTCCTCGGTTATGATGGCTTTCCCTACTCGCTCTGCATCTCTGTAAACGATGTCGTAGTGCACGGATTTCCGTCAGACTACGTCCTCAAGGATGGTGACATCGTGTCTGTGGACTGTGGAACGTTATATAAAGGATACAACGGTGATTCAGCTTACACCTTCCCAGTAGGGGAGGTGGATGCTGAGACCCGAAAGCTCCTTGACGTAACGAAAGAGTCTCTCTACAGAGGTATTGCTGCAGCGGTTGCAGGGAACAGGACTGGTGATATAGGACACGCGGTGCAAACGTATGCGGAGTCATTCGGGTTCTCTGTTGTCCGTGAATTGGAAGGACACGGAATCGGAAGGAACATGCACGAAGGCCCGGGCGTACCGAACTACGGACGCAAGGGACAGGGTGCGAGACTGACCGATGGAATGACGATCTGTATCGAACCGATGATCAATGCTGGTGTCAGAAATGTGTATTTAGCTAAAGATGGTTGGGCAGTACGCACTTCAGACCACAAGAGATCAGCGCACTTCGAACTTACGGTTGTTGTCAGAAAAGGCCAGGCTGAGTTACTCTCCACCTTCGACTTTATAGAGAAAGATGTTAAATTTTAAAGTGATTATTGATGCCAAAACAATCAGCAATCGAACAGGAGGGCGTAATCGTAGAGACCCTTCCTAATGCAATGTTCAAAGTTGAACTTGAGAACGGACATGTCATCATTGCCCACATCTCTGGCAAGATGAGGATGAATTACATCAAGATTTTGCCCGGAGACAGAGTTAAGGTGGAGATGTCACCTTATGATTTAACAAAAGGA
>JAFZDJ010000036.1 GCA_017561265.1 Bacteroidales bacterium
AATTACAGAGGCAAATGTAATATTCCGTCCAAACAATCCAAATTCCTGCAGAGTTTTCAGAAAAACACATAGAAAAAGCAGGAGCAATGCTGTCAAACACTGCTCCTGCTGATATTAGGTTTGCCCGATAAACGGGAATTTGAATAATCCAAGTCCATTACCTCTTCAACCATTCAACGGCCTCTGCTTCCGAAGAAAGGAAGCCGAAATGGTGTCCTTTGTTGCTTTCATAGATGAAGTCGCGCAGAGGCTTGCTGGTATAACGGGAAAAGTCCCCGAACACTGCAGCCCGGACTCCGTAGTTGACGAACTTCTGAATCACCTCTCCGGCGATTCCGGATGACAAACGGAAAAAGGCCTCATCAAAGCAAGCCTTGTCAAAAGCGAAAGCAGAAACCCCGGTCTCGTATTTCAGAGACAGAATGGTATCCATGATTGATTCGGCGTCACAAATAGGCCCTGATACTTCCGTTATGACCGCTATGTTATCTATTACCTTCATTGACTTTTAAATCCCGATTTATTTGTGCGAAGATAGTGATTTTCTAATAATTCAGACCTGAAATCCCACAGAAATCTGTTTCCAGTGGGTGCGATATCCAGTTTGGGAGTCGATGAGAAAGTATCTGATATGTGCTTTGTACTCAGGAAGATTTAGATTCCAGAGGGTTTTGTAATCGTGGATGAGAAAGGCGACGAGTTCCTGGTTGTCTTGTATTGGAACCGATAGGAACGATCTCATCAAGCCTGGTCTGACACCACCGCCGGGAAATGTCAGCTGGACCTTGGCCACTATCCGGAAACGGTCGTCTGTGTTCTTGCTGAATATCATCAGCAGATCCTTTTCCTCTACTACGATGGCCGAGTCAAAGGTAATCGAGAACTGAGGGAACGATATGAATGGTTTAGGCTCCGGAGTGTGTTCATTGCCCAGCTGTGCAAATCCGTGATAGGCACTGACGAAGAGATTATAACCGCTGATGTGGCTGCAAGGGTTGAATGGTGGTCTTCTTGAGGGAACGCCTTTGGCTATGGCCGTCCACTCCAGTTGCTCATCGTGGTCGAGTTTACGCCAGGCATCGAGTGCCCTGCGATGCAGTCCTGAGTTGTATGATTGTGCCGGTGTGTTCTGGAACACCGTTGTGGGTTTTGTCCTCCAGTAGCATTTCCCGTTTCGATGATAGAATGAGATGTTCCCCATCGAGCCCCAGCAGTCTAAAAATCTTGTGTTTGGGTTGTAGAGTGGCATTGTGTTCTGTGTTTCCGGCGAAGGTAATGTTTGGGGCGGAGATTTCCATATTGTGCAGGATAAGGAAGAAAGGGAGTGTAATTATAGGCGAAGTCTTAACCACAGAGGTAATTCATAGGGTGTTTCGCCAGGGTTTATATGTATATATGTATGTCGCCGGCAAGTCTTCCGGGCGGGGCACGACGGTGAGTTCAGCACCGACGCGGAAGCGTCCGTCAGCTCTCTTTGGCCTATGGTGTTTGACGACGGTTTTCGCGTCCGCGACAGCGGATGCGGAAACTGACGGCAAATGCCATAGGGGGCAAGCCCGTAGGGCGCGACAGGAGCCGGACGCACTGAGGTTCGAGCGGGAGATAAGGGTTTTTCCGGCTCTGGCACATACTGTCACTAAGCACATCTGCCCCTACAACCTTGATGCGTGCCTTGGCGAGTCTGTGGGATTTATGTAGAGGAGCGACAGCGGAACGGAATAAATCACACAGTCTCGCCCTGCCCGCCCGCGGAAG
>JAFZDJ010000117.1 GCA_017561265.1 Bacteroidales bacterium
ATCCCGACCGGTTCTTTCAAATTTTTTTGCTGATCGATCTGAAATTTTCCGTTGCTTCGGTCAGCAGCTTCAGGTTCAGTGGAATTTCGTTCTCTGTAAATAAATAATCGGTCGGGATTGGAAAATCCCGACCGATTGTGTGAGAAAATATGAAATTTATTTTTCCAGAGAGATTTCGTAATCGCCTTCCTCCAGCCCGGCGACTTCGGCCCGGAAAATATCTCCCCTGGGTTCGAAGGAGATCTCCTGTTCCGTGCCGTCGGCAAGGGTGAGGAATGCTGCGGGAACGCCGCTGTGTTCGGAAGCGTCCAGCTGAATGACGAGCAGCTTCTTTTCGGGGTCGTAAGCGACAAAGTTCTTCGGGTTCTGATGATCCGTCAGCTTTTTGACGGAGGAACGCCGTCCGCCGCCCCGGGCACCTGCCAGCAGGCTGGGCGCCGTGCGGAAGGTCCACGCACTTGCACCGGCAGCGGCCTGATCCAGAACGGAATTGACTGCCTTGACTGCCAGCCTGATAACTGCGCGAACGGGTTCATGGAAAGCCGCAAAAATATCAGCAGTATCTGCGCCGACAGCCAGCGTGCCGATGTTCCGGGTAACATCATCAATGGCCATCATGCAGCACAGCAGATGATAACAGTCATCGCACTGGGAAACATGCTTCAGGGCCTTTTCTTCTTCCAGAGTAAGATCGGATTCGCTGGCAATCTTGACTGCCAGGGTGTAAATCAGATCGTCCGATAAATGGTTCATCTGCAGGCCTCCTTCTTTTCGATTTTTTCCATATACTTACGCAGGGCATTGTTCGATTTTTGTACAGCGATCTCCCTCAGGTCCGGGTTGGCGGCATACATGCGGGCGCACTTCTTTCTCGTGGATTCGGTGATGGATTCGATCCAGTTCGAGGTCTGAGCTTCGGTATAGGTTTTCGTATATACGATCTCGGACCAGGTTCTGTTTGTTCCGTCTGCAAGCGTGCGAAGCATATACTGCCGGAAAGAATCGCCCCAGGCAAGTGCCTGATCATACTGGTGACGGACAACCATTTCAGACTTGTCGCCCAGCGATTCCAGCGTCAGATTTCCCATGCGCCGGTGCGCCCAAGCTGCAGAGCGTTTTTTGGTGGATTTTTGTGCAGCCTTGGAAATCGCATCATGTCCGCCGCAAGCCTGGGTGATCTGAAACAGGATCATACCGTACATCAGGGCCAGGGGTTTCTGGGGCTCGTCCGGGTAATTCATCAGTTCCCGGATAAAAGGCACAAGAAGACGGAGGTTCTGCTCATCACGCACCTGTCTGGAATAACACATCTGCTCAAAGGGATCGGTGGCGAACCGGGCGTCCCGGTCTTCATGATATTCCCCGTCCTGGTATGTCATCATGTCTTCCATGCTCACTTCGAGGACACTATTCAGCTTCTCCAGCTTTTTGCGTATATCTTCTTCGTCAAATTTACCGTCTTTGTTTCTGCGGGGCAGACGGCCAAAATCGGTTTCAGCGAAATAATGATCG
>JAFZDJ010000013.1 GCA_017561265.1 Bacteroidales bacterium
CACTGTCACAAGACGAGTTATTCCACACTTGGTAAGCACGACTTTGATGTAGTCATTGTATTTCTGCGATGAGATGAAAGGCAGAAGTTTGGTCTCGTGGCAGTCCTTGTACTTGTCAATGATTGCCAATGCAGTACCATTAAGAGGCACACGCACCGTCCTAGCATTGTCAGCTATTGTCTTAGTGGCAATATATTCTATCGCCCCATCAATAACATCGGATTTCTTAAGACGAAGAAGATCACCTACCCTACATCCGATGCAGCAATGGAATATGAACACATCACGTTGCCTTTCATATTCAGGAGTGGCAGACAGGTCTGTATTCAAGATCTTCTGCATCTCCTCTTTTGTCAGATAGTATGGAGTGCCATATAACTCCTTCTCACATTTGAACTTTGAGAATGGTGATACAAGGATAATTCCCTCTGCCTGGGCCCAGTTGAAGAATGCTCTCAATTTCTTGAAACTTTCCGACAGGGTGTTGGCTCCACGAGGTTTTGACTGTCGTTTCTCTGGAAACTTCTCATATATCTCCGGATACTCTTCATAGTACAGATGTTCCTTCGACATAAAATCATACAGTTCATTGAGGTCGTTTTCATCAACAGTGCGAACATCAAAGGTAAAATTTTTCCTGCCGCGTTTAGTCGTCCTTATGAACTCCTCAAACCTCAGCACAGCTCGTTCAATCACGCGATACTGATTTATACGACCTTCACTGAATTCGTTTGCATCCAGAAACTTTTGAAACCTATCACTGAACGAATGTGACTTATCCACAGTCCGGGATGCCATTTTACCCAGTTCCTTTGCATATTCCTTCAAGGCTTTTGCCAGCCACTCCTTGTTGACCTTTCCTTTCTCCTTATCAACCTTATGCTTTGAATATAGGAACTTCTTCAGATCCTGAAGTTTCTCATTGAGTTCAGCCTTTTCCTTATTATCGCAAACGATATTGGCCTTTATCTCCTCTCGCTTGGCATCCCACCAAAGAGGATTCACAATCTCACCAGTAGATACCGTTGAATCCAACAGACGGCCATCACGCAACCTCACATATATCGTTGCCCCATTCAACGAATCATCCATAGAAAACCCGACCTTCGATCTCTTAAGTATGAAAGAAATTGTCATATCGCATATCTTTTCTGCAAATATACAAAACCTTTCGACCTTCCCCACATTTTCCCCACATTTGTAAAAATGAATGATTCCGGATGAAACTGAATAAATGTTTTACCCCTTATTATTCTCTGTGTTTCGACATATTACATTATCCACATATCTTTACTCACCTTTCCCCACATTTATATTTTCCATTTCCAACCGAATCACGAAACGAAAGCAAATCGCACAACGTATGTTGTGCGATTTTTTTGTATGGCGATGAGCCGTTGAGAGCTTGCTCTCATAAGGATCAGCAACGTACAAAAAAAACGGCACCTGCGCCAGCAGGATGCCGATTTGCTTTTGGTTCGATGATGGCCCGCGGAGGTCCGGGATGTGCGACCACCGGGAGCAAATCCCAACTCAACAATCTAATCAAGACAATCTTCTGAATCCCGTTTTATTCTCCTTGGAATAGGATACCAAGACTTGAGTTCTTCTTCTAAACGAGCCTGTCTCTTAAGGAACTCCTCCCTCTTTTTTCTTGCTTCCGCCCTACTTTGCCGGCTCTCGCCTTCCTTTATCTTCTTGACTTCACCTGCATTCCGAATCTCCTCTGCCAACGCATTCAGCCTATCCTCCAACCGTGAGCCAATACGCAGTTCGCACTCCCACACAGTAATCACATGCCACCCCAAAGCCTCCAGATGAGCGTTTGTCACCTCATCCCGATGACGATTCCTTGAGATCTTTGTTTCCCAGAACTCCACGTTAGACTTAGGTTTTGTCGCATAGCGACAGCCTTTATGTCCATGCCAGAAACAGCCATTAACCATTATTGCAACACCATACTTTGGCAGAACAATATCCGGGCTTCCAGGTAATTTCTCGCTATGCAAGCGAAACCGAAATCCACGAGCATGCAGCCCCTTCCTAACCAGAATTTCCGGTTTGGTGTTCTTGCCACGGATGCGGGACATACACTTGCTGCGTTGGGATGTTGTGAGAATATCAGGCATGGGAAATGTTTCCACAAATTTGGCGAAATTATTGTAAAACCGTAATTGTTCAATACAAAATTTCGCGTATGGAGAAAAGACAAGAATCAAATTCCAACAAGGGGAACTTAGGACTAAACATTGGTATAGCTACCTATAAAGTTTTAACGACAGATCCGCCTAAAGTGAAACAACTCAAAGAAGCAATCAAGAGAATTGACGAAGTACTAAAATCCGGATATTCGGATCTGCTTCTATATGAAAACCAAAGTGCCTGCTCTGAATTTCCAGAGATCGTCTTTGCTCGTCAATCCGAGGTCACAAGGACGACTGAAGAATTTATGCGATCCCAGCCACAATATATTCAATACGAGTCTTTGAAAGCAATTGGATTAGTCTTATATGATGCAGTCAAAGCAAGCAAGGCAATACAAACATTTGAGGAGGCGAGCAAAGTCGCCCTTAAAACGGCTGGAGAAGATTTATTAGGGTTATTGTCAGACAGATAAATCCCATACGATTTCATTATCTTTCGAATAAACATTATATTTGCCATAATAGGATCATATTATGGCAACACAAAGAAGACTTTGGAACAGGAATGAATTCATTCTCGCCCTCAACTTGTATTATAAGCTTCCGTTCGGAAAGCTTCACACACGCACGAAGGAAGTTCAAGAGCTTGCAGCTCTCATTGATCGTTCCGTTAATTCCGTTGCCATACGACTGACCAACTTTGCAGCATGCGACCCATACATTATCAATTCCGGCAGAAAAGGCATGTCTGCTGGTAAAGATCAATGTCAGCCGTATTGGGAGGAGTTTGCCAATGATCGAGAAAAACTCTTGTTTGAAAGCGAACGGATTCTTGCTGAACTTCAGGGCACAACAGTTGAACAGAAATTCAGAGCCAGCCTTCTTGACATCAGCGACTACACAGGTGAGGAAAAGATTCGCGAAGTGGCAACTCGTATCAATCAATCCATATTCCGCGAAAAAGTCCTTTCAAACTACGACTATAAGTGTGCTCTTACCGGCATTGACATCGAGCAACTTCTTGTAGCAAGTCACATTATCCCTTGGTCAAAGAACAAAGAGGAACGTCTCAACCCGGCAAATGGTATCTGCCTTTCATCTCTATATGATGATGCTTTTGATAAAGGATTTATCGGCTTTGACAAGAATTACAGAGTGATCCTTTCCAACAGGTTGCTGGAGCACCAAGAAAAGCCATACTACAACACTTTCTTCGGTTCCATAAACGGTCAGAAGCTCATTCTACCCGAAGAATTTCAGCCAAACATTCAGTTCCTTGAATGGCACATGGATGAAATATTCTTAAGATGAGAGAACAAACGGCTCAACATATCATATAATTAGTATTTATGCCGTATTTGCATATTATATGATATGATATGATATGATAGGTTAAGGATTAGGCATGAGCAAAAGGACATAGTCAACTCACCTCACAAGAAAATTGGAGGGACTTCTAAAGATTGTTGGCGAGCAGATAAAACTTACCAGACTTAGACGTAACCTTAGCAGAGCTTAAGTTGCCGAACGCGCAATGTGCTCCGAACTGACTGAGGCCTGAGTTGAGAAAGGCAGTCCAACAGTTGCAACCAGAACGTACCTGCGCATCCTATATGCATTACAACTCGAAGATGATATTCTGTTGATTGCTAAAGATGATCCTCTTGGACAGCAACTTCAGGATATAGCTCTCCTTCGGAAACGAGCGTCGAAGAAATGATGCTATAACTATGAAGACAAATAAATAAGGTTGTACCAAAATTTGCGTTTTTTCACAACTTTGGTACAACTTCATTTTATTAATATAGCTTCTCTGAGCACTCTACGCCCTATTTTCGTGTTTTCCAATTTCAGAATCTGGAGTTCTCATTGCAAAGACTTTCATCTTGGAGATTGTCTTTATCATAGTTTTTTCGTACGGTATTTAAAGATTCTTTAATAACCGTAGTGGTATGTGCAAATTTTGCACATACCAGGTGGTTTCTTAATGACGGTTTTTGAAAAGAACAAAACAAATTATGCTCCCAGAACATAATGCTCCAGAAGCATAATCTTACTTCTGCTTTTTACGATATTTCTGTTTAGGACTCTTAGGTTTGTCTGGTTCTGTAGGTTCCAAGTATCCCATATCCAACAATGGGGTTATAAACCTAAGCACATTTTTAGAATGATTTGAATACCCTATATAAGCTAGGATTTCCCTAGCACTTCGTGGTATACTACAATATTGTATTATGTTTTTCTGTACGCCTGGCAACTTAGCATATGGGATACGATCCGAATGTTTTTCACCTTCGACACCAGCTTCGACACCGCCTTTATCCCTTACGCCACTTCCTTCATCTATACCCCTAACATTCATGCCTTTATCTTCGACACCTTCAACACTAGCTTCGACACCAACTTCGTCACTTTCTCTCCATATAGTAACAACAAATTCCTTCAGTCTTTCATCATTCTCAAACTTGATATTTGGAGTATAAAGCTGAGCTCTGGTCAGACCGCTACCGGCTCCAGTATAAGGCAAAAGATGAATACCATTGCTGAAGAGCAACTTATTTCTTGGAACAGAAACTCCATGGGTAGCATCTTCGACAGTAACACCCTGTGGCAAGAGTCCCGGGCTATGAATCTCAATCCTATTATCAAAGATGAAAATCCTTAACGGAGAATCTGCAGCATAAGATCTATGAAGGATACAGTTCACGACTACTTCAGAAAGTGTGGTTGTGGATACCTCTAGCTCACCTGGACTATTAAAGTCCGCCTCTACCTGCTTACGCCTAAGGTTACGCATCAAGAAAGTCATAATGAACTTATACAAGTGGACGGCATTTCCATCTGCATCAGACCCACTCTTATCCCTGAATTCAGATCCCCCAATACTATTTCCTACATAACTGATACATCTGGCCGTAAATACAGGTAGCCACCTTTGAGGATATTCTCCCATCAACACCACAGCGGCAACAGTAAGGGTTCCGTCCTCTAGAACAAGACCAATATTCTTAAGAATATTCTCAACGGTCTGCTCTGCACCTATAGCCTTAGCCACCCCTTCTGCTGACATCTTATGCAATTCATCTGCTGATATATTCTGAAGGCTGAATACCGGAGCAAATCTCTTGGCAAGATATTCCTTGACGACATCCATATTGAGATCCTTAATAGAAGTACCTCTAACAGGAAGGGTATCCGGATACATCTGACCATTATCAGCCAACATCGCTATAAGTTCCGAGTTATCAAACACCTTTCGTTTATCAGCGCCTTGCTTTACCCAAACAACGCCATTGTTGTCATGATATGGTTTGTTCAAGCCCTGTTTGATTGTTGCCACTACAAGAACTCCACCATCTGCCGGAACATTTTCAATATCAACCAGAATACTAGGAATGACATTATCATTAGCCAAGTTACCCAACAGTGCTGTCACTTCCTGTGTCTCCTTGTAAGATAAAGGGTTAAGACTTCCAGTCTTATCATCAATTCCCACAACCACCATTCCGCCACGAGTATTACTCATAGCGACCATCTCAGCTGCAACCTCGGACTTATTTTCCTTTGTCACGCGCTCCTTAAACTGAATACCTGTATGTTCTGCTATATCTCTCAACCTCAATACTTCCCCTAATGTCATATACATTATATTTTGCTCAAAGCTATAAGCTATTTACCTCCTTCCAAAATCTTCACAAGATCATTCTTCACAACCATTATTTACCGCTTTTCTATTACACCGTATCAATCAATTTCTGAACTATATTCCATATTACACCTGGTTTCCTTGAACCTGTAGCAGTATTGGCGTACAGAGCCAATGTGGGCATACCAAACGCTTATGCCATGGCCATGAAAAACTCTTCATAAAGGATGTCTGTAATTATATCAATATTCATTTTCACCTGGTCATGCACACTGACTTGTATCATTTCCTTAGTATCAATCTTGGTAAGTATTATATCTTCCGTGCATTTCCCCTTGTCGGGTTCGGTCTTAATCAGTGCCTTCAAATCAACTCTCCATTTGTAAGACCCGAATTCACTGGGAGCCATAAGGAATTCTAACTCCTTATTTGCCCAAAAATGCCATACTGATTTATTCTGCACCCATATCTTTAAACTCTCTTTGGTTTTAACTTTAACATAACCACACTCGAAACTGACATTATATGGCCAATCCTCCCACATAAGCCTTAAGAATGGCAGTATATCATATGCTTCAAACATGTGAGTATTGGGATTCATCACCAGCACCTTGAATTCTTTCTGTTTCATAATTTTCAATGCTATTGTTTTCTGTTTATGAGATTCACGACCACCTTGACAAGGATATCCATCTCGTCCATCCGGCTTTCGGCAATCATCAGGGTCAATGCGACAAGAGTACCATCTGCGATTCTTTTGGTACCATCCGGACGGTAGAGGATGCCGTTGTTCTGAAGGAACCACAGGAACAGAGTCGCGGCAATCCTCTTGTTTCCATCCACGAATGAATGGTTCTTCACCACCAGATACAGAAGCATCGCTGCCTTCTCCTCGACGCTTGGATAGAGTTCCTGTCCATCCCAGGTCTGATATATCTGGCCTATGCTGCTATGGAAGGACTTGTCCTTCTCGACTCCAAATAGCTGACTCTCCTTGAACTTTTCCTTCAGACTTTGTATTGCCTCCATCGCACTCTCATATGTCGCGCGGAACTTCTCCTGAAGGGTGGTGTCTGATATTTCCAGACTCTGGTAGTCATAGGCATCCAGAGTATCCAAGGCGTAAGTGTAATCTTTGACTACGGCAAACAGCTCTTTAGCCTGCTGTTCAGCCATAATCAGATTCTGCCCGAATACATTCTCCAACAAGCCCAAGGCACGTTTGAGGTCCTCATACTTCTGCTCTGAAACAGCATTATGATTTACTGCATAACCTTTAATCATATACTGCTTCAAAACAGAGGTTGCCCACTTCCTAAAAGCAGTTGCCTGTACGGAGTTCACCCTATATCCAAGTGAAAGAATTGCATCCAGGTTATAGTACCTTATTTTCTCCTCAGAAACGCCTCTGACGCCACTCTGAGCGGTAATTAAAATTTCTTTAATTACCGTCTGAGCATCTAATTCTCCGCTTGCGAATATCCTTTTAAAATGATAAGAGATATTCGGCACAGTCACTCCAAACAACTCCGCCATCGCCTTCTGCGTAGCCCATATAGTTTCATTGGAAGCATCTACAATCGCCTCCATTTTCACAAGCCCATCACTTGACTGATAAATCACAACATCGTTATTCATACTTATTATAATTTTTGTTACACTTCCGGCTTTCACAAGCCACGATCTTTCCCCGGGATCAGCTGATATCGAGGCAAATCTATGAAACAAAAACCAAATGTAAAATATTGACTTTCAACGACTTTTTCGCTATATAAATTAACACGTAAACTAGTTACATGACAATAGAATATTATTATATATATTTATAATATATACTAGTATATATCAATGTTCCCCTCTAATATTCACAAAGTCCTTCCGCATGTCAATGCCTATCATGCAACAATGACGACCGAGAGTTCAATAGTCGATAATCGGAGCTGCATACTCATCAGCCCATATAAATATCTGAAGTCTTGCAAAAATATAGTAAGTTTGCCTCAGGAAATGAATCACACGGGTCTCTGATACCATTTTACAAGACTTTGTATCAGCATACCAGTGCATAGATGAAGAATTATGCCTATTTTTGAAAATTAATAAGACACACTAAAAACTATAACACATGAAACTTCTGACAATGCTTCTTTTCCTTTTCCTCAACCCTATGCCGGAAGAGGAAAAGACACCGATCTATCAGAACACGAACTACTCTTATGAAGAGAGAGCCGTGGACCTTGTATCACGCCTCACGCTCGAGGAAAAGCAAAGCCTTCTGGGCAACAACATGGCTGCCGTGCCAAGGCTTGGCGTCCGCCAGTACAATGTATGGAGCGAGGCTCTTCACGGAGTGCTCGCAGGAGCCAACCCATCAGTAGGCCTCCAGGGCCCGACATCTTACCCTAACAGCGTCGCCCTCGGCTCGTCATGGGATCCGGAACTTCTTGAAAAAGAAGCGAATGCGATTGCAGACGAAGCAAGAGCGATCTTCCAGACCGGCACAAAGGGCCTCACATTCTGGTCGCCTGTAGTAGAGCCTGTACGTGACCCGAGATGGGGAAGAACAGGAGAGTCATACGGAGAGGATCCTTTCCTTTCTGCAGTGATGTCCGGAGCTTATGTACGCGGACTCATGGGTGATGACCCTGATTATATGAAGGCCGTTCCATGCGCGAAGCATTATTTCGCGAACAACAGCGAGTTCAACCGCCACGTAGGCAGCTCGGACATGGACAGCAGGGACATGAGGGAGTTCTATCTCTATCCTTACAAGGAACTCATCGAGAATGACGACCTTCCGTCCATCATGACTTCGTACAACGCCGTGAACCATGTACCTACGTCTGCAAGCGCATACTACGTCGACACAATCGCACGCCGTACATACGGAATGAAGGGATATGTGACAGGTGACTGCGCAGCGATCGAGGACATCTATACCGGACATTATTACGTAGAGACAGCGGAGGAAGCTACTGCAGCCGGCCTCAAGACCGGAGTAGACTCTGACTGCGGAAGCGTATATCAGAGAGCGGCGATCAGCGCACTCGAGCAGGGTCTGATCACAATGGCAGACATCGACAGAGCTCTCGTAAACGTATTCACTATCCGCATGCGTACAGGAGAGTTCGACCCTGAGTCGATGGTGACTTATTCCCTTCTTCCTGCAAGCACAGTAAACGCAGAGAGATATCAGGCTCTTGCTGAGGAAGTTGCGACAAGGACTCCTGTCCTTCTCAAGGATGAGATCGTAGCAGGAACCGACGACAGAGCCCTCCCTCTCAAGGCTTCTGAGATCAAGTCCATCGCCCTCATCGGCCCTCAGGCCGACAAGGTAGAGCTCGGACCATACTCTGGACGTCCTGAGGAGAGCAGCCGCATCAGCCCTTACAAGGGTATCAGCGACTATCTCGCAAAGCGCAATCCGGGCGTAGAGGTGAAGCTCGCATCAGGCGGAAGCACAAAGAGCAAGAGCAACCTCCTTTATGTAGCTTATTTCGAGCTCACCAAGACAGACGGAACAGTCACAAGACATGACGCGACCAAGTTCAGCGCATGCTCTGACGGCATCACAGTAGGTTCAGGAATGGGAACCGAGGAGCAGGTACGTTCTATCGACGACGGTTCATGGACAGCATATGATAACATCGACCTTACAAATGTCGAGAAGATTACATTCGGAGTGAACATCCCTACTGAGGGTGGTATCATCGAGGCCCATGTAGACTCTCCAAGCGGTAACCTCATCAGCACTCTCGAGGCCACAAAGGCCTCAGGAAAGCCTGTAGGAGGCGTTTACGGAGCCAGCACCCCTATGGAGGAGAAGGTTCTCAGACTCGGTGTGAACGAGCCTAAGACAGTTTATCTCGTATACAAGGCTCCGGCAGACGACGAGATCGACCCTGAGACGCTCAAGGCGGCTAAAGAGTCTGACGTAGCTGTCGTATTCGTAGGAACTGACGAGAATACAGCGACAGAGGAGGCTGACCGTCTCACTCTCACTCTTCCTGGCAACCAGGTTAACCTCATCAAGGCTGTAGCAGCCGTGAACAAGCATACCATCGTCGTGATGCAGACCCTCGGATGTGTGGAAGTAGAGGAATTCAAGAACCTCGAGAACATCCCGGGCATCATCTGGACAGGTTACAACGGACAGGCACAGGGTCCGGCTATCGCTAAGGTCCTCTTCGGAGACGTCACTCCTGGCGGTAAGCTCAACGCAACATGGTACAAGAGCGTGAAGGATCTCCCTGCAATCACAGACTACACCCTCCGCGGAGGCGAAGGAAAGAACGGACGTACACTCTGGTACTTCGACAAGCCGGTTTCATATGAGTTCGGATACGGTATTTCATATACTACATTCGAGTACTCGAACTTCCGCATCAGCCGCACAAGCATCACTCCTGACGACAAGCTCACAATCAGCGTGGACGTGAAGAACACAGGCAGCTACGACGGAGACGAGGTCGTTCAGATCTATGTGACTACACCGGACAGCCCAGCATCTGCACAGCGTCCTATCAAGAGACTCAAGGGCTTCCAGAGAGTGACAATCCCTGTAGGACAGACCAAGACAGTAAGCATCGACATCGACAGCTCGGATCTCTGGTTCTGGGACATGGAGGCTGACAGGATGACTTACGACAAGGGAAGATATGTATTTGAAGTAGGTTCATCTTCAAAGGACATCAGAGGCACAGTTGCAGCGACAATGACAGCTTCAGAGATCACTCCTGAGCTCAAGACTGTAGTTGCCGACTGCGGAGTTTCAGTCCTCAGAGCCGGCGAGACAGCACAGATCTCATACACAGCATGCCTCAACAACGACTCATTCATCAATGTAAGCGAAACCAAGGCAAGCTACAGAACAAACAACGACGCAGTCGTGACAATCGACGCTGACGGCAAGCTCAAGGCTGTGGGTCAGGGAGTTGCAACCGTTTACGTCGACGTCACATGGAACGGCAAGACAGTAACTGCCTCATTCTCTGTAAAGGTGATGCCAGACCTCTCTCTTGCGACTCTCAAGGTAGCAGGAAAGTCATATCTCAAGGCTGGAGTCAATCAGTACAGCATCGTAAGCAAGGCATCCGCAAAGGCTCCTGCAGTCACTGCAACAGCAAAGGATCCTTCTGTCAGAGTAGTGGTCGAGCAGGCATCTGCGGTTCCGGGCACAGCAGTAATCAGCGTAATCGATGATGTCACTTCAGACAAAGCCGTATATTTGGTGAACTTCGGAACAAAGGCTGTTTCTGACGAGTTCAAGAGCGCTCCGTCATCAGTGTGGACTGTACTCGGAGAGAACAAGGACGGATGGAAGGTTCAGTCAGGAGTCCTCGCTATCACAACAGCCGCAGGCGACCTCACCCTTGCCAACAACAATGCAGCAAACGTATTCCTCCAGAGCGCGAACACAGACTGGACAGTCGACACAAAGCTCACATGCTCGGAGACTCCGGGAATGCCGGCTCAGAATGCGGGAATCATCGCATATCAGGACGACGACAACTTCGTGAAGCTCGTATACAGCGCACAGATGTTCAGAAGAGGCGGACAGGGAGGCGGATCGATACAGCTTTCAAGCGAGGAGAACGGATATGCAAAGGCAACCGTAAACACAACTCCTGAGGGTATCGGGAACAACGTCGTATGGCTCAGACTTCAGAAGAAGGGTGACGTCTATACAGCATTCTACTCTGCAGACGGAAAGAAGTTCGTAGAGGCAGGAAAGCTTGAGACCGGCCTCAAGGACATCAAGGCCGGCGTCATCGCATGTGACGGAGTAATGCCATCATTCGGCGGTTTCAGACGCGGAGCGATGCCTATGGCAGACCCTAAGCCTATGACAGCTTCATTCGACTACTTCAGGATCATTTCCAAGTAACATTGATGAAGCGGTTGCTTATCATAATCATGATTACTCTGATCGGACCCCTGGTCCGGTCAGAGTATTCTGTTTATGGACAGCCGTATCTTGACGTGGAAGCTTTCGGGGAAGGATTTGCAGTCCTCGAAGCGGACGGCAAGATCCATTTCTACAATTCCGTCTCGGAGCACACCTCAACAATACAGACAGAAGGAGTGAGCGGAGCGAAATTCATGTGTTCCGTATCCGACGCCTTGGTAATCGCCGGCGAAACTTCCCTATCTTGCTTTCTGGATAGCAGATGGCTGCCTATGGATGCACCCGAAACAAGCAGAATAGCTTGTCTGACAGAATTTTACGGAGGAGTCATGGCGGCAACAGAAGACGGAAATCTGCTTTTCTGGGGAAGTCCTTTCGACAAGGCTCAGATCATCAAGGCTGGAGTCTCAGGCAGATTCATCGACATGAGTTCATTCTCAGACCGTTGCTACGCCGTGACAGACCGCTCGGAAATCGTGTCCATCGGCCTTGACCTCCGCCCGAGCACCTTTGATTTCAACGCTTATTATTCAGAGTATTACGGAGAAATCGACATAGTATCCGTCGCTGCCGGAACGACCTCCGTATGCATCACCGGAAACCGTGGTGACGAAAGTCCAGCCGCCTTCATTTCCTCAAACGGAAACGTCTGGAGCGAAAGGTCATTCGATTATCTGGAGAGCGGAAGCCAGAAATACATGGCCAGGAAAACAATAACAGCCGCCTACCGGGAGTATGACGACTGTTACGTTATATTATGTGAAGACGGTGTAATATTCCATCTCCCAGCCTGCTCCCACTGCAATTATCCCATATTCAGCGACTCCGGACAACTCACGTCCATCGCCTTCAACGGAAGATCCTTCATGGCAGTCGGAGAAGGAATCTACTGATCAGAACTGAAGGTAATATGGTTCCGGAAAATGCGCCCCATAGACCTCGAGCCCCTCTTCTGCTGCATACTCGAGCAGAGCCTTTCTTGAACTTGCCGATGCTTCCTGATCCTGGTCAAAGCGTGCACAGATGTCCGGATCTGCAAGCTGAAGAGCCACGGCATGCATTATATCTCCTGCAAAAAGGATGTCATTCACCCTGTACATGGTATGACCCGGAGTATGGCCATATGCCTTTACTGCCTTGATGCCGCACGGAAGGTCTGAATCTGCATCGAAAAGCACGATACGACCGTCGTAAGCCTTGCCCATCTCACTCTCCGGAACATTACCCCATCCCTCGTATTCAACCTTATTGATATACACTTCCGCATTCGTGAACACAGCCTCGCCTGCTCTCGTCAGACCACCGATATGGTCACCGTGAAGATGGGTAAGCAGGATATAGTCTATGTCTTCAGGAACAAGTCCATGAATCTTCAGTGCAGGGATAAGCTGGGAATCCTCATTGCCGTTTCCCGAATCGATGAGAATGTTCTTTCCATCCTTCTGCACCAGATATGAGCATAAAGATGAAGGGATTCCGTCCTGTACGCCAAGAGATTCTATCAGTTCGGCAGAAGCCCCGACAAAGAGAGCCGGAGTCATCTTCATTGGATTCTGGTTGTCAGGCAGGGCACATACGGTAACTTCGGACATGCAGGCATTGGCCATGCACATGGCAGCCAAAGCCAGAACAAGCAATTTCTTCATAGTCTAGAATTTTACAAGTATTCTGAAAATCTTTCCGGGAGCTTCAGCCCAACGGTTCATGGCATCCTCGGCCTCCTGAGGGCTCACAACCATGCTTACAAGCCTGTCCACAGGGCACTCCCCTTTCTGCATATATCTTATGACGGCACGGAAATCAGAAGGCATGGCATTACGCGAACCTCGGATATCCAGCTCTTTCTGCACGAAATACTTCGTCTGGAAGGAAACCTCGGAATTTGCATATCCGATGCACACCACTCTTCCGGTAAATGCAACCTCATCCACGGCCATCCTGTAGGTATGAGGATTTCCGACAGCCTCGATTATCACATCAGGACCTGCTCCTGCCGTAATTTCCTGAAGCCTTGCATGGACATCCTCCGTCATGGTATTGACTGTATGTGCCGCACCCATCTGACGGGCAAGAGCCAGCTTCTCATCATCAATATCGGCAGCTATTACTGTAGCACCGCGGAGAGCCGAGCGCACGACAGCACCAAGACCGACCATTCCGCAGCCTATGACCATCACAGTATCGATATCGCTTACAGCGCCTCTTTCCACAGCATGGAAACCGACGCTCATCGGCTCCACAAGGGCACATGTACGTACATCCAGACCTTCTGCAGGAATGATCTTGGTCCATGGAAGAACCATCCTTTCCCTCATGGCACCGTTTCTCTGCACTCCGAGAGTCTCGTTGAACTGACAGGCATTGACCCTTCCGTTCCTGCATGAAGGACATTTGCCGCAGTTCGTATATGGATTGACAGTCACGGTCATTCCCGGCCTGATGATCTCCGGAACAGCCTCACCTACCTTCTCCACAACAGCTCCGATCTCATGACCTGGTATCACCGGAAGCTTTACCATAGGATTGCGCCCTAGATATGTATTCAAGTCGGATCCGCAGAATCCGACATATTCAAGACGGACAAGGACTTCATCCGCTCCTGGCACAGGCTCATCCATGACGACAAGCCCTATCTGTCTTTCACCTTTTATATTTATAGCCTTCATATTATTTCACTTTATGCCCCTTCACTCCATAATATGCACAGAAGATGAAGCATATCAGAGGGATGATGTAGGCAATCTGATAGATCTGAGGATTATGATGCATTATGTATGCAGTAAGCTGAGGGAGGCAGGCGTTTCCTACAATAGCCATTACAAGGAATGCCGAGCCGCTCTTTGTCTGGTCTCCGAGTCCGGTCAGAGCCAGAGAGAACTGTGTCGGATACATTATCGACATGAAGAATGACACACCGAGCATCGCATAAAGTCCGACCATTCCGCCGAAGCCCATGATTACTCCGCAGAGAATGACATTGACAACGGCATAGACTGCAAGCATGTTCTGAGGCTTGAACTTTATCATCAGAGCAGTTCCTATCCATCTTCCGAGCAGGAAGGCAAGCATATACAGGCCGAAGAACGTGGTAGCTGTGCTTTCGGAAAGGCCTGCATAATTGCAGCAATATACCAGGAAAAGGCTGTTCACCGCTGTCTGGCCTCCGTTGTAGAAGAACTGAGCTATCACTCCCCAGCGCAGATGAGACTTCTTGAGTACGCTGAAATCAATGAGTTTCGAGTCGTCAGCCTTGTCTTCCTCTTCCTTGATCTTAGGAAGCTTGACGAAGATGAAGGCAACGGCAATGATGATCAGGATGGCTGCCAGGATGAGATAAGGAAGCTTCATCGCATCTGTCTCCATCTGGATATAGCCTTCCCATCCGCCCTCGAAGCCGGCAGGAAGAGTCTCTCTGGTGTAGGTGTTTCCGCTGAGGACAAGCTTGCTGAGGAACATTGCGGCGACAAATGCACCCAATCCGTTGAATGACTGTGCCAGATTGAGTCTGCGCGGAGCTGACGAATCATCACCCAATGCAGCCACATATGGATTGGCAGCCGTCTCAAGGAAGCACATTCCCGCAGCGATGATGAAGAAGATGCACAGATATGCCCAATATTCCTTTATGATTGCAGCCGGGAAGAAAAGAAGACCTCCCAAGGCGGCAAGAAGAAGACCGAAGACGATGCCTGACTTGTAGCTGTATCTCTTCATGAACATCGCGATCGGAATCGGGCATATGAAGTAAGCCAGCCAGTAGGCTGTTTCGGTGAATGAGGCCTCAAAGGCATTGAGTTCGCATGTTTTCATGAGCTGTCTGATCATTGTAGGCAGCAGGTTGCTGCTGATGGCCCACAAGAAGAAGAGGCAGAAGACAAGTATGAGCGGAAGCAATTGTTTTCTTTTCATTATTCTGACATGTTTTTGATATACGGAAGATCCACAAGATTGTCCAGACCATAGAATCTGCAGGCGTTTTCACCAAGGAAGAGAGCCTTCTCCTCATCGGTAAGTTCATCTGTCTTCAAAATGAAGTCATATGACATCCTGTAAGTTATTGCTGTAATGGTGCGAGGATAGTCGCTGCCCCACATGAGTTTCTCCATTCCTACTTCATCTGCAGCCTCGCGGATGGCGCGCACCGCACCCTTGAACGGATAGAACTCGCTGTTGTAGAGCCATGTGATGCCTCCGGATTCGACATAGACATTCTTATGTCCTGCAAGCTTTATCTGCTCCATCCATCCCTCGCGGGTCGGCATTCCGAAATGGCCTATGGCAATACGGAGGTCCGGGCATTCCCGGATCACGGTCTTCATTTCCCCCACCTGTGCATCCCCGTCCGCAAGAGTTATGGACAGGAACACATCTTTCTTCTCCATGAGCTTGAACATATCCATCATCTGCGGCGAATCAAGCATGACCCTGTCATTATCAAGAATAAGGCGATGACCCGGAATGGCAAGGCCCTTGAATCCCTTGTCAATCAGAGATTCCGCCTGTCCTTTCAGATCATCTGCAAAATAATCGCACATTCCGCAGGTGATGAAACGTCCGGGATATTTCCGTCCGACTTCAAGCAGATAATCGTTCTGGCAGCCGTCGATAAGCTCCTGCACCACGACTGCAGCAGATACCTGGGCATAATCCATATTGGAAAGGAAGACCTCAGCTGAATTCACTCCGTCAATGATGAAAGGAGGAATCATCTGCACCTCCTCACCCAGGAATATCGACCTTCCGTTCTTCAACGAGCGGATCGGCAGACCGTTCCACGATGTATCCTGCTTCAGCCACAGATGGCTGTGTGTATCGATAATCTTCATGACATCAGCTGTTTTTCCATCTTACTCTCATCTGATCGCCGATGATCTCACGCACCTTAGCCACCATTTCAAGGTCAAGAGGCTCGTTCACATAAGATATGTTCTTGAGTACATTCTCCGGATTCGCACTGCTGAAAAGCGTTGTCGCAATGCGAGGATTGAGGCTTGTAGAATACTGCACAGCCAGTTTCTCTATCGGATATCCCTGCTCTGTGCAATATGCAGCAGCCCGGGCACAGGCCTCTTTCAAAGGTTCCGGAGCCGGATGCCAGTCCGGAGTTCCTCTCTGAGAAAGAAGTCCCATCGAGAGCGGCGAAGCATTGATGACTCCGATACCTCTTTCCTCGAAGAAATCAAGATAGTCAAGAAGCAGGTCGTCGTTAAGACAATAATGGCAGAAGTTGAGTATGGATTCGATGGTACCTTCAGGAGTATTCTCCACCAGCCATTTAAGGTTCTCCGGCTGAAGGTCTGTGATACCTACATGACTCACGACTCCTTTCTCACGAAGCTCCACCAGAGCCGGAAGAGTTTCCTCCGCCACCTGCCTGAGGTCAGTGAATTCCACATCATGGACATTGATAAGGTCTATGTGGTCTATATTGAGTCTCTCCATGCTTTCATAGACGCTTTCCGTAGCGCGTTTTGCGGAATAGTCCCATGTATTGACCCCGTCCTTGCCGTAACGGCCGACCTTTGTCGAAAGATAATATTTATCACGAGGAATATCCTTGAGAGCCTTTCCAAGCACGGTCTCGGCCTTGAGATGGCCGTAATAAGGCGACACATCGATGAAATTTATTCCATTCTCCACGGCCGTAAAGACCGCCCTTATGGCTTCTGCCTCATTTATGCCGCGGAACACGCCTCCGAGGGAGGATGCACCGAAGCCGAGATTGGACACGCGCATGCCTGTCCTGCCGATTTCGTTATATATCATAGTAGAAGTGTTATTAGTCACGAACAAATTTATAAAAAATATTAAACCTTGACAAGAAAATGACATCTAATGGTTTTAGAAAACAGACCAACCAATTAATGACACATAAAATGAAAAGATTTGCAATTATCGCAATCCTCGCAGCATTCTGCGTAGGAGCGCACGCTCAGGAGAAGATTTACGATGTTAAATCAGGAAAGGTAACCATGGAAATGGACATGATGGGTCAGACAATCGTTCAGGAAATGTATTTCGATGACTATGGCGCAAAGCAGGCTACTGTAATGAACATGCAGGGTCAGAAGACAAGACAGATCACTCAGGACGGCAGCAACATCATGATCAACGATGCAGACAAGACTGCAATGCGTATGCCTGCAATGATGAGCATGGGCGGTCAGAGCGACATCAACTGGCTCAACCTTGACGAGAAGACTATCAAGAAGAACAAGATCCAGGAAGCTGGTGAGGAAGTGATTGCCGGCAAGACCTGCAAGAAGTACACTTACAAGGTAATGATGATGGGTCAGGCAGTAAATGCAACTGCATGGGTTTACAAGGGCATCACTCTCAAGAGCAGCTCAAGCACAGACTTCGGTGACATGGGTCAGACTGCAACCAAGGTTGAGGAGAACATCCAGGTAGATCCTTCAATGTTCGTAATTCCTGAGGGCGTAAAGGTTCAGGATATGGACATGAGCATGATGGGCGGATTCTAAGATTCGTGCAAATACCGGTGCAAACCGGACATTGGAAACAAAAAAGACACAATGTGAATCAGATTTACTAGGTAATCTGATTCACATGTGTTATTTTTGTATATTACTAAAATAACGACCAATGAAAAGAATTCTGTTTTCAGCTTTGATTCCTCTCATTGCTGTGTTCACATCATGCAGCGGAAACACAACATTCGCAGAGGAAAGATCCGCAGATAACGGCGACGGAACATTCACAAATCCTGTATTATGGAGCGATTGTCCCGATCCTGACCTCATCCGTGTCGGCGAGGACTACTATCTTGTAACCACCACGATGCATCTCATGCCAGGTGCCCCTATCATGCACTCGAAGGACCTCGTGAACTGGGAGATCGTCAGCTATATATTCGACAAGCTTGAAGAGACTCCTAACTACGACATGGAGGAAGGCACAGTGTACGGCCGCGGACAGTGGGCTACTTCGCTCAGATACAAGGACGGACGCTTCTTCGCTTATTTCACACCGAACGACCAGCCGCCTAAGGGATGGGTTTATTCTACTGCCGATCCGAAGACAGAGAAATGGGAGCTCTACTCGGTTCTCCCTCATTTCCATGATGCATCATTCTTCTTCGATGACAACGGAAAGGCATACATGGTCTACGGCACCGGTATGATCCGCGAGCTCAAGCCCGATCTTACAGGCGTGCTTGAAGGCGGTCTTGACATGCAGCTCTTCGAGCGCGACAGCGAGGAAAACAGTCTTCTTGAAGGAAGCCGCATGATAAAGAAGGACGGAAAGTATTATCTCCTCATGATATCATGGCCACGCGGGGGCATCCGCAGAGAGGTATGCTACCGTGCGGACAAGATCGAAGGACCATATGAGAAGAAGGTCATCCTCGAGACACCGTTCGGCGGACTCGGTGCAGGAGTGGCACAGGGCACTATCTTCGATGATCCTCAGGGCAACTGGTATGGAATCATATTCCAGGACAGAGACGGTCTGGGACGTGCTCCTATGCTCATGCCTTGTACATGGATCGACGGTTGGCCTATGCTCGGCGATGAGAACGGAAAGGTTCCGGAAGTGATGCAGAAGCCTGTTCAGGGACAGCCGGTAAAGGGTATCACAAAGAGTGATGATTTCGATTCGCAGGAGCTCAATCTCTGCTGGCAGTGGAACCACAACCCTGTGGATGAGGCATGGTCCCTTACAGAGCGTCCGGGCTACCTCAGACTCAAGACAAACAAGGTCGTGGAAACAATCTATACAGCACGCAATACCATCACCCAGCGAATGGAGGGTCCTCAGAGCAGCGGAGTCGCAGCTCTCGACCTCAAAGGCATGAAAGTCGGTGACAAGGCCGGATTCAGTGCATTCAACAGCGATGCTGCAGTGATGACCGTAGAGTGCAGGGAAGACGGTAAATATCTGGTTCTGACTGAGGAATCAGTGAAGCTCCACCCTCGCAACAAGGCGGTTACCGACGTGAAGAAGGAGGTGATCGAGGAGATTCCTCTCAAGAAGGACAAGATATATCTGCGCATCGATGCGGACTTCCGTCCTGGCGAGACAAGGGACATCGCAAAGCTCTGGTACAGCCTTGACAACAAGGAATGGAACAGGATGGGCGGCGACTATAAGATGAGGTTCGACTGGCAGAGATTCTTCATGGGAACCAAGTTCGCAATCTTCAATTATGCGACCCAGGAGGCAGGCGGACATGTAGATGTCGACTTCTTCAGCTACGAAAAGATCAACAACTAACACATATTAATGATTATGAAAAAGATTCTCTTTACTTTAGCTGTTTCAACTGCTCTTGCAGCTGGATGTGCTCAGTCAGTGGATCCGGTGATCGGTACCGGTAACCCATATCTCCCTCTTTGGGAGCACCTTCCTGACGGTGAGCCACGCGTATTCGAGGACCCGGACAATCCAGGTCATTACCGTGCCTACATCATCGGTTCTCATGACCTCAGATACGGAAGCTACTGCGGTCCGGACATCCGCATGTGGTCTGCACCGGTAGAAGACCTTACTGCATGGGTTGACGAAGGCCCTATCTTCACTTACAATATCGACAACCAGTGGGATGTAATGTACGCTCCTGACCTCGTGGAGGTTACAAAGAGAGACGGAACAAGAGAGTACTACCTCTACCCACACAGCCGCGGCTGGGGTCGTGAGGCTCTCGTTGCAAAGAGCGATCGTCCTGACGGTCCTTTCACTGTGATCAACGCTACAGAGGACGGAAGAAGAGCGGTTGAGGGAAGTATCCTCGGCTTCGACCCTTCAATCTTCGTCGAGCAGATCGATGATCCTAAGGATCCTGACTATGAGATCGGATTCAGAGCATACGGTTACTGGGGATTCCAGAGATCATCTGCTGTGGAACTTGACCAGAATACAATGTACTCGGCGAGACCAGGCGGCACATACATTCCTTACTTCATCCCTGCAAGCTTCCGTTACGGCGTGGTAAGAAAGGTTGAAGGCGTAAAGGAGTATCCTGCACTCTACAAGGACCAGAAGCCTGAGGACTTCAACTTCTTCGAGGCATCTTCTATCCGCAAGGTGGGCAACAAGTATGTGATGATCTTCTCAGGATATTCAGGTCCTGATTACGGAGTAGGCAGCTCTAACTCGACTCTCCGTTATGCATATGGTGATTCTCCTCTCGGACCTTGGAGAAGCGGTGGTGTCCTTGTCGACTCTCGCGGTATCGTCCTCAACCAGGACGGAACAGCTCTCCAGGAGACAAACGCAGCCCACAATACACACGGCTCGATCGAGCAGATCAACGGAAAGTGGTATGCATTCTATCACCGTCCTCCAAGAGGATTCGGATTTGCACGTCAGCCAATGGTAGCTCCTGTCACAATCGAGTGGGACGAGGCTCCTGTAGCTGAGGGCGGTAAGGTTGTGATCCGCGGATACGATCCTTATGCAGAGGACGGAATCTGGGATGCAAAGGCATCTAACGGCGACCACTACACAGGTGCCGAGGTCACTTCAGAAGGTTTCCAGATCTATGGTCTCGATCCTTACAAGTACTATTCTGCTGGTTATGCATGCTACCTTTCTGATATCGGAAGCCAGCAGGATTCATGGGATATCTGGGACAACAGCATGCCTGTAGAGGTATCTGGTGGCGACATCGTAGGTTTCAAGTACTTCGGTTTCGAGGGTCTTGCTGAGGCTAAGGACGGTCTCAAGCCATTCGAGGGTGCAGTAAAGGGCAACAAGACAATGCTCAATGTATTCCTCACTCCTAAGACTGATGCTTCATTCAAGGTGAACGTATGGATCGACGGTCCATGGGACAACGAGACATGGAAGGGTACAAAGATCGGTGAGATCACAGTTCCGGCAGGTTCAGCTGAGAAGGTTACTGGCTATACAATCAACGTTGCTGACGCAGTAGAGGGCCTTGCAGGAAAGCATGCCATCTATCTCGTAGCTGAGGGCGAGGGTGACCTCTGCACTCTCATGGGACTTGGATTCACTAAGGACGGAAAGAAGATGAACTATCCTGCAGCTCCTGTCGTAAGCATTTCAGTGAACGGTCAGGCTCTTGAAATGCCTGCAGTTCCTGTAAGATCTACAAACGGAAACGGTCTCGTAACATACGACCAGTATGAGGTTGAGTGCCCGCTTCCAGCAGAAGGCGCGAAGATCACTGCAAAGACAGACAACAGCAAGGTCAAGGTTCAGGTCGGTCAGATCGAGAACGGCAAGGCTGCCGTGACATTCGATTACAACGGTGTGACCAAGACTTACACTGTAGTATTTGCTGAGTAATTCATGAAAAGCAAGATCATATCATTCATTGCAGCCGGCATCATGTGTGCCGGCTGCACTTTTACACAGGACATAGACACGAGCAGAATCGAGCTTCCGGCGCTTTCCGAAGAGGATTACATCGTGGAATATGAAGGTTATACATCTTCATACGACATGTTCACCAAGACGCCTGAATGGGTGGCGTACGAGCTTACAAAGGACGAGACATACGGAGATGCTGCCAGAGAGGGTAAATTCTTCAGCCCGGACGAGCGCGTACTTCTGCCTCAGCCGGATGATTACGACTATCGTGGCTCGGGATGGACAAGAGGACACCTTGCTCCTGCTGCGGATTTCCGATGGAGCGATGACGCAATGTGGGACACATTCCATTTCACAAACTGCTGCCCGCAGGACAAGGATCTGAACGAAGGAATGTGGAATACCTTGGAGAAGAAATGCCGTACATGGGCGCGCAGATATGGTTCAGTATATATTGTCACCGGACCTGTCATCGGGGAAAATATCTTCGGCACCATCGGAAAGAACAAGGTAACTGTACCGGACGCATTCTTCAAGGCCATCATGGTACACGACGGAAGTCGCTGGCAGTCAATTGCTTTTGTAATGAACAACAGCAGCCGGAATCCAAACATGCAGAAATGCGCGATGACAGTTGATGAGCTGGAAAAACTCACTGGATTTGATTTCTTTGCGGCTATGGATGACAACATTGAGACGGAAGTCGAAAAAAATTACAAATTGGGCTTCTGGAAGCTTTAATTTTTTCTTAACTTTGTAATCAGACTTAACTACCAAAATCTAAATAATTATGAAAAGAATCATTCTTGCAGCAGCACTCGTTCTAGGTTTCGCAGTAGCTGCAACAGCACAGCCAAAGGCCATAGGTCTCCGTGCTGGTTATGGTGCAGAACTCAGTTATCAGCATTATGTTGGCGACGCCAACTTTATCGAAGCTGACCTCGGACTTGACAGTTTCAAATTTTTCAATGTAGCAGCGACTTACAACTTCAATATTGCTGAGTTTGGCGACGGATTCAGATTCTACGCAGGACCTGGCGTTGCCCTCGGACTTGCTGAATCCATTCACATAGGAATCGCAGGACAGGCTGGAATCGAGTATAACTTCAATATTCCTCTTCAGCTCTCCCTTGACGTCAGACCTCAGCTCGGCCTTGTAAACGAGGCATTCGGCATCTGGGGCTGGTATCCACACCTCGGTATCCGCTACAAGTTCTAAGCTAAAAAAAAGCTCCCGGCCGGGAGCTTTTTTTGTATTACAATTTATTGTCGTACATATATTTGACATTATCCTCCGTCAGACAGACATCATAGAAACTGACGTTGTCGACTTTCATTGTCATAAATGTAGACAAAGATCCGTCACAATTTCCTCCAAGATTGAATTTAGGGGTATTCGAACCTTTATAAAAGTACGTGCTTACCATTTCTACCTTACTGCCATCAATGTATAAGGTATTTTCTCCATTATCGCTTGACACAACTATATGATGCCAGGCAGATGACATTATAGGTGTACAATCATAGGAGAAACGATAATCCTTTCCTGAGTATGAATATTGAACGTCAAATTGAAATTTCTGACTATCTGTTACAATGAGTCGCGGACGCTGATCTATTTCAGAGACTCCAGTTCCCGAGAATATCGCACCTTGAGAAAAGTCCTTCACCCAAAATGAGGCAGTATACGATGCCATGCCACTGAAGATCGGATAAGGAATGTTAACATATTGGTTCTTGAATCCATTCAACTTCAACGAATAGCCTTCTCCTGAGGGCGAATCTGCGATATAAGAGGGAGATCCTTCTAAATTGCCATTGCGACAATTTCCTGAAACATCATCTGCGGTCTTGTCAAAAGAATAGTATGCGAGGGGAGCTACTGGCAAGGAAGAAATATATGATGGGGCAGGAGGATTGCCATTATCTACAGATGAAGCATGACATTCGCTGTTATATATCGACTTTACTTCCTTTTCAGTGATAGTTCTCTGATACAATCTGATATTATCTATCTTCATACTTATGAAAGAATTCAGGGTTCCATCTGAATTTCCTCCGATATTTAGTTTCGTAGCTCGTGAACCAGCATAGCAATATGAACTTTCAGCATCCACTTTAACTCCGTCTACATATAAAGTATTCAGTCCGTTTTCTGTCGTAACAACGACATGATGCCATGATGAAGACATAATGGACGTACAGTCATAAGAGAAACGATAGTCGGCTCCTGAATATGAATATTGAACATCAAATTGAAATTTCTGATTATCTGTCACAAGGAGTCGCGGACGCTGATCTATTTCAGAGACTCCAGCTCCCGAGAATATTGCTCCCTGCGAGAAATCCTTCACCCAGAAAGATACCGAATACTTGGTCAACGACTTGAACACATTATATGGTATAGTCATATACTGCTCCTTGACACCATTGATATACAAGGCCTTACCCTTTCCGTTGGCAGTCTCGGACGTAAATGACGGATTGTTCATGAGAGTTCCGTCTAGCTCATTCTCAGTTATATCTGCAGCATCCTCATTATCAAATGTATAATACGACATCAGTCCCTGAGGAACAGCTATCTCATCCGGATCGACTCCCGGATCATCTCCTGCGCCAGGATCCGGAGTCACAGCGGACTCCTTTGTTGTAAATGTCAGTTCCTCGCTGTATGCTGCTCCACACGTATTCACCGCATAGGCGCGCACATAATAAGTTGTTCCCGGCTTGAGTTCAGACAGATCGCTCTTGAACGACTTCAAGGATGTGACCTTACCGAGATCTGTCTTTCCTGCATCGTCCAGCGTAGGATTGCCTGTCGTATTCCATACATGTCCATGAGAGGTAATAGCATCGACATTGCCAAGAGATGTGATGGTGGCGGTAACTGATGCGGAAGTCTCTGTAACATCTGACACTTCGCCCATTATGACTCCAGCCATTTCCGGAAGATCATGAGTTGTAAATGAAATAACCTTGCTGCTGTATGCTATGCCCTCATCGTTTATTGCAAACGCACGGCACCAGTATTTTGTCGAACTCTCCAAACCGGAAAGGGTTGCATTGAATGAACATGGAGCGGAGGCGCTTCCCAAAGAAGCGACATTATCTTCAATCACAGGTTCTTCAGAAGTGCCGTAGCAGAATCCATAGCGACTTACCTGTGAACTTCCGATCTCAATCAATGTTCCGTTTACTGAAGCGGTATTATAGGTCACATCCGTAACATTCTCTATAGTCACAGTCGGTGCCTTGCTGGCTGCCACTTCCATTTTTACCGGTACAAGAAGCGTTTCGTCATCAGTCAGGATCACGATATCAGAATCATATTTTCCGGCTGCAAGTCCTTCCCTTGTCACGATCGCATTGAAATAGTCAGAAGTAGCGACTGTGCCCGATGTCTTGCTGAATGTGAGCCAGCTGGATGAAGATGACACCCTGTACTTGATGGATGATTTGCCGGGATTTGTAAGTTTCACCTGAAGGCTTGACTCCTTCTCACCGAAATCCAGCATTGCCGGCTCAACCGCCAGACTTGCAGAGGCACCTACGGTCATCTTTACCTTTACAATCGCACTTCCTCCATTTGAAGAAACGACTATAGTCTCGGAATATGATCCCTTTCCAAGACCGCTACGGTCAACTGTTATAGCTATGGAAGCGATATCATTTGTAGTCTCTCCACCTGACTCGCTGCATGAAAGCCAACCGATTTCCTCTGTTATCTTCCATTTCAGAGTACCCTTACCTACATTCGAGATATCAAAAGCCTGGGAAGTAGCACTTTCCCCGAAGTCAAGAACTTCCGGATTTACCTTGATTACAGGCTGAAGCGGAGCCATCGACACCTGTACGCTGGCACTCAGACCTGACTTCACAGAAACCTTCTGAGAGGCATTCTCATATCCGTCCTTCACAAAAGACAAGGTATATTCCGCCTGCTCCAGATCCTCGAAGGAGAATGTTCCGTCCTTATCGGTGAGCTGCGAAACTCCTCCTGGAGACAAAGTGACTTTGACTCCCTTTAGAATCTCATCTGACTGAGAATCCTTGACAACTCCTGAAATACTTCCGAGAGTTATCACAATCGGATCCACACATGAGACTGCACAAACGCAGGCCAAGATATAAAGCAAAAGTTTTTTCATAGTTCCTTAAAAATTATACTTTATTGAATTTCCTGTTATTACTACCCTTCTTGCTCCCGGAGCTACTGCAGCATCAATCAGATTCCACAGATATATCGCAGCGGTTGCGCCTATACATACATTTCTTGCTATGCCCATATTCTTCTGACGTGCATCCAGCTGCCTTAATATATTGGCATCATGAGTCTGGGACATCTGGGATATATATGCCTGACGCTGCGACTCCGTAATGACGACACCCACAGCACCGGCAGCACATCCTCCAAGAAAGAGACCGCCCTTCAACGGATCTCCCTTCGAAAACTGGCCGAGACCTGGTACGATGGAAAGCACAGCCTTCTTCGCGCCATACTCATGGGTCAGGAATGTCTCAAGGAATGAGGTATCTTCGGTCTTCGCAACTTGATACAGCGCATGATAACGCAGCATTCCATACTTGGAATCCTGATATTCATCAATCAGCGCACATTTGACTGCAACGTTACCGCCATCTGCAGTAACATTGATCTTTCCGGTATGTACAGATTCTCCTCCGATCTTCCTTAATGACAACTCGACACTGTCCGTATCAGCAGAAGTTACTGACGTTGAAACATTCCAGTCAGACGGAAGCTTGTATGTCAAAGCACTTAAGGCCTTGGCCGGCAAGGCCTGAGAATCAGTCGAATAGACTGTAACCGGCACAATAGCCACATTCGGAGAGAATGATTCCGGAGCTTTTTTGATCCAAAGGGGCTTCAAACGGTCTGACTTGGCATCGGCCATCTGTGGCAAAAGCAAGAGAACCAGTACAAAAATCCTTATGACGTATACAGATATATTTCTCATGGCAGGAATGAAACATCAAGAAAATTACTTTCTTTTTTTATGTTGTTGAAAGATTCGGTCATAGTCTCGGCAAAATCCGTATCATCAAAATCCACGACACGTCCTCCTGCCGCCTTTGAAAGAGCCTCCTGTATCATTTCCGAATGACGGATATTCCTGACTATATCATCTATGCTGATCTCAACAGCGACATGACAGGTCTCGGAACCGTTCCTCTGGACATATCTGTCGGACATTACAACCCTACTGCCCTTGATGGTCTCTTCTGCAATAGATTTGATCTCCGATGTGCCAAGACTCTCACTTCGGATATCTATAGTACGGCTGATGAGAACCGATGTCTGTTCTGCCAGAAGAGCTCTTGCTGCAGCAGCGGCATAAGCCTCAAGATTCATGTGGGCAAAACCTGTATATTGCGCCCATGCACGCATTGTCGTTCTATTGATATCTTCTGCAAACTGCTGAGCTCGTGATTTTTCTTTAAGCACGCCCAGAGTCGATTTATTTGCAGATCCGCATGATACCAGAGAAATCAGCAAACAAAAGTAAACAAAGAGTTTTTTCATTATTATAAGGTTACTGAAAGAAATAGGGATAGTTCATCGAATGTATAATCCACATCGTAATATTCTTCATCTGTATACTGATGGATAAGGAACATATAATCCGTCCTCATCCGGTTTTTATCCTCATCCTTACAGCCATTATATTCTTTAGGGAAAAGAGACAGAACCGCCTTGGCTTCTTGAGATGCATAAAGAAGTGATTTGATAAATCCTTTGAAATCATCTGTAATCAGATTGTTCTCCACCTTCTCTTCTTTGGATTTCGTCTGAGAGAAAAGGGCCAGTGATTCCGGATATCCGCTCAGTGACATTCCTTTCTGCAGCTGCACCTCGTGCTTTCTGCCGCCTTGAGTATATACCAGCAAATACACCGGAGCATCAGCTATGTGGTCCTCACCCTGAGCATTAACATATGTATTGACGACACGGCTGCCATAATCTCTCATAGTATGTTTGCGGATAACATGAATAGTCTCAGGAGTCAGGTAATATGCCTTTCCTGTCTGGGTATCCCTCACATGCAGCACAAGCTCATCCTTCCAGTCCACAACAGCATTTGAAGAGAATCTGTCGCCTTGTTTCTTGACTTCCGAATCAATCACTGCGCTCTCATAGCCCTGAGAAAAACTCATAATTGCATACCTGTCCTTATCGCCGCCATCGAAAAGCAAGAAAAAAGGGACAAGTACCGATATCAGAAAACAGTTCATCTTATAAAAGGTTAATATTCAACAAAATTAATCAATCAGCATATCATATCAAAACATCATGACTTATTTTCATCCTTTTCAGACTCCTGCACGAACACTTCTCCGATAAGGCTATCCAGAAAGGCCAAGCACAGACCGATAAGAAACACATTCACAAAAAGACCTTTTGTAACCAGAACAACCAGCACAAAGAAAGCAATAGGAGTAGTATATGAAAAAAAGTACAATACCGCCTTTATTATCAGTTCCACCACCTTGTTGGTACACTTGATTCCTGAGACTACCCAGTTGATAGCTTTGGCCACACAACCTTGTCGGGGTTAAAAAAAAGCAAGCAATTCTTCTCTATATACCTTCCTTAGCAGAAAGACAGCCTCCACCCAGAACAGAAGGAACAGCATAAAATAAATCAGGAACGGTACATGATTATCTCTGTTTACCAGGGCAAGATATGCATTATATATTATAGAGATTCCTGGCTGCTCACCGACAATAGTATCATGCATATCATCATCATACCACGAACCGATCAGAACAATCTTATCTTTAAACGTCATCTCCAGACCGCCTCCATACTGGATAGCATCGACCAATCCTGTACCAAGATTCTCAACTACAGTCTCATATTCCTGTCCATTGCCCAATGCATTGTTTTCCGGATTTTCATCAATATCGTCATATAGAATGAATCTGAAGTCCGGAATAAAGGAGTTCAGGCACCTTCTGCCATTCATGGATATGCCCCAGAGCTTTTCCTTATACTCTCCTCCCGTGATATCCTTCCACATCTTGAGAGCGACATTTTCATTCCCATCAATCAGACAGCTGTACTTCAAGAAGTCATCTCCAGTCTTCTTGATCCGATAACCAGCGGTAACGGCTACTGAGGCAAGCGGATCCGGAACCGAATCAGCCGCCACGACAACAATATCTCTCATTGATGCAAGAGTCGAGTACAACTCTTCATCAAATTCAGTTTCATAACGGCCGTCAAAAGCAACATCGCATAGAATATACTTATAATTATCGGTCTCTTTCAGGTACTTCATCAGGGAAGCCATCTCCTTACGGTCAACGATTTCCGTTTCGCCAACACGCATTCTGCCGATTTTTTTACCAGAATCAGACATGATATCTTTATATTGGGGGACAAGGACTTTGTCATAGGACACATTCACGACCACTACATCGTAATCCCTGTCCTGCGGTGAAGCCAGATCCTTGCATTTAGCTATGAAGGCAATCTGGTCATCTCCGTAACCGAATGTATACGGCATGCTCCAATACACATAACACACCAACACCAGCAATACAGATATCAGGGCAGACCAACCAAACAGTCCCCAAAGAGTTCTTTCTTTTTTCATAGGTTATATTTACAACAATATAAGACTCGCTTTCACATCCTTAAGCACTTCCATCACATCTCCGACACATGCTTCAGGCATGGTAGGATCACATGATACGAACTTTTCTCCTGACACATCAAACATGAATCCCTCCTGATGTCCATCAAGATTTACAGCACACGAAAGATGGCCAGGCCAGAATACCAAAGCGACTTTCAACTTAAGGATATCCCGCACCAGACGGGAAAACAATATAGCCTTGTCATCACAGTCGCTGGCATCATGATACCAGATCTCACCAGGAAAGAAAAATCTCTCCTTACTCCATCTGTCACTATCCATTTCGTACCTGAATGCCGTCTGCACAAAATCAAGAAGCATATTCAAAGCTTCAAGATAAGATTTCCCATTAAGGGCATCAGCCAATACAGGATATACTGTTTCTACGATATCTCCTGACATCGGCGCCATTGCGCGATAATAAAACTCCGTCAATGGATTTCCGTCCGTATGATATATCGGGAATTCTTCGTAAAATTTCTTCAAGGCAACATTTACCGGCACCGACACCGCAACTTCAGGATACTTTTCAGATACAAAAGAAAGCGTGTCACTATACTCAGAATAAAAATGCTCGTTACGATTGACCGCCATGCTGACAGGATATTCCCCATGGTCATCAAAAAAATATGGAGACAAATCAATGCCGTCATAGTCACCGATCAGAGTATATGGTATACCGTCCTGATATATTTCCTTTGTGCCATTCAAAGTCGCGTCTGAAGAAATCAGACGATAAAGATTGTCGTACCCATCATGGGCAAGACATACCCTGAAACCTAATCTATGCAAAAGATATACCTGCGTCATGACGCTTTCCCTATGCATCTCAGGGGCATCATATACTGCGTCGCAGAACGCCTCCACATATTTCACGATACTCCAGTCAGAAAGAACCAGGTGCTTACCTATTTTGACAATGTCACTGAGGATGAGATCATAAGGGCTGTCCGACATTTGCATCCATACTGAAGCGAGATGCTCTTCTGACGTGTTATCTATATGAATTTCACAATCTTCCGCAAACCTCATGGAAATATCATAGCCATTGAAGCTGACAAGAACATCTCTGACCTCTATGTTTTCATACGAGTCATACTCCAGCTTCATATATCTGCCGGGGTCAGCATTCAGGCCACCGATATGAGTGACATCACACTGCAACAGCTGCAATCTGGAAGATCTGTCACCGGGAGAGAAAACTTCCGGCTTTATCTTCGGAAACTCAGCATATGGATTAATCTCCACCTTTGTCAATGAAACCTTCTTCCACGGATTCTTCATATATTCAGCATATGCCTTATCCGTCTCCTTGATAAAGTCCTCAGCCTGCTGAAGTGTTCTATTGTAATGATCCTGAGCTGCAGCTATCGCCTCCTGAAGGCTCTGGGCAGCGACCTGACCGGAAACCAACAGAAGGATGATGCCTGCAAGGCATTTCACACACATATCTCTGAAACTCAGCATAATGAACACAAAGTTACATCAAATAACGCAATAAAAAAACATCGACCCTATGGATTCATAAGGTCGACATTTACAAAACCGTTGATCTCTTGTATCAGCTCGACTGATGCGAGAGATTTTCTTTTTATATCTTCCGTGGCATCCGGAGCCTGAGCGGCCGCACGGTAGAAGTTGATCGCCTCACCGAACCGGCAGTTTCTTCTCAGCTCCTCTGCCCTCTCCAGTAATTCTTTTGCACCTGTATTCATTAATGATAGGATAGAATATGATCTTACTACAGATCCCTCGACTACGCTCGGGATGACACCCCACCAGCCATAACGAAGGGTCTGGTTCTAGAACTATTATATGTTAAATGGTGATATTGTTATAGGCGACATGCCACCCCCGCATCAACGAAGGGAATGGTTATAGAACTCTTTATATGTTAAATGGTGATATTGTTATAGGCGACATGCCACCCCCGGCCAGGGGGTGCCTCCCGCAGGGAGGCGGGGGTCGCCGGTAACAATATCACCATTTATACTCCTATAAAGGTCTAAACCAATCCCGAGAATCCCATGAACGCCATCGCAAGAATACCTGCGGTAACGAGAGCGATAGGAATACCCTTGAATGACTTAGGAACATCATTGAGGGCAAGCTGCTCGCGAAGACCTGCGAAGAGGACCATTGCAAGGCCGAATCCGAGGGATGTCGCGAAAGCATATACTGTAGCCTCTCCGAGATTCATCATGCCGTCAGCAGCTGCTGCAAAAGGAGATGATTTCTGAACCACTGTAAGAGCCACACCCAGCACGGCGCAGTTTGTTGTGATGAGCGGAAGGAAGATACCCAGAGCAGAATAGAGCGAAGGGCTTATCTTCTTGAGCACGATCTCCACCATCTGCACGAGTGCAGCGATCACGAGAATGAATGAAATGGTCTGAAGGAACTCAAGTCCGAACATTGCCAGAAGTGAGTTGAGAAGGTAAGTCACGACAGTTGCAAGGGTAATCACGAAACATACCGCCATTGACATACCGGTAGCAGTACTCAGCTTGTTGGATACACCGAGGAACGGACATATGCCGAGGAACTGCGACAGCAGGATATTGTTTACAAATATCGCTGAAATGATGATAAGTATATATTCCATAATTACTCAGCCTTTTTAGTTGTTAACTTCCTGAAGATCACGATAAGATATCCAAGTGCAAGGAAGGCTCCCGGAGCAAGTACGAAAGCAAGGATTCCGTCACCCTGAATGAACTTGAAGCCGAATGCTGATCCGCTGCCGAGAATCTCACGTACAAGTCCGAGGACTGTGAGAGAGCATGTGAAACCGAGTCCGATGCCGATACCGTCAAGAGCAGAATCGCCTACGCTGTTCTTGTTTGCGAATGCCTCTGCACGTCCGAGGACAATACAGTTCACCACGATGAGCGGAATGAACAGACCGAGGGTCTCATATACATCCGGAACATATGCCTGCATGACAAACTGAAGCAGAGTCACGAAAGTAGCGATCACAACGATGTATGAAGGGATACGCACCTTGTCAGGAATATATGCAGCGATGGCTGAAATGACGATATTCGAGAGAATGAGGACGAAAGTAGTGGCAAGTCCCATGCTCATACCGTTTATGGCCGATGTGGTTGTGGCCAATGTAGGACACATACCGAGAAGGAGAACGAATGTAGGATTCTCCTTGATGAGGCCTTTAGTTATAAGTTGAAATTTTCCCATTTTCTTTTCCTCCATTATTCGTTAAGTAACATCGGTGTCTGACCGATAGCCTGGAAGACCTTGGTTGCAAGAAGAAGACCGTCAGCATATGCTCTTGATGTGATTGTAGATGCTGTGATCGCGTCGACATCACCACCGTCCTTCTTTACCGCAAGATCCTTCTCTGCAGGATTCCAGCCCTTGAACTGGTCTGAGAACGAAGGCTCGACACACTTTGCACCAAGACCAGGAGTCTCAGCCTGCGAAAGGACCTTGGTATTCCAGATCACTCCGTTCACATCGAATCCGACCTTTATGGCGATAGGGCCGCCGAAACCTACAGGAGCCACATTTATCGCACATCCTACAACATTTCCAACCTCGTCATAAGCAAGGTTATATGCATAGGAAGCTCCCTCGAACTCAACTGTCCTTTCTTCCTCGATAGATACTGCAGTCTCAGGAAGAACCTCCATGATGGCTGCTTCGTTCTTGGCGGCGGCAGCTGCTGCAATAGGCTCTGCTGTAAGAGCATACACACCGGCAAGAAGTCCCGAGCACACCAGACAGATAGCCAGGAGGCATACTGTCATATTTGCAAATGATGATTTAACTGCCATGATTATGCCCTCCCGTATTTCTTTGCATGGAACCACTTGTTGAGAAGAGGAACCACTGAGTTCATGATAAGGATAGCGAATGACATTCCTTCAGGATATGCACCGAAATAACGGATCAGCATTGTGATGAGACCGATGCCGATACCGAAGATGATGCCTCCGACATTGCTCATAGGGGATGTCACATAGTCAGTTGCCATGAATACAGAACCGAGAAGCACACCACCGGTAAGGAGGTTGAACACAGGGTCAGTATACTCAGCAGGATTGATCAGCCAGAAGATGCCTGAGAATACTGCTACAGTGGCAAGGATCGAAAGAGTGATGTATGGTCTGATCACCCTGCGCGCAAGGAGATAGATGAAACCTGCAAGAATGGCTATTGCAGAAAGCTCACCGGCAGAACCTCCGATATTTGCGAAAAGCATGTCTGCATAGTCAAGATGCTCGATTGCTGCGACGCCGCCTTCCTTTGCAAGTCCGAGAGGAGTTGCTCCTGTATAGGCATCGAAGTTTCCGATGAATCCGGCAGGCTTGGTCCAGTCTGTCATATATGTAGGGAAGGAGATCAGAAGGAACACACGACCCACAATCGCAGGGTTGAAGAGATTCTGACCAAGTCCTCCGAAAGTCATCTTCGCCACGCCGATAGCGACAACAGCTCCGATGAACACAACCCACCATGGAGTCGTAGCAGGAAGGTTGAGGGCAAGAAGTACACCTGTCACTACAGCGGACATATCCCCCACTGTGCAGGTCTTCTTCAGCAGATATTTAGTAATAAGGTACTCCAGCAATACGCATGAAGCCACACTCACGCCGAGAACCAGCAGTTCTGACCATCCGTAGAAAAGAACTGAGACGATCACTGCAGGAATCATGGCGATCACGACATCCCTCATAAGAGACTTCGTCGAAGTCTTTGTATGAAGGTGAGGTGAAGGTGAAACCAAAAGTTTTTCCATATCGTTTTATTTTCTAGATCTGATTATTCTTATGACGTCTCCCTTTGCAATACGGATGATGTCAAGGAGAGGGATGTTGGCCGGACAGCTGTAGAGACAGCATCCGCACTCGATACAATCCTGTACCGCATTCTCCTCAAGCTCGTCCATCATGTTGTTACGGGCATATTTGTTAAGAAGGAAAGGCTCAAGACCCATAGGACATGCCTCGGCACATTTTCCGCAACGGATACATGCTGACTCGACTCCTCTCACAGTCTGCTCGGCAGTAAGATAAAGCAATGAAGATGAACCCTTTACGGTAGTAGCATCCATATTGGCAATTGCCTTACCCATCATAGGACCTCCGCTGATGATCTTCGCAGCCTGCTCTGGAACACCACCCGCATATTCTGCGATATATGAAAGCGGCATACCGATACGGAACTTATAGTTGTGCTGCTTCTCCATAGGGAGACAGTCACCTGTGATTGTCATCACATTCGTAACCAGAGGCATGTTCTTCTGAACAGCTTCATATACTGCAAGCGAAGTCGCCACATTCTGCACTACAGCACCGACATCGATAGGGAGTCCCATAGACTTCACCTGACGACCCATGACTGCGTCGATGAGCTGCTTCTCACCACCCTGAGGATATTTCTTCTTGAGAGTCATGACAGAGATGCCGTCGTATCCCTTGGCTGTCTTCTGAAGTTCAGCCACTGCAGCTGTCATGGCTGCGATGGCCTCAGGCTTGTTCTCCTCGATACCGATCACAGTCCTGCATCCGCCGAGCACCTGCTTCATGATAGCGGCACCTACGACAATCTCCTTGCTTCTTTCGATCATGATGCGGTTGTCCGATGTAAGATAAGGCTCGCACTCCGCACCGTTGAGGATAAGGCATTCAGCCACCTTGCCCGGAGGAGGACAAAGCTTCACATGTGCAGGGAAGGTAGCACCACCAAGTCCTACGACACCGCCCATCTTTATCTTTTCGAGAATGGCCTTGTTATCTTCCGGGATCTCAGTCACAAGAGTATCTGAAAGATCGATACCTTCCGCCCACTCGTCACCCTCTACATCGATTTCGATGTGGGTCATATTGTTACCTGCCAGATCCTTGCGAGGTCCCACAGACTTCACAGTACCTGATACAGATGAATGAACATAAGCAGAAATGAATCCCGCAGGCTCCGCAATCACCTGACCGACCTTCACCTGGTCGCCGGCCTTCACTACAGGAGTAGCCGGGGCACCGAGGTGCTGAGCCACGGAAATGAACACTTTTGAAGGAACAGGCAGGATCTCTATCTTGCAGTCCTTTGAGATCTTGCTGTCACTCGGGTGGATACCACCGATTGAAAATGTCTTCATCATAGTCCTATTCCTCCTTTGTTTTATTAGATCCCTCGACTACCGCCTTGCCTTCAGATGGTGCAGCCTGTGGTGCAGGAGCAGCCTCCGGCTTCGGTTTGATCACAGGGAAGTTTACAGCATGGATAGCTCCTGTAGGGCACTCGGCCACACACTTCTTGCAGAGCTTGCACTTTGTGAAATCGATGTAAGCCACATTGTTCTCCACTGTGATGGCCTCGAAAGGACAAACCTTCGCGCACTTGCCGCAACCGATACATGCAGCCTTGCATGCCTTGCGTGCAACAGCGCCCTTGTCCTTGTTCACACATGAAACGAACACGCGCATGTTCCTGCGTCCCTTGTTACGGAGCTCGATGATGTTCTTAGGACAAGCCTTCACGCATGCACCGCAGGCTGTACATTTTTCCTCATCGACAACAGGAATACCTGTGACAGGATCCATGGTAATGGCTCCGAACTGGCAGGCTGACACGCAGTCGCCGCATCCGAGACATCCGAAAGAACAGCCTGTGTCACCGCTGTAGAGAGCAGCCTTCACACGGCATGACTGATATCCGCCGTACTCGTTAGTGCGAGGACGGTTCTCACATGTTCCGTTGCAGCGTACGACTGCGACCTGAGGTTCCTTGACGGCAACCTCAACACCGAGTACGGCAGCAACCTTCTGCATTCCATCGTTTCCTCCTACAGGACAGAAGCATTTGTCCAGATTTGGAGACGACTCCACACAGAACTGAGCGAAAGCACGACAGCCGGCCTGTCCGCAGCCTCCGCAGTTAGCACCAGGCAAAACCTTCTCCACCTCGTCGATTCTCGGATCTTCCTCCACCTTGAACTTTTCAGCCACAACGTAGAGGACTATAGCGAGAAGAGCACCGAGGACGGTAAGGATTGCAATAGTCCAGATGATAGTTTGTGTCATTATAGATATGTTTTAGTTGATATAAAATTCAAACTGATCTGACAGTTTCTCACGAAACAGCCAGATGACGAAATAATATATTCCCACTCCTGCCAAAGCAACTCCTCCCCTGAGGAATTCGTTGTCTATAACGGATGACAAAGATAATATTAAAATCATTAAAACCGCCAATGGAATCACATAAGATATCCATACTGCCTTCAATCCCATGGTCATTTTTGTAAGAACCGTAACCTCATCACCTACAGAATATACCTTGTATGGATCAGTAGGCACCATTATGATCTTTTCCTGGTCTTCCGACATGCCGCAAAGTCCCTTGGCATGGCACTCGGAGCATGCTGAAGACGCGACTATCTCTACTGATGTGAAATCCGGCGTGATGTCCACGATCCGGCCTTTATGTGCAATCTGATTCTTCTTTGCCATTTTATCTTTTTTTTGTTTTGACAAGAGCATCGAAAGGATGCTTCAAGCCCTTGTATCCGGAAAGTCGTCCGGAAGCGACACCGACAAGGAGAGGAGCCTCGAAATATACAGGCAGCCTGTTCTCATCATCGGAAACCCATATCAGCATATCTTCTTCGCCTTTGAACACCTCGCCCTCGAGAAGCTTCGCTGCAAACTTGATGGTCTTCACAGTACCTAGTCCAGGTATCTTCCTTGTCTCGCGTCCATGAAGAATGAAGTACACATTGTACACATCATCATCAATGGCGAAGGTCATAGGATATCTGCGTCCCGGCTCCACCACATCGAAATCCATGTTCCTCGCAAAGAAAAAGAGGGACGGAAGATCAAAGGTGCAAGGTGTCAGCGGCAGCGTGATGGCCTTCATTCCTCTTTTCGAAGAATACACATCAGCTGCGATATACGGCTCGGCCGCATCCCATATGTAGTGGTAAGTATTCCTGGCTTCATATCCTCCTTCATACGTATCCCTTGTGAATTTCAGAGGCTTCAGGCCGTCACGGGTAAACCACGAATCAAAGTCCTCCCTTACCTTGAAGAAAAGGTCGAACATCCTGCTGGTCTTTCCATAAGCCGAACATCTGAAGGCCTTCTCACCATTGTATGTAAGTGAATCCAGCTCTACGGTCGCAGTCGCGACATCGGTATTGATCGTACCCCATTGATAATGAAGCACGAATTCCATCTTTTCACCATGCTGGAATGCCAGCGATTCCTCGCTCACAGACCTTACGGGCACGCATGCTGTACCTTTTAAATCAAGTTTCTCCTGTGCATGCAGCGGAAAAGCCGCCATGCATGTACACAGGAGAAACATTATTGTCTGAAGGATTTTCATCTGTATATTGATTAAAAATCCTACATGAATTCATCATTCATGCCGAAATCGCCTGACGGCATCTGAGGCATAGGACCCGGGCCGAAAGGAATATCGTCATTCATCGCGGAAGCGACAGGCATCGAATTGGCCTGATTCACAAGGCTTTCCTGTTCATCAACGAAACGAACCTCATCAGCACGGAATCTCATATCGATGTCTCCGATAGATCCGTTTCTATGCTTTGCGATGATGATCTGTGTTCTTCCCACATCATCCGGATTATCAGAAAGTCCCTGATAGTCATAACGATGGATAAAGATTACCATATCTGCATCCTGCTCGATTGATCCGGACTCACGAAGGTCGCTAAGCTGAGGTCTGCGGTTGCTGCCCTGACGGTTCTCGGACTGACGGGAGAGCTGGGAAAGAGCAATGATAGGTACGTTCATCTCCTTGGCAGTAGCCTTGAGAGTACGAGAAATAGCTGCAACTTCCTGCTCACGCATACCTCGGAGTTCGGCAGGTCCCTGCATCAGCTGAAGGTAGTCGACAACGACAAGCCTCACACCCTTCTGCTTGACAAGCTTCTTCACCTTCGAACGGAACTCCATTACTGGAAGGGACGGAGTGTCATCTATATATATAGGTGCTTTCGCAAGCTGTCTGAGCTGGATGTCAAGCTGCTGCCATTCCCAATCCTGAAGCTTCACACCACCCTTGATCTTGTCGGCACTGAGCTTGGTCTCGGAAACCATCATACGGTTGGCCAGCTGCTTTGCCGGCATCTCAAGAGAGAATATGGCTACAGGCATATTGAAGTCCACGGCTGCATTACGGGCGACATTGACCACAAAGGCAGTCTTTCCGACCGATGGTCGCGCTGCGAGAATGATGAGGTCTGAGGCCTGCCAGCCGAGAGTGATCTTGTCGAGAGACGGAAAGCCGGACGGAACACCGCTGTAGCCTTCGGCATCCTGCCTTTTCTGAAGGTCTTCCAAGGCATCGTTTATGACCTTGCCGATTTCCTGCACATCCTTCTTGACATTGTTCTGGATGGCCGCGAAAAGCTTGGTCTGTGCAGTATCGATAAGGTCGTCAACATTCACCGACTCATCATAAGAGGTCTTGAGAATGTCATAGGATGCTGTTATGAGCTCCCTCTGGATACATTTCTGCTTGAGGATCCTGATGTAATATTCGATGTGAGCAGCCGCACCGATCTTCTGTGAAAGCTGTGCCAGGACGATGGTGCCGCCCACCGTCTCAAGATTGCCCTGAGACTTGAGCTTCTGGGAAACGGAAAGAAGATCGATTGCCACATGCTCGTTATTGAGCGAGCTCATGGCCTCGAAAATCATCCTATGCTTCTCGCTATAGAAACAGCTCGGCGAGAGCTCATCCATTGCCTCGTCGACACAATTGGGTTCAATGAGAAGAGCTCCGAGGACAGCCTCTTCAACGTCAAGAGCCTGAGGCGGTCTGTTACCCATCTCAAGCCCAAGCGTATCAAGGTTGACTTTCGGATCCTTTCTTCTGACTGATTTTCTTCTTCCTTCCTCAGCCATATCCGGGATTATTCGAAGTCTGGATTCACAAGAATTCTTCCGCAGTATTCGCAGATGATCATCCTCTTGTTCGATGCGATGTCGATAAGTCTCTGTGGAGCGATTGTATTGAAGCATCCTCCGCAAGAGTCACCGTTGAAGACTGAAACAACAGCAAGGTGGTTGTTGCAGCTCTGACGGATATGGTCGTATGCGCTCATTGTCCTCTCATCGATCTTCGCTGCGCAAGCCTCTCTGTTTGCACGGAGAAGAGCCTCTTCCTTTGATGTAGCCTCAACGATTGTAGAGAGCTCCTCATTCTTTGCCTTGAGGTCTTCAGCCCTTACAGCGAGCTTCTCCTTAACGACCTCGAGTTCGTTCTTCTTGTCGAAGATACGCTCCTTAGCCTCAGCGATGTGCTTCTCTGCGATCTGTCTGAGGAGTCCCTGGTTCTCGATCTCCTTGTTGAGAGAGTCATACTCACGGCTGTTGGCAACATTCTCGAGCTGAGATCTGTACTTCTCGATCTGAGCGTCGCACTCTGTGATACCGAGCTTGTTCTCTGTAATGAACTTGCCGAACTCATCAATCATCTCGGCAATGCGTACCGACTTAGCCTTGAGCTCTTCGATCTCTCTCTCGAGAGCCTCAACCTCCATCGGAAGCTCGCCTCTGAGCTGAAGGATCTTGTCGATCGCTGTATCAGCCTGCTGAAGTGCATAGAGAGTCTGGAGCTTCTCGCTGACGCTCAAATCTGAGTCAGCGAAGGTCTTCTGAATGGATACGAAGGTCTCTCTCTGGTCAATCGGAGTTTCGATTTTCTTTGTCTTTTTAGCCATATCGCTTAAAAATAAAATATCGGGTTACTATATATATTCTGAGTAATGCGAACCGCAAAGGTAGGAAATTTTTTCTTTATCAAAGAAAATAATATATCAACTATCTCTATTTCACTCTCATAATGTCCTATATCCATGATCATGAAGCCGTCCGCGGTAAAAAAGTTATGGTATGATATGTCTCCGCTTATGTAAAGCTGAGCTCCTGATTTCATGGCAGCACCGATGAGCGAACCGCCTGATCCTCCGCACATCGCCACCCGGCTTATCATGCCTTCGAGAGGTCTGGATGTCTTCATCATCTCAAGTCCGAACCGTTCCTTCACCAAAGCGACAGCCTCATCGGAAGTCAACGGACGAGGCAGATCACCCACGACGCCAAGTCCGGTGCCATCTCCATCCTCATCGAGAATACGCACATTCTCCAGACCGAGCCTTGCAGCCATGGCACCGCTTACACCGGCAATCACCTTATCGGCCGACGTATGTGCCGCATATATGCTTATCCCTGCCTTGATTGCCTTTATGACAGCCTCACCGACCTTGTTGTCAGGAGAAATCTTCTTAAGACCGGAAAAGATCAGAGGATGATGGGTAACGATCATATCCGCGCCACATGCAACCGCCTCATCCACAAGTTCCGGAGTGCAGTCAAGGCCGAATAGCACAGAAGTGACCGGATCCTCCGGCGAACCTATGCACAGACCGCTGTTGTCCCATCCTTCCTGAAGAGAAAGAGGGGCAAATTCCTCTATCACTTCTATTATATCCTTTACCTTCATAGTTCCGAGCGTATTTCTTCCAGCTGGGTACGGATAGCTTTTAGCGACTCCAGCACACGCGCCTTGTTCATGACTTCCTTCCTGTCACCCTTGAGTCTTTTTGCAGCACCTTCAAGCGTAAGCCCCTCCACTTTCACAAGCAGATGTATATGCTTCAGGGTCTCTATGTCTTCCTTGGTGAAAAGACGGTTACCCTTGGCGTTTCTCTGAGGTTTGATGAACTTAGGAAATTCATTAGCCCAGAAACGCACCAGAGATGTGCTTTCGCCCAGGATATCAGCAGCTTCGCCGATGGTATACAAGTACTTTTCCATAATATTAATATGTATTAAGATGATGGCCGCAATCATCAATCCATTGACTGTCCGGTAGCCACAGACATTACAAGTATGTTGGCATAGTCCCCGGGAGTCACAGATGCGAACAGATAGTTGACCGGATCGAGAACGAGAGTATCCCTCATCACTTCATAATGAAGATGAGGCGCAAAAGAATTGCCTGAAACTCCTACATATCCTATCCTCCTGCCCTTTTCCACCTTACGTCCCTTGCTCACCTCGATGTCCGCAAGATGAGCATAACGGGTCATGTATCCGTTGCCATGGTCGATCTCCACCACATTGCCAAGACCTTTCCTCGACTTTATGACATTGCTGACCACTCCGTCTGCAGCTGCATGCACAGGCTGTCCTGCCGGCGCAATCATATCCAGACCATTATGCCTCATGCTTACCTTATAGAACGGATTTATCCTGTCACCGACAGAAGCTCCGGTCTGAGCGAATGAAAAGTCATTCAACGGATTGGTCATAGGAGGCATGACGAATGACGAATCCTGCACGACCTGCATTATCCTTCGGAAATTATCTTCCACCCTGCCGGCAGAGGCCGCCACATTGGAAATCTTCCTGTCCGCATAAAGGACTATATCACTGTCAGGAATGCTGTCAGTAAGAAAATCGACGGAAGAAAGGGGATCCATGTTCGGAGCCGATGTGTGGAATATTTCCTCATATATCATATCATCCCTCATCCTCAGTCCGTCTATCACATCAGAAAGCAAGGCTTCCTTCTCCTCCAGGGCAGGGAACTCACGTTCGAACATCCTGTTCTCATCCTTCAGGCGCTGTTCCTCATCCGTACTGAAAATCATGGCAAACACCACATAATACAAAACAGTCATGGATGCAGTAGCGACAAAGAACACCAGTATCCTGCGTATGACCGCCCAGACTGATGTTCTCTTTTTCCTGAACTTTATGTCGTTCTTGTCGAATATGTACTGACTGTTCATGAACGTCCTTTTTCCTTTTTCCTATGAGACGGATGCATTGTTATCTTCTCGGATGCGTCTGCCGTATTCTGCACCATTGTGGCATACTCCTCAGGAGTGATGGTAAGATCGTAGTAGTTGGCCGGATTCACATGAGCGTTCTTGTAGATCACCTCATAGTGAAGATGCGGTCCGGATGATTTTCCCGAGTTTCCGCTGAGACCTATGCATTCTCCCCTCTTGACCTTCATACCTTCGACTACACCGATGGACTTGAGATGGGCATATCTTGTCTTGTATCCGAATCCATGGTCGATCACGACGTGATTTCCATATCCGAAGAACTCGAACTTCACGCTCTCCACGACTCCGTCACCTGTCACGTAGATCGGGTTACCCTGCTTCATGGCAAAATCCACACCTGTATGACGTGCCGTACGACCTGTAATAGGATCCTTTCTATAACCGAAGCCGCTGGAGAACCTGTACTTCTCGGGGTCAGGATTGATAGGCGGTATTGCAGGGATACACATGGCCATATCGCCGGCTCTCTTTGAAAGAAGGGCGACCTCATCGAAAGAACGGCTCTGCACATATGTCTTCTTCACAAGGACATCCATCCTTACAGCCGTTCCCTTCATCAGACCGTCAGGATCCACTGCATCATAATGGGCATACCTGTTGACACCACCGAATCCGGCATTGCGCACCTCGGCAGGAATCTCATCCATACCGAAGATAGAACGATAGATATCATCGTCTCTCAGCTGAAGGGAAGCCAAGGCCTCATCATACTGGTCAAGATGCATGTTCATCACCTCAACCTTGGAGCACCACTCGGCATTCTTCTTCTTGAGAAGCAAGGTCTTAGGAAGCTCGAGACCGAGGACGGAAGTATAGACCCAGAAATATAATGCAGCCATTCCGACACTCATAAGAAAAAGCGCCACAAAACGTCCCACACGTGACATCATGGAACTTTTTGTAACCTCATACATGAGCGTCTTCGGGTTCAATATGTATCTTTTATTACTTGACATAACGTGCAAAGATATAAAAAATCCTTAATACTTCTATAAAAAAATATATAATTTCATTTTATGCGCAATGAAATACGGACTTCTCTAGCCTTTTACGGAAAAAAGTTGTATTTTTGCGAGTTATTATGCCGTAGCAGGCTCTACGGCCAAGATTATTGAAGAATAAAATACAAGATATATGACTTCTAAAGAGATCAGAAAAGCCTTCCTGGACTTCTTTGCGTCCAAAGGTCACCAGATTGTGCCATCGGCACCTATGGTCGTAAAGAACGACCCTACACTCATGTTCACAAATGCCGGAATGAACCAGTTCAAGGATTGGTTCCTCGGCAACAGCCCTGCAAAATGGAAGAGGGTTGCAGACAGCCAGAAATGTCTCCGTGTGAGCGGAAAGCACAACGACCTCGAGGAGGTAGGACGTGACACATACCACCACACAATGTTCGAGATGCTCGGAAACTGGAGCTTCGGCGACTATTTCAAGAACGAGGCGATCGACTGGGCATGGGAGCTTCTCACTGAAGTGTACAAGCTGGACAAGGACAGACTCTATGCCACAGTATTCGAAGGCTCTGAGGCTGACGGAACAAAGCTTGATACAGAAGCTATGGAGGCATGGAAGAGACATCTTCCTGAGGACAGGATCCTCCTCGGAAACAAGAAGGACAATTTCTGGGAAATGGGTGATACAGGCCCATGCGGACCATGTTCGGAGATCCATATCGACCTTCGTTCGGATGAAGAGAGGGCTGCCGTACCGGGAGCGTCTCTCGTGAACAAGGACCATCACCTCGTCATCGAAATCTGGAACAACGTGTTCATGCAGTACAACCGCAAGGCAAACGGCGAGCTTGAACTTCTCCCTAACAAGAACGTGGATACAGGAATGGGATTCGAGCGTCTCTGCATGGCTCTTCAGGGCAAGCAGTCAAACTATGACACTGACGTATTCACCGGCATGATCGCAAAGATCGAGGAGCTTTCAGGTCACAAATATGGCGTGGAGAAGCAGGAAGACATCGCAATGCGCGTTATCGCTGACCACATCCGTGCCATCAGCTTCTCAATCGCTGACGGCCAGCTCCCTTCAAATGTGAAGGCCGGATATGTGATCCGCCGAATCCTCCGCCGCGCCGTACGTTACGGATATACCTTCCTCGGATTCAACGAGCCTTTCCTCTGCCGCCTCGTGCAGCAGCTCATCGATGACATGGGCGAGTTCTATCCTGAAATCGTGAAGCAGCAGACCCTCATCGAGCGCGTGATCAAGGAAGAGGAGATGGCATTCCTCCGCACTCTCGACAGAGGTATCCGCCTGATGGACAACATCATGGCAAAGTCAGCCGAGACAAAGGTGATTTCAGGCGAGGATGCATTCGTACTCTATGACACATTCGGATTCCCTATCGACCTCTCCGAGCTCATCGCATCGGAAAAGGGATATACCATCGACCTCGAGGGCTTCCAGACAGAGCTCCAGAAGCAGAAGGACAGAGCACGCAACGCTACAGCCATCGAATCAGGCGACTGGGTGGAGTTCGCTCACTGCGACAACATCGAGTTCCTCGGTTACGACAGCACAGAGCTTGAGGGCGTGCAGCTTACACGTCACCGCACAGTGAAGGCGAAGAACAAGACAATGTACCAGCTCGTGTTCGAGCGTACACCGTTCTACGCAGAGATGGGTGGCCAGGTCGGAGACACCGGATACATCCTTTCCGAGAGCGGTGAGAAGATCAACATCGTAAATACAATCAAGGAGAACAACCTCACCATCCATGTTGCAGAGCGCATTCCAGCAGACTGCACAGAGAGCTTCAGCCTCCATGTGGATGCCGAGAGAAGATTCCAGATCGAGAACAACCATACAGCCACCCACCTCCTCCACCAGGCCCTCCGCGAGATTCTCGGAACACATGTGGAGCAGAAGGGTTCATACGTATGCGACAAGAACTTCCGCTTCGACTTCTCACATTTCGAGAAGCTCAGCCAGGAGCAGATCCTCCTCGTGGAAAAGCGCGTGAACGAGCTCATCAGGGCAAACAATCCGCTTGACGAGAACCGCAATGCAACAATGGAGCAGGCTCAGGAAATGGGTGCGATGGCTCTCTTCGGCGAGAAGTACGGCGACACTGTACGCGTGATCAAGTTCGGTGATTCATGCGAGCTCTGCGGTGGTACACATGCTGCAGCGACAGGTCAGATCGGACTGTTCAAGATCGTTTCAGAGTCTGCAATCGCTGCCGGAGTACGCCGAATCGAGGCTGTAACCGGAGTTCATGCCGAGGCATTGGTCAACGGTATGGAGGAAACAATCCGTACAGCAAGAGCATTCTTCAACAATGTACCTGACCTTGCCGGTGCAATCAGGAAGATGGTCGAGGAGAACGAGGCATACAAGAAGCAGATGGAGGAGATCGCTAAGGAGAAGACCGTAGCCCTCAAGGCCGAGCTCAAGGGAATGGCCAAGGAAACAAACGGTATCAACCTTGTGACAATCGACACTCCTATGGATCCTGTAATGCTCAAGAACGCAGCATTCATGCTCCAGAAGGAGGCTCAGAACCTTGCGATTGCAGCTGCATTCGAGGCAGCAGGCAAGCCACAGCTCCTCATGATGTACTCTGAGGATCTCGTAAAGGCAGGCCGCAATGCAGGTGCCGACGTTCGCGAAGCAGCCAAGCTCATCATGGGCGGCGGCGGCGGACAGCCAGGTCTCGCTACAGCAGGTGGAAAGAACATCGAAGGTCTTTCAGATGCCCTCGCAAAACTTGTAGAATCAGCTACAAAATAAATAGCAGCAGACCCTCCGACGACAAAGAATGAAGAAATTAGACCAGTTCATAATCAGATCATTCGTAGGACCGTTCATAGCGATCCTGTTTGTCGTCGTGTTCATCCTCGTAATGCAGTTCCTGTGGCTCTACATCGACGAACTTGTCGGTAAAGGCCTCAGCATCAAGGTGATCCTGGAGTTCCTCGCATGGGGAAGCGCGACCATGCTCCCGCTCTCCCTGCCACTTGCGACCCTCCTCGCCTCGATGATGACACTGGGAACTTTGGGAGAGAACAATGAACTTCTGGCAATCAAGGCCGCGGGAATATCGCTCCAGAGAGTGATGATTCCTCTGGCCGTGATATGCGGAATAGTGAGTGTGGGAGCATTCTTCGTATCCAACGACCTCATCCCGGTAGCTTACAACAAGATATACACCCTCAGGGATGATATCGGAAAGACAAAGGATGAGATCAAGATCCCGACCGGAACATTCTACAACGGAATCGACGGTTACATCCTCAGAGTCAACGACAGAAATGACGAATCCGGCATGATGAACGGAGTCATGGTGTACAACCATACCAAGAACAAGGGAAACACCAGTCTTACCATTGCGGATTCTGCGATGATGAAGATGTCCAGGGACAAGAGCTACCTCACATTCATCCTCTACAACGGAACCAACTACGAAGAGACCAACAACAAGAAATACAGGGACACGACTCTCCAGCTTCAGAAGATTGACTTCGAGAAACAGGAAATGATCATTCCTCTGGAAAATTACGGCTTCCAGAAGTCTGATTCCGCCCGTTTCGACGACCAGGTCAAGTCAATGAACCTCAAGCAGCTGCATCACGGACAGGACTCGATCGGATCTCTTGACTCAAGCAGCAAGCAGGGTAACCTCAGATCATTGAGAAGTTCAAGAACATTGAGGTACAACTCACAGCTTGACACCGCTTCCAGGAATCTCCCGGAAAGCAATTTTGCAAGAGAGGACATCGGAGAGTGGAAAAGCATTGCCGACAAGATCAGTTCGCTGGAAAAAGCTAAGATCAATGCAGAAGAACTGCAGTCGATGCTGACCTCGCACGCAAGAGAGAGATATTACCACAACTTCACGCTCAGACTCATCGACATCGAGATTCTGAAGAAGTTCGCCTTGTCGATAGCCTGTCTCATCTTCTTCTTCATAGGAGCGCCTCTCGGAGCTCTGATCAGAAAGGGAGGTCTCGGAACACCGGCCATCATTTCGGTGCTCTTCTTCGTGGCATACTGGGTCATAGACATTTCGGGAACGAAGCTGGCAAAAGACGGAGCCGTAGGGCCTTTCCACGGTGTATTCTTCTCCAGCTACATCCTCTTTCCTACGGGACTCTTCCTTACATGGAAAGCTATCAACGACTCCGCTATCTTCAGCGCGGAAAGTCTGAAGAACAGTTTCAAGAAAATCAAGGCCAAGATAATGGGATATTTCAAGAAGACGCGTATCGTCTACATGGGTACGCCTGAATTCGCAGTAGCTCCGCTTGACGAGCTCATAAAGAACGGATATAATGTGGTGGGAGTGGTGACCGTTGCCGACAAGGCCAGCGGACGCGGTCTCAAGATCAACGAGAGCGCTGTCAAGAAATATGCAGTGGAGCATAATATCCCTGTACTTCAGCCTGTTTCGCTCAAGGATCCTGAATTCCTTGATGCACTCAAGGCATGGAAAGCCGACCTCTTCGTCGTCGTTGCCTTCAGAATGCTGCCTAAGGTTGTCTGGGAGATGCCGAAGCTCGGAACATTCAACCTCCACGCAGCCCTTCTTCCTCAGTATAGAGGAGCGGCTCCTATCAACTGGGCTGTGATAAACGGTGACAAGACCACCGGAGTCACAACATTCATGATCGATGAAGGAATGGACACCGGAGGCATCATGTACAGATATGACTGCAAGATCGGTCCTGATGAGACAGTAGGTGAAGTGCATGACAAACTCATGGAAATGGGTTCAAAGCTGGTGGTGAACACAGTGGAGGCCATCATTGAGAATAATGTGGAGTTCCGTCCTCAGAAGAGTTTCATCCAGGGCTCGGAAATCCTGCATCCTGCTCCTAAGATCACACGCGAGCTCTGCCATATAGACTGGAATGGCAAGGTCAAGGACATCTACAACCTCATCAGAGGTCTCAGTCCATACCCTGCAGCATTCACAGAACTCGTGAAGGAAGAAAAGACTCTTCAGATGAAGATATACAGGACGGCTAAGGTGACCGGAGAAGAATACGAGACAATGCTTGCAGCCAACGGACTTGAAAAAGCTGAGCCGGGAACTGTTCTTTCAGACGGAAAGACATATCTGGCCATCGCAGCTGCGGACGGAGCGATCTCAGTTACAGAGATTCAGCTTGCCGGCAAGAAGCGTATGGCTGTCAAGGACTTCCTTATCGGATTCCGCGAACCTTGCACATACTCGACTTCGAAAGGAACATCGTCACAGATAACAGGAAAGCATGCATAGCAACATCGTCATAATATGCGACGGAGCCTTCCCTAAGACGGAATATCCCCGCTACCTTATCCGCACGGCAGACTTCGTGATCTGCTGCGACGGAGCACTCAGGAAGTTCATGAGGAACAGCGAGGCCATCTTTGGAGAGAAAAGACTGCCGGACCTTGTCATAGGAGACATGGACACTCTTCCGCAGTCAATGCAGAAGAAATATGCAGACATCATAATAAAGGAAAACGAACAGGAGCATAACGACCAGACAAAGGCTGTAAGATGGGCTCTTGGCAATCTTGACGGCATCGAGGCAATACATATACTCGGAGCGACAGGAGGCAGGACCGACCATACCATCGGCAACGTCTCATTGCTGATGGAATATACCAGGATGTTCGACCTTGGGGAAATATCGATTGAGATGGTTTCAGACAACGGGACGATATTTCCGATCAACGACACGATCGAGTTCGAATGCGGACCGGGAAGATCAGTATCTATCTTCAGCCCGGACAACAGTCTGAAGATAAAGTCAACAGGACTTGAATATCCTACAGATGATGTCATCTTCGACAACTGGTGGAAGGCCACGCTCAACCGAAGTACGGAAGACAATGTGAAGCTGGAACTCAGCCACAAGTCGATTGCTTTGATAATGTTGGACTAAACAGAACAAAACAAATAAATATTTTTAGGAAATCCGCAATATAAGTTATACTTTTGACGGAGAAATCAACATCTGATTTTAATCTTTAAGCTATGAGCGAAACAAAGTACTTCCCTACCGTGGAGGCGATAGAAAAAGCCGCACAGGTACTTGACGAAATCCTCGAACCGACCCCGTTCCAGAGGAACGCCAACCTTTCAGACATCTATGATGCTGAGGTATATCTCAAGAGAGAAGACCTCCAGATGGTAAGATCATATAAGATCCGAGGAGCTTACAACAAGATCAGGACTATAGACCCTGAACTTGTAAAGAACGGCATCGTCTGTGCAAGTGCCGGAAACCATGCACAGGGAGTAGCATTCTCATGCAGCAAGCTGAAGATAATGGGATCGATATTCATGCCTGTAACGACTCCAAGACAGAAGATCGAGCAGGTGAGGATGTTCGGCAAGGAATTCATCGAGATCATTCTCACAGGAGACACTTTTGACGCAGCTAACTCGGCAGCAATCGAATATGCCGAAGAGAACAAGAAGACCTTCATTCCTCCTTTCGATGATCCTAAGGTAATGGAAGGACAGGGAACGATAGGAAGGGAGATCCTCAATCAGTGTAAAGAACCCCTCGACTATATATTCGTGCCTATCGGCGGTGGCGGACTTGCATCTGGACTGGGAGCATATATCAGCAGGATGTCCCCTGACACAAAGATCATCGGTGTCGAGCCTGGCGGAGCACCATGCATGAAGGCCGCAATCGAAAACGGCGGTCCTATCAAGCTTGAGCACATCGACAAGTTCGTTGACGGAGCCGCAGTACAGCTTGCCGGCAAACACACATATGAGGTATGTCGTCAGGTTCTTGATGACATCGTAGTAGTGCCGGAAGGTGCTGTATGTACAACCATCATCCACATGTACAACAAGAGCGCCATCGTAGTGGAACCTGCTGGAGCTCTGGCAGTTGCAGCACTCAAGTTCTACAAGGACCAGATCAAGGGAAAGAGGGTAGCATGCGTAGTCAGCGGAAGCAACAACGACATCACACGAATGGAAGAGATCCGCGAGAAATCACTTCTCTATGAAGGACTCAAGCATTACTTCATCGTGAACTTCCCGCAGAAGTCTGGTGCTGTGCTGTCATTCATCCGTGACGTGATAGGTCCTACGGACGACCTCGTGCACATACAGTACATCCGCAAGACCAACAAGAATTTCGGTCCTGCGCTCATAGGAATCGAGCTTGCAGCCAAGGAGGACTTCGGCCCGTTCATGACAAGACTGAAAGCTCACGGCATATCCTACGAATACATCAACGAGAACAATCAATTATTTGAAATATTAATCTGATAACACTATGGCAAATATCGACTGGAGCAAGCTTACATTCTCCTACACAAAGACAAACACAATCCTGAAAAGCACCTTCAAGGACGGTGCCTGGACTCCTGTAGAGAGTCTTACAGACGACTACATCAGCCTCAGCGCATACGCGGGCACACTTCACTATGCCATTGAGTGCTTTGAGGGCCTCAAGGCCTTCAGAGGCAAAGATGGAAAGATCCGTCTCTTCAGACCTGAGGAGAACGCAAAGCGTCTTCAGAGATCTGCTAAATATCTTGGTATCGAAGCACCTTCGACAGAAATGTTCATCGAAATGTGCAAGCAGGTGGTAAAGGAAAACATCGATTTCCTCCCTCCTTATGAGGTATCAGGAGCATCACTCTATCTCCGTCCTACCCTTATCGGATCGAATCCTCAGCTCGGAGTCCAGTCTTCAAAGGAAAGCACATTCCTCATGCTCTGTTCGCCAGTAGGAGCATATGTAGGAGGCGCACTTGATGCAGTGGACGTTGTCATCGCAAGGAACTACGACAGAGCTGCACCTAACGGTTCAGGAGCTTTCAAGGTGGGCGGAAACTACGCATGTTCGCTCTACTCTCTCAACCTTGCACATGAGCTCGGATATAAGGCAGTTCTATACCTTGACCCGGCTACAAAGACTTACATCGACGAGTTCAACTCATCGAACTTCTTCGCTATCAAGGGCAACACATACATCACTCCTAAGTCAGAGTCCATCCTTCCGTCAATCACCAACATGTCCCTCGAGACTGTTGCAGCACACCTCGGAATGGAAGTGGAGAGAAGACCTGTACCGGTAGAGGAACTCAGCACATTCGAAGAGGTCGGAGAGTGCGGTACAGCTGTGGTGATCACCCCTGTACACAAGCTCGTGGACAAGCCTTTCCTTGAGTCAGAGGAAGAGACCGTATACACTTACGGTGACGGCCAGTGCGGTCCTAAGTCCCTCAAGCTCTACAACTACATCAGAGCCATCCAGAGAGGCGAAATCGAAGACGTATTCAACTGGAACGTATTCGTTGACTAAAGCTTGACTGCACCTGGTGCAGTATTCCTAAAAAATGAATTTACATCCGCCCCGCTGCGACTCATCTCAGGGTCGCAGCGGGGCTCAGTCGTGCATAGGATCCTTCGACTCACTGCGTTCGCTCAGGATGACACTGATAGCGTGGCGGGTATATGATTGATATTCAAGACTTTAACCACAAAGCCTGCATGGCGAGGAAGGCAGGCTAAACGGCTAAATGATTGAGTATCAAGAAGATAAGCAACACGACAAGTGTGATAATATTGCACAGGTAGGCACAAAGATTCAAAACTTACTTGAGTACATCAAACGAGTAGGTGATTCCTATCCTGAACTGATGGTAGGGCCAGTCCTTGAAACCGGACTGATGGTGCAGGACGAGGGAGAGGCGGTTGAAAGCCCATGAGAGGTTGGTCTTTATGGTCATGGGACGGTCTCCGTCGCCTTCCCATCCCACATATCCTCCAAGGGCAGCATCCGCATTGAAACGTCCTTTGGTGAATGCCAGCATCGCGCCATACATTACAGCATCGTTCTGCCTGCCGTTGTCGGTCTGCCAGCATAGGAATCCGGAACTGAGCGCGACCCTGAGGTTCATATCCGAGCGTGTCAGAATGTCGCGTCCTACTGCCGCATCAAAGAAATAACCCGGGCAGTCATACACTCTGCCCTTGCTGAACGAATTGCCCGAGGCGGACTTGAGCGCAGCCCTGATGGCAAGGTCGTATCCATGTCTGTCCTGTTCCAGAATCCTGATGTCGGTACTAACATATGCATCTCCTGAATCCGTTCCTGAGAGAACACTTACGTCCTCAAGCCGTCTCAACGAATTGACATAAGGGGTCGTCCTGAAATATTCCACCATCGGCATCCACAGGACAAGATTGACCCTGTCGCTGAACAAAGGAATCGTAAGCTTTGCCGCCAGATCCACGGTAACATCATCGGTCAGATTGTCCGTCATCGTACAGAAGAAACTGTCTGCATAGAGTTCCGCTACCAGCTTGGATGAGGTCCTTCCGTCCAGCATGTCGGGCACAGGAAAGGCATTTGGGCCGAAATAGGCAGGAGCGACCTTCGATGGCACACTGAGATCGGGCTTGATTATAGTGGTCTGAGCGAAGGCGGGAATTCCGCACAAAAACAGCAGGACAGCCAGGAAAACACGTTTCATACTACTTCGGAGCTATCCTGTAGAGGAATGCGGCAATGACGGCGAAGACAATGTTCGGAAGCCATAGAGCCACTGCAGGAGGCAGGACATCCACATGGACGAACATCTCGCTGAACTTCAGGAAAAGAATGTAGGTGAATGCAAGGGCGATACCTATACCGATGTTCCATCCGATACCTCCCCTCCTCTTCTTTGAAGAAAGGGCTACTCCCATGATTGTAAGAATGAACGCAGAGAAAGGAATGGCAAGACGTCTGTTCTTTTCGATGAGAGCCATCTTGACATTGGCATCACCTCTCATCTTCTGCACTCTGATCATCTCGTCAAGCTCGAAATAGTCCAAGGTCTGAACCGTCTTTTCATTGTAATAGAAGTCCTTGACAGTCAGAGGGATTATAGTATCTAGCTGGAGTCCGCTGCGGACATTGTCAGTAAGGTCGGCATTGTATTCGCGGATGAAATATTTCTTGAGCCTCCAGGCCTGTTTAGTTGTGTCATATACAGCCGTCTCAGCCGAAATCTTGGACACGAGCTTGTTGTCCTCTATCTTCTCGAGAGTGAAGCGATAGGCAGTGTTGTTCCATGAGCTGAATGATTCCGCATAGACGAATTCTCCAGGGGCAATCTGATAATGGACATTCCTTCCCACACTCTTCGTCTTGTCCTTGAAATACTGGGTTTCGAATTCGACTCGTGTCTTGCTGGCGTCCGGTATGACGAACAGATTCAGACCCAAGGAGAAAAGTGCGATGAGGGTCGCGGAGAATATGTATGGAACCATCATCCTATGGAAACTGATACCACAGGAAAGTATGGCGATGATCTCGGTGTCGGCGGCCATCTTCGAGGTGAAGAATATGACCGTAATGAACACGAACAGAGGACTGAACATGTTCATGAAGTACGGAACGAAGTTGAGATAGTAGTCGAAGATGATAGCCCTGAGCGGAGCCTCCTTCTCGACAAAGTCATCGATTCTCTCGCTGATGTCGAAGATGATGACGATGCCGATAATCAGAAGCAGCGCTATGACGAAGGTGCTTATGAACTTACCGACGATGTATAGGTCTATCTTTCTTGGTCTGAGATCAAACTCCATTTCCGTTAAAGTCTAGTGGTTATCCTGCGGACTGTCTCGTCCTTCCAGGCCTTGAAATCACCGGCCTTGATATGCTTGCGCGCCTCACGCACAAGATCGAGATAAAATGCAAGGTTGTGTTCGCTCGCGATCTGTCCTGCGAAAATCTCTCCCGAAACAAAGAGATGACGCACATATGCCTTTGTATATGTATGATCCACGAAGGATGTTCCCTTCGGATCGAGCGGAGAGAAATCATCCGCCCATTTCTTGTTCTTCATGTTCATTATGCCGTCCCATGTGAAGAGCATGCCGTTTCGGCCGTTGCGGGTCGGCATTACGCAGTCGAACATGTCCACACCTCTTGCAATGCCTTCGAGAAGGTTGGCCGGCGTGCCTACCCCCATGAGATAACGAGGCTTGTCCTCCGGCATGATCGGACAGACAACTTCCAGCATCTCGTACATCTTTTCAGTCGGTTCACCCACGGCAAGGCCTCCGATGGCATATCCTTCACGGTCAAGAGCAGCTGCATGCTCAACTGCCTCACGACGGAGATCAGGATATACGCAGCCCTGGATGATAGGGAAAAGAGCCTGAGAATATCCGTAAAGAGGCTCGGTCTCGTCGAAATGCTTCACACAACGCTCCAGCCACCTCTGAGTCAGCTTGAGCGACTTCTTTGCATAATTGTAGTCAGCATCTCCAGGACAGCATTCGTCAAGAGCCATCACGATGTCGGCTCCGATGATACGCTGGGTATCCATGTTGTTTTCGGGAGTGAAGATGTGCTTCGATCCGTCAATGTGCGAACGGAATATGCAGCCGTCCTCAGTGAGTTTGCGGATCGGGCTGAGTGAGAAGACCTGGAATCCGCCGCTGTCGGTGAGGATAGGTCTGTCCCATGATTCGAATTTATGAAGTCCTCCGGCAGCCTTGAGGACATCCAGGCCGGGACGAAGGTAAAGATGATATGTGTTTCCGAGGATGATTTCAGCCTTGATATCATCCTTGAGGTCTCTGTGATATATGCCCTTTACCGAACCTACTGTGCCTACAGGCATGAATATAGGCGTCTCGATCTGGCCATGGTCAGTCGTGATGACACCGCATCTGGCAGCGGAATTGGGATCATTATGTGTCTTGACGAATTTCATTAAATCTATTTTAACCGTCAAAGATAACAACTTTTAGTCAAAATCTTGTATATTTGTTCTTTATATGGAAAGAACAACAAAAAACTCAATAACCATGAACAAATCGATCAAACTCAGACTCATTGTGATGAACATCATCCAGTGGGCGGTATGGGGAGCATACCTGACATCCATGGGAAGCTACCTGGCTTCTGTCGGACTGGCCACCCGTATCGGAATCTTCTATGCCATGCAGGGCATCGTATCCATCTTCATGCCTACCCTCATGGGTATCGTAGCGGACAAGTTCATCCCTGCACAGAGACTTCTCGGACTTTGCCACGGCATCGCAGGTGCGGCCATGGCCGGAGCCGGACTTTATGGAATGACTGCAGGAACTGACGTTTCATTCGGTATCCTTTTCGGCCTTTATGCTGTCAGCGTGGCATTCTACATGCCGACGATCGCGCTTTCAAACTCCGTAGCATTCAACATCCTGGAGCAGAACGGATATGACACAGTCAAGGACTTCCCTCCTATCCGCGTATTCGGAACCATCGGATTCATCTGCGCCATGCTCTTCGTCAACTTCATGACCAACGGCAACGGAGTACAGTACCAGCACTCTTACAACCAGTTCATCGTTTCCGGAGTACTCGGCCTGACAATGCTCGTATACTGCTTCACTCTTCCGAACTGCCCTTGCAATGCATCTTCGGCAGAAGGACAGACAATGGCGGAGCGCTTCGGTCTGGATGCATTCAAACTGTTCAAGGACAGGCAGATGGCTATATTCTTCATATTCTCAATGCTCCTCGGAGTGGCTCTCCAGATCACCAACGGATTTGCCAACCCGTTCATCTCACACTTCAAGGAAGTTCCTGAATTCGCACAGACATGGGGTGCAAGAAATGCAAATGCCCTTATTTCAATATCTCAGGTATCAGAGACACTCGGTATCCTTCTCATTCCGATCGTAATGAAAATCTTCGGAATCAAGAGAGTCATGCTCATCGCAATGTTCGCATGGGTTCTCCGTTTCGGCCTCTTCGGAGCAGGAAATCCAGGATCAGGAGTATGGATGCTCATTCTCTCGATGATCGTATACGGAGTCGCTTTCGACTTCTTCAACATCTCCGGAGCTCTCTACACCAACATGCGCACTAGCGAAAAGCTTCAGAACAGCGCACAGGGTCTTTTCATGCTCATGACCAACGGTATCGGAGCAACCATCGGAACCCTCAGCGCACAGGCCGTTGTGAATCACTTCGTCTACAATGCAGCCGAGCCGAACTGGAGCGCCGCATGGTATGTATTCGCAGCCTACGCAATGGTAGTGGCCATCCTCTTCATGTTCCTCTTCAAGGAGCCTAAGGACAGCAACGCAAAGATTGCATAATCTTATAATAAAAAGCAGCAGAGCTACATATGTAGCTCTGCTGCTTTTTTATTCCCAGATCTTTACTTTGTCAATCCGAGCTTTTCCATCAGTGCCTCAGGCTGTGGATCATGACCACGGAAGTTGCGGTAGATCACTGCAGCGTCCTCTGCACCACCCTTCTCAAGGATGTTCTTACGGAATGAGTTAGAAACCTCTGTATTGAAGATTCCCTTCTCCTTGAAGAGCGAGAATGCATCTGCCTCAAGAACCTCAGCCCACTTGTAAGAGTAGTATCCTGCCGAGTATCCGCCAGAGAAGATATGAGAGAATGAAGGAGAGAATGATGCACCTGCAACAGCCGGCATTACAGCGTATGGTGCAAGCGTCTTCTGCTCGAAATCTACAGTACTTTCAGACGGAAGCTCTGTAAGCGAATGCCAAGCCATATCGAGATAACCGTAATGGAGCTGGCGTACCTGAGCATATCCGGCGAGATAGTTCTTTGCAGCCACGACCTTCTCAATGAGCTCTGCAGGGATAGGCTCGCCTGTCTGATAATGCTTTGCAAATGAGTTGAGATACTCAGGCTCGAATGCCCAGTTCTCCATGATCTGCGAAGGAAGCTCCACGAAGTCACGTGAAACGCTTGTACCGGTAAGTGAAGGATAACGTCCCTCTGCGAAGATTCCATGAAGTGCATGGCCGAACTCGTGGAGGAATGTTGTGAGCTCATCATGAGTAATGAGTGCCGGAGCATCTGCTGTAGGCTTTGTGAAGTTGCATACGATTGTGATGAAAGGTCTGTACTCCACACCGTTCATGATGCTCTGTCCGCGGAACTCTGTCATCCATGCACCGCCTCTCTTGCTTGCACGTGGGAAGAAGTCGGCATAGAAGAGGGCGAGATGCCTTCCGTCCGCATCATTCACCTGGTACACCTTCACATCCTCATGATATACAGGGACATTGTCAAGCTCCTTGAAGCTGATGCCGTAAAGACGTGATGCAAGTCCGAAAACTGCATCGATGCAGCTCTCAAGCTGGAAATATGGCTTGAGTTCCTCTGCGCTGAGTGAATATTCAGCCTGCTGATACTTCTCTGACCAGTAGCTGAAATCCCATGACTCGAGCTGTGAACCCTGGAAGCCGTTCTTCTTCGCGTATGCAAGTACATCTGCTACATCCTTCTTTGCGAAAGGCATAGAAGGCTCGAGAAGATTCTTGATGAACTCGTTAACAGTAGCCTTGCTCTTTGCCATACGCTCCTCAAGAGCATAGTCAGCATATGTCTCATAGCCGAGGATGTTGGCGATCTTGATTCTGAGGTCAACGATCTTCTTGACGATCTCTGTGTTATCGAACTCACCTCCGACTGCTCTTGTGTTGTAAGCTGTCCATATATCCTTGCGGAGTTCACGGTTCTCGCTGTACTTGAGGAAAGGGCTGTAGCTTGGTGCATCGAGGGTGAACGCCCATCCCTCAAGACCCTTCTCAGCTGCTGTCTCTGCAGCCATAGTCCTTACAAAATCAGGAAGACCGGCAAGATCTGCCTCGTCTGTGATGTTGAGGACATAGGCATTTGTAGCGGCAAGCACATTTCTGCTGAACTGGAGGGTAAGGAGTGAAAGCTCCTCAGACCACTTGCTGTAAACCTCCTTGTCCTCGTCAGAAAGGTTGGCACCGCCACGTACGAATCCCTTGTAATTGTCTTCAAGAAGCTTGAGCTGGTCTGTAGCAAGTCCGAGCTCGTCCTTCTTCTCATAAACTGCCTTCACCTTCTCGAAGAGAGGTGCATTGAGCGAAACATACATAGAATAGTCATTCAGCATCGGAGAAATCTGCTCCGCGATCTGCTGCATCTCATCATTTGTATTCGCTTCCATAAGAGCATAGAACACGCTTGCCACCTTATTGAGTGTCTGGCCTGCATATTCCATAGCCTCGATTGTGTTCTCGAATGTAGGCTCTTCTTCATTTGCCACGATGGCATCGATCTCGGCCTTGGCCTCTGCGATACCTGCCTCGAATGCAGGAAGATAGTGCTCATTCTTGATCTTGTCGAATTCCGGAGCGCCGAACGGAGCGGCCGACTCCCTGAGGAAAGGATTTTCCATGTTGCTGCAACTGCTGATTAATGCAAGCGCTGCGCCTGCGATAAGTAGTTTTTTTGTCATAAGATATTGATGAATAATTAGTCTTCAGTTTCCATACCAGCCCGCAAATTTACTGAAAGATTCTGAATTTTCATTATCGAGAACAGTCTTGTCTTCGTCATCACATATTTTATGTCGTAACAGGTGAACTCATCATGCTTTCCATATCTTCTATAAGAGGTCACTATTCCGGGGGTAAATCCGGCAGCAGTCAGATCCATCAGGTCTGCAGACGTAACACCTGATCTGATAAGTTCGTTCAGGATTTCATAATTCCTGTTGATGATGGCTATCACCTTGTTGCGGAATGTCCTTCCTGCTCTGGCCTGATTGTTATGATAGCTGGTCTTGCATTCATCACAGCAGAACTTCTTGTCTGTCCGACCGTAGCGTATCCTGCTGCCGCATTCCAGACACATAGGTGTGTGCCGTACATACTTCTTTTCATAATCCATACGATACTTTTTATATATAGTATGCAAATTTCATATGCCCGTGCGGTTCATACAATATGGAAATGAAGGTTTTTCTTTTTCTTTAAGAAAGTTTTTCTCTTTTTTAAAAGCACAGGATCTTAAAATAAATTTATGTCTGTTAAAAAAAGATCAATGCACATGTCAAAAAAAGCAAAAGTTTAAAAATAAAGAAAAACATGAGAATCAGAAGGCAGTCAGATGATGCTGCATATCAGGATTTTGCCTTACTTTGTCCTCAACCTACCAAGCGCGCATAAGATGTGGGGATGAGAAGTTTAACATTAATGGAGAAAATCTTATGGATCATCTGAACAGGATAGAGCTCCGGGGACGTATCGGCACCATACGCACGAACGAATTCAACGGGAGCAAGGTCACGAACTTTTCCGTAGTGACCGAATATCTCTACAAGACAAGGGACGGGAATGCCGTATCCGAGACCACATGGTTCAACGTAGCGGCATGGCACAGCAAGGACATGCCTGACTTTGAAAGGCTTGCCAAAGGCATGCCCATATACGTATCAGGAAGAATGCGGACATCCAGATATATGTCTGCAGACGGTGTAGAAAGGCAATATTACGAGATACTGGCATCCAAAGTCAGGTTCGTCGAGGAAGGCTCAGAAGCCGGCTGATAGGACTAGAGAAAGAATATGCATGGGGCTGCGATACCACTCGTAGCCCTTTTATTGCATTTCGTCGCATCCATTATTTAAAAGGTTGAAATTACAAATTATTTACGGTATATTCGCGCCCGTTTTTAAGAAGAGTAAATTACAGTTTTATGGTTCAGAAATTCAACGACGGCAGATGGAGCCGTAGAATCGATGTTGCAGATTTCGTTTACAGCAACATCACTCCTTACGAAGGAGACGCATCATTCCTCCAGGGACCAACAGAGCGCACAAAGAAGCTTTGGAACAAGTGCGTAGAGGCTCTCGCAGAAGAGAGAGCAAACGGTGGCGTCCGTTCTATCGACGCAAAGACAATCTCAACTATCACTTCACACGCAGCAGGTTACATCGACAGGGAGAACGAGCTTATCGTAGGTCTTCAGACTGACGAGCTTCTCAAGAGAGCGATCAAGCCTTTCGGAGGTCTCAAGGTAGTAGAGAAGGCATGTCTCGAGAACGGCGTGGAACTTGACCCTAAGGTGAAGGAAATCTTCACACACTATAGAAAGACTCACAACGACGGAGTATTCGACGTCTATACAGAGGAGATCCGCAAGTTCAGATCACTCGGATTCCTTACAGGACTTCCTGACAACTACTCACGCGGACGTATCATCGGTGACTACAGACGTCTTGCACTCTACGGAATAGACAGACTCATCGAGGCAAAGAAAGAGGACCTGAAGAACCTCACAGGTACAATGACCCGCTCACGCATCACTCTCCGCGAGGAGGTTGCAGAGCAGATCCGCGCCCTCCAGGAGATCAAGATCATGGGCGAGTACTACGGCCTCGACCTCAGCAGACCGGCTACAAACGCACAGGAGGCTGTCCAGTGGCTTTATATGGCTTACCTCGCCGCTGTAAAGGAGCAGGACGGAGCAGCCATGTCACTTGGTAATGTGTCATCATTCCTCGACATCTTCATCCAGTACGACCTCGACCACAACATCATCGACGAGACATTCGCCCAGGAGCTCATCGACCAGTTCGTGATGAAGCTCAGAATGGTACGTCACCTCCGTATGAACTCATACAACGACCTCTTCGCAGGCGACCCTACATGGATCACCGAGTCTATCGGAGGCCGTTTCACAGGCGGAAAGAGCAAGGTGACCAAGACTTCATTCCGTTTCCTCCAGACTCTCTACAACCTCGGACCTGCACCGGAGCCGAACATGACTGTGCTCTGGCACCCAGGCCTTCCTGAGGGATTCAAGGAGTTCTGCGCGAAGGTATCGATCGACACAAGCTCTGTTCAGTATGAGAACGACTCTCTCATGCGTAAGGTAAGAGGCTGCGACGACTACGGTATCGCATGCTGCGTATCATATCAGGCGATCGGTAAGGCGATCCAGTTCTTCGGAGCACGCGCAAACCTCGCAAAGGCTCTCCTTCTCGCCCTCAACTGCGGACGCTGCGAGAACACAGGAACACTCATGGTAGAGGGTATCAAGCCTCTGAAGAGCGACGTTCTCGACTTCGACGAGGTAATGGAGAACTACAAGAAGGTAATGCATGAGGTTGCACGTGTGTACAACGACACAATGAACATCATCCACTACATGCATGACAAGTATGACTACGAGAAGTCACAGATGGCGTTCATCGACACAGACCCTAAGATCAACCTCGCATATGGCGTTGCAGGTCTCTCTATCGTAGCGGACTCGCTTTCAGCGATCAAGCATGCAAAGGTTACCGCACTCCGCAATGCAGACGGGCTCACAGAGGGCTTCAACATCGAAGGCGATTTCCCTAAGTTCGGTAACGATGATGACAGAGTGGACGTACTTGCAAGAGACGTGGTTCAGTTCTTCAACACTGAGCTCTGCGCACGCAAGGTCTACAAGGGAGCAGAGCCTACACTCTCACTCCTTACTATCACATCTAACGTGATGTACGGAAAGAAGACAGGCGCGACACCAGACGGACGTGAGAAGGGAGTTGCATTCGCACCGGGAGCAAACCCTATGCACGGCCGCGACACTCACGGAGCGATCGCATCGCTTTCATCTGTAGCGAAACTCGACTACCACGATTCAAAGGACGGTATCTCTAACACATTCTCGATCGTGCCTAAGTCGCTCGGTCCTACAGACGAGGACAAGATCGACAACCTCATCACAATGATGGACGGTTACTTCACAAAGGGTGCGCACCACCTCAACGTGAACGTACTCAACAGGGATATGCTCGTAGACGCGATGGAGCATCCTGAGAAGTATCCGCAGCTCACTATCCGAGTTTCAGGATATGCCGTGAACTTCATCAGACTCAGCCGCGAGCAGCAGCTCGAAGTGATTTCAAGAACATTCCACGAATCACTCAGATAATGCTCAAGGTTCATTCATACGAATCAATGGGAACATACGACGGGCCGGGACTCAGGCTCGTCGTTTTTCTGCAGGGATGCCCTTTCAAATGCCTCTACTGCGCAAATCCCGACACCATAACATTTGACGGGGGCACACCTACCGACATCGAAGAGATCGTGAAGATGGCTGTAAGCCAGAAACCGTTCTTCGGCAGAAGAGGAGGCATCACCTTCTCCGGCGGCGAGCCGACCATGCAGGCAAAAGAGCTCCTGCCTTTATATGCAAGACTGAAGGAGGAAGGCATAAACATATGCATCGACACCAACGGAGGCGCATGGAACAGCGACATCGAGGAGCTTCTCAGGCAGACAGACCTCGTCCTTCTCGACTGCAAGCAGTTCAACAATGAAAGACATGAAGCTCTGACAGGAAGAAGCAACGAGCAGACTCTCAAGACAGCACAATGGCTTGAAGATAACGGGAAACCTTTCTGGCTCAGATATGTCCTTGTCCCAGGCATCAGCGATTTCGAAGAGGATATAAGGGCACTTGGAGAGCACTTCAAGAACTTCAGGATGCTCCAGAGAGTGGAAATTCTTCCATACCATACCCTCGGCAAGCATAAGTATGAATCGCTCGGATGGGAGTACAAGCTGGCAGACACGCCACACAATACATCCGAACAGCTGGACAGGGCATTGGATCTCTTCAAAGAGTATTTTGACTGCGCTATTATGAACTGATGTAACAAATTTGACAAAATTTGAATGAAGAGCCTTATCGAAAAGGCTCTTTTTTATTTATATTTGCCAAATACATCACAGTGCAAAACCAAACTATAACTATATGTTGAGAAAAATCAGAATCATTCTGGCCACAATCTTCTTTGCCGGCGTGACATTACTGTTTCTGGATTTCACAGGAACATTGCATGCATGGCTCGGTTGGATGGCCAAGGTACAGTTCCTGCCAGCAGTAATGGCAATGAACTTTGCGGTCGTGGCAGTTCTTCTCCTGCTTACATTGCTCTTTGGAAGAGTGTATTGTTCAGTAATCTGCCCTTTGGGTGTAATGCAGGACATCATTTCATGGATCCACGGCAAGACAAAGAAGAAAAACCGTTTCCGTTTCTCGTACTCCCCTGCGAAGAACATCCTCAGATACACCGTGCTTGTGCTCTTTATTCTCGGACTGGTTCTCGGAGCTCATTCCATTGCTGTGATTATCGCTCCATACAGCGCGTACGGACGTATTGCCGGCAATCTTTTCGCTCCACTCTACCAGTGGGGCAACAATCTGCTTGCATGGATAGCAGAAAGAGCTGACAGCTATGCATTCTACAGCGTAGACGTATGGATCAAGTCAGCCTCTACATTCATTGTTGCAGCCATCACTTTTGCTGTTGTGGGATTCCTTGCATGGAAACATGGAAGAACATGGTGCAATACAATCTGCCCTGTAGGAACAGTACTCGGATTCTTCTCAAGATTCAGTGTATTTGCTCCGGTAATCGACACTGAGAAGTGCCGCAACTGCGGTCTCTGCGGAAAGCAGTGCAAGGCTTCATGCATCAACACCAAGGAACATTCGATAGACTACAGCCGATGCGTCGCATGTATGGACTGCATCGACACATGTAAGGATGGAGCGATCCATTATGCCCGCAGGAGATCCCTCGGCAAGCTCGGGATGACAGAGAGCAAGACTGCAGGTCCGGACAAAGGCCGCAGAGCATTCCTCGTATCTTCTGCGATTGCCGGAACAGCAGTAGCAGCCAAGGCTCAGGAAATGAAGGTCGACGGCGGACTTACTGCAATCGATCACGCAGAGAAGCCGGAGAGACAGACTCCGCTTGTACCTGCAGGATCCCTTAGCCTTAAGAATTTCGCAAACCATTGCACCTCATGCCAGCTCTGCGTAAGCGTATGTCCTAATCAGGTCCTGAGGCCATCGACATCGCTCTTGACCCTCATGCAGCCTGAAATGTCTTATGAAAGAGGTTATTGCCGTCCGGAGTGTACAAGATGCTCGGATATCTGCCCTGCCGGAGCAATCCGCCCGATCACCAGAGAAGAAAAGTCTTCGATTCAGATCGGACATGCAGTCGTGAACCTTGACAACTGCGTAGTCAACACCGACGGAGTCAAGTGCGGCAACTGTTCACGCCATTGTCCTGCCGGAGCAATCAGGATGGTACGAAAGAATCCTGATGATCCTCAGTCACTTATGATTCCTACAGTAAACGAGGAAAGGTGCATCGGATGTGGAGCATGTGAGAATCTCTGCCCTGCAAGGCCTTTCACAGCCATCCACGTAGAAGGACATGAAGTACATAAAACCATTTAGAGATTTCTCGACAAGTTCGAAATGACAATACTATGAAAAAGAACAATATAGACAGAAGAGATTTCTTCAAGACAGCCGGCAGTGCAGCCCTTGTGTTGGGAGGCCTTGGAGCGGTTGCAGGATGTAAGAACGGAGGAGATTCCTCGGCTGCGCTCGGAATGACAGGCAAGACAGAGCCGGGAGAGATGACATACAGGACAAACAGAGGCAACGGCGACAAGGTAAGTATCTTGGGATACGGATGTATGCGCTGGCCTATGATCAAAGATGAGAACGGAAGGGATGTGATCGATCAGGAAGCGGTGAACAGACTGGTTGACTACGCAATGGAGCATGGAGTGAACTATTACGATTCATCTCCTGTATATCTTCAGGGTCAGAGTGAGCAGGCTACCGGAATCGCGCTCAGCAGATATCCTCGTGAGAGCTATTTTGTAGCCACCAAGCTTTCCAACTTCAGCAACTCGACTCGCGAAAATTCCATAGAGATGTACCAGAAGTCCAAGGAAAACTTCCAGACAGACTACATCGACTATTACCTTCTCCACTCTATTGCCGACGGCAACGGTTTCAGACAAAGATTCGTCGACAACGGAATGATGGACTACCTCATGGAGGAGCGCAAGGCAGGACGTATCCGTAACCTCGGATTCTCTTTCCACGGAACTCCGGAAGGCTTTGATGAACTTATGGCCTACCATGAGAAATACCACTGGGATTTCGTACAGATCCAGCTCAATTATCTGGACTGGACACATGCTACAGGAAGAAACGCGGATGCAAAATATCTTCAGGAAGAGCTCGACAAGAGAGGCATCCAGTCTGTAATCATGGAACCGCTTCTGGGAGGTCGTCTTTCAAAGGTTCCGCAGCATGTGGCAGACCGTCTGAAGGAACGCAATCCTCAGGGCAGCGTGGCTTCATGGGCATTCAGATTTGCAGGAACCCACCCGGGAGTCCTCTGCGTACTCAGCGGAATGACATACATGGAGCATCTTCAGGACAACGTGGGCACATACTCCCCTCTCAAACCGCTTTCTGAAGACGAGCTTGCATTCCTTGAGGAGACTGCAGAACTTATCCAGAAATATCCTACAGTACCATGCAATGACTGCAAATACTGCATGCCTTGCCCTTATGGAATCGATATTCCGGCAATCCTTCTTCATTACAACAAGTGTGTGAACGAGGGAGAGATAGCAAAGAGCATCGAGGATGAGAACTACAAGAAGGCACGTCGTGCATACCTTGTAAGCTACGACAGAGCAATTCCTAAGCTCCGTCAGGCAGCACGTTGCATCGGCTGCAATCAGTGTATGTCACACTGTCCGCAGAACATCAACATTCCGCGAGAACTCCAGAGAATCGACAGATATGTCGACAACCTGAAGAAGGATACTCTCTAGTCAGGTACATAGAAAACTCGAAGGCTGTACAGCAAGGCGGCATTGGCTCCCGAAAAGGGAGGGGCCCCACGATAGTGGGGAGGACCGCCGGCTGTACAGCCTTCGAGTTTTCTATATGTCTATGATTCTAGAAGCTATATCCTAAGCCGATCGCAAGAGTGTTCTTCATCGGAGAATCACCACCAGCAATCAGGTAAGCAAGATCAAGCTTTACACCGGCAAATTTCACTCCTGCACCGACAGATGCAAATGACGGTATCGGAGAATCGCCGCCGTAACGGTAACCCGCTCTGAATGATACCATATCATTGAATGTATATCCTGCACCTACAGAAGCAGCAAGAGCGCCACTGAAGAAATAGTCTACATCCAGATTTGCCTCGATTGCATTCTTCTCGCCGAATTCCTTGTCGTAACCTGCTCCCAGAGCTATAGATGCAGGAAGAGAGAATTTCGCTCCGCCGACCGACTTGACAGAACCGAGGACATTCGCAACACCTGCTGTCACCTTGAAATCCGAAAACTGAGACATGAGGAAGATGTCGGCTGCAACCGCTCCATATGAATGACCTTCAGCAAGACTGCTGGAAGCATAGCCGATGTTTGCACCCACAGCAAGAGCAGGAATGAGCCTGTAAGAAACTCCCACGGCAGCATGCATATCTGACGGTACAAATGTACCCTGGGCAGCACCGCTGGCATCAGTAATATCATATGAAGAATGCATTCCGTAATACAGACCGGCTGCAATTCCGAGCTTTCCGTCCATATTATATGCACCTGCAACATTGATCACACTGCTTCCAGCCGATG
>JAFZDJ010000118.1 GCA_017561265.1 Bacteroidales bacterium
AGAAATCTTTGAGCATAAGCCATTCGCTGTGATTGCTGATGCTCTTGCAAGAGCTGGAATCGCAACCTTGAGATATGACGATAGAGGTTTCAGCGGATATAAAGGAAATATCAACGACTGCACGACTGAAGATTTCAAGAACGATGCACTTGCCGGTGTTGAACTTCTCAGAACACGCTTTGATAAGGTCGGTGTAATAGGTCACAGCGAAGGCGGCACAATAGCATTGATGCTTGCAGCTGAACAGAAAATTGATTTCATAGTCTCCCTTGCTGGAATGGTTGTATCAGGTGCGGAAACTCTCGTCTGGCAGAACAAAGTCGCACTTCAAGGATCAGGATTGACAGATGAGCAGATTGATTCATACTGTAAAATGCTTGAAAAGGCATTTGATGTAAGGGCGCATGGAGGCAGAATGCCTGATCCTGATGACTATGATGTTCCCGAAGTGCTGATGCAGAATTACTGGGCTGTAGTAGCACAGATTCAAATGCCATATATGATACATTTCCTTAGGTTGGATATGCGTCCTCTGCTTGATAATGTAACCTGTCCTGTTCTCGCTCTCAATGGAACAAAAGATATCCAGGTGGAGCATGAAAGCAACCTGTCGGCTCTCCGTAATACTCTGCCGTCAAACTCAAAGAACCTGATTGAAAGCGTTGATGGAGTCAACCACCTTTTCCAGCACTGCAAGACAGGAGCAGTGACTGAATATCGAGATATAGAAGAGACCATATCACCTGCAGTGCTTGAAACAATCATCAACTGGCTTTCACGCATTCAATCTTAAACCATTTACTTATGAACGAAAAACTACTTTGCAGATGCACCAGCAGCATTGTTGCAGCTAATGTAGCCAATGCCCTTGATGTCAATTCTATTGAGTATCGTATGCACGACGAGACGGCAGACCAACGAAACGGTGCGTATGGCCCGAATCCAGGCACAGCTTTCTATGTGTCGGAAAACGACTATCAGGAAGCATCCGCTTTGGTCGAACCCATAATCAACCGTCCATCAGTAAGGTATGCTCCGTTCTGCCCTAAATGCGGAAGCGAAGATACGGAATCAATCAATCGTTCCACAGCAGCCACTACGATATTATTGATCTCCATCCCGCTGTTCATCGCTCCTGTCGTATATATATACTTTTCAAAGGAGTGGACTATGCTCAGCTGGATCGCAGTCGCAGTATTCTTTCTCAGCATCATCCTTATGATTGTCGGAACGAAGATGAACAAGAACTACAAGTGCAACAAATGCGGCAAGCGGTTCAATCGTATGTGATCAGATAAATCGGGATTTCTGATGAAGCAAATAGTTAACATACTATTGATTCTTTTTTCACTTCTGACTTTATCTCATAAGGCAGTTGCAGGTTCGACAGTGCAGGTTAGAGATATTGTCGTCATTGACAATGTAGAGTATAGGGCAAATCATCCCTTGATGTTTCAACTGGACTCTGTCACATATTTTTCTTTGAAGGATAAGTTTGACTTCAATTCTGCCATCTTCTCTTGGAATTTCAGGGGCCATGTCGCTACATTTAATGTCAAAGGCAAGAAACTTTATCTGAACAAGATCGAGACTTCCGCAGATCATACCGACTTCAAAGGTTTGCTGGATAAGTATATGGATAGGAAAGGCAGAGTCTTGGCCTCCTGGATTTCAGGAACCTTTATTTGCGGAGCCGGAGAATGTCTGCATGTCGCATCAAACGGATGGGACAGTGTTTATGAGCAGGAAACGGAGTTGACTATAGAGAACGGAGTTGTTGTATCTTCTCGGAAATACATAAATACTACCTATGGAACTGTGCATCTTGACGATGTCACTTATAAAATATCACCGGAGTTTGACCTCAGCAAGATTCCTGCACCAAAGGGTCGCGTAACAGTCAGGATAGATGCCTGCAAGTTCAGTAAGGAAGGTAAAGTGACCGACTGGTCTGTGGATTTCTTGCGAGGACATGATAATCTGTCGGATCAAATTAAAGAAATGATCATTGCAGAAGTCAACAGAGTATTCAATCTGTTTGATTGGAAGACATATTGCCAGGATGGTGAATGGCATTGGCTCCCTCAGAATGGAGTCACATACCCGTTGATATTCCAATAATGTATATGAATCGGTTAGTTACATTTTTGATAAGTCCGCTTACAATCTTCCTGATTCTGACCACCTTCTTGACTGGGTGTTGTAAGAGTGATGAACATGTGTCGGATGCTTTGGCAGAAGTCGCAAATTCAAAAGATGAAGTGTCCTTAGGAGATATCACTTCATATAAGTGGGATACAGTTTATGTCATCGGACCGTATCAACCCTTTGACCATAGTGAAATTAATGGAATCCCTCAAAAAGTGAAGAAAAGATTAAAAAGTCAGGAATTATGCGATACATGGTTCATATTGTTGTTTACATCTAATCAAGATTTTGTCTCTTATTCGGACGTTCGTAGGGGAATAATGGACGGATTGGGATTAAAAGAGGGCATCTATTCTCCCGAGACTATAATTCCAATACCATCAAACATTGATTAAATTCCCCTTTATATAATAATAACAATCCCCGACACGAATGCCGGGGATTCGTTGGAAATAACAGTGTACGCTACTTCTTTTTAGCAATTCCAATACGCCCAACCTATAAGCATATAAAGGGCTAGCCTTTTCTCTTGAAATGTTTATAATCACTACCGTTTGAACCAGGGGTATAAGTCGTACCGACCTTCTGCCAGGACATCTCATTGTCATCAAGTTCAGTGATGGTATAACTTGGGCTATGTGCGCTGTCAGTGGTAGCAGTATTCAAAGTAATCACATTCCCGTCAAGGGTATATTCATGTGTCCTTGTCACCTCATTGCCGGACAATGCATCATACGCATACACCTGATATCTTCCGTCTGCCTTGAATGTATATTCCACAGTGCCGTCCATAACAAAGTTCGGATCATCATAGCATTCGCTCCAGGTCCCGATGATCTTCGATGTATCTACAGGCTTTTCACAAGCGGCAAGGCAGACAATCGCTGCCAGCAAAATCAAGATTCGTTTCATATAAGTTCGTTTAATCGTCAATATATAGATGCAAAACCGCACCATTTCGTTCCATACTGCAAATATAATCGGGGGCAGAAATACAAGTAATTTAAGCTATATATTGTAAACTCCGGCCCGAATACTATACTAGTGTAATCTCTACAGCATAAATCCCACAGTTTCCTCAGCCCATCGTCCCCAATCCACAAAGAAAGGAAACTCAGTGCCTCCGTGACCTGCACCCTCATATACCGACATTTTCTTATTGATTCCTGCAGGCAGAGCATTGTAGATCTTCTCTGACATCCACTGAGGAGTCCTGTTGTCCTCGCTGCCGACAACCGGAACCGTTTGAGACAAAAACAGGAAAAGTGCCGACCCGAAAACGATCAGCAGAATCCATTTCCATAGTGGCATCGTTGATTTCACTCCGCTCATATTATTTAATCACTGTCAATCGTTCAACATGCAGAAGGTATCTTTCCGGATTGCCTTGTTCGTCATCATTTGACACCAGCACCACCAGGTTAGGATCGTGGCTCCATATTGTTATCGGTGTTTCATCTGCCTTCTTTGCCAGGCAATATTTCTGGTAATATCCCATAAAGCTGTCATCATCAGCCGTAATAGTCGGAGTCCCATACATTTCAGTGATGAAATCGTAAAGGACTTGCTGATCCTCAAGCACACCCAGAACGGTAATCTCAAAATATGGATGACCGGTATCGTCTTCGTGATAGTAGGCCTTGAAAGACTGCTTCCGGAGTGCAGATGAGAGTTCCTTGCGGCTTGCTCTGGTCATGTCTGCCCAGTTCATATGCAGGAAGTCCTTCCTGCTTTCCTTGACCTTCACATAGAAGACTGACCGCTTGATGACTTCCTTGTCTTTCCATGCATCAAGATAAGTCTCATAATTGCCGGCCTTCGTGAAATAATGAGTCCATTCGTTTGTCTTTCCGACCAGGTTGTTGTTTGGCACGATGACATGCGACCCTTCAGCATCCTTCACAGTCCATACAAGCGAATCGCAGTGTTCCTCGATTCCTTCAAGATCCTCTTCGAAGATATTGAACGACATCATCTCAAATGTGGAAACCTCTGTTCCCTCCTTGTCGAACACTGGCTTGCTGTCCTCGCCGATTCCCCATAAGGTCGGGAACTTCAAGGTCTCGGTGCCCGGCGTATTTCCGTTTTCGCTCTCGTTTCCTCCCTGCGTGCCTTGCTGCAAGTCTTCGCATCCGAAAACGACCAATGCCATAAGGCAGATTGCAAATATCCTCTTCATCTGATTATTTTCTTAAAGGTTCTGCGATGATTTTCCAATCACCTGTCTCAGTAAGTTCGTTATATACATAGAACAGAGCGACTGCGGAAGTCTCTGTCATCCAGATACATTCAGGACGATATCTGTCGTCTCTTCTCACAAACAATCCGACCCATTGTGATTCCACTTCGGATTTCTCCGTATAGACCGGTTCTCCATAGATATGGGATATGTACTCGCGAAGGATCCTGCGGTTTTCTTCCTCGGAATTATCCTCCCAGTTGTTCCAGTTGAAGACTACGACCGGATTGCCGTCCTTGCAGGAAACACCGCTTGAAAACCACCTGTTGTCATCGAAAGTATTGTGGTAGGATCCTCCTTCTGCAGTTCCTGATACGATTTCCTCCCAGTCGAACATCAGGAAATCCTTCTCATTAGTGACTGTGATATTCTGTACATCCTCATAGACCACCTTCCCGTCTTTATATGCAGACAAAACGCTTTCAAGCTCGCCAGGGTGTGTGAAAAGATGGCCGAAATAAATCGATTCGTAGCCATCCTCCATAATGATCTTTGTATCTTCAAAACCTCTTATACTCCATACCAAAGAATCACAGACACCTTTAGATTTATACCACCACAGGCTGTTGGCCTCATCGCATTTATGCATATCGATCCGCACCGGCTCGAAGATATTAGCCTTTGACTTTTCAAGACTGTGGCTCGGCATCATCTCATCAGAATATACCTTGCCAGCCTGTGTGCCTTCGAATACGGTGAACCACTCGCCCCATCTATGTTCCTACCCTTCCACCTCCGTGTAGGAGTAATTATAAAGACTATCGATACATATCTCTATTGAAACCATTCTTGAATCAGCCGATGTGTTATCTGGGATCTGGACATACAGGACGTATGCATTCTCGCGAAAAGCCCAGTCTCCATTGACGAAAGTATGACCATCCGTCGGAAATACTCTTTCGTTAGGAATCTGTGTCTTTCCTGTTTTGGAATCGAGATTCAGGCGAAATCTGAACTGTCTGTATGCTTTTGGCTTGGATGTCCTTGTTTCTACATATTCCCAATTGAATTCAGCATCATATAGAAGTCCAGATGACGGAATCTGGCTTGTTGACTCTGAAACAACATTGAAGTCAGGTTCATAATGCTCTGTTGGAAAACACGATGTGAATGTAAGTATGGAAGCCGACAGCAAAATAATCGCCGCCAGACGGAAATCGTTCTTTGTCAGTTCAGTCATAATCTCAATGGGGGTTATCAAGTCCGTTCTATCACAAATAGTGCCATATGGCAATAACAACTGCAAATATAATCGGGGGCAGAAATACAAGTAATTCACGTATGTATTGGAACTCCGGTCAGAAGGCTCACGTCCTCTGACCGGCAATATTTATGTTTAACAAAAGTTATATGTTTTTACCTGAATCTGCTCGTATCGACCTCCTCTCTCTTTTTCTCCTTGTAAGCTCCGAAACGGTATGAGAATGTGACGTTATAACTCCTGTAAGAAGGGTACCAGTTCTTAACGACCTGATTGCCATAATTGATATATGGCGAGACTCCCTGGGTTTCGAAGATGTCATAACATCCTGCTTTCAGACTTGCTCTATCCTTATTGAATTTCCATGTAAGAGACATGTCCAAGCCTCCTCCTTGAGGGATGTCCATTATTCCTTGAATACCACCTGAATGATAATTTCCTGCAATGTTCATAAGGAGGTATGGCTTTCTTGAGATGGTGATATTGTTGTTCATCCTTGCCTGGACACCGAATCGCCCCCTGTCAAAAGGGATATCATAGAAATCCGAATCCTTCTCACGCTGATACAGACCGGTCAGTGTCAGTTTGGTGTCAAGCCATTTTCCGACTTTGAAAGGAATACTCAACTGCATGCCGGCAGTATAATGAAAATCGAAGTTCATCCATTTATAGATATTATTAAGACGCTCCGGATGGAGATATTCAGTCTGGATGAAGTAATCATCCGTATAATTAAACCAGGCAGCAAGAATATACTTGTTCTTCAGCATATAGACAAACTGACTGTTCCAGGAACTTGACGGCTTCAGATCAGGATTACCTATAATCTGCTGATATCCGCCCATTCCTACATTCGTCGAACTCTTGACCGCCCAATATTCAGGATAGTTCCTTTCGCTGCTCACTGATAACTGAAACAAATGATCCTTATTCGGCATATATACGGCAACA
>JAFZDJ010000119.1 GCA_017561265.1 Bacteroidales bacterium
CCTTTTATTCTACGGAAGGTTCCTCCCAGTGTATCCGGGCGATGCTGTATTTGCTATCACTCTATGCCAAAGAGCAAGGAAGGAAACCTCTGGTTGCTGCGGGGAGGAATGCCCATAAAGCATTTCTAACTGCCGCTGCATTGTTGGATGTAGATGTCAGATGGTTGTATCCCAGTAATCCTGTCAACTACCTTTCCTGTGACCTGACACCTGAGGAGCTGGAAGAATATCTGCAAAACGCGCAGGAGAAACCTGTGGCCGTTTACTTGACCAGTCCGGATTATCTGGGAATGGTTGCGGATATCCGTAGCATCGCGGAAGTATGCCACCGCCATGGCGTCCTGCTGGCTGTGGATAATGCCCATGGTGCATACCTGAGGTTTCTCCCCCAGTCTATGCATCCGATTGATCTAGGCGCGGATATTTGCTGCGGCTCTGCCCACAAGACCTTGCCGGTGCTTACCGGTGGTGCTTATCTGCACCTGTCAACCGGGATAGATACAGCGGTGGGAGAACAGGTGCGGAATGCTTTGATGCTGTTTGGGTCCACCAGTCCGTCTTATCTAATTTTGCAATCGCTGGATGCTGCAAACCAATACCTGGATAACTATCCTGAGCAGTTACGGATGCTGATTCCCCAACTGGAAGCGTTCAAAGGTAGGCTTTGTCAACGAGGATACTCATTGTATGGAAGTGAAGCGTTAAAGCTGACAATCCAAGCCAAACCCTATGGATATACGGGAAATCAGTTAGCGGAACTTCTGCGTCAGCTGAAAATCGAGCCGGAATTTGCAGATCCGGATTATCTTGTGCTGATGCTATCTGCCGAAACAGGCGGAGAAACTCTGACGCAGCTTGAGCAGGCGCTCTGCCGGATCCCGCATCAGCCACCGATCAAAGAAGTGAGTCCTGCCTTTGCTCCCGGAGAGCAGGTACTGACGATCCGGGAAGCTGCACTTGCCTGTTCGGAGTTGCTTCCGGTGGAGCAATGCCTGGGACGTATTTTGGCTGTCCCCACAGTAGGCTGCCCACCTGCAGTTCCTATTTTGGTTTGCGGAGAACGGATCGATCGGCATGCAATTGCGTGTTTTGCTTACTATGGTATTGACAACTGCTTTGTTATCAAGTCCTGTGAGGAGAATTGTAAAAAAACGTGACGGTTTCTATCTCAGAGCGCAGTGAGATTCAGCGTTTCTGCAGCCCTAAAAGAGAGTAATAAAATCTTGAATAGGCGTAAAGTTCCATGATTTAAAAGAGGTTTCGCATACATTTTGATGCGAAACCTCTTTCACCATCCATTATGCAATGGCAATAGCGACAAAAGGAATAATATAATCTTGTGGGTTTTTACCAAATAAATACATAAACATCATAAAATTCTTCACAAAAAAGACATTTGACTTTCCTGGGAGGACGCGTTATAATGTTGCCAATACGTTAAAAGCTACGACGAAGACGGTCCGGCAAAACCAGGATTACAGAGAGTCAGCGGTTGGTGCGAGCTGATTGAATGGTGCTATAAGACCCATCACTTCCGAGCCGAAGTGCCGAGCAAAGCCAGGTGCTTACGTCTGCCCGCGTTAAGGGATAGCGCTTGTTGGAGCGTGAAGCGGCGTCATTAGACGCAATTTGAGTGGTACCGCGGGTTTGTTTTTACTCGTCTCAAGAACAAAGGTTCTTGAGACGTTTTTTTATTCTATTTTATGAAAGGAGATTCCCCATGACCAACACTAATACCTCTACACAACTTATGGACATCGCAACTCGCATCAGAGGTATGCGAGAGATTTTGGGCTACAGCGCACAGAAAATGGCTGAGCAGACGGAGGTGACGGAAGAGATTTATCACCAGTATGAATCCGGTACTGTGGATCTGCCTTTTACTTTCCTGCACAAGTGTGCCAAGGTGTTCGGTGTGGAAATCACCGTTCTGCTGGAAGGCCAGAGTGCAAAGTTGAGCGGCTACACCGTTACCCGCCGGGGCAAGGGTCTGGTAACCGCCAGTGAAGACGGCATCACCATCCAGGACATGGCTCCCATGTTCCGCAAGAAATTAGCTACCCCTTATTGGGTCACATATAAATACTCCGAAGAACTCCAGAATAAGCCTATTCACACCACTACCCACGCTGGCCAGGAATTCAACCTGGTGCTCAAGGGTTCCATGCGCATTAAGATCGGTGACCATGAAGAAGTGCTGCGTGAAGGCGACTCTGTTTTCTACAAGTCCTCCACTCCCCACGGTATGATCGCTGTTGACAGCCAAGATTGTGTATTCCTCTCTATGATCATGGCCTCCGACACCACCGACCAGCCTCTGTATATCGGACAGAGCCGTAAGGGTAAGCCTGAGCAGAAGCTACTTTGTAATAAGTTCGTCAACGCTATGGAAGACGAAAATGGTGTATTCCAGGGTATGACCTTCTCCGACGAGGACTCCTATAACTTCGCTTTTGACACTGTGGATGCTATCGCAAGAAAAGATCCTGAAAAGCTGGCGATGCTCCACGTTGCCAACGATATGACGGAACGCCGCTTCACCTTCAAGGATATGAAGGACGCATCTTCCCAGAGCGCCAACTATTTCAAGTCCCTTGGCATCAAGCGAGGCGACCGGGTCATGCTGGTGCTGAAGCGCCATTATCAGTTCTGGTTTGCGATCCTCGGTTTGCACAAGCTGGGCGCTATTGCCATTCCCGCTACCAACCAGCTGATGGAGCACGATTTTGTTTATCGTTTCCAGGCTGCGGATGTCAGCGCAGTGCTGTGTACTGCTGACGGAAACACCGCCGAGCAGGTTGAACTGGCTGAAAAGTCTGCAGGTATGAACCTGACCAAGGTGCTGGTAGGTGGTAGCCGTGAAGGCTGGCACGATTACAATGAGGAATATCAGCTGTTCAGCCGTCGTTATGAGCGGGCAGAAGATGCGCCTTGTGGCAGCGATCCCATGTTGATGCTGTTTACCTCCGGTACTACCGGTTACCCCAAGATGGCTACCCATTCCTACAAGTACGCTCTGGGTCACTATGTTACTGCTAAGTACTGGCACCTGTGTGAACGGGATGGCCTGCACTTCACCATTTCCGAGACCGGCTGGGGCAAGGCTCTGTGGGGCAAGCTCTACGGCCAGTGGCTGTGTGAAGGCGCGGTCTTTGTCTATGACTTTGACCGGTTTGATGCTGAGAAGATCCTGCCCATGTTCGCAAAATATGGTATCACTACCTTCTGCGCACCTCCCACTATGTACCGCATGCTGATCAAGCAGGATCTCAGCGGCTACGATCTGTCCAGCATCCACCACGCTACCACCGCCGGTGAAGCACTGAACCCCGAAGTGTTCTATCAGTTTGAAAAGTCCACCGGCTTGAGGATCCATGAAGGCTTCGGTCAGACCGAAATGACTCTGGGTATCGCAAACCTCTACGGCGCAGCCATCAAGCCCGGCGCTATGGGTAAGCCCGTTCCCGGCTATGGCATTGATATCGTTGACACCGACGGCAACCCCGTTGCAGATGGCGTGAATGGAGAAATCGTTATCCGCACTGATCCCAAGCCTACCTGCGGCGTGTTCCTGGGTTACTATCGCAACCAGGAAGCTACCGACGCTGTGTGGCATGACGGCATGTACCACACCGGAGATGTGGCATGGCGGGATGAGGACGGCTACTACTGGTATGTTGGCCGTGCAGACGATGTGATCAAGTCTTCCGGCTACCGCATTGGACCCTTCGAGATCGAATCCACGATCATGGAATTGCCTTATGTTCTGGAATGCGGTGTTTGCGCCGCTCCCGACGAAGTCCGTGGCCAGGTGGTCAAGGCTTGTATCGTGCTGGTTCCCGGTACTGAGGGTACGGACGAACTGAAGAAGGAGATCCAGAATTACGTCAAGAATCACACCGCACCCTACAAGTATCCTAGAATTGTAGAATTCCGCGACGAATTGCCGAAGACCATCTCCGGAAAGATTCAGCGCAACAAACTGTAAATCCAGTGTGCTTCCGATTGGAGGCTGCTACATCCGTGGTAACCTCCAATCCGCCGCTGTTGGCTAAAGGATTAATAGAAATTATGTACTTTAATGATTTGAAATTGGGAATGACCGTAGAGATTGCACCGGCAGTCATCGAAAAACAAAAGATGCTGGACTTTGCACACACCTATGATAATATCCCGCTGCACACTGACGAGGAATACGCAAAAGCGTCTGTCTTCGGGCAGTTGATTGCACCCGGCGTGATGTCCTTTATGTCGGTTTGGGCGAAATATCTGGAAGTGGACTTTTTCGGCAAAGAACTGCTTGCGGGAAAATCTACCAAGATTGAATGGCACAAGCCGGTCTATGCGAACGATGTTCTCCACGGCACCGCTACAATCACAAACCTTGTCCAGCGTAGTGCAAAAAATGGTATCGCGGAAATTACCATTGAGGCTTATAACCAAAATGGTGTTCATGTGCTAAGCAATGTGACCGAAGCAATCGTTAAATGCGCAGAAAAGGAGTAACGCAGTATGTTAGGTGTATTGGTAAATGTAATTACGGTTATTGTAGGCTCCTTGATTGGTCTACTCTTTAAAAAGGGTATTCCGGAAAGAGTCAGCAAAGCGGCTATGATCGGTCTGGGTGCCTGCACCGTGTATATCGGTATTTCCGGTAGCCTTTGCGGTGAAAATGTCCTAATCCTCATAGTGGCTGTTGTTCTGGGCGCAATCTCCGGAACTCTGCTGAATATCGATGGTGCAATCAACCGTTTGGCCGAAAGTGTAGAAAACAAATTCAAAAAAGAAGGCAAGAAAACCTCTGTTGCGGAAGGTCTTGTTTCCTCCACTTTGCTTTTCTGCGTTGGCTCCATGACTGTAACCGGCTCTATTCAGGCAGGTCTTACGGGAGATAATTCCGTGCTGATTACAAAAGCCACATTGGACTTGGTTTCTTCTATGATGCTGGCCTCCAGCCTGGGTATCGGTGTGCTACTGTCCGCAGGTACAGTATTTGTGATTCAGGGCGGTCTGGTATTGCTTGCCGGTGTGATTTCTCCTTTTATGAACACAGGTGCAATCAATGAAATGACTTGTGCAGGATCTTTGCTGATCATTATGATTGGCACGAATCTTATGGGTATTACGAAAATCAAAGTGGCAGATTATCTGCCGGCGATCGTTTTCGCTCCCATCATTTATAACATCGTAGCGCTCTTCTAATATTACAGAGTAAGCGTAGGTGATCATTATGAAAAAGACATATGCAACCTCCATGCCAAATCATATTGGCGCTTTTCTGAAAGCAAGTAAATGCTTTGCATCCCTTGGTATCAACATCACCCGTGTCAGCTATGATAAATCTGTTGATTCACATATGTTGTTTTTGGATGTGGAAGGGACCGAGGAACAGATCCGCAAGGCAGATGCAGAGTTGGAAAAGATCGGTTATCTGCAGAACAATGCCGGTAATTCCAGTATTGTGCTGCTTGAATTCCGTTTGAAGGATGTACCCGGAAGTGCGACGGATATTTTGGAACTGATCAATGCGTTTAACTTTAACATCTCCTACATCAACTCTCAGGAAAACGGTACTGATTATCAGCTCTTCAAAATGGGTCTGTATGTAGAAGATCCCGGTCGCTTCGCTGAGTTCCTGGAGCAGGCGGAACAGATTTGTAAAGTCAGAGTGATAGATTACAATAGTTCCGAACGAGCCTACGATAACAGTATCTTTTATAGCGCCTATGTGCGGGGTCTTTCTCAAATGCTGGATCTCACCGTGGAACAGAAACATGAGCTTTTAGTGGCCTCCAACCTTGCCATGCAGACCTTGGATGAACAGGGTTTATCCCCTTACAAAACCTTTGACAGCATCAGCAAGTTTGCGGAACTTCTCTCCAAATCCAAGGGTTCCCGATTTCTTCCCAGAGTCACTACCCACAAAATTACCGAGAATACAGAAATTATCTTGATTGAACCTGCATGCGGAAGTAATACCGCGGTAATTAAAAGCTACGGAAAGATTCTGTGTATTGACAGCGGATATGCCTGTTACCGGGAGGAAACGCTGCAGGTGCTGGACGCGGTTCTTCCTGGGTTCGGTCATATGTCCAAGAGTTTGTTACTGACCCATGCGGATGTGGATCACTGCGGTATGATGAATGACTTTGATACGGTCATTGCCAGCCATAATTCTGCCCGGAGCTTAACTTGTGAGGCTTACGGAGATAACGGATTCCGGGAACAAAATCCCCTGCACAAACCCTATGTGAATATCTGTAAGACCCTGACATCCTATACAGCAATTGCTCCGGAGAAACTGCAAACACCCTGGCAGGATATCCCGAACCTGCGCCAGCCCCTGACGCAGATCGGTTTTTTTGATTTCGGCGATCTGCATTTTGAGGTATACGAAGGTAAGGGTGGCCACCTTCCCGGAGAAGTAGTACTCATCGACTACAACAATAACATCGCCTTTACCGGAGATGTCTATATCAACACCCATGGCCTTACCGCAGAGCAGGCTGAGTACAATCAGTATGCACCCATCTTGATGACCTCTGTGGATACGGACCCCAAGCTTTGCGCAGAGGAAAGAAAAGCCATCATGCGGCGGTTGGGCGTTGGCAATTGGAAGATCTTTGGTGCCCATGGTTCACCAAAAGACTATTGTGTAAAATAAAGTGGGAGGAACGCAAAATGCAATTACGAAATCTAATTACGTTCATCCACGTAGCTGAATTGGGCAGCTTTACAAAAGCTGCGGATCAGCTCGGCTATACACAGTCTACTGTTTCTTTTCAGATAAAGCAGCTTGAGGAAGAATTGGATTGCCTTTTATTTGAGAGAATCAACCACACTATCACGCTGACTGAATGTGGACAGGATCTTGTATATTATGCGCATCAGATTCGCGCACTCACAGATGAGTTCAAGGAAAAACACAGCAAAGAGGATCAACTTGCTGGACATATTCGTATTGTGACGCCGGATTCCGTCTGTGAGGATATGGTCAACTCCCACTATATAGATTTTCATAGTAAATACCCGCTTATTTCCATTCAGTTTGCTACAGGTGACACGGCTATGTTACTTGATATGCTGGATCACAACGAAGCTGACATCATCATTACTTTGGCCCGACATTGTTATAACAAGGACTATGTCATCGCAAAAGAAGAGCAACTTTCTATGCACTTCGTAACCAATGTGGCTTCCAAGTTTGCAGGTAAACAGGGATTGTCCATTCGGGATATCTCCGGTGAACCCTTCGTTTTAACTGAACACGGGCAGGGTTATCG
>JAFZDJ010000120.1 GCA_017561265.1 Bacteroidales bacterium
AGGCCATTCGGGCAATCGTAAGTAATTTTAAAATGAAAAAGTAATTATGGGAGCTCGTAAAAGATTAATGGCTGAGAAGCTTAAGGCAGCTAAACAGCAGACAGCTATCGCAAAGCTGAATGATGTACCTACATCTCCACGCAAGATGCGTCTCGTTGCAGACATCATCCGCGGCGTTGAGGTGAACCGTGCACTTGATATTTTGAAATTCTCGAAGAAGCATGCTTCTATCGACCTGGAGAAGGTTCTCCGTAGCGCAGTTGCTAACTGGGAGGCTAAGAATCCAGATAATGTAAAGGAGTTGGAGAACGGTAACGTTGTAGTCAAGACCGTAATGGTTGACGAGGGACGCACACTTAAGAGAATCCGCCCATGCCCACAGGGTCGTGCCGGACGTATCCGCAAGCGTTCTAACCACATTACCATTATCCTCGATGTTAAACCAGCAGTTAAGGAGGCGTAATCATGGGACAGAAAACTAATCCTATAAGCAACAGAATCGGTATCACCCGTGGTTGGGACTCTAACTGGGTTGGTGGTAACTATGCAGAGAAGATTGCAGAGGACTTTGAGATCCGTAAGTATCTCTCAAGCCGTCTCGCGAAGGCTTCTCTCTCAAAGATTGTTATCGAGAGAACTCTCAAGCTCATCACTGTAACTATCCACGCCGCAAGACCAGGTGTCATCATCGGTAAGGGTGGTCAGGCAGTTGACCTCCTCAAGGAGGAGCTCAAGAAGGTAACCAAGAAGGATGTTCAGATCAACATCTACGAGGTTAAGAAGCCTGAGGTTGATGCTCACATCGTAGCTGACTCTATCGCTCGTCAGATCGAGGGTCGTGTTTCATACCGTCGCGCAATCAAGATGGCCGTAGCAACTACAATGCGTGTAGGTGCTGAGGGTATCAAGGTTCAGATCAGCGGTCGTCTCGGTGGAGCCGAGATGGCAAGAAGCGAGATGTTCAAGGAAGGTCGTACACCTCTCCACACATTCCGCGCTGACATCGACTACGCACTTGCTGAGGCTCACACCAAGGTAGGCGTACTCGGAATCAAGGTATGGATCTGCAACGGTGAGGTTTACGGTAAGAAGGACCTCTCTCCTAACGCTGGCATCGCAGCTCAGCAGCAGGCAAGCGGTAACAACAACCGTGGCGGACGTGGCGGCGATCGTCGTCGTGGCGGACGTGGTCCACGCAGAGACAACAAGTAATTGTTACTCACACAATAATGAAAGGGATGACGTCATGTCATCCCTTTTTTGTATATTTGTCAAAACTAAAGATATATGAACATGCGTAAAATTTTATTTGCCCTTGCTGCAGTTGCAGTTGTGGCATGCGGACAGACCGCAGAAGAGAAAGTAAAGGCTTTTGAGGAGACTCACGAGGCCATGATGCAGGAATTTCAGACAATGATGGATTCTCTGTCTACAGATCAGGAAAAGGCCCAGGCATATTATGAAGAATTTGTCGAAAAGTATATTGATTTCAACCTTGAGGCTGCAAAGAAGAATGTAGACAATCAGGTAGCTGTAATGGCTCTCGGCAACCTCATGGGTTTGATTGATGATGCTCAGGTTGATGAGATTATCTCAAAGATGTCGCCTGAGATGCTTCAGGATGAGAAAGTTGCTTACATGAAGGCTGGCCTTGATGCAAGAAAGGCAACTGCCGAAGGTATGCCATTCGTTGATTTCACAGTTGAACATGTGTATGGCTATGACAGAAGCATGGATCCTCAGCCTCTCAAGAAGGAAGTGAAGTTCTCTGATTATGTAGGTAAGGGAACATATGTGCTTGTGGACTTCTGGTCTCCTTGGTGCGGACCTTGCCGTCGTGAGATCCCGAACATCCAGAAGGTATATGAGCAGTACAAGGACAAGGGCCTTGAGGTTCTCAGCCTGGCGGTATGGGAGAGAAAGCCACAGTCGCACACGATCGAGACTGCTGCAGAACTCGGAATGGACTGGCTCCATATCAATAACTGCGGTCAGGTTCCTACCGATATCTATGGCGTGGAGGGTATCCCACACCTCATGCTCATCGGTCCTGACGGAACCATCCTCAAGAGAGGCTTCCACGGTCTTGAGGGTATTCAGGCTGCCGTAGCTGAGTACATCAAGTAGTGGATATACGACAGAAAATAGCATTATTTCCGCATTCCCCCGGCGTCTACAGGTATTATGACGCTGAGGGGAATGTGATATATGTAGGTAAGGCGAAGGACCTGCATAAAAGAGTTGCGCAGTATTTCGTGCCGGTCGAGAGACTGACAAGGAAGACGGCTGTCATGGTATCTAAGATTGCAGATGCCGAATATACAGTGGTCGAATCGGAGGCGGACGCCCTTCTGCTGGAAAACAACCTCATAAAGCAGTTCAAGCCTAGATACAATATCCTGCTCAAGGATTCCAAGACCTATCCGTGGATATGCGTAAGCGCCGAGGAATTTCCCAGAGTCTTTCTGACCCGCAGGGTCGTCCGTGACGGATCACGATATTTCGGCCCTTACAGCAGCGTGGTTCATGCGCGGAATCTCGTGGAATTCTTCCACAATATATACCCGCTGCGTACCTGCAAACATAGGATTACCTCTGATGTGATCCTTCGCGGTAAGATCCGTCCCTGTCTTAATTTCCATATCAGGAAATGTCTCGGATGCTGCGTAGGAGGCATTTCCCAGAAGGAATACAATGAAAATATAGATGAGATCGTAAGGCTTCTCAGAGGTGGCGGAAGGGAAATAATCCAGCATTACAAGACCTTGATGGCTGAAGCTGCAGCCAATATGGAGTTTGAACAGGCTCAGCTCTATAAGGAGAAGATGCTCTCTCTCGAACAGCATTACAGCAAGTCGGTGATCATGAATTCGACAGTCGGTGATGTAGATGTCTTCTCACTTATCATCGACGGCCCGGAGGCATTCGGAAACTTCATGCGTATCAGAGGCGGTGCTGTAATCCAGTCCCTCAACCTCGGATTCAAGCTTATGATCGAGGAAGAGCAGGAATCTGTACTTGCAATGTTCATAGGAGAAATCCAGTCGAAGTTCGGAACCCTTTCGCGGGAGATCATAGTTCCCTTCAAGCCGGATATGGAGCTTGAGAACATAGAGTTCAAGGTTCCGGTCAGAGGTGATAAGCTAGCACTTTTGGAACTCAGCGCCCGAAATGCCAAGGAAATGCGCCTGAATGCTCTCAAGCAGCAGGAACATACAGATCCGGATGCATATAAGAACATGGTGATGGAATCCCTTCAGAAGCAGCTTGGAATGAAGGTCCTGCCAGTACATATCGAATGTTTTGACAATTCTAACATACAGGGAACAAATCCGGTATCGGCATGCGTGGTTTTCCGCAATGCCGTGCCTTCGAAGAAGGACTACCGCCATTTCAAGGTAAAGACCGTAGTCGGGGCTAATGATTATGCGACCATGAAGGAGGTGGTTAACCGAAGGTATTCTCGTATGATGGAGGAAAATCCTGAAGATCTGCCTCAGCTTATTGTGATAGATGGTGGCAAGGGACAGCTTGCCTTTGCATATGAGGCTCTGGCTGAGCTGGGACTGATTGACAAAGTGACATTGATAGCTCTTGCCGAGAGAATGGAGGAAGTCTACAGGGTAGGCGATCCGTACCCGATGTTCATCGACAGGAATTCCCATGCCTTGAAGGTACTTCAGCAGATACGTGATGAAGCCCATCGTTTCGGAATAACATTCCACAGAAAACTCAGGAGCAAGGCCCAGATAGAATCTGCCTTGCGTTCGATAAAGGGCGTGGGCGACAAGACGGAACAGCGGCTTCTGCTCCGTTTCGGCAGCGTAGCCCGTATTGCTTCAGCCCCGCTCGAAGAGCTGGCTGAACTCGTGGGTGCTCAGCTGGCAGAAAGGATACATGATGCATTGAATGAAGAAAAATAAAAGTCATGCCCGAGACCGGGCATATGAATATGTGACCGATGAAAAACAAAGTTCTATCCTTCTACGACTGGTTCCTTATAATAGGAGTCATCGCTTCTAATGTTATTTACTCCCTGTTGAGTGGCGATGTCGATCCGGTAGGATCCATCGCCGCCGTTGCCGGCGTCCTTTGCGTAGTCCTTGTGGCCAAGGGCAGCATATGGAATTATCTTTTCGGCCTGGTCAATGTCTCGATGTATGCCTATATCTCATATAAGGCGTCCTTGTACGGCGATGCAGGTCTGAATGCTCTTTATTATCTTCCGATGCAGTTCATCGGATGGTGGCAATGGCGCAAAAGGGGAGCGGCTGTATCGGAATCGGAGTCCGGAGGAAGTGGTGTCCAGGTGAAAGCGCGCCGATTTACATGGCGCCAAAGGTCGTTTCTTGCTGTTGGGTGTATTGCTGCTGTAGTCGCGGGCGGATTCATATTGGATTATTTCGGTGACCCGCAGCCATTCAAGGATTCGACAACTACTGTACTCAGTATTGTGGCACAGGCATTGATGGCCCTGGCCTTCATGGAACAATGGGTGCTATGGATAATTACGAATATTGTCAGCGTTGTGATGTGGATCGTATGTGTCGCCAGAGGCGAAGCTCACGCTGCAGTGATGGTCATCATGTGGAGTTTCTATCTCTTGAATTCCATCAACGGATTAAGGGTCTGGATGAGGTTGAGCAGGCCTGATGAAGATTAATTTTTATAATTCGATTTTTTTTATTTAATTTGCAACGATTTTTAGCGAAAATTCGTGTAATAAGATACTAAATTATTAATTAAAAATTTAAAGTTATGGCTAATATTGCAGAAGACGTAAAGGCAATCATCGTCGAGAAATTGGGCGTTGATGCGTCTGAGGTTACTGAAACAGCTAGCTTCACCAACGACCTTGGTGCTGATTCACTTGACATCGTAGAGCTTATCATGGACTTCGAGAAGAAGTTCGATATCGAGATTCCAGACGTAGACGCTGGTGATAAGATCACTACAGTAGGTGACGCTATCAAGTACATTGAAGGCAAGGTAAATGCATAATCATTTTTGTCTGAAATAAAAAAAGAGGGCAGATCGTTCGATCCGCCCTCTTTTTTCATTATGTATGTTCTTATTCTGCTGACTTTGGAGCAGAGAATGTAACCTTGAACTGTGGCTTTGCTCCGGATGACTGAGGTCCGTTGAGTGCAGCACTGTAGAACCTGTCTTTGTCAAGTTCTGTCGTGTATTCCTCAGTGTCGGTGTTGCTGTACATTCCGGCCATCATCTGTGCCATCAATGCATAGCTGTAGTAGTTGTTGTAGCCGTATCCGCCGTATCCACCATATCCGCCGTAACCGCCATATCCATATCCGCCATATCCGTATCCACCATATCCGCCATATCCTCCGTATCCATATCCATATGGATCGTACATCATGTTATAGTAGTTGTTGAACGGATAATTGCTGTATGACTGCTGGTAAGTGGTGTCCTCGACAAGCTCCTTAGCCATAATAAGGAACCAGATGTCGTAATTTTCAATCTTTTTGCTGTAGTCCTTATCGTTTCTGTCCAGTTTGAGGATCTCTTGTACATGGTGGCTGATATCTGGGCAGTATACGTTCAGTGAACGGTTTATGCCTCCCTGATTCTCAGAACTGATGCTCGCGTCAGTAATTCCTGCATATGTGACATACTTTCCGTCTGTACTGCGAAGTCTTACTGTCGGGCTCAGGACAGGAGGATATTTGTCCAGGAGGTCATAGTCGCCGTTTACGTCATATGGGAGAACAACTGTAGCCTTGTTGATTACAACCTGGCTAGGATCCTTTATGCCTTCTGCGGCTATAAGGTTCTCCAGAATCTGCTTCAGTTCCTCTGCCTTCACTACAGGTTTCAGACCAGCTCCTCCTTCGACATATACCTTGTCTGTAGCAGTAACTCCTTCCTGGTACTGTTGTGTGGTCTCATGATTACTTGCGTTGAATGCGAACTGCTCAGGATAGATGATCTTTCCGCTGTCATCATTATATTTTATAAAGTCTCCGGAACCGAACAGGAAGATGAATGAGGTGTCCACAGGTTCCTTGCTGTGTTCGTATTCTGCAGTTATCTTCAGCTCTGCGTAGTTGCCGGTCAGGTATCCGGTGCTGTTGTTTATGGTAAGACCGAACATGTTGATACGTCCGCCGGTTCCGGCAGGGGTGTCCGTGGTGAGGTAGATGCCCGGAAGATAATTGACAAAATGGTCGACGCTGTCCATCTGTCCTGCCCTCTGTGCTTCGTCTATCTTTGCGATTACCTTTTCAGCGTACTCTATGCTGAAGTCGAATGAGAGCGAGTCTCCGCCTGAGTAGACAGGTATGCCGGCTGTGATGCGTCTGTCGATATTCACAAACTCGTTCAATGTCTCAGGGTCTGAAAGCGAACTTACATAAAGTATTGTCGAATCGAGCGGTTTCCTGAGCTCTGATACATATATGTTCTGGAGTATTCTCTGGTCATTGTCACGTATTGTCGACAATGTATCTCGGACTGCTGAAAAATGGAACTGTCTGACCTTGGTGTTCTTTCCGAAGTCCAGAGTGTCCCAGATAGGGACAAGTGTAAAGCTTGATGCCTTTGTTGATGTGCCGAGTATGCTTCCGTCATTGATGGATCCCAATGTGAATCTGGTCGTGCTGTATCCGGACAGGCTGTCGGCCATCTGAAGCCTGATGCCTTCGAGGACCACAGCTTCAGGATTGTATACGTCCCATTTCTGATCGGTCGGGATGAGGTTTTCTCCCAGTTTCTCGTTTATGGTTATGCATGATGCAGAGCCAAGCAGTATCGCACCGATAGCCGCAAGGCGGCAGACTCTGCGTGAAATAGAGAAATTCATTATAAATTATCGTAAAAACTGTTGTATGTTTCTATGTATGATCCGTCTTCCAATGCCTGAGCATCGTATGGGAGTACAGGACATCCTTTCGAGTTGCAGTATTCAACAAGTTCAGGAGCTACGCCCTCAGCACCCAGGATGACGCCGTCGGAATAATCGACCGCCAGTTTAGCAACATTTATGCCAGTAGGTTCCGCGAGGATTTCCACATCTTCCTCATTCACTCCGCCGAAGAGTACCCTTGCCTTCAGGTCTTCGGAGAAGATTTCAGGTGTGTCGTCATAAAGCGACAGCACTACCTTGCTGTTCGAGAATATAGGGTCATCCTTGTATGCCTTCTTGAGGTAGATCGGAAGAATCTGGGAAATCCATCCCTGGCAATGTATGACATCCGGCGCCCATCTGAGCTTCTTTACTGTCTCAAGTACACCGCGTGCAAAGAATATGGCTCTTTCTCCGTTGTCCTTGAAGAACTGGCCCTCGGCATCATGATATACGCTTTTGCGATGGAAATAGTCTTCGTTGTCGATGAAATATACCTGCATTCTGGCAGCGGATATTGACGCCACCTTGATTACGAGTGGCCTGTCGACATCGTTGATGACGATATTCATGCCTGAAAGGCGTATTACTTCATGCAATTGGTTCTTCCTCTCATTGATGCAGCCGTATCTAGGCATGAAAGACCTGATCTCCTTCTTCCTTTCCTGGATACCCTGAGGAAGGAATCTGCCGATCTTTGCGATAGGTGATTCCGGGAGATATGGAAACATCTCTGAATTTACGAAGAGGACTCTTTTGACTGAATTTCCCATGGCGGTAATTTTTAGTGACAAAATCTCTACAAAGATAATAATAAATTTTTGATAAATCGCTATCTTTGACCCCGATTGAAATTTACGTATGAGTTCGACCGATAACAAAATGATGCGCCGCAGGCTGGCAAATGCCTATCTTTCCTCGGTAATAAGCATAAGTCTTGTGCTTCTGCTTGTCGGTATCGCAGCTATGCTTCTGGTTAATGCCAGAAGTGTCTCCGACTATTTCAAGGAAAACATGCAGGTGACCGTGATGATGAAGCAGCATGTCACGGATGAGGCTGCCATGGACTTTCAGAACTCGGTCCTTGACGGCAAGCGCTTCATAAAGAAGACGACGTTCATCTCGAAGGAGCAGGGACAGAGAGAAATGGCTGACATGCTTGGAGATGATTTCCTGGAGGTATTCGAGACTTCTCCCATACCGGTTTCAATCGACATAACCCTGAAAGCGGAATATGTCTCGGCGGACAGTCTTGAAGTGGTAAGGCATGAGGTTGCGGCATCCCCTCTCGTGGATGAAGTCGTATATCAGAGTTCTCTGGTAGATGCCCTTAATGCAAATCTCGGCAGGATTTCTGCTATACTCGGCGTTTTCATAGCCCTGCTGCTGTTCATATCGTTTGTCCTGATAAACAATACCGTCAGGCTCAACGTGTATGCACGCAGGTTTACCATACATACAATGAAACTGGTTGGTGCCACAAGGTCGTTCATACGTGCCCCTTTCCTTGTTCAGGCTGCATTCCAGGGTGTCTTCGCGGCATTTATAGCGATAATTGCGCTCGTTGTCATGATGTATTTCATGAGAAGCGAATTCCAGCAGCTGTTCGAGATATTCAGGCTCGATCTTCTGCTTACCGTAATCGGTATCGTGCTTGCTTCAGGTCTGACCATCTGTCTTGTGAGTACGTGGTTTGTGGTCAATAAGCTGGTATCATTGAAGAAAGATGAACTTTATTATTAAACAAGTGATGGAAAATAATCCGAAAATGGCAATTACCCCGAAGGGGTTGAGATATCTTCTGATCGGTCTGATCGTAATGGTGTCCGGGTATGTTCTTATGTCCGGTGGCGGAAGCACTGATCCTGAAGTGTTCAATTATTCAATGTTTGATTTCCGCCGCATGGTGGCTGCTCCTCTCGTGATAATTCTTGGAATCGTGATCGAAGTGGTGGCCATAATGGGCATGTTCAAAAATAAGGAGGATAAATAATGGAATGGTTTGAAGCGGTTTTATTGGGTCTGATACAGGGACTTACAGAATTTCTGCCTGTAAGCAGCAGCGGACATCTTGAGATCGGAAAGGTACTGCTGGGTGTCGAGACTACAGAGGATCTTCTTTTCACTACAATGGTTCATGCGGCAACGGTATTGAGTACTATCATTGTCTTCCGTAAACAGATATGGGACCTGCTTAAAGGCTTCTTCTGTGGGATCAAGGATTGGAAAATAACTGAAAACGAGGCAGGCAAGAAGGTATTTGTCTGCAATGACCAGACTGACTACCTGTTCAAGATAGCTCTTTCCATGATTCCTATAATGGTGGTAGGACTTTTCTTCAAAGATAGTGTCGAGGCGCTCTTCGGCTCCATCCAGGTTGTAGGATTTGCGCTGATTGTTACCGCTCTTCTTCTTTTCTTTTCGGATTATGCATCACGTCCGGGACGCAGGTCCATATTCCCTGCAAACGAATATCGTAACGGAATCTCGTATTGGCAGGCATTCGCAATAGGACTCGGACAGTCCTTTGCCGTGGTTCCTGGTCTGTCGCGTTCAGGTACCACGATTTCTACCGGACTCATATGTGGCGTCAGGAGAGAATCGATGGCTCAGTTCTCTTTCCTGATGGTACTTGTCCCTATTCTCGGCGAGACATTCCTTGAAATTGTCGGCGGTGAGTTCGGTGCATCGTCTGTGGGAGCTCTTCCTCTGATTCTTGGATTTGTTTCGGCATTCCTTTCAGGACTTTTTGCATGCAAGGCGATGGTAGCTCTCGTGAAGAAAGCGAAACTTTCATGGTTTGCGCTATACTGCCTCGTAGCAGCGGCCTGCATCTTCATATTTGCATAATATTCCCGCGTCATTGCCGGAGCGGAGCGACGTGGCAATCTTTAATGGAATGAAGCATTACTTTGTATCAGATGTACATCTCGGCCTTCTGGTCGGCGATCCTGCCGACCGCGAAGCCCGTTTTGCAGGTTTTCTGCGGAATCTTCCGGAGGATACCGGTGCCGTGTACCTTCTGGGGGATATATGGGATTTCTGGTATGAGTACCGCGATGTAGTACCTAAAGGTTACATAAGAGTGTTTTCTGCCTTGCAGGACCTTATGGACAGAGGTGTCAAGGTGTATTTCTTTGAAGGAAACCATGACATATGGACATATTCCTACTTTGAAGAGCTTGGTATGGTCAAACTTGTGCAGCCGGCTGTAGTCGATATCGAAGGTAAGAAGTTCTGTCTGGGGCATGGCGACGGCCTGGGACCGGTTCCGTTCGGCTACCGTTTTCTGCGTGGCGTATTCCATAGCCGTGTAGCCCAGTTCCTTTTCAGTCTGCTGCATCCTTGGCTTGCCTTCCGTTTCGGAAACGGATGGTCGAAAAGCAATAGGCTTTCGCATGAACAGACATATCAATTCCGTGGTTCCGACGAACCGCTTGTGAAGTTCGCGGAGCAATTCTCCTCGGTTCATGACGTAGATTACTTTATCTTCGGACACTATCACGCCTCTGTCGATATGACCCTCGCTTCCGGCTCCCGTCTTCTTGTCTTGAAAGACTGGATTCATTCCTCTCCCTATATCTGCTTTGACGGACAAACCATTGTGTGAAATATAAGTATCTGATTCATATGTTGATATAAAAACCTCGTGCTCCCCTTTGGCGGCACGAGGTTTTTGTATATTGCTGATTTGCAGTTATTTGTGTTTTACGGTAATTATAGGTATTTTTCAGGGATAGGCATCTGTGGCGGGTCTTTCCAGAACAGCGACCAGTATAGAAGAGAAAATTCCCCGTCTTCCCAGATCTGCACAAGTTCTTCGACGACCTTGTCTTCTCCTTCCGGATCGTAGGGTTTCTTGAGGTCGGAACCGAATATCTTCGCTATTCCCTGCCAGAATCCGGCGGTTACGACATTCTTGTATCCTTTGATTATATCGTATGAGGATTTTCCAACTTCGCGGTCGACAAGTTTCATGATCAGGGCACCCTGACTTACCGTCAGTTTTCTCATCTGTCCTTCGAAAACTTCAAAAAGTTCCTCCTGGACTGCCAGGATGTACTTTTCTCTTTTTGCGCCTTTCAGTCTGTCTGCCGCAATGGTGCTGTCTGCTTCCATGACCAGCTTCTTCGCCACCAGGGCATATGGATATGCCTTGCTGAAATTGTGGACAAGGCGGTAATACTCCCTCCATTCGCGTCCTTTCTGACGCGGCAATCGTGAATATACCTTGGAAGCTGTTATCGTATCATAATATACTGTGTCCTCTCCCTCTATGAAGAACGGGAGCATCCCGTCGCTGCCTGGTCTCTGCCCGTCTGTGCTCTTCTGCATGCTGCTCCTCACCTCCTGGACAGACACTTTCTCGGTCTTTTCTGCATTCCTGCCCTTGCGCCTCTTCTGAGCATGGCACTCATCCTGCCCCCCGACCATCATGGCCAGTGTGCATGCAAATAGAAGCAGTTTTCTTGCGATGTGTTTTTTTTCGAGTGCCATATCTGTTGTTTCGGCAAATTTAGTAAAACGAGGATTTACTGCCAAATTTAAGCCCTGTGCCAAACCGAAGATACGCCGGAACCGCTGCGGTCGAAAACTGGAGAATATATTTTTTAACAAGGTTTGTAACTGCGTGAAATTGCGCATTTTAGCTTTCGTAAAGTTCGGTCGAAAATATTGTTAAAAAAGTGAAATATAGTTTGTAATTCAGAAATTTTTTGTATCTTTGCAACCCATTAATTGAGGACTACTACGCCCAACCAGCTGATTCTCAATTAGTTAGGGAAAACAGAAAGTTTTAATCCAAAAGTAATAGAAAAATGTTACAACCAAAGAAGACAAAATTCAGAAGGCAGCAGAAAGGCCGCATGAAAGGTCTCTCTCAGAGAGGAAACCAGCTTGCATTTGGCTCTTTCGGTATCAAGACCTTGGAAAACTGCTGGCTTACAGGCCGTCAGATCGAGGCTGCACGTCAGGCTGTTTCACGTTACATGAAGCGTGAGGGAAAGATCTGGATCAGAGTATTTCCTGATAAGCCTTACACTAAGAAGCCTGCCGAAGTGCGAATGGGTAAAGGAAAGGGTAATCCGGAGGGATTCGTATGCCCTGTAACCCCAGGCCGTATCCTTATTGAAGCTGAGGGCGTATCTCTCGAGATCGCTAAGGAGGCACTCCGCCTC
>JAFZDJ010000121.1 GCA_017561265.1 Bacteroidales bacterium
ATTTGCTGATGATGTGAATCTGACAATAATCAACCAGGGGGAGTTCTCTATAGAACTTGAACAAGGGTATTCTATTATACCATTCGAGATAAAAAGCAATTCTGAGTGGGAAATTTCTTTCTTGTTTGAAAATGATAATACATTTTGTTTTGCATATCCAAATAAAGGAAAGGGTAATGCTACTGTGCACCTTTGTGTGAATAAAAATTCGTCTGATGAGCGTTGCACAGGTAAAATGCATGTTGTATTCCCAGAAGGTTCTACTAAAAGTAAAATAGTACATCTTAGTCAAAAGGGAAATATAGATAATGACAAGAACGATGAATTTGATGACTTATATGCTGATTTCTATACCACCTTCAGTTGTTTCGAATGCGGCAATCCCATTACCATTCATATTTTTGATGTTTATAAAGATGGTTGTGTAACATGTCCGTGGTGCGAACTCGAGATTCCGTATGAAAAGATTTTAAAGAAAATGTACAATTTAAAATAGCGACATCCATCATTATGAATAGTTTTTTCGTGGCCTAGTATTAAATATTATTTGTTTTAAGATGAAGAATTTAATATCTTTAAAAGCAATAGCATTGTTTGTTTCAATGCTTGCTTGCAGCGTTACATTTAGTGGATGTAGTGATGAAGATAGTGATAGCATTCAAGCAGAAGTGGTATTTCCTGATAATGTAAATCCGACAAAAATCAACCAAGAGGAGTTCTCTGTAGAACTTAAACAAGGAACTTCTATTATACCATTTGAGATTAAGAGCAATTCTGCGTGGGAAATCTATTTATCTTTTGATGATGAACGTTTTTGTTTTGCATATCCATATGAAGGAGCCGGTAATGCTACTGTGGACCTTTGTGTGAAAAAGAATTTGTCTGATGAGCGTTGCACAGGCAAAATGCATATTGTATTCGCGGATGGTTCAACTAAAAGTAAGATAGTACATCTTAGCCAAAAGGGAAATATAGATAATGATGAGAATGATGAAATTGATGACCTGATTAACTCTTATTATTATTACACCTTCCGTTGCCCCTTATGCAATAATCCCATCACTGTTCTTTTGGACGACATTTTTAATGAGGATAAAGCTGATTCTATTGTAACATGTCCGTACTGCGAAGAAGAGATGACGTATGAAGATATTCTTATGAGAATGTACAATTTAAAATAACTACTGTTTCGTGGCAAAGTAATTAATAATATTTAAATACATAGATTATGACAAAATCAATTTTCACTAAGGTATTTGCTGCGATGTCAATAATGGCATCAGCACTTTTCTTTGTCTCATGCGATGAGAATCAGAATGAACCTGGAGACAAAGTTGACCCGTATGCAATTAAATCTCTTGTCGGGGAACATGTTGTAGAGGTGTCAGAGGACTATCTCTATTTCTTCGATATTACCGTAACTTATAATGTGGACGGTGAGGAACAGCAGTTAGATGTTGATTTAGATGGATACAGAAACACTTTGAGTTTCGATACAGATTACTGTGAGATTCCAAGCAAGATTTCTGGAGTGATCACGGCTACCCCAAAGAATCCTGTACCTGAGTATGATACACAGAAGGCTTATAACTTTGACTATAGCAATACATTTACAATGACTGCTACAAAGAACAATGGACAGAAGGACGTTATTCCAGTCGCTTCGCGCGACCACAAATTTCCAGTTGGAGGAGAGAAGCTTCAGACTTATCTTGACAAGGGTGTTCAAACATTCGGATCGTTTGAATACAAAAGATAGAGTGCTTTATGCAAACGATTCTTATCCTCTCGACAATATCCTGTCGGGAGGATTTTGTTTAGGTGCAGTCAATTTAGTAATTTAGCAATGAGTTCTGCAGAGATAGAGTAGATGGCTGGACTTATCACATTGAATTTCAAAAGAACACATTTTGACAAACAACCTGAAACACCCAATACTATGAGCAAATCAGAAAAGAAGATTGCAAGAAAGACAATCAACTGGTGCAAATCAGTTAAGAAGAACATCGGCAAGTTCTCGTATGAGTATGATGACGAGGAGAACTACGATGATGACAGCTATGATGATGAATATCCTTTTGAGGATGACTTCAAGGAGATTATCAACAAGCAGCACGAAAGACTCAACGATGTATATGTCGAACTGAATAGTTTTCTGGAGGATTATGATGGCAGTCATGAATACGAACTCAGTCAGGCGAACATGAATATTGATTCTGCAGATGTGCAGCTTCAGGATATATTGGCCAATATCAGCAGTTGGGATAGTTCCAAAGATTTCAATAATCAGATTGTTGACGCTGTTGAATATCTTGACGAAGCGATTGAATATCTTGAGGGTTGTCTCTCCGAGGATTTTTAGGATATACACTAGGCACTCTTTATGGGTGCCTTTTTATGTTGAGAATGATTTTTTCGTTAAATTCGCATTGTTAAAAGGGAATCGCTATGGCTATGATAAATATTTCAGACTTTGTGGAGTCTTGGATTGGTAAAGGAGATGAGAAGCAGGACACGCAAAGATTCTGGATGGATCTGTTCCAAAAAGTACTCGGTGTAGAATATCCGGCAAAACATCTATTGTTTGAGAAGCGTGTCAAGCTTGAAGACTCGACTCGTTATATCGACGTATATATTCCGGAGACAAAAGTTCTGATCGAGCAGAAAGGCAGTTCGATTGATTTATCTAAGCCGGAACTTCAGTCCGGTGGAGCAAGCCTTACCCCATATAACCAGGCAAGAAGATATGACAACAATCTTCCATTGGCCGAGAAGGCACGATGGATCATCTGCTGTAACTTCCAGAGATTTGAGATTCACGATATGACCAAGCCTCTCGAAGAACCTGAGGTAATCTTGCTGCAGGATCTCGAAAAGGAGTACTATCGTCTACAGTTCTTGGTGGACTCGGCCAATGAGCATATCAAGAAGGAAATGGAAGTGTCATTGAGGGCCGGCGAGATCATCGGAGAAATCTATGACGCTTTGCTCAAGGAGTACCGCAATCCTGACGATCCTCAGACTCTCAAGAGCTTGAATGTGCTCTGTGTACGCTTGGTATTCTGTCTTTATGCAGAGGACTCAGGCTTGTTTGGAACCAGCAGCCATTCTGCATTCCACGATTATCTTGTGCGTTTCAAGCCTGGTTCAGGCGATATGCGTAGAGCGCTTATTGACCTTTTCGATATCCTGAATACTCCTGTTGCGGAGCGTGATCCGTATCTGGATGATTCTTTATTGGCTTTCCCATACGTCAATGGTGGTCTGTTTGCTAACAGAGGTATCGAGATTCCAAGGCTGAATGACGAGATTGCTACTTTGCTTCTCAAACATGCCAGTGATGATTTTGATTGGAGTCAGATCAGCCCGACAATCTTCGGAGCTGTGTTCGAGAGTACACTCAACCCGCAGACCAGAAGAAGCGGCGGAATGCACTATACAAGTATCGAGAATATCCACAAGGTCATCGACCCTCTCTTCCTTGACGCTCTTAAAGAAGAACTGCAGGAAATCAGGGCTATCGCGCAGCCAAAGGATAAGATGCGTAAAGCAAAGGCATTCCAGGAGAAGCTGGCATCGTTGAAGTTCCTGGATCCAGCTTGCGGTTCCGGAAACTTCTTGACTGAGACTTTCCTTTCGCTGAGGAGGTTGGAGAATGAGGCCATAAGGATTCTTTCTCAGGATAATATGATCATCGGATTTGAGGATGACAATTCATGGATCAGAGTCGGTATCCATCAGTTCTATGGTATCGAGATCAATGATTTTGCTGTGGCCACTGCTACGACTGCACTGTGGATTGCAGAGGCTCAGATGATGAAGGAGACTGAGAATATTATCCATCAGGATATGGATTTCTTCCCACTTAAATCATACACCAACATCGTCGAGGGCAATGCTTTGAGGATGGATTGGAATGAGGTAGTGCCAGCGGAGGAACTTAGCTATATTATGGGTAATCCGCCGTTTGTGGGAGCGAGAATGATGTCTGATGGTCAAAAAGAAGATCTGTTCAATGTTTTCGGCAGTAATTGGCCTAACGCTGGAAATCTTGACTATGTATGCTGTTGGTACAAAAAGGCGTGCGACATGGCATATAATTCAGATATTAAAATGGCATTTGTTTCAACAAACACCATTTGTCAGGGAGAGCAGGTCGCTAATCTTTGGGAAAACTTATTTAAATCCGGCATTCATATAGACTTTGCACATAGAACTTTCCGTTGGGATAGCGAAGCCAACCTAAAAGCTCATGTTCATTGTATTATAGTTGGATTCAGTTACAGCAAAAATTCTAAGACAAGAATTATTTATACAGGCGACGAAGTCATTGAAACAAACAACATCAACGCATACCTATTAGACGGTCCTGACATTTTTGTAGGTAGTAGAAATACCCCTCTTTCTCCAGTTCCAATGCTTGGCATAGGTAATAAACCTGTTGATGGAGGTAATTATTTATTTACTAAAGAAGAAATGGATGAATTTATTTTGGCCGAGCCTGAATCAGCTCAATATTTTCGTCCTTTCTATGGTGCCGTTGAATTTATACACCAAAAACCTCGTTACTGCCTATGGCTCGGAGATTGTTCTCCATCTCAATTAAGAAGCCTACCTAATTGCCTAAAAAGAGTCGAAGCAGTCAGGTCTTTTAGGCTTGCAAGCAAAAGCGAGGGTACAAGAAAATTGGCTGACAGACCAACTCGTTTCCATGTAGAAAATATGCCAACACATAGCTGTATTGTAATTCCTCAGGTTTCATCACAAAACAGAAGGTATATTCCAATGGGCTATATGGGTGCAGATGTTCTTTGTAGTGATAAAGTCCGTCTTATGCCAGAGGGAACATTATATCATCTCGGTATATTGGAGTCATCAGTTCATATGGCATGGGTAAGAGTAGTCTCCGGACGACTGAAAAGCGACTATAGCTATACAGTAAACAATGTTTATAATAACTTCCCTTGGCCAACACCGACAGAAGCCCAGAAGGTAAAAATCGAAAAGACAGCTCAGGCTATCCTTGATGCGCGCAATCTCTATCCAGACTGCTCTCTTGCAGATCTGTATGATGAGACCACTATGCCAGTGGAACTTCGCCGTGCTCACCAGGAGAACGACAAAGCTGTGATGGAGGCGTACGGATTCAACTGGAAGAATATGAATGAGGCTGATATTGTTGCTGAGTTGTTCAAGCTTTATGAGCAGATGACAAAAGGTATTCGATGATACCTTCTACGTGTGTGTCGATGACAGCTTGCTTACCAGCTCGGCTCTGCAGATACTCAAGATCAGATTTGTTATCCATAAAGAAGTTCTCTGTTAGGACTGCAGGACAAAGCGAGTGTCGCAAGATATAGAAGTTTTCTTCCCAGTCGGGGTCGCCGTCGGAATAGTCTTTCCGAATGCGCCTGCCTGGGAAGTTTTTTATTGCAGCTTCATAGAGACAGGTGGCGAGTCGGTCTGATTCTGTTTGACCTTTGCAGGTATAGCAGGACCAGCCGGTGGCGTTCATCCATTTGGTGCCGTCGCCGGCGGCGTTGAGGTGGAGGGATATCAGGATGACGTTTGATTTGCCGAGGGCTTGACAGTGGGCGTTGGTGCGTCGTACTCTTTCTGATAGAGGGATGTCGTCGTCTTCAGGAACCAGGAGTTCGGAGTCATAGCCTCGGGCTTTGAGGGTTGCGACGATTCGTCTTGCGAGTTCTCGGGTGTAGGCGTATTCGAGGAGGGTGCCGTCTGGGGAGCGTTTGCCTTTGGTTTGGATGCCGTGACCGTTGTCAATTAGGATTTTCATGGGGCTGTCGAGGACAGCTCTTCGATTCCGAGGGCAAAGGTAATAAAAAGTACGAGTTCCAGTTGCAAGCAGCTGGAACTCGATTTGATCTTGTTTAGAGTGCAGCTGGGCGCTACGGGGCCTCCCAGATACACTATTATTTTCGGCAAAGATACAACTTTTTTATCAATGCACAATTTTATTTGGATAAACTTACTGGTAAAACTATGCCAGTTTGTGTTTCTATAAGAGTTTTTAGTGATGGCGCTTTTGAATATAGAAGCCGTGCTGCAGCGTATATTTCATTCCACATATCGTTAGCACGATTTATAGATATTCTTCTCAGGAGGTAATCAATGACACGTAATGCTCCGCTGAAATTCTGCTGGGAATTACCAGAAAATGAAGAACATGCAGCACCAGCTCGAATACCTTTCGACAGAGTCAAGCCGAAAAGTACATTTCCATGAGCACAGGCATTACGTACTTCGCGTATGGCCATGATATATGTTCTGAAAGTCGATGTGGCCGGTTCACCAAAATGTAAGCTTATGACTTTTCTATCCTGGTCCGAGAGAAGTCCATCATATAATGTTTCCAGGTTTCCCAATGTCATATATTCCATTGCTTTCCATGCGGGTGCATAGTTACCTATGTATTTCTGATGATGTCTTTTTACTGGAGCCTTCTTTTTAATGGAGTTGTATGCAGAAGCCGGGAAGTCAGCTATAAACTGTGATGACAAAATATTGGGGTTGATATACCAAGCTGGATCAGCAGCATATTTGTTCGACAGTTCATATATGATTGTTGTTCGGATTGCAACCTCGATTCTTGAGAGGTACCTGTTTAGTAGGTTTCTCATATCAAGGTCAAAGTAATAAAGAGCTACCGCGTCCTCTATTCTTGTGCCCGGACGAAGAGCGTGCCTTCGGTTAGATTCGAGTTCCGGATATGTGATTTCAAATGGATGTAGGTAGAAGCCCAAGCGATAGTAGCCAATATCAGAAAGATATTCCTTTGCTTTCTCTTCATCTGCTATGACTGCTCCTCTCTGCTTCAGTATCTTTATCTGGTCTTCGTATGTTGTTGCCCGTTTGGTATAGGCTATCTTCCTTCGTGCCATAGCTTTCTTCACTTTATGTTTGGGTGTCAAAGGTAGCATAATTTTTCTGATTACTTGTTGTCTGTTAGAAATTGTATCAGCCAGTCAGCGAGGTCGATGTGGGCTGCTCTATCGGCTGGGGTGGCGTGCTTTTCAAGGAGGTCGCTGACTTTGAGGTCGAGGTGTGGGAAGTCTGTTGTGCGTCGAAGCCAGTCGTGGTAGGCATCTATGTCGGGAAA
>JAFZDJ010000122.1 GCA_017561265.1 Bacteroidales bacterium
CCATTTCGCAGCCTACAAGGCGGTGGGAGAATCAATGGCAGAGCCACTGAAATACTATCAGAACAACCTTGTCTCGTTCATGAACATCGTCAGCCTGATGAAGGAGTACGGACGTCCCAACATCCTATTCTCGTCATCCGCTACCGTCTATGGCGATGCGGAGCATCTCCCCGTAACTGAAGACACACCTCGCCAGCCAGCCACATCCCCATACGGCAATACCAAGCAGATTGCCGAGGACATCCTTCGTGACTGCTGCCGGGCATATGCTGGAGTAAATGGCATTGCCCTCAGATACTTCAATCCTATCGGAGCTCATCCTTCTGCACTTATCGGAGAGTTGCCGAGAGGGGTTCCGAACAACCTCGTTCCGTTCATCACCCAGACGGCAGCCGGCATCCGTGAATGCCTCAGCGTCTTCGGAAACGACTATGACACCCCTGACGGCACCTGTCTGCGCGACTATATCGATGTCGTCGATCTGGCAAAGGCTCATGTCGCCGCCGTGGACCGCATGACTGCCGGAAAGATGAAGGACAGATATGAAATATTCAATATCGGAACAGGACGTCCGGTATCAGTGCTCGAGCTTCTTACAACCTTTGAGAAGGTTAACGTCCTCAAGCTCCCTTATAAGATGACCGACAGACGTCCGGGAGACGTACCAGCCGTATGGGCAGAGACATCCAGGGCCAACGAAGTGCTGGGATGGAAGGCGGAGAAGACTCTGGAAGAGACCCTCAGGTCGGCCTGGGAATGGGAGAAGAAAGTCAGAAACATAAAATAGCAACAGAAATGAAACCTACACTATTCGTTCTTGCCGCCGGAATGGGCAGCCGTTACGGCGGACTCAAGCAGCTGGACGGGCTCGGACCTAACGGAGAGACCATCATGGACTATTCCATCTACGATGCCATCCATGCCGGCTTCGGCAAGGTGGTTTTCGTCATCCGCAAGGACTTCGAGCAGGACTTCCGTGACAAGGTACTCTCAAAATATGAGGGTCATGTTCCTGTCGAGGTCGTCTTCCAGTCTATAGACAAACTACCTGAAGGATTTGTATGTCCTGCGGACAGGACCAAGCCTTGGGGTCCCGCTCATGCGGTCATCATGGCAGCAGGGGCTATCAACGAACCGTTTGCGGTGATCAACTCAGATGATTTCTACGGCCGCAATTCCTTTGAAGTGATTGCAGAGGAACTGATGCGTCCGAGAGAGAGGAAGGGTGACTACTGCATGGTCGGCTTCAGGGTCGGCAACACTATGACAGAGAACGGAGGAGTCAACCGTGGAGTATGTCAGACTACTGAAGGTCTTCTTACATCTGTGGTAGAATGCAAGGACATAGCATATGACGACGCACACGAGATCGCTTATAAGGATGAGAACGGCACCGTACATATTCTGGATTACAACACTCCGGTATCAATGAACATGTGGGGCTTCACACCAGACTACTTCGATTTCGCGACACGCGAGTTCACCGCCTTCCTGTCGGAGAAAATTGATGTGCCGAAGTCAGAGCAGGTGATACCTGATGTCGCGGATGCATTGATAAAGTCTGGAGAGGCTACCTTCAAGGTGCTCGACACAGACTCAAGGTGGTTCGGAGTGACATACGCCGAAGACCGTCC
>JAFZDJ010000123.1 GCA_017561265.1 Bacteroidales bacterium
CTGGAGAATATGACCTATGAGGATATTGCCGGCATTATGGGCATATCTCTGGCAAACGTCACCACCAGGTTGTTCCGTATCAAGGAACAGTTGAAACAAATGTCAAACGCTTAATTTATTCTACCATGGCACATAATGACGCTTTAATGGAACTTGAATCCCTCAGGGAGCAGTACGGATATATCAATGAGAAGCTGAATAAGCAGTCACTGATCAATGAGAAGATGATGTCCGAAACTATCAGAACCAAGATCAACCGTACCGAGCAATGGTACAGGCAGAGATTCCTGATATATGCTCTTTGCCCTGTCGGAGTGGTCGGGTTTGTAAATATGGGATTCCATTGGGGATTTACTGCACTGTTCGTCGCCATATGCATCGCACAGTTCCTGTTGGACCGCAAATGTTACCAGACACTCAATCCTAAAGAACTTGCTGCACTTCCGGTAACCAAAGCGAGTGAGAATGTGGCACAGCACAGATACTGGAGGGCAATCGCTGATAAGGCAATGAGCATCCCTTTGATCATTCTCGCCGGATGGACTGTAATTATTGCTGCAGGATATACAATGAACCTTCCTGTCATATCAATTACAGCGTTCGTAATTGCATTGGGAATTATCTGGGGCGTAAAGCAGCAGAAGAGCAATATGAAGAAACTTGATGAGGCTATGGAAGCCATCAGGGATCTTAAAGGATGAACATCCTAGGTTGTTAAACATAAATATTGTTCCGGTCAGAGGACGTGAGTCTTCTGGCTGGAGTTTTACATTTTCAGAAATAATGCTTTACATAAGTGTAAAATTTCTTTACACTGCATTTACCCCCCCCCGAATTTATAAACATTTGTAAATCAATATATTAAACACTTTGGCACGCTGAGTGTTATTATTTGGCACGAACATGAATAAAAACTTAACAATCCTATTATAAAAGATGAATTTATCTAGAAGAATAATTTGTTTTGCAATGGCACTGGGACTTGCTTCCTTGGCGTATGGCCAGGATGTGATGACGCTGAAGGAGTGCATGCAGTACGCTGTCGAGAACTCTGCAAGGATGAAGCTTCAGCAGATGGATGTGGATGATGCGCGTGTCGCTCGCAGGGATGCAATCCTGAGGGTGTTCACTCCGGAGGTGTCAGCCGGAACTTATGCGTATTCTAACTTCGGTCGTTCTGTAGACCCTGAGACCAACACCTACGTCTCCACAACATCATTCAACAACGGCTATCAGCTTGGAGCGGGCATCACCCTTTTTGACGGGTTCTCGGCCGTCAACAACATGAAGATAAGCAAGACTGCCCTGAAGATGGGCATCGGTCAGGAGGAGCTGACACGCGACGAGATCTGTCTGGCAACAATGGAGGCATATTATAATGTGGTATATTTCCAGCAGCTCTCGGGCATCCTTGAATCACAGGTACGGACAGCACAGGATGCACTGACGCTTGCAAAGAAGCAGGAGGAACTCGGACAGAAAGGATATACGGATGTGATCGAGATGGAGGCCGAACTTGCAGACCGCGAATATCAGCTGATCAACGCCAGAAACCAGCACGCCGATGCTCTCCTTACCCTCAAGGACCTCATGTTCTGGCCTATGGATGAAGAACTGCTCATCGACACATCTATGGCAGATGCGGAGGTGATAGCCACACTGACACCGGAGGATGAGACGGAAAGCATCATAGAATACGCAGTGAACAACCTTCCTTCCATCGCAATTGCAAAAGGAAAGATGGACAACGCATTGCTTGACCTGAAGACTGCCAGATGGCAATTCACCCCGAGTCTATCGTTGAATGCCGGATGGTCGACCAGTTACTACACCTATCCGGGAATGGAAGGGTATGTCCCGACACCGTTCCATACGCAGTTCCGGAACAATGGCGGTGAGTATATCCAGTTGTCTTTATCATTCCCTATATTCGACCGTCTTTCGACATTCTCGAACCTGAGAAGAAAGCGTAATGAAAGCAGACGCGCGACAATACAGTACGAGCAGAAGGTACGTGAGGTGGA
>JAFZDJ010000124.1 GCA_017561265.1 Bacteroidales bacterium
GTAAAGAAGACCACAAAGTTCGTTGCTCACGATGAGAAGAACGAGTGCAGCAAGGGCGATACAGTTCGCATCATGGAGACTCGTCCTTTGAGCAAGACAAAGAACTGGAGATTAGTAGAAATCGTAGAAAAAGTTAAGTAACAATGATACAGCAGGAATCACGTTTACAGGTGGCAGACAACAGCGGTGCAAAGGAGGTTCTTTGTATCCGTGTTCTGGGTGGTACCCGCCGCCGTTATGCAAGAGTGGGCGACAAGATCGTAGTTGCAGTTAAGAGCGCTATCCCTGGCGGTGACGCTAAGAAGGGCTCAGTATCTAAGGCTGTCGTAGTCCGCACAAAGAAAGAGATTCGTCGTCCGGATGGATCATACATCCGCTTCGATGACAACGCTTGCGTGCTCCTTAACAATGCAGGTGAAGTTAAAGGTACCCGTATCTTTGGCCCTGTAGCAAGAGAGCTTCGCGAGAACTATATGAAGATCGTTTCACTGGCACCAGAGGTCCTCTAATCAAGTAGTCAATATGAAGAAGTTACATATCAAGAAAGGCGACACAGTTTATGTAAACGCCGGTAACGACAAGGGAAAGACCGGAAAGGTGCTTGAGGTAATCCCTTCAAAGGATCGTGCAATCGTTGAGGGTATCAACATCGTAAGCAAGCACACTAAGCCAAGCCCTAAGCATCCTCAGGGCGGTATTGTTAAACAGGAGGCAGGCGTACACATCTCTAACCTTCAGGTAGTTGACCCTAAGACAGGTAAGGCTACAAGAGTAGGCCGCAAGGTTGTTGACGGTAAGAGCGTCCGTTATGCTAAGAAATCAGGAGAGGAGATCTAATAATGGCAAAGAAGAATAATACAGCAGAAGTGGCTGCGCTTCCAGCAGGATACGTACCATCTTTGAAGAAGGCATACAAGGAAGAGATCGTTCCGAAGCTCATGAAGGAGTTCAACTACTCTACAGTGATGCAGTGCCCTAAGCTCGTGAAGATCACTATCAACGAGGGTGTCGGCGATGCAACTGGCGACAAGAAGCTTGTTGAGACAGCAGCTCAGGAACTTTCAATCATCACAGGTCAGAAGGCTGTGATCACACACTCAAGAAAGGATATCTCTAACTTCAAGCTCCGTAGAGGAATGCCTATCGGAACAAAGGTTACTCTCCGCGACGTGAAGATGTATGAGTTCCTTGAGAGACTTATCCGTGTTTCTCTTCCACGAATCAGAGACTTCAACGGTATCTCTGAGAAGATGGACGGAAAGGGTAACTACACTCTCGGTATCAAGGAGCAGATCATCTTCCCTGAAATCGACATCGATAAGATCAGCAAGATCCTCGGTATGGAGATAACTTTCGTTACAACAGCAAGGACCGACGAGGAGGCTCACGCACTTCTCAAGGCTTTCGGTCTGCCTTTCAAGAAACATAACAACTAATTAAAAGAGAACAAGATGGCAAAAGAATCAATGAAAGCCCGCGAGGTAAAACGCGCGAAATTGGTTGCAAAGTACGCCGCTAAGAGACAGGCTCTCAAGGAAGCAGGTGACTGGGCTGCTCTCGACAAGCTCCCTAAGAACTCAGCTGCATGCCGTATGCACAACCGCTGTTCTCTCACTGGACGTCCAAAGGGCTACATGCGTATGTTCGGCATCAGCCGTATCCAGTTCCGTGAGATGGCAAGCAACGGTCTGATCCCAGGCGTCAAGAAGGCAAGCTGGTAACATATAACCGCAGAAGACGTCGAATGACGTATATATATTATAAGTATTAACAATTTGGATATCGGACGCTTCCGGGCGTCGGTTTTCAACAAAAACAAAACAAAAAAATGACTGATCCAATTGCAGACTTCCTCACCAGGGTACGTAACGCTTACCTTGCAGGAAAGAAGGTCGTAGAGGTTCCTGCATCAAAGATGAAGGTCTCTCTTACAAAGATCCTTTGCGAGAAGGGCTACATCCTCAGCTACAAGGTAGTTGAAGGCGCTCCTTGCAACACAATCAAAATCGCTCTCAAGTACCATCCGCAGACCAAGACTGCCGCTATCAAGAAGATTGAGCGTGTGTCTAAGCCAGGTCTCCGTAAGTACACTGACGTCGATAACATGCCACGTGTCCTCAACGGACTCGGAATCGCAATCCTTTCGACTTCAAAGGGTGTCATCACTGACAAAGAGGCTCGTGAACTCAATGTAGGTGGTGAGGTTATATGTTATGTATATTAATATTAAACAGAACGAATAATGTCAAGAATTGGTAAATTGCCTGTAAACCTTCCTGCCGGCGTAACCGTTGAGGTTCTCGCAGGTAACGTTGTAAAGGTGAAAGGACCTCTCGGCGAACTCAGCCAGAAGGTTGACGCTGACATCACTGTCGCTGTAGAGGGAACAGAAGTTAAGTTGACTCGTCCTACAGATCAGCCACGCCACCGTTCACTTCACGGTCTCTATCGTGCGCTCATCAACAACATGGTAGTTGGAGTATCAACTGGTTATACAATCCGTCAGGAGCTTGTCGGTGTAGGTTATCGTGTAGACGTTCAGGGCCAGCTGCTCATTTTGTCTCTCGGTTTCTCACACGAGGTTCAGATCATGCTTCCTGCAGAAATCAAGGCTGAGGCAGAGCCTGTAAAGAAGGGTCAGAACCCTGTACTTTGCCTCAAGAGCGCGGACAAGCAGCTTATCGGCCACGTTGCCGCTAAGGTTCGCTCACTCCGTAAGCCAGAGCCTTATAAGGGTAAGGGTATCAAGTTTGTCGGCGAGCAGCTTCGTCGTAAGGCTGGTAAGTCAGCAGGTGCTAAATAATAGGAGGACTAGATTATGGCATTGAATAAGATTGAAAGAAGAAAA
>JAFZDJ010000125.1 GCA_017561265.1 Bacteroidales bacterium
ACAAACTTACATAAAAACTTTCGTTTTTACGCCCGTTAGAATAAAAATCAAGCCCACATACTATCTTTAAAGGTCAAAAGCGGTCATGACTTCTCAGCCAGCCGCACATCTAACGTAGAACGAGGTCTATGCCTCAAAAATTTTAAAGCCTATGCGAACAGTATGTGGACTTGATGTGCACAAAGATAGTGTTTTTGTGTGCATTCTCAATGAAAATGGTATTCTGTTTCAGGACAAGATTGGAGTTCTCACTCCTGACCTGGAACGTTTGGTTGTTGTGTTGCATGAACACGGTGCGACAGAGGTGTGCATGGAAAGTACGAGTATCTACTGGATGCCGGTCTGGCGCATCCTTGAACCGTACTTCTCCTTGAAACTTGTCAACCCTTACTTCATCAAGCAGTTACCTGGAAAGAAGAGCGACGTCAAGGATGCCGAGTGGATAGCGACTTGCCTTCTGAAAGACCTCATCCGAGGCAGTTATGTGCCAGATGACCGCATCCAACAACTGCGGCAGTATGACCGTCGCATCTTCGACCTTAACAAAGATATCGTCTACAAGCTGACCAAGCTTGACGCGGCACTGCAGCGTTGTAACATCCGCATCAGTAACTATGTGTCAGCTACAGACGGCAAGAGCTATCAGAAAGTGGTCGAGAAGATTGCCGAGGGAACTACTGATCCCAAAGTATTGGCAGGTCTCATCCATGGCCGTATCATGAACCGTGTCGGAAAAGATGTTATCACATCATCCCTGACCGGTGTGATTACGCAGACTGACATAGATGTCATACGACAGATCAGAGATGAAGTTATGCTTGCACAGAAGCATCGCAAAGAGTGTCTTGACAAGATGGAGGAGCTATGTAACAAATGGTTCCCCGAGCAGATGAAGAATCTGCAGACGGTTCCCGGAGTCAGTCTCAGATCTGCGACATCAGTAATTGCAGAATTGGGCACAGATATGTCATCGTTTGAAGATGCCGCCCATCTGGTGTCATGGTCTGGACTGAAGCCGAGAAACGACGAAAGTGCAGGAAAGATAAAGTCCCGGAAGATCACACATGGAAACAAGTTCCTGAGAAAGACGCTCATCGAATGCTCATGGGCAGCAGCCAAGACACGAGGATGCTTCTACAACACGTTCAGCTATCATCAGACAGTCGTCAGACGTAAGAACAAGATGAAGGTGCAGGTCGCCATCGCAAGGAAAATGCTGGCGGCAATATGGTTCATACTGCACGACAACGTCCCATACAGGGACTATACGCCCGATATTGTAGCGGAGTAATCTGCTGTCAATATATACCGTATATTGTAAGGTCACTATATTTGTGGTGTTAGCAACCCGTCTACAAACTGACTCATGCTCTATGCGGCTTAGGACGCCCGTTTGAACTCTTAGTTCGCAGAGGAAATTCTTATATCATATCTTTACCGCTATCATTGGTAGTGGAGACCCCTCACGCACTTATGAGAAGTCATGATGCCACTGGAAGTGCGCAGATAGTATCTATTCTGGATTTATAGAGGAAATATA
>JAFZDJ010000126.1 GCA_017561265.1 Bacteroidales bacterium
GGACGAGTTATATAAGACGCTCGACCAGATTGATGGTTGGTACAAGATCTTCAAGGCGGAAGCCGACAAGTACGAAGGTCGTATCAAGTTCAAGTATGAAGAGAACGGCAGTAATACCGTCCGTAGTTATCACGACTACTACAACAAAGAGAAGGAGGACTACACGCATCACGAGTTCAAGCCATTCCAGATTATGAATGAACTTGTAAGCAAGAATCTTGGTGCGGTACAGAACTTCATCAACCGCATCATCTGGTACTTCAACAATACCTACAATGTATCGGTCGAAGCACCAAAGGTTGATGAGAAGACTCTGCCGATGGGCTTCCGTCCTGTCTATAATACCTATGTAGATGTAGTTATTGAGCATCTCGGAGGCAAGAGTTTCCGTGATACTGCTGAGGAGGAGCTGATCAAACGTTTCCTTGAAACAGTCAGACCTTCTTGCTGGAGTAAGGTTAAGCCCGAATTGAAGAAGGACAAAATCATCTTCCCAGATATTGTCTCTTGGGACTCCATTCACTATGAGTATTACAAGGAGTATGACTTCGAATATGAATCAGACCGTAAGGTTAGCCGGTTTTGCGAAGGTATTGCCTTTGGTGCAGATGATGTACTCTGCGGAAGTATCGAGATGATTATGGGACTTGACACCCGTAATGTCGATATATCCAGATGGTACGACCTGACTACCACCAATGCTTTGAGCATAAAGTTCTATGCCAATGGCCGCATCGATGTCAAGTTCAAGGACAGTGCAACCGCTGAGAGCTGTTTCAAGCGACTGCGATTAAACGAAATCAAACTCAGAGACGAGAACTGATGACAACACGATATGTATGACACTCCGTAGGCTATGCCTGCGGGGTGTCTTTCGTTATTACCCACTCTAACCATTACAGCTATGTATGCCATCATACCACAACAGATACCGCAGAACAAGCGTGCTGAGATCAACGAGAAGATTCTCTTTGCCATCAATTCCGGCAAGGATATGATTCCTGCGGAGAGTATATACAACTGCTATACAGGCATCGGAGGACTGCATAACCTCAAGCAGTCGGACTTCGCCAGCTACCACGAGTATGCCGAGGCAAAGAAGGAGTTCGAGATGGGACAGTTCTTCACACCGCATGAGGTATGTCGGGATATGGTAGATGTACTCTCTCCCACATCATCGGAAATGATACTCGATATGTGTTGTGGTATGGGCAATTTCTTCAACCACCTACCGAACCAACACAATGCCTATGGCTTTGATATAGACAGCAAGGCAGTGGCTGTTGCGAGGTATCTCTATCCCGATGCACATATCGAGAAATGCGACATACAGCAATATCACTCCGAGCAACGCTTCGATGCCATCATCGGTAATCCTCCGTTCAACCTGAAGTTCGACTTCCGACTATCACAGGAGTATTACATCGACAAGGCTTACCATCTACTCAATCCCGCAGGCTTCCTGATGATTATCGTTCCTGCCTCCTTTATGCAGAACGAGTTCTGGGAGAAGAGCCGTGTCGCAAGAGTAAATGAAGACTTCTCCTTCATCGGACAGACAAGATTATCACCACACGCCTTCACATCGGTAGGTGTAGATAACTTCAACACCAAGATAATGGTTTTCCTGCGTCGTTCACGGCATATCGAGATGAACCCCTATAATGCCGAGGAGTTTGTCTCGATGGCAGAACTCAAGGAGCGTGTGAAGAGAGCCCGTGAGATGAAGCACCGCTTGCGTCTTGACATTATGCGTGAGACCAACCGCATAGACAAGGAGGAGTTGGAACACTTTGAGTACAAGCTCGCCAAGTATATGTATGAACTGAAGGCTCACGCAAGGCTCAACAAGCATATCGACAAGGCTGAAGCCCTCGTTACCAAGTTCCGTAACCAGAAGCCGCCAGAGAATGCTACCAACGAGCAGATGAAGGAGTGGGAACGCAAGAAGCTGACCACAGCCAAGGTGCTTGCCACCATACGCAAGTATATCACCTCGCAGAATCTCGTACCACGCAAGGAGGTGGCATTGGTAAAGACCTCCTACGGCTTCAAACTCAAGCAGTATGCACCACGACTGCTGGATAAGGTGGAACATAAGGCGGCAAGTATCAATGACCTTATTTTGGATAGCACCGTACTTCCTGTACCAGAAATAGCAACCGAAGAGAATATGCGACAGATACGCATTGCCAAGAGGCTTATCCGCCGTAAGCGTAGGCTCTACGATATACAGAACCAACCGTTCTCGGATATGGAAACGGATGATGCACTTGCCGAATATCTCGACAATGCCACCTTCGTAAACAAGGATGGCGAGGTGTGCGAATTTACCCGATTGCAGAAGCACGACCTGAACCTTGTACTTCAGAAGCGGTATGCTCTGCTCAACTGGCAACAAGGCTCCGGCAAGACTGCCGCCGTATATCACAGAGCCAAGTATCTGCTCAAATATGGTAAGGTACGCAATGTGATAATCCTGTCACCTGCCATAGCAACCAATATGACGTGGACTCCGTTCCTTGCTATCAACAAGGAGCGATACAGAATAATACGCACATATAAGGATCTTGAAGATGTGCCGAGAGGAATATTCCTCGTTCTCTCAACCTCTATGGTAGGCAAACTCAAACGCGACCTTATGCGTTTCGTGAAACTATCGTCAAGGAAACTATGCCTTGTATTCGATGAGTCGGACGAAATTACCAACCCCTCATCACAGCGTACAAGGCATATCCTGGCAGTGTTCCGAAGACTCAAATACAAGATTCTCGATACGGGAACGACCACCCGTAACAATATCGCCGAGCTATACAGCCAGTTTGAGTTGCTATACAACAACTCGGTCAATATGACTTGTTGGTGCAGCAGCATCTATCACGAGAACAGAGACAAGGAGATAGAGTGCGAGAGAAACCTCCACTGCGGAGAACCATTCCCTGCATTCAGAGGTCATGTACTGTTCAGAGCCTGTCACTGTCCGGGCAAGGCAACGGTATTCGGCATAGAGAAGCAGAATCAGGATGTCTATAACAAGGAGGAACTCTTCGACCTCATAGGCAAGACCATTATCACCCGTAAGTTCCGAGATTTTGCAGGAGAGAAATACAAGATACGGACACATACCGTAAGCCCGTCAGAGGGTGAACACGAGGTCTATCGTGTGATTATAGAGGAGTTCTGCCGTATTTGTGAACTCTACTACAACAGCACGGGTGACACGAAGAAGGATGCAGGATTGAGGCTTATGCGACAAATCAAGCTGCTTATCAAGGCTTGCTCTATACCTCACCTCATATCGGGATACTATGGCGATGACTATCCGAGCAAGACACGATACATAGAATCGCTCATACGCAAGATGCCGGGTAAGGTAGCCATCGGATGTACCACACTTGCAGCTTTCGACCTCTACGAAAAGTATATCAGCGAACGCTTTCCCGACAGACCGATATATGTCGTAAAGGGAGATGTGGCATTCAAGAAGCGTCAGAGCATCGTGACGGAGTTCGACTCCACCATCAACGGCATACTGATATGCACTCAGCAGAGCCTGAGCAGTTCGGTAAACATACCCACATGCAACGATGTGATATTGGAGTCGCTGCAATGGAACATACCCAAGATGGAGCAGTTCTACTTCCGCTTCATACGCCTCGACTCCAAGGAGATGAAGGATGTGCATTATGTCACATACGAGGACTCCGTGGAGCAGAACCTGATGGCATTGGTACTCACCAAGGAGCGTCTCAACGAGTTCATCAAGACAGGCGAAGTGAAGGAGCAATCGGAAATCTTCGAGGAGTTTGATATCACCATGTCTGTCATCGATAGCCTTCTGATACGCTCAACCGACAGCGAGGGTAAGATACATATCAGTTGGGGAAGCCAGCGAGTAACAAATTAAACAGAAAGTCTATGGAAAATATGGATTTAAGCAATGCCGAGGTTGCCGTAACCACTCAGCACATCTTGGACGGGAAAGAGTACAAGGACTACTGGGTACAGATGTCCGACTACAGCGATATGGGAGAATTCCTCTGTGCCTGTTCCGACCTCTTTCCCGAAGAAGAGGAACCCGAGTACAGATATCCCAAGTGGGAGAATATACCCGAGAGGCTGATAAACCGAGAGTGGATATGTCCCAACTTCTTCGAGATACGCGATGCCCTGGAAAGGCTCGACGAAGATGAGAGGGAGTATTTCGTCACTTGGAGCGAACACTTCGGATATGACATCACCACCGATGATCCGCACATGATGGTATCGCACTATCAGGACATCTACGGAAACTCTATACAAGAAACCGAAGAGGAGCTTGCCGACATATCCGATGATGCTCTGATATATACGGGCATATCGGGTAACTTCTGCGATATGCTCCCTCTTCAGTATGAGATATTCGATGATAACTATAACTAAAAACAAAGGATATATGGAAATCAACTTCAAAGGACCTGTAATGCCGATTGACCCATACTCGCAGTTGGCATTCGTGGAGATACTCAATATCATACTCATTGCAAAGCACATTATGGATGTGAACAAGTATCTCATAGCAAGGAATGTGAATCCGCTCTTCGGGTCACTGTCGGGATATTTCCGATGGTCGTTTGCCGATGACCATTTCATACTGTGGCAACGCACGGATTACAACTCCAATACCTGTTTTAATCATCGGGTGTTGGATGTTCCGTTCTGCATACTTGCTGCAAAGGACAATGAGAGAGACAACACGGTATTCAACTAACCATCAAGGAATATGGAAACGACAATCAAGGTATCCAACAGAGAGATAGCAATACGAGCCTTCGACCATCTGAGGCACGAGAAGAAAACCGACTCGGCACTGCGGCTGGCTCATCACCTGCTGCACTATGACCGAATATCTCTCGGCATAGGCGAAGTGGATTGGGAGATAGATATGGCTATCCAGAAGTTCGGTGGTAATCCACGGATAGGATA
>JAFZDJ010000127.1 GCA_017561265.1 Bacteroidales bacterium
ATGTTACGGGCTTTCAAAATGGTACCGTCCCATGCTTCAAGGTCGGCATATTGGTTGTACACCTTGGCACCGAACTTTTCCAGTTGTTTTGCCAAGTATTCGCCACAATCCTTGTGAGCTTGTGTATTGGGTACCCGAGGGCCGAAATCGGTTTGTGCCTTTACATAGGCATAGGCACTATCGGCATCAAAAGCGGGTGCCTTGATGGTTACTTCCTTGTTGGTGGATGGTGTCTCGTCCGCTTTCTTGCTGTTGCCGCAGGCTACTACGCCGGTTAGTGTCAGCAGAAACATCGGGGCGATAAATAAGTCTTTTATTCTCATAATTTCTATATTATGTATCTGAATGATTGAAGCGCAAAGTTAATCAAACTTTTTGTACCTCTTCCATTACACGCAAAAAGTTTCCTCCCCAAATGCGGCGGATGTCTTCTTCGCTGTATCGTTCCTTCAACAAACAACGGGTGAAGTTGATGAGTTCGGAAGCCGATGCACAGCCCGTAATTCCACCGTCTCCGTCAAAGTCGGTTCCGATACCTACATGCTCAATGCCCATGATGTTTACCATGTGGTTGAGATGGTCGATGGCATCCTGAATAGTCGCCATGCCTTGTTCCTTCAAGAAGCCACTGTACAGGGTAACTTGTGCCACGCCTCCTTTGTCGGCAAGGGCTTTCAGTTGGTCGTCTGTCAGGTTACGCGGATGGTTGCAGAGCGCGCGGGCCGATGAATGGGAAGCGACGATAGGTTTGGAACTGATGTTCAAGGCATCGTAGAAAGTCCGTTCGCCTGCATGGGAGATGTCTACCATCATGCCCACCCGGTTCATCTCCTTTATCACTTGTTCGCCGAATGCATTTACTCCCAGACCTTCATCGTTGAAGCGGGCAGAACCGCAAAGTTGGTTGTTGCCGTTGTGGCAAAGCGTCATATATACCACACCCCGGTTACGGAAGCGTTCAATGTTGCTGATGTCGTTCCCGATGGCATATCCGTTTTCAATGCCCAGCATGATGGCTTTCTTTCCTTCCGATTTCAGGCGATAGAGGTCGGCCGGTGTATAGGCAATGTCTACATACGAGCAACTCTTGGCCACCATGGCTTCTATTTCGTTGAGGATACGGTCGGCCTTGGCGGTAGCAGCCAGCAATGCTTCGTCCGTCAGTTCCAATTGTTTCAGGTATGCCACCATGATGGTAGCATCCAGGTGGCCTTCCGTCATCTTATGCAAGTCAACCAAAATCTTCGGGTCGCGTGAAGCAAAATCAATCTGCTGGTCGAAGAACATCGGAGTGTCGCAATGCGAGTCGAGGGTAAGGATGCGGTTGTGCAATCGTTTGGCTTCCTTGAACGAGGCAGCTTCCTGTATCAGCCAATGGAAGAGCGGCATCATGCATTCGTCTCCTTTTAAGATAAAACATTCGGGATGCCATTGCACGCCCAACATCGACTTGTATTCGGTGGATTCCATCGCTTCAATCACGCCATCGGTGGCACGGGCACAGACGCGGAATCCGGGAGCCGCTTCCTTCACGGCCTGATGATGGAAAGAGTTGACGGCTATGGTGTCAGCCTTGAACAAGTTGTGCAGGAGTGTATCTTTTTCGATTGTCACCGTATGCGAAGCATAGCTGCGGTCCAGTTCCTGACTATGCTTGATGCGGGTTCCTTCCATTTGCGAATGGATGTCCTGATAGAGAGGGCCACCGAAAGCGGCGTTCATGGTTTGTATGCCGCGGCAGATACCCAAGATGGGAATTTGTCTGTCAGCAGCCAAACGGGTGAGTAGGAGCTCCTGGCGGTCTCTACGAGGATTGATACCATGCAGTTCCTTGACCGGTTCTTCTCCTAAAAACAACGGGTTGATGTCCGCTCCGCCGGTCAGCAAGATACCGTCCAACTTTTCCAGTGTGTTGATGAGTGCATCGGTATTGTCGTAACAAGGAATGATGAAAGGCGTGCCGCCAGCTTTCAGGATGGATTGGTAATAGCCTTCTGCCAGCATGCAGTTCCCGTCCTGGAAGTTGCCGGTCAGACCGATAACCGGAGCGGTCTTGTATCCCGGAAAGGTACGGTGTATGCGGTCATAGTCGGCCTGTATATCAAATGCGGGGATGGTTTTCATAAGTTACATTTGTTAGCATGTTCATTGTCTTTGTCTATCGGACAAAGGTAATGATTATTCTGCTAAAAACAAATGCGGAAACGGGTAATGCCGTCGGGGTAGGTGCGTAAAGAGAAATTACAGTTGTGTTTCATCAGTACTTCACGGATAAAGATAAGGCCGATGCCTTGACCGTTCGGCTTGGTGGAGAAGAACGGGGTGAACAGCATGGTTTCCGTTTCTTTGCTGATGCCTTGTCCGGTATCTCCGATTTCCAGCATGAGCGGAGAGACCGAAGTATGGATGGTAATGCAGCCTTTCTCACCGATGCTTTCCGCTGCGTTCTTGATGATGTTGATCAATACTTGTTCGAAAAGGGAGGTGTCGATGCTGACCGTCGGATTCTCTTCGCACAAGTTCATCTGCAAGTCAATGTCTCGGCTTTGGCAGACATTCTCCATGAATCGTTTGCAGGCAAAGACGCGGTCGTTCAGCGAAACTTCTTCCAGTTGAGGTTCCGGTATTTTCACTACATCGGCAAAGTTGGTGATGAAACGGCTCATGCTGAAGCTCCGTTCGATGCATACCTTCATCACTTCCTGCAAGTCTTCGGTGTCGTCTATGGTTTGCAGGGCGTCGTTTACGGTGTCGAGGGTGGAGGCGATGCCCGCTACGGAATTGTTCACTTCATGCGCAATCATGCGGATGACCTTTTCGTAAGCTTTCTTTTCCGCTTTCATCACATCGGCAGTAAGACTTTCTATCAGGTAGAAAGGATGGGCGAAACCGCGGTCGATAAACGAGAGGCGGGAGCAACGGTAGATACGGGAATTGCTTAAACGGATGGTTTCCGTGGCACCTTTCGGCAACCGTTTCAATTCTTCGGCCAATGTGCCGTTCAGTTCGTCCATGCTTTTCCCGATGAGATTTTCTTCTAGGCCTTCGTCCATGAATTCAAGGGCAGCTTTGTTGGTCATGGAAATCTTTTCGTCCAGCGTGAGGATTATCACACCCATGGGCGAAACACTGATGAGCAGGTCGAGGAAATGGTTCTGTTCCCGCAAGCGGAGGCGTTCTTCTTTCAGCTGGTCCATCATGCGGTTGAAGACTTGCACGATGCGGTCGGCTTCCCGTTGGCCTACCGGTGCCAGGCGACTGCTGAAATCCTGTGCCCGAAGCAAGTCCATCCCTCCTGCAATGGAGTTCAGCGGTTTGATGACTTTCCGATAGAAATAGACCAGATAGACCAGGCTCAAGGTGATGAGACCTTCTATCAGATAAAACCTCCATCCGTTTTCTTTCGTGGCAATGAACAATAGCACTGCCCATACCACGGCTAACAGGAAAGCCAATATGAAGAAAAAGGATTTCAGTTTCATGAGTCTGCGGAGTTAGATGACAATGTTATGCTTTTCCAGTCGTCGGTACAAAGCCGGTCGGCTGAGACCTAAAGAGACGGCTACTTGCGAAAGGTTGTTGTCGTACTGTTTCAAGGCTTGAAGGATGCGTTGGCGTTCGATTTCGTCCAAGGTCATTCCGTCCAGGCTCATGGTGGTAGTCACTTCCATCGGTTGC
>JAFZDJ010000128.1 GCA_017561265.1 Bacteroidales bacterium
GGCTCCGGCTCTGGCTCTGGCTCAGGTTCTGGCTCAGGGTCTGGCTCAGGCTCAGGTTCTGGCTCAGGCTCAGGTTCTGGCTCAGGTTCTGGCTCCGGCTCTGGCTCCAGCTCTGGCAAACCTTCAGCTGCAGCTGCTTCTTTTCGCTGACGTTCTATAATTGGATTCAATCTTGCTGACATATCAGTGCCGAACATCAAATTTACGCGATCCAGTCCTTCCTGTATCGAATACAGAATATCGTCGATATTCAAGAACGCCAGATCTAAATTATCATTTATTTCTGCGGTTATCAGACGTTCACGTTTCATCTGATCATGGGTGCAGATTCCAATCTGTTCATAGAAATGGGATAAAATGTATTGCTGCACTTCGATAAGCTGAACAAGATTCTGCTGCGAAGTGTTTTCTATTATCGGTATTCCTTGAAGTTTATCTATCAGGGATGACTTAACTACAATTGAAGGATCACCTTCGTACATAGCAGCAATCACAGCACGGATTGAATCAACTGTGTTCTGCGTGTCACCTGACACAAGATTAGTTAATCTTGTGTTCTTCTGACCTATATTCAAAGATAGATCGTTATCTGCTAACATTGTAGCAGTCCGGCGAATCAATTCAAAAAGACCGCCGTTCATTTCAGATATATTATATACGTCAGCTTCTGATAGATAGACTATTTCGCAGTCAGTTCCGGGCGTGATATTATACGATTTCTTCAGTCTGGGATTAACTACAAGACATTTCCGGGGGATATAGTATACATCTGGTGTATCTGCCCGGCTGCAATTCAACGCCAGCAGCTGCTCCCCTTCTTCAACTAGATCGCCGCGAAGGAAACAGATCTTTCCTTGTGTATATAGTATTAACTTCAGAAAAGTTTCGTTTACCGTCTCCGGGATGTTATCAATTAAGATCACACGGTAGAGCAGCCGCAATATGAAGTCAAAGTAAAAACGGTATAGCGCGGAGAAAGTGAGCTTACGCGGTACCTTGAATATATAATCCAGGCTGCTATTATTGCAATTGTCTTTTCTGCTCATACCTTCAGCCCCCCCTTCGTTGCGTATTTCAGCCAATTCTGTATATTCTCCCCGTCTTCGTTTGTTGCGAAGTAGGTCTTGTGCTGTTTCATCAAGTTTAAGATCACTTCCTGCGCCCTGGTGGGCGTTCTGGCAAGATCAATCTGATGAAGCGGTGACGGGCTGGATATATCCTGACCGTATATGATACTATTATCCCGGTCTTTAATTGGTGTAGTCTTCGGCGTAAAGCAGATCACGGGACTGTCTTGGTATATGTATACCGCGCCCCTTGTTATTGTATCATCGAATTCTACGAAGAATTCGAATTCCGGGTTACTGCTAGAATCAAGTCCCTTCGGGATTAAACGATATAGATCGAATTCCCAGCTGCCATTCTTAATCATTTCGGCTTGCGGATTGTCGAAGCAATAATACTGTTCCGCGACCTCAGACGCTGCCGAATCATCGTCAAGGCAGTATTCACAAGCAATCTTAGTCTGCGCTTTTCCCAGCAGATATTGATCTATCGTCCCTTGTTTCTGTTGCTTGATCCGTGATAGTCCCATGTGCTTGAAGTATATACAGAACTTGTTCACAGTATTGGCGACCATATTAATTATAACGCCAGGTCTTTTTCTGATGATTGTTTCCAGTAGATTCTGGAAGAGGATTACTTCATTTGTCAAGTAGAAGGATCTTGTTATGAATTCATCGAAAAAAACATATTTCACACGTCCGCGATCCGGTCCCTTAGTCGTCTCATTAGTGCTGATCGCGTAAGCTCTGCAGAATGGCTCCTTGTCGCGTTCTATTAACGCATTCGTTTCAGGATCGCGTTTCTGCAGCGTGAATTTCTTGTCCATATATGACACATAATTCCATTTTCCGCCGGATCGCTCCTGTATATATTCCAGGTGGGGATTGAATAAAGTTTCCAGGTTTCCCTTCTTGATCATCTCATCAAGTCGCCGGATATATGCTGACGGAAGACCTTCATCAAAATAGGCTTCAAGGATCTTCCGGCAGAACGCGAATGTCTTTCCGTTTCCACGTTCCCCATAGACGATATTATATGTCGCGCCCAGGGATAGAATATCGGAAGGATCATAATATCTGCGATCTGTGTTGATCGTCGGAGTTGTGGCTTCCGTCATATTTTCTCCCCCTTAAACACTAATTAATATATACTCTGTTATATTATACCATAGAATTATTTAAGTTGTCAAGCCTTATTATTTAAGTGACCTTTAAAAAATA
>JAFZDJ010000129.1 GCA_017561265.1 Bacteroidales bacterium
CGTGACACTGGCGATCTCATTATGGGAGAAGATCGCTTCCAGTTTGGTGGAAATATCAAAGTCAGATTCAGGGCAGCAGATCAGCGTGACCTTGCCGCGGGTCAGCTTGTCATGAAAAGCCGGACAGGAAAAAGCGCTGCAGTCGGCGGCGATCAGCAGGTGGGCATGATGGAAATAAGGAGATATGGCAGGAACCTTCCAGAGCTTGATGGGCCACTGAGGAAGATCGCTGGACTTGTCCGAAAAAATCTGCTCGTTGTATATATTGAAGTGCTTCCACGGATTAAATGTTTTTTCACTCATGGCTTCATGATCCTCACTTCATAAATTTATCGATGGCGGTGCACAGATTATCAATGGCATCATCATCTCCATCGGAAACCGCATCCAGAATACAATGTCGAAGATGATCCTTCAGGATGACCTTACCTGCATTGTCCAAAGCGGATCGAACAGCGGAAAGCTGAACAAGTACTTCCGTACAGTCTGCGCCGTCTTCGACCATCTGCCGAACCTTTTCCAGATGCCCCAGGGCGCGGGACAGGCGATTAACGATGGCTCTCTGATTTTCATGAACATGGTCGTGGGATAATGTCACGCCGTTTTGTTTACTGTATTCCCGCATCATCGCACTCTCCCTTCTGTATATGTTCCAAATTCTATCATATTTCAATACCCCCCGCAAGCCCCCAGGGGGGTTACGAAAACGGCGGTCCCATATCCCCCACCCGGGGTAATTTTGTTCATGATTTACAAAAAATGTATATCATTGGAGAATGGATACAGGATAAAAAGAACATTTACAGAAGATACTCCGGAATACATTTGTACATTTTGTCGCAATATTCCCCCATATCCCTTTTATTTGCCGTAAAGCAGAAACAAATTGTATCCCCCATGTGGGCTTCCGATGTTCCACTGGGCATGGTATACTCTCATTGTGCTTGAGAAAGTCCAGTGATTTCCTAACGACGACATATGAGGCCGCCGTACCACCGCCCAATCGGTACGGCGGATTCTCATAAATCTCAATCAGTACTGTTTTATTGATACTCACATATCGAATTATAGAGGTGATTTCATGAGGCGTACCTATGTCACGCCACAGCTGCATCGTTTGATCAGATACCTGTTCAATCTGAAAACTTTGCCTGAGGACGATACTGCCATGATTTCCGCACCGATGATCGCAGCGGCCCTCCATCTGGGGGAGGTTCAGGTCCGATATGAGTGTCGGCTCGTATTCTGCGGGCCGACACTTTTCTAAACATTGGCTCAGAAAGAGTACGCCCCGCTCTCAGCAATTTCTGTTGACATTTTCTATAATAAGTGCTATTATATCGATAGAAATATTCCGATACAAAAGTATCGAATCAAAGAAAGGTGATAAGCTATGCCTAACTACATGCCCGTTACCAACATGGACGAACTGAACGAAGCCTTCAAGCGCTGCCGCGCTGCTCAGGCCAAGTTCGCTACCTACACCCAGGAGCAGGTCGACAAGATCTTCCTGGCTGCTGCCACCGCCGCTAACAAAGCCCGTATCCGTCTGGCCAAGATGGCCGTCGAGGAGACCGGCATGGGCGTCGTGGAAGACAAGGTCATCAAGAACCACTACGCTTCCGAGTACATCTACAATGCCTACAAGGACACCAAGACCTGCGGTGTTGTCGAATACGATTCCGCCTACGGCATCCAGCGTATCGCTGAGCCCATCGGCCTGGTCGGCGCTGTTATCCCCACCACCAACCCCACTTCCACTGCCATCTTCAAGGCTCTGATCTGCCTGAAGACCCGTAACTGCATCATGATCTCCCCCCACCCCCGTGCAAAGAAGTGCACCGTGGAGGCTGCTAAGATCATTTCCGAGGCCGCTGTTGCTGCCGGCGCTCCCGAAGGCATCGTCTTCTGGGTCGATGAGCCCTCTCTGGAGATGACCAACCATATCATGAAGGAGTCCGACCTGATCCTGGCCACCGGCGGCCCCGGCATGGTCAAGGCTGCTTACTCCTCCGGCAAGCCCGCTCTGGGCGTCGGCGCAGGCAACGTCCCCGCTGTCATCGATTCTTCCGCTGACATCAAGCTGGCCGTTTCCTCCATCATCCACTCCAAGACCTTCGACAACGGCATGATCTGCGCTTCCGAGCAGAGCGTCATCATCATGGACGACATCTACGAGGCTGTCCGTGCCGAGTTCCTGGCCCGCGGCTGCTA
>JAFZDJ010000130.1 GCA_017561265.1 Bacteroidales bacterium
GCCTGAGACCTCCGGAACGGAAACTTGAGAAAAATCCGGGTCCTACCTGAAGTCCGATGGAATAAACGAAAAGTACAAGACCGAATTCCTTCAGGAAATGAAGCAAGTTGGTATCAATAGTCAGTCCGAAGTGACCGAATATGATACCTACGAACAATACCCAAGTGACCCCAATATATCTTAATTGTGTGTATCCCTTATAATCTACTCCTCTCTGGTCAGCCATTCCCAGATAGGAACAACCTGAATTGAATATCCGTCTTCTTCTATTACCTCACTTTCGTGGTCTGTAATCAGGAAGATATTGTCACACTTTGTTGCCTTGGCTCCTGCAATGCATCCTTTGATCTCGCGCTTCCTGGTTTTATCGTTGGAAATGTCATAACTTACCTGATATACAGCAAGCGTCTTCTTGCCGTCACATACCACGAAATCCGCCTCTGCACTTCTGCCTTGATAATAGTATATGTCATTTTCAGTTCCTGCCTTTCTTCGTAGCAATTCCAGATATACGATGGTTTCCAATCTCCAGCCTAAGTTCTCACCGGAGAAAGCATTCTCACGTTTGTCCATGAACGCGACATCGATTGCATATGATTTCTCATTTCTTGCTCGTTCCCTGCTTCTTGAAGAATACTTGCTTATGGTTGAAATCAGATATGTCTGATTCAAGTACATAAGATAATTGCCGAGAGTTCGCTCGCTCTTGATACCTATAATATTTTGGAGTGCGTCCTTGACGATAAGAGTTGGAGTCTCATTCAAAATATGATGGGCAAGCCTCTTCAAAGCATCTATATTACGTATTTTGTAACGTTTCTTGATGTCCTGGCTGATGATGTTGTCAATAAGAGTGCTGATATATTCCTTAGGGTTCTCCTCTCCAGATATCAGTTCAGGGAAACCACCTTGACGGAAATACTCTTCGTATGCCTTGGACAGCAATCCTTTGTTCTTAGTGGTAAGTCGGGTATATTCTACATCTTTAATCGAGCACCAATCCTTGAAGGAGAATGGAAACAACTCGATCTTGTGATGACGTCCGGTCAGGTGTGTAGCCAATTCGGTACTCAAGAGTTTTGCGTTGCTTCCAGTGATGATGATATGTATCCTCTGCCTTAGCAAACGGTTTACAAACAATGGCCATCCGTCGATATTCTGGATTTCATCCAAAAACAGATAGTCGAACTTACCATAAATCTTATATAGTGTCTGAAGAACATTGTCAAGATCTTTAGTCTCCAGTTCCTCCAGGCGTTCGTCATCAAAATTGGCATACGCATAATGCACTCCCGCTTTCCTCAGTGCATTGAAGCAAAGAGTGGACTTTCCGCTTCTTCTGACGCCGATAACTACCTGTGCAAGTTTGCTTTTCAGATTTATAAGGTCTTCTTCCGGACGATGTATCAACACCTCGTCTTCAAGAGCTTCAAGTTCGTCCTGCTGCTCAAGCAATACTTTCTCTATGTCTGAAATTTTCATATCCCTGTGTCGTTATTAGCTATGTGCAAATATAGCATTTTATTGATATAATACGGATAAATAACATGTTATTTATTTGTCTAATACGGATAATATGCAAATATTATGACCTTTTAGTGTGGATAATTATCAATGATTGTAAATAAAAACTCCGGCCAGAAGACTCACGTCCTCTGACCGGAACAATATTTATGTTTAACAACCTAGGATGTTCATCCTTTAAGATCCCTGATGGCTTCCATAGCCTCATCAAGTTTCTTCATATTGGTCTTCTGCTGCTTTACGCCCCAGATGATTCCTCCTGCAAAGAA
>JAFZDJ010000131.1 GCA_017561265.1 Bacteroidales bacterium
TATACAAAACTGATGCATCTGTTCCCGGAAATCATCCAGAGGGCTCCCCTAACCTATGTCGCATCGTATCTCCAGATGTCACTGGAGACGCTCAGCCGTGTCAGATCGTCCATTTCTACACTACAATGACCTTGTCCTTGTATCTGATGTATATGATAGGAGTAGGACAAGGAGGGCAGATAAGTACCATCCTGCTGATAAACTTGATAATCAACTTCTTCATAATCCTATTAACTTCTTTAATCCCTTTCGGAGATTGATTTATGAAGCAAAATTATGAGGTTTGCGGATTCGTTGGTCAGGCTTGATCACGGTATTTTTCATAAATGCCGATTTATTTGATTAATATCAAAAAATGAATCGGCAAAACAGCCCAATCTTATAGGGATTCACACGACAAATATCAATTTCAAAAAGTCACAGACTGATTTCTTCTCTATCCTAGCTGGAACTTTCTGGAAGATCTCGTCAGTCTGGAAAGCGTTATAACCATAGACTCCGACTCCTGCAGGACGTTCAGGTAAAGGTAAGCGGTATTGATGTTCACCTGCTTAGCCTGGATATCGTGCATAAGTTCCTTTCTTTGTTCTGAGAATTCATGCTGGAGCACACCTAACTTCGGTTCCAGGTCGCGAAGACGCTCATACTCACCTATTGAACTGATTACACGGAACTCCGCAATACAATCTTTAAGAGCTTCCTTCTGCGGCCTGAAGTCATTGATATATTTCTCCGGCAGGGGCGTGAAATTGTTGTCAACATGCTCATATGCCGGCTCGCAGATACGTCTGATCGTGTAATAGAGCTGTTCAAGTTCATTGAATGAAGCAAAGAACCACGCGTTCTTGGTCAATGCAATCTCCTGGTCTACCCTACGCATGCAGACGGTCTGCTTGCGGCGAAGATTCTTCATCTTTTCCTTATCGTCTTTCAACTCATAGTAGGACTTGCGCAGCATTTTCACGTTTTCAGTCATGAGGCCCTCAGTTATGTTATCGTAATGGAACGATATGTCGTCCAGAACATTTCTCTCGTTTGCTGCAACATATCCTCGCAGTAGTTCCCACGTATTTTCCTTGTCCTCTGAATTGATGATTGCACGGAAGGCCTTGTCTCCGCTCTCTTCGTCATTCTTCATCTTATAGCGGACATTACTATGGATCATGACACCAAGTCCGACAAGAACGATGACCACCGCTGCAACTATGCCTCCAAAATGCATGATCATCGCGATGATGAACGCTGCAGCGAATGCGATACCTGCTGTCATGAACCAGCCTCCGATAACGGAAAGGACTCCGGTCACGCGATATACCGCGCTCTCCCTGCTCCATGCCCTGTCGGCGAGCGAAGTACCCATCGCCACCATGAATGTCACGTAAGTGGTAGAAAGAGGAAGCTTCAATGATGTACCAAGAGCGATAAGCAATGATGCCAATACGAGATTTACGGACGCACGCACCAGGTCATAGGATGCTCCCTCTTCAATTTCGATCGCGCTGTTATCAAATCGTTTGTCTATCCATGTACGAACAGACTCCGGCGTATATCTGATCATTAAATTAGCTGTTGAAGTGGCCCATCTTACGATACTTCTTGCCACCCTTGACGAACCGAACATCTCCTCGCCCTCATCCTGCTTGGCAAGGTTGATCTCTGTCTTTGTAACATTGTGAGCCTTCTTCGATGTCGCAAGGGAAACCACCATTATGACACCGGCAGCGAACAGGAAGACAAACGGAGTTCTGGCTTCGCCATTAAGCACTCCCATCATATGCATTGACGGATCACCTGCTCCCGCATTCTTCCAATCCATAAAAGATTCAAGACCAGCCAACGGAACACCTATGAAGTTCACCAGATCGTTACCGGCAAAGGCAGTCGCGAGGGCGAAGGTACCGATGAGCACTACCACCTTGAATACATTGACTTTGCATACGTGGAGAATCTGCATAAGAACTGTAAATAATGCCATGCAGCCTCCGAGTATAATCCAGGTGTTATCTGCAATCCAATGCTTTATGTCAGCATTCATGAATGACATTGTCTTGATACCCTTAAGGAGCATGAAGTAGACTATACAGGTGACCGCTATACCACCGAACAGGCCAACCTTCCACTTGAGGTTCTTAGAGTATCTGAAGGTGAAGATTGCCCTGGTGATCCACTGGACAACAACACCAAAAGTGAAGGCTATGGCTACCGAGAGGAATATTCCGACAATGACAGAAAGTGCCTTGGATGTATTCAGATAATCCGAGAATCCCAGCGCTCCCTCACCGCTGTTCATCTTCAGCAGGGCGAAGGCAAATGAGGCGCCAAGAAGCTCGAACACCATTGAAACAGTTGTGGATGTAGGCATTCCCAGAGAGTTGAAGGCATCAAGGAGGATGATGTCTGTAACCATTACTGCAAGGAAGATATACATCAGTTCACTGAAGGCGAAGTGTTCAGGCTGGAAGATGCCATGACGGGCAATGTCCATCATACCGTTGCTCATTGTTGCTCCGCAGAAAACGCCCAGTGCTGCCACGATGATGGCAGTGCGGAACTTGGCGGCCTTTGCTCCGACCGCAGAATTCAAGAAGTTCACTGCATCATTGCTCACTCCTACCCATAGGTCGGAGATGGCGAGCAAGAACAGGAAGATCACAAAGCATAGATAAATCCATTCCATAAATATTGATTTTTATCATTATAGATTTTAACGGCTGCAAAATTATCCTGCTCATATTTCATGGGATTTGCAATCGTGTTAAATGACCAATAATATCCTGTTACAAATCCATTAAAAATATTTCCAACCTGCGCGATGTCCCCATTATTGCTTAATTTTGTCTCAAACTGAAGAACGTAATGACTACAGAACGCATACTTGTGGTAGATGACGAGGAGACATTATGTGAGGTCCTCAGACTCAATCTTGAGAACGAAGGCTACGATGTCGATATCGCGCTAAGTGCTGAAGATGCCCTTAAACTGGACATCAGACAATATTCACTGATTCTCCTGGATATAATGATGGGAGAGATCAGTGGAATCCGCTTTGCAAAGATGCTGAAGTCGGATGTCGGGACCGCTGGCATTCCTATAATCTTCTGTACGGCGAGAGATTCTGAAGACGATATGGTCAAGGGGCTCAATCTTGGTGCAGACGACTACATCACCAAACCATACACTATAAGGAATGTCATTGCAAGAGTGAAGAGCGTCCTCAGAAGGACATCAGGTCAAAAGATTGCGGACAAGCACAACAGACTTGCTGTTGACGGACTGATTCTGGACATCGACCTGAAGACTTGCATCGTTGACGGCAATGAAGTAAACCTTACAAAGAAGGAATTCGAACTGTTGGCCTTCCTGATCACAAACAAGGGCAAGATATGTTCAAGAGATCAGATTCTGGCAAACGTATGGAGCGACGAGGTCATCGTACTCGACCGCACCATAGACGTCAACATCACACGCATCAGGCAGAAGATCGGAGAGTATGGGGCATGTATAATCACTAGAGCAGGTTTCGGATATGGATTCAGGAATTAACCTCTCATACCATAAGCGTATGTACATCCTTCTGCTTGGATTCATATGGATCCAGCTGGGTTGCTTCATCACCTTTCAGTATGTACGCGAAAAAGACTACAAGAGTGACAGTCTGAATGAACAGCTGCAATTATGCAATGTACATATTCTTGAATCCCTGAATGATGGTTTGCTTCCAGAGGAATGTACTTTTCCTGAAGGGCTCACTTATAGTGATGCGCGTATGACTATAATGGACATTTCGGGCACGGTCCTTTATGACAACAGGCATTCTGCTGACTCTCTTGACAATCATGTCCTGCGTCCGGAAATTCAATCGGCATTAAAGACCGGACGAGGTTATAATATAAGACGCCTATCAGAAAGTGACGGCCGTCAGTACTTTTACTCGGCTACCAAGGGAAGCGAGCATATAGTAAGGACAGCTATCCCATACACGCCGTCCTTGAAGGATACACTTAAAGCAGACCAGGCGTTCTTCTGGACAATGATAGGCATAAGTCTACTGGTAAGCATCGCTGGATTCTTCAGCACCAGAAGGCTTGGTAGAACGATCGAAAGAGTGAACATGTATCGTGAACAGGAACGAGCCATCAATGATGAGCGGGAAAAGAACAGACTTAAGCGTCAGCTAACCAACAACATCAATCACGAGTTGAAGACTCCGGTTGCATCAATTCAGGTCTGTCTGGAGACACTTCTTTCAGGAATTAAACTTACTGAAGAAAAGAAACAGGAACTTATCGAGAGATGCTACACCCAGAATGAAAGGCTCAGGCGCCTGCTTGCTGATGTTTCATTGATCACCAGAATAGAAGACGGTGCTGTCAACATTGAACGCGAAGTTGTCGTGATCAACGATCTTATTGACGATATTGCTTCAGAACTGTCACTCATGCCGGAGCAAGAGAAACTTGATCTCAAGGTTGATTTCAATGAGACTGTCACAATATATGGAAATCCATCACTGCTAGGCTCAATATTCAGGAACCTTACTGAAAACGCGATTTCCTACTCCGAAGGAAGGACGATATACATAACCCTGCTTGAAAATAATGATGATTATTGCAGAGTCTCTTTTGAAGATGATGGAGTAGGCGTTGAAGAGACATGTCTTCCACGGTTATTCGAGAGGTTCTACCGCGTAGACAAAGGCAGATCCAGACAAAA
>JAFZDJ010000132.1 GCA_017561265.1 Bacteroidales bacterium
GATTACCGTCTATCGCATCTATTCCGGTGTGCATTCCTCGGATCATCTGAACGGACATGTTATCCAGAGATTTGAACATGCTTTCCTGTTCTGATCTCTCTGGCTTTGGAGGGAGGCTGTCAGTCTGCATCACGCTGCTGGTTGTCTGGCTGATCCTCTTTGTCACTCCTGTCTTCTGACCATTTATCTGTCTGCCCAGAGTGTCCTGTTCATATTGTGTGGTGCTGATTTCCGACACAAGCATACCTCCTGATCCATATCCGGCACCAACGGTGATGTCGCCTGTGAAACCCACTCCTGCCTTTTGATCGCGGGCTTTCTGCAGGCGTGCCATCATTTCGTTGAAGTCGCAGTTTCGGAGTGCAGTACGGACTGCATTCTCGGTCTTTGTCACCTCGCTGCGATACATTCTTATGAGCCACCAGCTCTGGTATGTAAACAGACAGGCCATGACTATGATGACCGCAACTGCTATATGTTTCAGGTTGTTCTTCATCGCTCAAGTTTCGCAAGTGGTAAATTATTGATTAACTGAAGGTTGGTGAGACCTGCAAAACTTCATCCCACCGCACTTTCCGTTTTAACGTTACCCTCCTCCTAAATCCTCCTCCTCAGGAGGAGGACTTACTATCGACCTGAAGGTCTCAAAATAAGGTCGGCATTTTCATATCTGCAAAGTTATTCAAATATCCATTGTCTTCGCAGACGTTAACACTATTTAACACTGTTTAACATTGGATAACATATTTTTGCTAATGTGTTTGAGAACTTTGCGGAAACAAATAGACACAGAAGTATGAAACGGACATTATTCATTATTGTTTTTACTGCATTGTGCTTCAATGCTGTGGCTCAATCCAAGGACGAGAAGCTTGACAGTCTCTATTATTCGTTGCCGGAAGCGATGGTGACAGGTGATAAGCCTATTGTCAAGGCTGACAAGGGAAAGCTTATCTATGACCTTCCGCATATCATCAAGGATTTACCTGTAGATAATGCTTATGACGCCATCAAAGAGCTGCCGGGAGTCATTGAAAGCAATGGCTCTTTCACGCTTGCCGGACGAGGAGCAAAGGTTGTCATTGACGGAAAGGTCACGAATATGACTTCAGACCAGCTGAATATGCTTCTGAAAAGTATCCCGGCTTCAAGCATAGCCAATGCTGAAGTGATGTATAGTGCTCCTGCGAGGTATCAGGTGCGTGGGGCGATGATCAATATCACATTGAAGAAGGCAGACGGGGATGTGTCTCCTGTGTTGGGAGAAATCACCGGTAAATGGCAATATCAGGAAAGGCATGCATTTGAAGAAAGGGCAAGCCTTATATTTAACAAGAACAGATTTTCAGGTGACGTACTGTACTCTCATACTCACGGCGAGAATTTCAGGGAGGCCAGCACAGAGTCTCATCATTCACTCAATGACGGAACCGTGCACGACATCATAAGCGATGCTGTAGTGAATGGAAAGGGATATAATCATAATTGGAGAGTCGGTGCTGATTATAACATTGATAAAAACCATTCCATAAGCGGAGTCTATACAGGAACATGGTCAGATGATTACAACCTGCAGAAATCAAGCGGCACATACAATACGCTCAATGAATACTGTACCAATAAGAAGATGCATAATGCGAGACTGGACTATCATGCTCCATTCGGTCTGTCTGCCGGAGCAGAGATGACACTGTATGAGGCTCCGATTCTGCAGACTATGAGTGATTACGACGGAAACAATATATTGACCGGCACCGACAATCAGAGAATCAGCAGATGGAAGGCTTTCGTCTCGCATGAGCATAATACCAAAAGCGGCTGGGGAATCAATTACGGAGTGATCTTCAACACTTCCACCGATGACAGTTGGCAGAAGTTCACAGGCACCGGGGCTGTTCCGGAAGATATGTCATCTGTGCAGACGGAGAGCATTCTGAACATATATGCAGGATTCAACAAGACATTCAACGGCAAGCTGATGGTTGACATATCCCTTGCAGGCGAACGATACCACAGTCCTATGTGGAAGATGTGGGACCTGTATCCAAATGCCGTTGCTGTATATATGCCGAATAAGGATCATTTGTTTCAGTTATCAGTGAGCAGCGAAAGGAACTATCCTGAATATTGGGCGGTCAAGAGTTCGACGAATGTAGGAATGGGCGGATATCAGCAGATTATAGGTAATCCTGA
>JAFZDJ010000014.1 GCA_017561265.1 Bacteroidales bacterium
CTATTACCTTGCAACTGGCAGGTACTACCCGCTAATGGCAGGTAATAACCAGTTACTACCAACTACTAGCCGCCACTACCGGGTACTACCTCAGTAATGGCGGCTAATTGGTCAATATGTACTTCGTCGGATGCTTACTTTTTGGGGGTCACTTTGAAATTTATAGAGGATATTTCTCTCAAAGATCTTTGGTCTAAATTTGTATAAAACCTTTTTTGCTTTCTACAATATCGTAGCGATATTTACACAAGTTGTATTGCCAAATATGTGTTTCTGACCAGCGGTTGAGTGAATGTGCCCGAACAGATGATACTTAGGTTGTGAATGCAGAACGAAATTCAGAATTTCTACGATTCCCAAATTTTCGTCCAGTATTCCGTAAGGAGGATAGTGAGTTACAAGGATGTCTATATCTTTCGGGATATCTTCTTGTGCAATCATAACATTATGACCGATAGATCCGATGATTATGCCATCACAATCCTCGATAGCATCCTCCAGGACTGTGATTCCTTTATCTGTCATTCTTTGGATAATTTCATCTGCCTGATCTAACTCAAAGGATAACTCATGATTGCCTGGAATAAAGATTTTCCACTTGTAATGTAGGGAAGCGAACCACTCAATGAAATCGTCATACTCATTTCCTGCAAGATTGTCTTCTACCGCATCACCAGCGCATATAACAATTTCAACATTCTCCGGCACCTGCAGTTCTCTATGTCTGCCATGGGTGTCGGAGAATGCGAAGATGTTGATATCCTTAAACTTAAAGTACATAGAGCCTTATTTATACCTGTTCTAATACATACGACTTTTGGTCATGCAATGCAAATTCAAAAACACATTGTGGTTTAGGAATACCTAAATGCTCTGATTGACAATCCATGACTGCATCAAATAGCCACTTGAAATCTCCAAAGATGTTGATCTCTTCCAGTGTTTCTTTGTATTCTTTCAAAATCTTTGACTTAAAATTTGATATGTATGGATTTGAAAAGTCAGTATCAAAGTTAGGGTTAAAAATCAGATAAGTAAATCTGATATTTGTATTTGCTTTATTCTCAAGGATGTTTGCACAGATTCCCAGGAAATGACATATCAATTGTTTTACATCAAAATGAGATATGTACTTGTTGTTCATAATAAATGAGCATGCCATGTAATCCGGTTCATCCTCGATAGGTTTACACTTATACGAGAAACCAGGGTTTTTAGATTTAATATATTCATATACATCTCTATACACAAGGGAAATCTTTTGGTTCAGATGCGTTGAGTATATCTCTCTACATTTTGCTTCAACAAATACATCTGACTCCGGACAGCGTAAATACCCATCCAGATTTGCTGTGTGCCCGACTCTAGTCGGTAACTGTTTTTCAAAATAGAAACTTGGTATTGATTTAGAACACTCATATATGAGTCGGCTCGATGATCCAAAAGATGCCATTTTAGGAGGATTCATTCCCCATCTACCTTTCTTTTCAATGAGTTCTCCTCCATCGGCATCATTATATTGCGCTAAATGGAGTGGTGACATTGAGTTTAAAAATCGTTCCCAATCTTCATTGCTGAGATAATTGTTGTATGGTGATTTACCACTGATTTCGTAGCCATAGTCAAGTTCCTCCTGTCCATCCCTAATTGCAAAGTCCAGTGCGGTAGCTTTATCAATAGATGCTTTGTATTGTTTTTCCATAGTCTATTTATATGTTTCAGAAAGATGAATTACTGTCTCTGCTATAGTTCTCCTAAGATACAGTGGCTCAATCACCTCGACCTCTTTCCCGAACGATAGTACATCTTGCTTGAAGTCGTAATCGGTAGTCAGGAAATATGAGAAGATGCTATAGTCTTCATGTGTTTCAACTTCTTCCTGGCTCCTGTGAAGTGGGAGTGAACGGAAGTACCTTGTCTGCACAGAGGAGACCTTGAGGAGGACTCTCTCTGGTTTCATATCAGGGTATTTGCGGATCCCATATATGGGGCTGAACCATTCTTCTGCATCAATACTCTTTGGAATCTCAAATGTTTCAGCAAGGACTTCCATCTCCGACATACGGTCTAATGCATACATGTGTGGCTCATGATCCTTGTCGTAGTCCTTATGGGCGTATAGGTACCATCTGCGTTTGAATTCCCGGATGAAATAAGGTTCAAGCTCGTATGTCATTTCCTGGCCCATAGTATAACCTTTATATGTCATCCTGACTTTTCTGTTGTCTCGTATCGCTTGTATGAGTTTTGTCAGGAATTGATGGCTTGATGGTACGTTTTCAAAGATAATCCTGTCACGAAGTCCGGCACTTTCTTTTACAAGAGAATTAATACACAGCGCATCCAACATCCAATCACGTAGCTCGTTGCTACCGATATCGCTCTCGTTATCGATGCTATATGTGTTATTCCTTCTGTCGCAAACGATATATATCTTGAATGTATCTGCAATTGAAGCGATATGGTTTGCGAATGTACGAGGCGCAAGTGGCTTCCTTTCGTCATTCACTGAACTTTTCAGCCACAGTTCCTGAATCTGTTTCAAGGTCAGTGGACCGCGGCTCTGGAGAGTCTCCAAAAGCCAGATGTAGGATTTAAAGTAATTCTTTGCCATAATGTCTACAAAGATAGTAATGTCTTCGGCAAAAAAGTAGCAGAAGTAAAATGTTTTCAACAAATTTATCTTATGCCAGATTTCTGCTGAAGCTACAGATACCTTTGTCTCGAAAACAACCAAACATATAGATATATTAAAATACCATAATATGCTTATCAACTACAAAAACAACAAGATCTTCGTCTTTTCAGACTCTCACGGACTGCACAAACACCTTGATATTCCGCAAGATACGGATATAACCATCTGCCTCGGCGACGCCGTCGAGGACAATCTGGATCCTCACGACTATGACGATTTCCTGAATTGGTTCGCTGGCCAGCCTGGCAAGAAGTTCTTCCTCCCAGGAAATCATGAACTGATCTTTGAAATTGCTCCCAAATGGGGAGAGCTGCTCTTCAACTCTGATGACATCAAGCTTTGTCTCGACTCTCTGGAAGTCATCAATGGTATATCATTCTACTTCCAGGCATCAAATTTCATGCACCTGTCATTACCTGAAGGGGTCGATATACTCCTGACTCACTATCCACCTGAAATATACGAATATGTTGGAGAGAACAGACCAGTACGCCACTTTTACGGCCACATCCACGAAAATGAGGGCGCAGAATATATGGATGATCATACACACTACAACAATGTCTGCTGCTACAACCACTGCAAAGAGACCTTGAGAGAAAAGATTACTGATTCTATCCGCACTGTAAGAGCCAGAAGAAATAAAAGAAGAGATGAAGACGTTCAATGAACTGAAGAAGGATGTATATGAAATTGCCCAAACCAAGTTTGGGCAATTAACTGACGAAGTCAGGCAACGACTTGACTCGGAACTGGATGGAATTGAGAAATATGGCAGGACAGAACTGTTAGTCACGCTTTGGCGGCTGTTCATGGATCTTTCGGAAAAGGATATATGTGTCAAACTGCGCCCATTGAATGGATACAGTGTCTCACTTGTAGCGTATCTGCTGGGAATCTCATTGTTCAATCCTATGGAGCATCCAAACATCATTACAGAAAGATATGTACTGAATACTTTGCGAGAAGTAGCGAGAGTTGATCTTCGCATTGATGTCAATAAGCCAGAAATGGTTGTTCAACTAGTTTATGACTATGGATATGAATATTCTAGAGATTCGCTCCTAAAAATACACACCCTAAAGGTTAAGTCTCAGCATGAAGAATCCGCAGATTTTTCGTTGACCTATGAATATCGTCCAAATTCATGCAGGCTACAGAGAGCGCATCATGACATCATGGCAGATAGTCTCTTCAAGATACCATATGACGATATCGATGTATATGAGAACATAAATGACCTAAATCTGCATGGAATAACGACAAAATGTTATTCGCCGATCACACTTGAAGCCCTAAGACTTATCCGTCCTACGTCATTGAATGAACTCACAGAAGCATTGGCGTTCAAATCAGAGAATCAGTATGATGATCTGATGGACTACTTATCGAACCGCCTACACGAGAACTTTACATCTACAGGCCGTCCTGAGGTCGATGAAATGCTTTCTAACACGCACGGAGTGGTTCTTTTTTCAAGGCAAAGAACAGAGTGCCTTAAGTGGACTAACCGGTCGTACTGGTCTGATGAGGATGAATGGCAGGCTTATAGGGAGCGGGTAAAGCAACTTCTAAAGGCAAGACATGCAGAAAATAAGTGTGATGTCTATTTAGAGGCACATAACCTATACAAACTAGCCTTCATAAGGCAGCATTATCCAGATCAGTACTCAAACATATTAAATACTAAATAACACGAAACATGTCAGCAAAATCAGATTATATTGTACTCATCGATGCAGGCCAGGCCTGTATCTGCAATCAGTATGGAAGCGTCAGAAACAGAGTCGGTGACTATGGAGCGACCAGCGCCAATATCTCTTCTGACAGAGAGTTCTTCGTTGTCTCATACAGAGACTACGTATGTATATTCAGATGGGACGGAAGCATGCACCGTCGCATCTACCCCGGATTCAATGTTGCCGGAGCGTACTTCAGCGGGAATAATAGGATTGTCATCAATAAAGTCGGCGGCGGAGGCGGGATATTTAACTTCGATGGAGGATTAAACACAAGTTTCTAAAGCTTATAATATGATTTTCATTGATATAACATTAACTTTGTAGAAATCACACTATATCATAATATGGAAATAATTGAGTCAATAATTACTACACAAAACGAGCTCTCAAGTAATAGAGAAAAGTGGGAAAAGAAGTACTGTAAATATCTTGCTGGTACAATTCAGTATAAGCAAGGTATTGCTGATAGGCGTTCTAAGTTCCATAAATGGGGCGGCCTGAGTGTATATTCCAGCATAGGTAAAGCATACAAAAATTCATCTTGCTTTGATATCAGATATCAAGGTCAAAGCGTAGGCGAGATTAAGGTCGTTAACAATGATGAAGTGTATCTCAATATAAATGCTGATCACGATTCACGAAGTCGTAAACACTTTGCCAATTATCCTGATAATATTAAGAAAGGAAAACATAAGTGGACATCTCCTGTCGGTATAGCATTTCGTAAGTTCTTCTCATCATCTTTAGAAAAGCAGGGCCACCCAGAACACCGTTTTGAGAATTTGCTACTTAGAGAATTTCATAAAAGTAGTAGAATTGATAAATCCATAACACAAATACAACCCGTAACGTTAGTGAAAGACGTTTTTTTTCAAATGCCGACTCCACTAACAGCCAGCAAAGATGAAATTAAATATTCTGAAACTGGGAAAGGTGGTATAGATATTCTTGCAAGATATAAACATCATCTGACCCTCTTTGAATTAAAAGATGAATATAAAAGTAGTGAAGGACCAGATAAAGTTATTAACCAAGCTCTCGCATATGCAACATTTGTAGTTGAACTCAGCAAAACTGAATACGGAGGATTGTTCTGGGATTTATGCGGAATTAGAGACCCCAAAAATAGAAAATACATCAATGTCTGTATTTTGATGCCAGACCCTAACGATGATAGTGTGCCATCTTTTGCGGGAGATGAAATAGAGGTTCCCAATTCAGACTTTAAATTTAAACTACATTACATGTTTTTTGATAAAGAAACAGTAAAGGTTACTAGAACATCACTATGAAAATAACAATCCACAGAGGACTGAATCAGATAGGCGGCTGTATCACTGAGATACAGTCGCTTTCTGGAACGAAGATACTTATTGACCTTGGCCACAATCTCCCTGATGGCGGCGGAGTATCAGAAGATAAGTATGAGTCACCGGAGAATCTGGATCTGCTTCTTGATGACTGCAGTGCTGTTTTCTATACCCATTATCATGGCGACCACCTTGGATTTGCAGCCGAGATTCATGAACGTTGCGTGGCTCAGTATATGGGGCCGCTTGCAATTAAGATTATGATCCATCTCAATGATCATATGGTTTATGCTGAGAAGTTGAAGGATCGTGCGCAAGCCAACCTTAAGGCCTTGAATGAATTCAAGACATTTGCCATAGGGCGAAAGACAATCATTGGAGACATTGCAATAACCCCGTATGGAGTGAGTCATTCGGCTCCGGATTCATATATGTTCCTGATCGAGTGTGACGGAAAGAAAGTATTACACACAGGAGATTTTCGAGATCACGGATATCTTGGAAAAGGACTTTATACAATGTTAGAAAAGCATATCATTCCTCAAGGAATTGATGTTCTGATTACCGAAGGCACAAATGTAGGCCAGAGATCAAAGAGTGTGCTTTCAGAACAGGAAATCAGCAGTCAGTTCCGTCAGATTATGCGCAAGTACAAGAATGTATTCATTCTGTCGTCATCAGCAGATGCAGATCGTTTATGGTCGATTTACAGTGCTCATAACAAATCAAGACAGCCATTATTATGTGATGACTATCAGAAGAAGATGCTTGATATAATCCGTGATGGATACGACCCTGATAAACCTCTTTATAGATTTGTAACTGAGGATATTTTTGACATCCGGAACCACTGGACTAACAGTAAATTAGTCGAATGGATGCACGACAAGGGATTCACGATGCTTATCCGCAGAAGCGATACATTCCAAAGGTACCTTGACCAAGTTTTGCCACACTGTGCTCCTGAGGAAACTTGTATTGTCTACTCTATGTTTAAAGGTTATATAGATCCTGAGCATAAAGCATTTAATCAGAATCTATATGACTTTGTCAATCAGTTTCCTGACACTGTATTTTGCCATACATCAGGCCATGCATCAAAAGAATGCATAGAGAAAGTATGTAGCATGGTTAATCCAAATACCGCGATCATACCTATCCATAAAGAAAATTCATTCGACTTCCTGACTCTTCCATCAGAGATAAATGTAAAGATATTTAACGAGGGTACATTGGTTGTCTAAGATTAAGATTGTACTCAATAATATATAGGTCTGGGAGCAGCAGCTCCGCACATTCTTTGCAATAAAACGAAAAATCTTTTATATTTGCAGAAATGCCCAATGCTATGGATAAGAGACTTACAGATAAGATAGTACGCTACTTTGCAACCCAACCGATTGTGAAGGCTTGGGTCTTCGGCTCTTATGCAAGGGGCGAAGCTCATAGCGGAAGCGATATTGATATACTTGTAGTCTTCGATAAAGAGGCAAAAGTAAGCCTGATGAGGCACGCCAAGATTTCATTGGAATTGAGTGAACTTCTTGGTTTTGATGTTGATTTGATTACAGAAGGTACGTTGTTATCATTCGCAGAACGTACGGCAAATAACGATAAGATTTTGATTTATGAGAGAGCAAGTTAGGGATAAGGGACGTTTGGAGCACATTCATCAGGCCATAGACAAAGTCTTTGAATTTACAAAGGACGTCAAACGCGAAGACTTTAAGAAGGATAGTATCTTGTATTTTGCAATAGTCAAGAACATTGAAATCATTGGCGAAGCATCCTATATGCTTAGTTTAGATTTCAAAGACGCTCATCCTGACACGAATTGGAAAGTTATCGTTGCAATGAGGCACTTTCTGGTTCATGGATACTATCAAGTGGATCCTGAAGAAGTTTGGAACGTTATTGAGCAAGATCTTCAGCCTTTAAAAGAACAAGTCGAGAAATATCTCGCAGAAATGGAATAAGAAGTCGAAAGCCCCGGATGTCCCTGAGAAATCAAACATCCGGGTTTAGTTTTTTATGGGCGACCATTCTGAGAATCGTGGCTACATTGGGGCTACTTTGTGATAACAGATTGAGATGCTTTGACGTTGGTCTGAAATTGAGATTACTTGAAAGTTAAGTGAGATGTTGGTTTGCAGATAAACTCATTGATCTCATCCAGATCGCCGCTTACAAGGTCGAACAACTTATACATAAGTTCGGCTTCCTGCATTTCCGGGATATATACGATGACTTTCTTTCCTGATCCTTTCATCCATCCGGCTTCTGTATGAGCACTACGGCCGCAAGGAAGAACCAGAAGACATGTGTCCGCCCAGTTGAGTGCATCGAGATCTGCCTGGAACTGACGCTCTGATGAAGGATGCTGCAAACCTTGCTTGTACTGATCTACATTCCATTTGTCGAATTCCGGATCGACATCCTTCCACATGAAAGCTCCATGATTGTGCGGCGGGTTGCGGAAATCATAGACTTCGTGGCCATATTCACGGAGTTTCTTCACGACATCAGGGTAATACTGGTTTCTCCAGCTGCTTGCAACGTATATTTTTGCCATGATGGTTTTGGATTAGTTCTGCGAAGATAGTAATAATAATGCTCATTGTATGACTGTTGCTTCCAAAGAACGCTGTTATCTCTCCGATAAATAAGTTGATACAAAAGTAGAGTTTCAAAGAATATATCCGATAAAATAGTAAATTTGCATTACTAACGAAGCTCTATATGAAAGAAGAATGTCTTATATGTAAAGCCCCTCTTGAGTATCTTCAGGAAGATATTTTGATGGAGTGCAGTATATGCCATAAGAGTGAATTCAGCAAGACAAGATGCGTCAACGGACACTATGTCTGCAATGAATGTCACTCTAAAGGAGTTGACTCTATAGTGGGACTATGCCTTAATGAGACTTCATGCGACCCGATAGATATCATCGGAAAGATGATGGACATGCCGTTCTGCCATATGCATGGCCCTGAGCATCATATCATGGTAGGAGCCGCTCTTTTGACTGCCTACCATAATGCTGGCGGGCAGATAGACCTTTCGAAGGCTCTCAGCGAGATGATAAGCAGAGGAAGCAAGGTTCCCGGAGGAGCATGCGGATTCTGGGGAGCATGCGGCGCGGCCATAAGCACGGGCATGTTCATCTCGATCATCACTGGCTCGACTCCGCTGATGAATGAGGCATGGGGACATTCGAATCTTATGACCTCGCATTCATTGGCAAGACTAGGCGAGATTGGTGGCCCTCGTTGCTGCAAGCGAAACTCCTACATGTCCATCCTCACAGCGATTGATTATGCCGAGGAGATCACCGGAGTCAGGATGCAGAAGCCACAGGTTGTATGCCGTCATATGTCATCCAACAGCCAGTGCATCGGCATGCGTTGTCCGTTCCACACGTCAAACCAGTAGAATTGAGATACCTTGTATAATGATATAAATATTCATTCTATCATAAAATGACTATAGATAAGCATACAGGACTTGTGCTGGAAGGCGGTGGACTTCGAGGTGTCTTTACCTGTGGAGTTCTGGACTGCTTCATGGATCATGGAGTCAGATTTCCGTTTACTGTCGGGGTAAGTGCAGGAGCCTGCAACGGCCTGTCATATATGTCTGGTCAGCGTGGAAGAGCAAAAGCAAGCAACATCGATCTGATGGATGAGCATCATTATATCGGATTCAAGTATCTGTTTACGCACTCAGGGCATTATATGACGAGGGATATTCAGAAGCGGAAAAGATGTTGTCATACATAAAGACCATGAACGAAGAATAATGATTTTACATAGATTTTATGTAAGTTTGTGATGGAATTAAGATAGAAATAGATATGGATTATCAGAAGATTCTGCAAGATATTTATAATGAGATTCTTCCGTATGCGAAGGAGGGTAAGCAGGCGGATTATATCCCTGCATTGGCCAAGATTGATCCTGATCAGTTCGGAATGTGTCTTGAGACTGTTTCAGGTGAAGTTTATCCTTTCATGCAGGCGGATACGCGTTTTTCCATCCAGAGTATCACAAAGGTATTTGCCTTGGCTATGTGTCTTTCTCTGAAAGGGGAGAGCCTGTGGAAGAGGGTCGGTAAGGAGCCTTCTGGAACTGCGTTCAATTCTCTTGTGCAGCTGGAAGTTGAAAAAGGAATTCCAAGAAATCCTTTCATCAATGCCGGTGCGATAGTTATGGCAGATATACTCATGACAGAGCTCGAAAATCCTGAAAAGGAATTTCTTGACTTTGTTAAAGCCATCAGCGGAAATGATACCATATCATATAATGAGGATGTAGCTTCTTCAGAAAGAGAAAAGGGCTACCTTAATGCAGCCATAGCAAATATGCTGAAATATCATGGAACCATCGATAATGATATTGAAGATGTGCTCATGTTCTATTTCAGGATGTGCTCGATTGAGATGAGCTGCAGGGAACTTGCCAAGGCGTTTCTTTCATTTACCAACTCTTCTGCTTTTGATTTTTCAGGATATAGGCTGAGCTCTTCTCAGATCAAGCGAATGAATGCTGTCATGCAGACATGTGGCTTTTATGATGAGGCCGGAGAGTTTTCGTATCTTGTCGGTCTTCCGGGCAAGAGCGGTGTCGGTGGAGGCATAGTTGCCATATATCCAATGCGTTACGCTGTTTCTGTCTGGAGTCCAAGGCTGAACTCAAAGGGTAATTCCATCATGGGAATGAAGGCTTTGGAACTACTTACAACCGCAACTCAGGAATCTATATTCTAAGTGTTTTCAATTCGTCGGAAAATCTGTAAATTTATAGTTTGATAGTAAATCCCTTGAAAATATTAGGGATTGTTATTTTGCTTTGAAAATTATTGGTGTGTTGTAAGTTTGCGAGCCCTTTTGTTTATAGGTTCGTATTCTCGCCGTTTTTGTTCGGTACCGTAATTCTACAGTTCGTCGGACTTGAATGGAACGGTTATTGCATATGACGGAAAAAGCAGTACCTTTGCATCCGAGTTGATCAGAGAGTTGTTCTGAAACTCTCACAACTTATTGGTTATTAGTTTTAGTGTTATTAATTATGTGGTTAGTATGAGGCGTCCCCGCGTGAGCGGCGAAGTCTCATTTTTTTTATTGCATATCCCAAAGCTGGTTGCCTTCATCCAGCCAGGAGCTGATGGTCTTGATGTATTGCATATTATGCATATCTGTAGCAAGGAAGGATACGATTCCTTCGTCGATAAGGGACTGGGCTCTTTTGCTGACCTCAGAACCATACACTCCGGCAAGGGAACCGTAGTTTGACTGGATCTTCACTCCCGCATCAACATATCTTAGCAGGTCGTCATGCTGCAGATAGAAATACCTTTCAGGATGGGGGAGAATTGGTGTCAAGCCTAGAGATATTACTTTCAGGAATTCTTCCATAGGGTCCAGATCTCCCATGTCTGAAGGTTCGTTGATAGGGAATTCCATAAGTATATATCGATCCTCGATAGGCATGAACTGTCCGCTCTTCAGTATCTCAGGCCATGTCTCAGGGTTTAACCTGTATTCGGCAGACATTCTGAGATCGATGCTTAATCCATTGGCAGATAATGCATTATTAAGGATGTCAAACTTTTCCTGGATAATTTCCGGAGTATTGCGGAATTTCTTGGTTATGTGCGGAGTGCATGTAAGTCGCTCGAAACCCCATCCGGCCATCTCTGTGACCAGCTGGACGGATTCTTCAAGGGTTTTCGCTCCGTCGTCTATTCCCGGGAGAATATGGCTGTGAATGTCTATCTTCATGCTTATCCGATGAATTTAACAAGTTCCTGATATACGAGATGGACAGGAAGCCCCATGATCGTAAAATACGATCCTTCAATCTTGTCGATGCCTATATATCCGATCCATTCCTGGATGCCATATGCTCCTGCTTTGTCGAAAGGACGGAATGTGTCGACGTAGTATTCGATTTCGCTTTTGGAGAGCTCCTTGAAATGAACCAGGGCGATGTCGCTTAATGTGCTGTGTTTCAGGCTGTCTCTGAGTGTGATTGCGGTGATGACCTTGTGGCTTTTGCCGGACAGATGCATGAGCATGTCAATGGCTTCCTCGCGTGAATGTGGCTTTCCCATCACTCTTCCTTCGCATAATACAAGCGTGTCAGAAGTTATAAGTATTTCATCTTCTTCGAGTTCACGATGAAATCCGAATGACTTTACTTCTGAAAGTACGGCAGGAATCATCTCCTGAGGAGTGTCGCTGCTGTATTTTTCCTCAGCGTTACTTTTTGTGTCAACTTCGAAATCTATGTTCAAGCCCGCAATCAGTTCCTTTCTGCGGGGTGAATTGCTGGCAAGTATTATTCTCTTTCCTTTGGTGTCCATCCTGTAAAAATGTCTGTATGGATGCAAAATTAAGGTTTTTATTTCAATATTGCCGGGTACTCTCTTAAAATAGTATATACATAGCCGGGAGAAAGAAGGATCATCTCTGCTATGACATCTGCCGGCAGACCGATAAGAATGAGAATCATCGTGCTTTTCTTTACGGATGAAACATCCATCTTTTCAATATCCGCTATTCTTGGGTATTTCATCTTCATCACTTCCGAAGTAAGCACCTTGTACATTCTCTCATAGATGTGGCTCCTTTGCGAAGCGACGAGGTCGTGAATGGTCTGTTGCCACGCAGACGGTGCGCATGGATGGTACTTTTGCGGATAGTTCCATGTTTCCTTGATTATTTCCGCCCTGCTCGAAGCAGTTTCAGCCAACAGGCTGATGAGGACATGAATGTCTGGATAAAAAGTATTTCTTTTCATGGCTTAATATGTTTGATCAAGCTGCAAAAGTATAATAAAAAGCCGCTATATCTTTATGACACAGCGGCTTAAAGTTTGATGTCAAACTTTTATAATATCTTCTTGACCAGTCCGAACATCTTATATGGCATATAACGGAACGGAAGATCTATCCATGTGCCCGTTGCTATGATGCTTCTGGTGTGACTGAAGGCTTCGAAACTGTCTTTGTCATGGTATCTTCCCATGCCGGAATTTCCGACTCCTCCGAACGGGACATTTTCATTTGCTATATGCATTATCACGTCGTTGATGCAGCCTCCTCCTGATGATGTCCTGCGGATTATATCCCAGCCTTCCGATTCCTTTCCGAAGTAGTAGAATGCAAGTGGTTTCTCCCGTTCGGTCACGAAATCTATGACCTTGTCCTTAAATGAATTACCGCTTTCATCTAAAGTGATGATCGGGAATACGGGACCGAAGATTTCTTCAGTCATAAGAGGGGAGTCGAGCGGTACGTTCTCAATAAGAGTCGGCTCGATGAACCTGGTTGCTGCGTCTGTGCGGCCTCCATATATTATGTCGCCATCCTTGAAATAACCGATGACCCTTTCAAATGCCTTGTCGTTTACCATGCGGACATAATGTCTGTCAGCTTGGATGTCTTTTCCATGGAGATTGCGGACTTCCTCTGCAAAGGCCTTTACAAAAGCATCCTTGATTTCCTTATGGATAAGTATATAATCCGGAGCGATGCATGTCTGGCCGCTGTTCAAGGTCTTGCCCCATGCGATTCTTTTTGCGGCTGTGGAGATGTCGGCAGTCCTGTCGATAATGCAAGGGCTCTTGCCTCCAAGTTCCAGAACTACAGGGGTAAGGTATTTCGCGGCTGCATTCATCACTGTCTTTGCCAGTGCCGGGCTTCCTGTAAAGAAGATCAGGTCCCATCTCTGTTCAAGCAGTGCTGTGTTTACAGTCCTGTTTCCTTGAACTACGGCTATGTATCTTTCCTCAAATGTGTCGGCAATCATTTCCTCTATCACTTCAGATACGGTCGGCACATATGGTGACGGCTTAAGCACAGCTGTACATCCGGCTGAAATCGCCCCGACAAGAGGGTTGAGAAGAAGCTGGACAGGATAGTTCCAAGGAGATATTATCAGTGAGTTGCCAAGCGGCTCCTTTGTTATATAACTCCTTGATGGGAAGAGTTTCAATGGACTATGCGCACACTTTCTGCGTGACCATTTGCCGACATTCCGGATATGGTTCTTTATCTCACCGGTGACTATGCTGATCTCGGTCAGATATGCTTCTTCGTATGATTTGTGAAGGTCTGTCCAAAGGGCATCTGCAATCTTTGTCTCCCATTTTTCAATTGCGTGAAGGAGCTTCTTCAGCATTTCCTTTCTAAAAGATACGCAAAGCGTCTCTCCTGAACGGAAGTACTCCTTCTGGGCCTGATGGATGCTGATTATTTTATCTGTTGCTGTGTTTTCCATTGCTATATTAAAAAGTGACGTACCAAAAATAGACATTTTTTTCGGTACGTCGGTGAATTTATGATGCCTTTGTGGCTGCAGATGCCGGTTTTCTGCCGGTGAAGTTGTCCATAGCATGGTAAATTCCCATGACCTCTCCGAAGAACCAATCGAATACTTTGGTCGGGAGAAGGAACTGCCAGAATCGGATGAAATGGAATCCGAAAGGAATTCCTCTGAAAGACTTGTTCTTTTCGATCGCTCTTATGATTCTTTTGGCTACATATTCCGGCTTGAGGATAGGGATGATTCTTGACTTGACTCCGTCGAACATTCCGGTGTTGATGTAATATGGTGCAACGGTCGTGAAATGGACCTGGCTCTTCATGTCCTGCAGCTCAATGCGGACAGAGTCCGACCATCCGATCGCGCCCCACTTGCTTGCTGCATAGACTGACATCTTCGGGTTAGAGAGCATTCCGCCTGCGGATGCGATATTGCACACATGGCCTCTGTTGCGCTTTATCATGTCAGGAAGCATTGCTCTTGTCACGAACATAGGGGCGAGTGTATTTATGTTCATCGTGCGTATGATCTCGTCTGCTGTCTGTTTGTCGAATGTCTTGTTGCTTGTAACTATACCGGCACAATTGATCAGAATGTCGACTTCACCACATTCGCTGACAACTTTGTTATATACCTCTGTAACTACTTCATTTTTAGATACATCGACTATATATCCCTTTACCTTTCCCTTTTTGCTGAGTTCTTTGATCGTGACAGCGATGTTCTGTGGGTTGATATCCCATATTATAAGACATGCTGCTCCTTTTTCAAGAGCCATGCGGCCCATGATCTTACCGATTCCGGATGCTCCTCCGGTGATGAGTACGTTTGCGTTTTCAAATTTCATAACCACTTGTTTTCGGCAAAGGTAATCCAATAAAAATGCCGCCCGCTATCTGCGGACGGCAATGTCGTAAAACCCTTGGATTCGTTGTGATTATGGTAAATATGGGGTGAAATTGTCCTGATGTGTGGCGAAATCCGGACTAAAAATGCCTTTTATATGCCTGGACGTCAAGTTCCCATCTGCCCTGTTCCTTAAGAACCATCTGGATTATTTCTCTGGCGCATCCCTTTCCTCCCGGACGCGTACTTATGAGATCCGCAATTTCCTTGACTTCATCCACGGCATCGCTCGGACATACCCCGCATCCGCATGCTGTCATTACCGGTATGTCCGGAAGATCATCTCCGAAGTACATGACTTCGTCCGGCTCAAGTCCATGACGTGAGCAGAAGTCTTCAAAATCTTCTATCTTGGCACGTGATCCGAGGTATACGTCTTCAGGTTTTATGCCGCAGCTGCCAAAGCGCATCCTGATGCTTTCCGAACGTCCTCCGGTAATGATAGCCATATGATAACCTTTCATCACCGCCATTCTTATAGCCATTCCGTCTTTCGAGTCGAATGTACGGTAAAGTTCACCATTCAGGTCCGCAAGAATGCCGCCGTCGGTAAGGACACCGTCCACGTCAAAGGCAAATGCTCTGATTCTGCTGAATCTGTTTTCCATTACAGATTATGATTTAGCTCCGCCGCCGAAACCTCCCATAGGGAATGTAGCTTTCGGTTCGCCTCCGAGGGCTATCTGGCCGTGCTGGGTTTCATATTTGTTGATGTTGTCCTGAAGGGCGAGGTAGAGACGCTTTGCGTGTTCTGGAGTCATGACGATTCTGTTCCCTACCTCAGGCTTTGGAAGTCCAGGGAGCATTGTCGCGAAATCAATGATGAATTCACTGTGTGAGTGGGTGATTATCGCAAGATTTGAGTATGATCCTTTTGCCACTTCAGGCTTGAGTTCGATCTTTAATTCCTTTTCGTTTGACATAATTATGTTTTTTAAGTAAGTTTCTACATGCAAAGATACTGATTTTTTGCTATATTTGCACGATTATGCGCCCATTATTGGGTAATGGACGTCAAAGGATTGAATAATAATTGTTTAAGAAAAAATATATGGAACTTCCAGCAAAGTATGATCCTGCCTTGACGGAGGATAAATGGTATGCCTATTGGCTTGAAAACAAGTTTTTCCATTCTGAACCAGATGAAAGAGAACCTTATACTGTCGTGATTCCGCCACCGAACGTGACAGGAATCCTTCATATGGGTCATGTGCTCAACAATACATTGAACGACGTTCTTGTCCGCAAGGCAAGGATGGACGGCAAGAATGCATGTTGGGTGCCAGGTACAGACCATGCGTCTATCGCTACAGAGAACAAGGTGGTGCAGAAGCTTGCTGCTGAGGGTATCAAGAAAGAGGACCTGACTCGTGAGCAGTTCCTTGAGCATGCATGGGAGTGGAAGGAGAAGCACGGAGGCATCATCCTCAGCCAGCTCCGCAAGCTTGGTGCGTCATGCGACTGGGACAGGACAAAGTTCACTATGGATCCGGACCTGAGCGAGGCTGTGATCAATACATTCGTACATTTCTATAATAAGGGATATATCTACAGAGGTGTGCGTATGGTGAACTGGGATCCTGTAGGACTTACTGCAGTCAGCGACGAGGAGGTTGTACATAAGGATACAGTCAGCAAGTTCTATCACCTCAGATATTTCGTGTCCGATGGAAACGGAAATCCTACCGACAAGTATATCATTGTAGCGACAACACGTCCGGAGACTATCATGGCCGATGCTGCCGTATGTATAAACCCTGATGACGAGCGCTATCATTGGCTCAGAGGCCAGAAGGTGCTTATCCCTCTGATCAACAAGGAGATTCCTATCATCGAGGACAGCTATGTTGCTATGGATTTCGGTACCGGATGTCTTAAGGTAACTCCTGCACACGATGTGAACGACTACGAGATCGGAAACCGTCACAACCTTCCGGTACTTGACATCATCGACGATCACGGCCGTCTTAACGAGAAGGCACAGATCCTTGTAGGCGAGGATCGTTTCGACGCCCGCAAGAAGATCGTGACCATGCTTCAGGAGGCTGGAAACCTCGAGAAGATGGAGGATTACACATCTCCTATCGGATACTCAGAGCGTACAAATGCTGTTATCGAGCCAAGGCTTTCGATGCAGTGGTTCCTCAAGATGGAGGCTCTTGCAAAGGATGCCCTCGAGTCTGTAGAGAGCGGTGCCGTAAAGCTCATTCCGGACAAATACCGCAATACATACCGTCACTGGATGGAGAACGTACGCGACTGGTGTATCTCTCGCCAGCTCTGGTGGGGACAGCGTATTCCTGCATATTATCTTCCTGATGGACAGGTGGTTGTTGCATCAAATGAAAGTGAAGCTTTAATTAAGGCTCAGGCAATCGATGCAAATATCACAGCCGCTGACCTTCGCCAGGACGAGGATGTTCTCGATACATGGTTCTCTTCATGGCTCTGGCCGATTTCTGTGTTCGACACAAACAAGGCCGGACATCCTGAGGCTGAGCCTAACAAGGATCTTGCATACTACTATCCTACCAACGACCTCGTGACAGGTCCGGATATCCTCTTCTTCTGGGTGGCACGTATGATCATGGCAGGAAACGAGTTCATGAATGATGTACCGTTCCGCAATGTATATCTTACAGGTATCGTACGAGACAAGCTCGGACGCAAGATGTCCAAGACTCTCGGAAACTCTCCTGACCCGCTCGACCTTATCGCAAAGTATGGTGCTGATGCTGTACGCCTCGGCATGCTTCTTTGCAGCTCGGCAGGTAATGACATCCTTTACGATGAATCGCAGATCGAGCAGGGACGTAACTTCAATAATAAGGTATGGAATGCGTTCCGTCTCGTAACTGGATGGAATGTAGACGAGGCTGCCCAGCAGCCGGATGCTGCTGCAGTAGCGGTGAAGTGGTTTGACAACAAGCTCAGCCAGGTAATCGAGACTGTAGAGGATCATTTCAGCAAATTCCGTATCTCAGACGCCCTCATGGCAATCTACAAGCTCTTCTGGGACGATTTCTGCGCATGGTATCTTGAGGCTGTAAAGCCTGCATACGGTGCCGGAATCGACAGGAAGACATATGATGCTACAATCGGCTTCTTCGATGCCCTTCTCAAGATGATCCATCCTATCATGCCGTTCATTACAGAGGAACTCTGGCAGAACATGGCTGAGCGCAAGGCCGGAGAGACAATCATGAACCAGCGTTATCCTCAGGCAAAGGCATACGATGTAGAGTTCATCAATGCATTCGAGATGGCTTGCGAGGCAGTTGCGGGCGTACGTAACATCCGTCAGAGCAAGAACCTTTCTCCAAGAGAGTCTCTCGATCTTAAGATCAAGGGTGCTTTCCCTGCAGAGGTCCTTCCGGTTGTGGTGAAGCTTGCGAATGTAGCGGTTGCCGAGGCTGAAGGCGACATGTCAGCTGCTCAGAGATTCATGGTAAGGACTGTAGAAATGTTCATCCCTCTCACTGGTCTGATCAACGTTGAAGAGGAGGTTGCAAAGCTTGAGGCTGAGCTCGCTTACCAGCAGAAATTCCTCGACAGTGTGCGCAAGAAGCTCTCGAACGAGCGTTTCGTTGCCAATGCACCTGAGGCTGTGGTAGCTGTGGAACGCAAAAAGGAGGCTGATTCGCTCTCAAAGATTGAAAGTATCACTGCTTCGCTTAATGCGTTGAAAAATAATTAGTGAAACAAAATTGTTTACACTGCTAACATTTTTGTTATTATGATTACTCCGCTTGTTTTTAATCTCGGATTCTGGGAGATTGTAATAATCGCCCTGGTTGTGCTTCTTCTTTTTGGAGGTAAGAAGATTCCTGAACTTATGAAAGGTCTTGGCAAGGGTGTCAAGAACTTCAAGGAAGGAATGAAGGAAGTCGAGAATGATGTCAAGGACATCAAGAAGGATATTGAGGCTGATAAATAATGTCGCAGACTGGTGAAATGACCTTCTGGGATCATTTGGAAGATCTGAGGACTAGCATTTTCAGGATACTGACGGTATTTGCCGTTGCTGTAGTTGCATTGTTCTTCTTCAAGGGTTTTCTGTTTGACTGCATAATCCTTGCGCCTTCCAAATCTGATTTCTTTATGTATCGGCTGTTGAGTGCTGATTTCTCGATGACCCTTGTGAACATCGAGGTGGCTGCTCAGTTCCTGATACATATGAAGATCACTTTCATCATGGCACTTATAGTGACCTTTCCATATATTGTTTTCGAGATATGGCGGTTCATTCTTCCAGCCTTGTATGAGCGTGAAAGAAAAGTAATACGCGGTGCTTTTGCATTTGCCTCAGTACTTTTCTATATAGGTGTCGTGGTGGGATATTCGGTGGTTTTTCCGCTGATGCTGAATTTCTTTTCAGGATATCAGGTCAGTCCGGATATACCGAATACCTTCTCGCTGACATCATATATATCACTCTTTACATCACTTGTGCTGACTTTTGGAATCGTGTTCGAGTTTCCTACCGTGGTGGCGGTGCTGTCATCATTAGGTGTAGTCACTAAGGAGGGTATGCGTTCTTTTCGAAAACATGCCATATGTGCCGTACTTATTCTCGCTGCTGTGATAACCCCTTCAGGAGATCCGTTCTCACTGATGGTTGTTTCAGTCCCTTTGTATCTTCTTTATGAATTCAGCGTGCTTATATGTCGTAAAAGTACGAATGTTATTGAAGAATAGTAGGTTATGATATCGATAAACAGTCTTACAGTGGCCTATGGAGGCTTTGTCTTGCTGAATGACATCAATTTTCATATCAGCGAGAATGACAAGATCGGCCTTGTAGGAAAGAATGGAGCAGGCAAGTCCACTATCCTTAAGCTTATCTGCGGTCTGCAGAGCCCGACAAATGGTAAGGTTGCAGTTCCTAACGATGTAAAGATCGGATATCTTCCACAGATCATGGAGCATCATCGTGGCCGCAGCGTCATTGATGAGGCGATGACTGCATTTTCCGAAATGTTTGATCTTGAGGCTGAGCTGGAGAAGATTACAGTGGAACTCTCTGAAAGAGAAGACTATGAGTCGAAGGAATATCAGGATCTGATCGTCAGGATGAATGAGGTGAATGACCGTCTGGCTTATACACGTTCTGACAATCCAAGAGTTCTGGCAGAGAAGACCTTGATCGGTCTGGGATTCAAATATGAAGAGCTCTCTCGTCCTACTGAGACATTCAGTCAGGGATGGAATATGCGTATCGAGCTTGCGAAGATTCTTCTATCAAGACCTGATGTTCTCCTTCTTGATGAGCCTACCAACCATCTTGATATAGAGTCTATCGAATGGCTTGAAGGCTATCTGAAGGAGTATAAAGGCTCTCTCGTACTTATTTCCCATGACAGGAAGTTTCTTGACAATGTGACCAACAGGACTGTCGAGATCATGGTCGGAAGGATCCATGACTATAAGGTACCTTACAGTAAGTATCTGGAACTCAGGAAGGAAAGGCTTGCTCAGCAGCAGGCTGCCTATGAGAATCAGCAGAGGATGATCGAGAAGACTGAGGAGTTCATCGAGAAGTTCAGATACAAGCCGACAAAGTCAAATCAGGTTCAGTCCAGAGTGAAGCAGCTTGAGAAACTGGAAAGGATAGAGGTTGATATAGAGGATCGTTCGACACTTGCCGTCAAGTTCCCTCCGGCGCCGCGTTCCGGAGATATCGCCTATAAGGCTGTGGATATGAAGGTCGGATATGGAACCAAGGTCGTGTTTGATGATGCGCAGATCGAGGTCCGCAGGGGAGAGAAGGTCGCTTTGGTCGGACGAAACGGTGAGGGAAAGACGACCCTCATGCGCGTGATCATGAACGAGCTGGATCCTATGGCAGGCGACTCGAAGGTCGGATATAATGTCAGTATAGGTTACTATGCTCAGAATCAGGAAGATATACTTGATAAGGAAGATACTGTATTCGGAACTCTGGATCGTATTGCTGTCGGAGATATAAGGCTGAAACTGCGTGATATTCTTGGAGCATTCCTCTTCAAGGGGGAAGATATAGACAAGAAGGTTGCTGTTTTGAGTGGTGGAGAGAGAGCTCGTCTGGCCATGGCTAAGCTTATATTGAAGCCATATAATCTTCTGGCGCTTGACGAGCCTACGAACCATATGGATATCCGCTCGAAGGATATACTCAAGCAGGCACTCAAGGCATATGACGGAACATTGATCATCGTGTCGCACGACCGTGACTTCCTCGACGGACTTGTTGACAAGCTTTATGAATTCAGAGACGGAAAGGTGAAGGAACATCTGGGAGGTGTACAGGAGTTCCTCGAAAGAAGAAAGCTTGAGAATCTCAGTGAACTGGAGAGACATTACAAACCGGAAACTGATAAGCCTGTGGAGGTCGTGCAGAAGAAGGAAGAAGCCAAGCAGGAGTATCAGGCTAAGAAATATGTATCTAAAGAAGAAAAGAAGATAAGGAATCGTATCTCATTCTTGGAGAAGGGGATAGAGCAGATTGAATCCAAGATGACAGAGATTGAATCCGTTCTTATGAACCCAGGTCCGGACGATGATATCATGGAACTGACAAGAGCATATCTTGAAAACAAGAGGGAGCTTGATTTCAAGATGGAAGAATGGGAAAAGTTGAATGAACAATTGGATCAATAAATATGGAAGAAAAGAAAATGCAATATCTTTTCGGCATGCATCCGGTGCTGGAAGCTGTCAAGTCAGGAAAGAAGTTTGATAAGGTCCTTCTTAAGCAGGGACTTGAAGGTGTTCAGTTCAGAGAACTGATGGAACTTCTTAAGGTAAATGAGATTCCATTCCAGTTCGTACCGGGAGAAAGGCTGAACAGGGCGGTAAGAGGTTCGCACCAGGGCGTGCTTGCCTATATATCGCAGATTGATTATGTAGATATCGAGCAGCTTGTGAACAATGCTCTCGGACGTAGTGAGAATCCTCTGCTTGTGATTCTTGATGGAGTAAGCGATGTCAGGAATCTCGGAGCCATTGCAAGAAGCCTCGAATGTGCCGGAGGCCATGGAATCATAGTTCCGGCCAAGGGTGGTGCGGCTATAAATGCAGATGCCGTGAAGGCTTCTGCCGGTGCGCTTATGAGGATAGATACATGTAAGGTTTCAAACCTCAGAGTTGCAGCATATTACCTTAAGCAGAGCGGTTTCAAGCTGGTCGCAGCGACAGAGAAGACAGACAAGCTTATGTATGATGTCGATATGACCGGTCCATGCGCAATCATCATGGGATCGGAAGGAAAGGGAATATCGCAGTCGATGCTTGAACTTGCAGATGACAGGGCGGCCGTACCGATGTCAGGTGAAATCACCTCTTTGAATGTTTCCGTTGCTTCTGCAGTACTTATGTATGAAGCAGTAAGGCAGAGAATCAATAAATAAACAATGAAGTTATGAAAAGGATTCTTATGACATTGACTTTTGCATTGGCTTTCATGTTTGTGGCCAGTGCTCAGAAAGCAAGTATACACGAGATTGAATATGAATCATTTACGTCCGTAAAGGTTTCGGATGATTTCATAGTGAGACTTGTTACAGACGATCGCTACAAGGTCAAGACCATGGTTGATGAAAGGCTTGACCAGCATGTCAAGGCCTATGTGCAGAACGGAACCCTTTATGTGACTTTGGACAGGAAGAATTTTTCATCTGACTTGAAGAAGGCATTGAGAGTCAAGGGCGCTCCTGCTCCAAAGCTTGAGGTGGAGGTTGCTTTTCCGTCAGTAAAGCTCATTGAGTTGAGTGGCAATACAATTCTTCACAGATCTGACGTCCTTTATGCGGAAGAGTTCACCTTGAATGCAAGTGATAAAGCAAGGGTAGACAAGATATATGTGGACTGCAATACTGCTGAGATCAATCTTGCCAAGAACGCATATGCTGATGTAGAGGTTAAGGCTGATGAAATGCTTTATGTAGTAACTTCAAATTCATCGAAAGCTGTCGTCAAGCAGACTGGTAAAGGGGTCAAGATAGATGCTGCAGGCTCATCAGCAGTCAATGCAATAATAGAGGTCGAAAAGGTGGATGTTCTTACTGCAGGTGTATCCAGTGCGACCTTGCTTTCCGGAACAGCTGAAGATATGACCGTTTCAGCAATCGGATCATCAAAGATCGATGCCGAGGCCGTGTCAATTTCAAAAGCTGCGATGGTACAGTCCGGTACATCAAAATGCTATGTCAATGTTACAGATACATTGAAAGTCAATCTTACAGGAAGCACAATGCTTACCTTCAAGAATAAGCCATATATTGATGTTGAACGTATTGTCGGCTCTACATTGATCAAGGCAGATGACCCAAGGCGCAAGTAATCATGTTTGTGCTTGACACTCATTGCGATACTCCGTCTCAGATTCTCCGTTTGAGAGATCTGGCTGTTGACAATCATCATGCTCACGTCGATTTCCCAAAACTTAGGCGAGGGGGAGTCGACGGAGTCTTTTTTGCTCTTTATGTGCCAGCATCAATGGATACAGAAGAGGCAATGGCTTATGCGGAAAAGATGCTCGTCGGAGTAAAGAAGTCTGTATCTGAGAATGCTGATATTGTAGCATTTGCATGTTCTCATAAAGAAGCTGTCGTAAACAAGGAAAACTCCAGGACTTCGATTTTCCTCGGTCTTGAAAACGGATCTCCAATCGGTCACTCCTTGGAAAGGTTGCATTATTTCCATGACAATGGGGTCAGATATGTCACATTGTGTCATTCGGCAGATAACCAGATATGCGATTCTTGTGCATCCGCTGTGAAGAAATGGGGAGGCTTGAGTCCTTTCGGAAGGGAACTGGTCAGCGAAATGAATCGGATCGGTATGCTCGTGGACGTGTCGCATGCGTCTGATGACACTTTTTATGATGTATTGGAATGTTCATCCGGTCCTGTTGTTGCTACTCATTCCTGCTGCCGTGCCCTGTGTGATCACCCACGGAATATGACGGATGAGATGATTCGTGCACTGGCACAGGCTGGTGGAGTCATACAGATAAATTTCTACCCATTGTTCCTTGATGGTGGATTCCGAAAGATCCTGCATGAATCAGGAATATCAGAAAGGGGAGAACGTATTGAATCTGAGTTTATTGCAGATCCTGGCAGTCCTGATAAAAGAGCAGCCTGGAATGCCGTTCAGGATGAATTGAATGCATTGAAACGACCATCATACAGGCTTATAGCTGATCATATCGATCACGTCGTGGAACTTGTAGGAATAAGGCATGTCGGTATCGGATCTGATTTCGACGGGATTGAGGTTACACCTTCAGGAATGGAGGATATCTCGATGATGCATGGCATCTTTGATGAGCTGCGTCATCGAGGATACACAGAAGCTGACATTGCTTCAATAGCAGGACTTAACTTTTTCCGTGTACTGGGGTAGACTTCTGATGCATGACTACAACAGAGACTGCTAAGAGTATAAGAGTAATGCCTATAATAGACCTGAGATAGAGGTGCTCGCCAAGGAAAACTACGCCTAATATCAAGGCTGTTACCGGTTGGAGGGCTCCAAGTATGGATGTCTTTGTCGGGCCGATCCTTCTTACGGCCTTTACACCGGTGATGTTTGAGACCATTGTAGCCCACAAGCCGAGCCCAAGGATGTTCATCCATGATCCGAAGTCAGTTACAAGGGTAAGTCCGTCTTCAAAAATGAAGGACGCTATGAAGAAGTATATCGCACTCAGCATCATTATCCATGTGGTGAATTTGACGACTTCTATCTTGTCGGCCTTTACCTGCTTCATCAATATATAGTAGGCCGCAAAAGAAAAGGCTGATATTATTGAACATATCAGACCTAGTCTGGTATTACCTCCTTCCACTATGATGCTGTCTCCTGAGGCCAGAAGATAGACACCGAATATCGATACAAGGATGGCACCGATATCGATTGGAGATTTCTTTTCACCGAAAAAGAGCATCATGCAGATGGTGACTATCACCGGATACATGAAGTTGATCGTTGTGGAAATGCCGCTGGAAATATTGGCATAACCTATGAGGAGCATGACAGATGTCAATGCACGCAGAATGCTGAGAAGGATGATCTTCCAGGCCTCGTCGAATGAATTCAGCCTTAATGGCTTCTTCTTGGCTATGGCATATATGAACAGAACAAGTGCAGCAATCATCCATCTATATGTAAGGACATCGAATCCAGACAATCCGGCCGCAAGAAGAGCCAGGCTGAAAAGAGGAGAGAATCCGAATGAAGCTGATGATATGGCAGCATAGAAGATACCGTTGATATGTATCCTCCTTTTCTTCTTCTCGTATCTATGATGAGCTGCCGTCATTTTATCTAAAATTGCCTATAAGTGCTGCTTATTGTTTACATAATATCGCGTAACAAAAATGTTATTAAGCCTAACAAATTTGTTAAATATGCTTATCTTTAATGTTTTAGTTCGTTTACAAGTTTTAGCCTTAAAATATTGAGGGCAGATGCTGTAAAGCGTTCAATATTGCGTTTTCTGTCGTGTCTGAAGCGAAAACTGTAGGTCTCGGTACCCTTTTCCGAACTGACTCCGACCCATACAAGGCCTACTGGCTTTTCATCACTTCCACCTCCAGGTCCTGCAATTCCGGATGTAGCGACAGAGAAATCGCTTCCGGTCAGTCTTCTGACTCCTTCTGCCATTGCAGCAACGCATTCGCTGCTTACTGCGCCATGATCAGCTATGACTGCTTCCGGTACTCCAAGGACATTTGTCTTGACACTGTTGGCGTAGGAAGTTACCGATCCTAGATAATATCCGGATGATCCTGGGATCGAGGTCATCATTCCTGAGATATTACCGCCGGTGCATGACTCGGCTACAGACAAGGTCTTGCCGTTTTCAGACAGGATGCGGCCTATGCATCCTTCAAGAGTATCGTCATGATCTGAATACATACTTGTACCCAATATAGGCTTCAGAAGTTCGATCTGAGCATTAATGCGGGCTTCCTCCTCCTCACGTATGCCACCATATATTGAAAGTCTCAAGCGGACACCAGTGAGCTGGTTCGGAAGGTAGGCCAGATGCATGTCATCAGGCAGATTATCCTCCCATTCTTCAATCAATTTAGCCAATGCTGACTCCGGAATACCATAAGTCATTATGGTTCTGTGATATATGTCAGAAACAGGGAAGTGTTGCATTATGTCGGACATGATGTCCGGCATGGCTCCAAGCGCTTCAAATGGCACTCCAGGCAATGAATAAAGCGTTGCTTCGTGACCGAACCTTTCCTTGGGAAAGCGAAAGACCATCACCGGAGCTGTGCCGAGACGGTTCGGTATGACTTCGCACGTGTCAGGAACAGATGCCTGCGCAAGATTGATGTCAAGTATATCAAGTCCGCGTGCACTGAGGATGTCGTGCACGATCTGAAGCTGTCTTTCATCGGTCCTATAACTGTCAGTACCTGAAAGGCATGCGAGTGCGGCCTTCGTGATATCGTCCTTAGTGGGGCCAAGCCCCCCTGTAACAATAACTATGTCATTGACTTTCAATTCATTCTCAAGGGCATTTACAATAGTTTCATGTTCATCTCCTATTGAAAGCATCCTTGTAACCTTTATTCCGGATGAGTTCAAAATCCGGGATATATGCGATGAATTAGTATCTACAATCTGTCCTATGAGGATCTCATCTCCGATCGTGCAAATCGATGCCTGGGTCATTTCTTCAGATTTGTTTCAAGATATTTGTTTATGTTCTTTATCAGTGCCGGTCCTTCATATATGAATCCGGAATAGATTTCTATGAGTGATGCTCCAGCATCAAGCATTTCCTTGGCCTGCTGCGGTGACATGATTCCGCCTACACCAATAATCGGAAGCTTGCCTTCTGATTTCTCGTGTACATACTTGACGAGTGCCAGGTTCTTGGAGTATAATGGCGCTCCGGACATTCCTCCGTTGCCTATTGCCTCTATCTTTTCCTGTGAAATGCTTGTGATTCCGTCGCGGCTTCTTGTAGTGTTGCCGGCTACAAGACCGTCGATTCCAGATCTAAGACAGTAATCTATGATTTCATCAAGCTGCTGATGGGAAAGATCTGGCGAGACCTTGAGAAGTATTGGCTTGTAATTATCGTAATACATTCTAAGATCCAGAAGCTTGTCAACGATTTCAGACAGGAATGATATGTCCTGCAAAGCAGTGAGTCCTACAACATTAGGGCAGGAAATGTTTACTACAAACATATCCACGAAATCATAGAGGAGACCAAAGCTCTTTTCATAGTCCTTGGCTGCGTCTTCGTTTATGCTGGTTGTGTTCTTGGATATATTTGCGGCAATAATTACCTCAGGGCGCACCTTCTTCAAGTGTTCTACAGCGTTTTTGACACCTTTGTTATTGATGCCGAAACGGTTGATGATAGCCTTGTCTCCTGGCACTCTGAAACATCTTGGTTTTGCGTTTCCATCCTGTGGAAGTGGCGTAAGAGAGCCGATCTCGACGAAGCCGAAGCCGAAGTTGGCCATATCGTTGTAGTACTCTCCATTCTTATCAAGACCACCTGCCAGTCCGACAGGATTCGGGAATCTGATGCCGAATACTTCGCGCTCCAGAGAAGGATGATCGTTCCTGTAAAGAGCTCTTATTATCGATTTTGCAAAAGGGATATGTCTGAGGATAGATAATCCCTTGAAGGTCATGTTATGCGCTGTCTCCGGATTGAAACGGAACAGAATAGGTCTGATCAGATGCTTATACATAGGTTATCATTCTTTAACAAACAAATATAAGAAAAAAGTACCGCTTATGCAGTACTTTTCTACATTTCCTGAAATGTTCCATCATCAAAAAGAACTATAATTTTAGTGACTTTTCTTTGACTGACAGGACTTTGTGCGGTGTTATTTAATGTTTTGAATTCGTTCGAGGATGTAATATTCGCCAGCTCTTCGTTGTCGTGTCCGGAATTCAGGAGTGAATCATCAGTCAGAACCTCTTCAATAGGTTCAGGAGGGAATAGGATGTCTTCGACAGGGGGGCTTGTTTCTGGAGCACGATTATCTTTATACATCTTACCTTTTCCGAACATCAGCCAATCGATGTTCAGATCAGGGTAATGCTGCATCATGGCCTTTATGAAATCGAAGCTAGGGTTGTTTCTTCCGGAAAGGACATGAGAGACGCTTGCACGAACAACATTGATTGTATCTGCAAATTGAGCCTGAGTTATATTTTCTGCTGCGAGAAACTGCTTTAATCGTGTGTTCATCGATGTGTACTTTAATGTTACAAATGTAGCAAAAAAGATCTGCAAAAGCAATGGAACTTGGAGTGTAAATTTGTAAACATTAGAATAGGGGATAACTAGGAGATACGATATGATATTATATCATATCTTTAGATTATATTGATTAAAGTGCTGATATATTGTGTTTTAAGTTTATATAAATATTGTAAATTAACCATATTGACATATGAATGGCGCTATTTTCATGAAATTTACGCCCATTACTTAATTATGTTATATAAATATGGATGTGTAATTTGTTGATTATTAATAAAATAGAAGAATATAAAATACGCTATAATAAAATCTTATATCACATTTTTATAATTCACAGAGGTGTGCATACCTTAGTAAGTAAATTCTTTAAATATTTACAATTGTAAATAACATGTTGAATTTATGTTTCTTTACATTTGTGAATCCAATCTGAATATCGTACTGGATTTCATATTCGAATATATTTGTGTATTTTTGCGTAAGTTTAATTTGATTTACAAATATTCATTTCTTAGCACGATGATACCTGAGATAAGAATCGAAGATTATAATTATGATTTGCCTGATGAGCGCATTGCAAAGTATCCTTTGTCATCAAGAGATTTATCTAAATTGTTGATCTATAAGGATAAGAAGCCAGTAGAAAGTACATTCAAGTCTATTTCTGCAGTACTTCCTGAAGGTTCTATGATGGTATTTAACGACACTAAGGTTGTTCCTGCCAGACTACATTTCCAAAGGTCTACCGGTGCCCATATTGAGATCTTCTGTCTTGAACCTGTGCAACCGGAAGAATACGTGACGATGTTTGCTGAAACTGAAAGATGCAGATGGAAATGCATTGTCGGCAATGTCAAAAGATGGAAAAACGATAGACTTTCGCTCTATAATCCCTTAAATGACAGTGCTATAAGTCAGATGGGCTTATGTGCTGATCTGATAGAGAGATGCGGTGAGACCTCCATCGTAGAGTTCTCTTGGTCAAATAATGCCCCATTTTCACGAGTTCTTGAGATTTGTGGTAATATTCCTATTCCTCCATACTTGAACCGAGAAACCGAAGCAATCGATCTGGACAGGTATCAGACTTTATATGCACGTTTCAGAGGTTCTGTAGCTGCTCCTACTGCAGGGCTGCATTTTACGGAAGATGTTCTTCAGGCAATAAGGAATCGTGGAATATTGACCGAAACTGTATGTCTTCATGTAGGTGCCGGTACCTTTTTGCCTGTCAAAAGTTCTCTTGTAGCTGAGCATACCATGCATAGGGAGCCTTTTGCTGTTACATTGGATTTCTTGGAGAAGCTTATCGCCTCTAAGGGAAAGCTTGTAGCAGTTGGAACTACATCTGTAAGGACTTTGGAGTCATTGTATTATGCAGGCGTAAGCTGCATAGAAAAAGGTTATCCTGAAGATGTGTCGCAATGGGATCCATATTCGCGTGAGTATACTTATACAACGCAAGAAGCTCTTGCTGCAATTGTCGGATATCTTAAGGATAATTCTCTAAGTGAATTGAAGATAGGAACCAGAATCATTATTGTACCGGGTTTCAGGTTCAGGGTGGTTGATGTGCTTGTCACAAATTTCCACCAGCCACAGAGTACTCTTCTTCTGCTCATATCGGCGTTTGTCGGCGGTGATTGGAAGAATATCTATGATTTTGCCCTGTCACATGACTTCCGTTTTCTCAGCTATGGAGACAGTTCAGTCCTGTTCAGATGCGATGCGTAGTTTTGCTTTTTTGAAAAAAGATTTTAAATTTGCATATTGAACTTAAATTTTTTAAAGCAAAACCATATGGTTGATTTATCTGAATTCGAGAGCATCAGTCCTTATACTGACGCTGAAGCGGCGGAGGCTCTGAGCAAACTGGCGGAATATCCGCTGCTTGCCCGTGTGTCTCAGCAGTTTTTTCCGGAAGAGTCGCCAGATTTCTTGAAGAATCTATTAAAAAGCATAAAGACTATTGATGAATTCCAGGTGCTTGTAATGAGCAAGTTTGTCCGTTGGGTATTGGAGCATACGGCGCATAATTTCTCTTATGACGGCATCTCGAATATAGACCCAGCCAAGAGATTTCTGGCTTTGTCTAACCATAGAGACATCATCCTTGATCCGGCTATCACTCAGCTGGTTTTGTTCAACAACGGTATCCCGATGACGGAAATAGCTGTAGGTGACAATCTTATAACAAATAAGACTATCGAGTATCTGATCCGTTCAAATAGAATGATCAAGGTGGTACGTGGTATTTCTGCACGTGAACTCTATCTTTCATCACAGCTTCTTTCAAGGTATATACGTCTTAATATAACTGAGCAGAGAAGTTCAATCTGGCTTGCGCAGAGACAGGGCCGAACCAAGAACGGATATGATGTAACTGAACAAGGACTTCTCAAGATGCTCGATATGAGCGGAAAGGGCGATTTCCAGCAGAATTTCGAGGAGCTTAACATCATCCCGATGAGTATTTCTTATGAGATCGAGCCTTGTGACATTCTTAAAGCAAGGGAGTTGGTGATCAGCCGTAAGCATAAGTATGTTAAGGCTGAAGGTGAAGACCTTAACAGCATCATGGTAGGAATCATGAGTCAGAAAGGAAATATTCATCTCAATATAGGTAACCCTTTGACCAGTGAAGAAATCGCCGCCGCCGCACTATGTGACAAGAATGACAGGTATCAGATGATACGACATGCTGTCGATCTTCGTGTCATTGAAGGTTATAAGCTTTGGAAGAACAACTATATCGCATATGATATAGCCAATCATTCATTCAGGTACTCCGATATGTATGACCGTGCAGATGCTGAGAAGTTTGTTGCTTATATGGAGCATCAGTTGGATACTGTAGAACCGGAGATAAACAGAGAAGACTTAAGGAGGATTTTCCTTGATATTTATGCCAACCCTGTGGTTACAAAGGAACTTCTGAGAAAGGAAAAGGTGACAGGATCTATCCTTCTCTAGTTTCTCAGTAGAATATGAACAAAAACAGCCGACTCATTGAGAGTCGGCTGTTTTTGTATTGTGTAATAAGTGATAAAACAAAAATGTTTACACCTATAACAAAAATGTTATATGCCTTTTCCCTCTATATGGAGGCGGATTCTGTTAGAGATTGGCAATCAGATACCACATATAACCAGCTTCCATCATCAGAAGTATGGCACCTTCAAAACGGTCCAGCTCCTTCTTCTTGAACATGAATGCGCTTGCGAATATGAAGAAGGCGCATACCAGTACCACGCCGAGATCCACGACTGTCATGCCTCCGAATGAGAGAGGACTGATCATCGCGGCACCACCTAGGATCAGAAGAATATTGGATATGTTGGATCCAAGGACATTACCTAATGCAAGCTGTCCTCTACCTTTCAGCGCCGCTACTACGCAAGTTGCAAGCTCAGGCATTGATGTTCCTGCCGCCATTACTGTAATTGCTATGAATTTGTCAGATACTCCGAACATCTTTGCAAGCTCTGTAGCAGAATTGACGAATAATCTTCCTCCGAAGATCAAACCTGCAAGGCCAGATGCAATAAGCAGTACGGAAACAATCGGTTTATATTCTTTGATACCTTCGCCAGAATCATCTCCCTGATCCGATTTGAATGAAGTCCATAGGTATGCAGCAAACACCAAGAGAAGGATTGCGCCGTCAATTCTGCAGATCTGGTCATTGCCCTTGCCGAACAAAGTTTGATTCATACCAAGGACGATAAGCAATATCGTTACAATTATATTTAAAGGTATGTCTCTCTTGAGATTGCTCTTTGTTATAGCCAGCGGGGCGATCAATGCGGTTACTCCCAGGATCATCAACGTGTTGAAAATGTTCGATCCTACTATGTTACCGATGGCCATATCTGCCTTTCCCTGGAAGGAAGACATGAAACTCACAACCATCTCTGGGGATGAGGTGCCGATTCCAACGATTGTAAGGCCGATGACGAATTCGCTGATTCCGAATTTCTTTGCTATGCTTGACGAACCGTCAACTAGCCAGTTTGCTCCAAGAAGGATAAGTGTCAATCCTCCGATAAGGATAAGTATCTGTGCAGTCATTTCTACTTGATTGGATTTAAAAACAAGATAACAAAGTTATAAAAAATATCCCAAAAACGTTATATTTGTTGTGTTCATTATCATACTTGTGAATATGAGGAGATTTATAGTAATTTTAGCGTTTCTGCTGATGCCAATATCGGCATTCTGCACGGATTCTTTGACTGTTTTCTATAGAATCAGACTTGATCAGGATATCGACCAATCATCGCAAAGACTTGTTACCCTGGGCCTTGAAAAAGCACTGGAGGCCGAAGCCGATTATGTTCTGCTTGACTTGAATACTTATGGCGGTGCCGTCAATGCTGCAGACAGCATCCGTTCTGCGATCCTGCGGTATGAAAAGCCTGTAATTGCCTATGTAAACATGCAGGCAGCATCTGCAGGTGCACTTATCAGCATTGCCTGCGATTCCATATATATGAAGACCGGAAGTTCGATTGGTGCGGCAACTGTTGTAAGCCAGACCGGAGAAGTCATGCCTGACAAGTATCAGTCCTTCATGAGAGGTATGATGCGTTCTACAGCCCAGGCAACCGGCAGAGATCCTAGTATCGCTGAATCCATGACCGACACAGCTAATGTTCTGAGTATGACCCCTACTGAGGCCATCGCTGTCGGATATTGTGAAGGAATATGTGAGTCGGAATATGAAGTCGCAGAAAAGGTGACTAAAGGTAATGCATTTATTATCAAGAATATGGATGATGATATGACATGGCTGGATAAATTGATTCAGCTTCTGCTCAATCCATTGCTTCAGTCCATATTCATGATGATGATAATAGGAGGAATCTTTGTAGAGATCAGGACACCTGGCATAGGTCTTCCTCTGCTCACTGCTATAATAGGAGCTCTGCTGTATTTTGCTCCTGGTTACATCGGGCATCTGGTGGAGTCATGGGAAATCCTTCTCTTTATCGTCGGACTGGTGCTTATAGGCATTGAGATATTCGTTCTGCCAGGATTCGGAGTATGCGGAATCAGCGGTATCATTGCTGTTGTTATATCCTTGACCTTTGCAATGGTGGATAATGTCGAACTTTTCCATTGGGACGGAACTCTTAACCTTCAGCCGATAATACAACCTTTAGGCATAGTGATAATTTCCTCAGCTGCTGCAATTTTCGGTTCTGTATGGCTCGTTAAAAAGCTTTATTCCACACGTTCATTTGATCATATAGCCCTCAGACAGGAAATGAAGGCTGAAGATGGATTTACAGGAGTCGTATCTGGTCTGGAATATCTGAAAGGGGAGACTGTTACGGTCCTTACTGATATGCGTCCGGGAGGAAAGGTTCAGACTTCAGATGGCCGTATTGTAGAAGCTACACTCAAGTACGGAGGTTTTGCTTCAAAGGGAGAAACTCTCAAAGTCATTGATGCTGAGCAGGGAAGGCTATACTGCGAGAAATAATATACAGCAAAACCGACAGACTGGTATATAGGTGACATGCCACCCCCGGCTAGGGGGTGCCCTCGTAGAGGGCGGGGGTCACCGGTATACCAGTCTGTCGGTTTTGTATATGGTTATTTACGTTTCAGAGCTACTACATTCTCCACATGATGAGTATGAGGGAACATATCTACGGGACGTACTGCAGTAATCACGTAATCCTTGCAGAGAATCTCAAGATCCCTTGCCTGCGAAGCTGGATTACAGCTGACATAGACCATTCTGTCTGGGGCAGCATTAAGAATCACCTGAGCAACATCCGGATGGATACCTGCTCTCGGAGGATCGAGGATGATTACATCCGGATGGCCATGTTCTTCAACAAACGCATCTGTCAGAATATCCTTCATATCACCTGCATAGAAGTCGCAATTGGTGATATTGTTGTTGGCAGCATTGATCTTTGCGTCCTCAATAGCCTCAGGCACGTACTCGATACCGATTACTTTCGATGCCTGACGCGATACGAACTGAGCAATGGTACCTGTACCTGTGTAAAGGTCATAAACGACCTCTGAGCCTGTCAGAGCTGCATATTCACGAGCTACGCTATAAAGTTTGTATGCCTGCTTTGTATTTGTCTGATAGAAAGATTTCGGACCGATCTTGAACTTAAGGCCTTCCATATACTCGTAGATTGCATCTTCGCCTTTGTACAGATGACATTCCTGATCAGAGATCGAATCGTTTGCCTTTCCATTTATCACGTAGTACAGTGAAGTGATCTGAGGGAATTTTTTCGCAACGGCATCGAGAAGGGCAGTGCGAGCCTCTGTATCTTCATGATAGAAGCATATGATGAGCATGACGTTTCCTTCCTCGGTGGTACGTATGAACATATTGCGGAGAAAGCCCACATGGTCACGGATGTTGAAGAAGGTAAGTCCATGATTCAGAGCATATTCCTTGATAAATAGGCGTATTTCATTCGATGGTTCAGGCTGGAGCCAGCAGTGTTCGATGTCAAGAACCTTGTCGAAGAATCTTCCTACATGAAATCCAAGTCCGTACTTCTCCTGTTCTGTAAGGACTTCTGCATTTTCATCATCGAAAATCCATCTGCGCTGAGAAAAAGTGAACTCGAGCTTGTTGCGGTAATATGTTGTTTCGTCAGAAGGAACGATAGGTGTGATTTCCGGTACATCGAGATGTCCTATACGCACAAGCTGGTCATAGACCTGCTGCTGCTTTGCCTGGAGCTGCATTTCATAGGGGAGAGGCTGCCATTTGCATCCTCCGCACACTCCGAAATGTTTGCAGAATGGTTCCAGACGATGCTCGGAAGGCTTGACCATACGGAGGATGTATCCTTCCATATAGCTCTTCTTCTTTTTTGTAACCTTCACATCTACAATATCTCCCGGTACGGCGAACTGTACGAAGAGTACTGTTCCGTCGATTCTTGCCAAAGCCTTGCCTTCAGCAGCTACAGCCTCGATGACAACGTTCTCTAAAATTATATCCTGCTTCTTTCTTGCCATAATAAATAATTAACAGCCCCGAAGAATCAGTCTTCGGGGCTGCAAAATTATCAAATAATCATGAGATTAGGAAATTCTGACCTTTGTTTTGTAAAGAGTCTGCGAAATGTTGATCATGAAATCTCCCATGGTTTCAAGAACAGAGACTATATCCATGTAATAGACACTTGTCTGGTAGTTCTTGCGGTCGCTCTCAATGCTCTCAATGCTCTCAATCTCTTCATCTCTGAGGTTGTTACGCTGGTTGTTGATCCTGTCTTCTGCCGCGTAAGCATTTGAGATTTCTTCAAGCTTGCCGTCGAAGGCGAGTGTAAGGTTCTCGATCATGGCAGAATATGCATTGTCAACGAGATCCACCATTCCATTAAGTTTCTTTACAGTCTCATCGTCGAAATCCTTCTTATGGATGTTTCTGCGTGAAAGGATTCTGCTTATTGTTTCTCCCGAATCTCCCAGAGACTCGAGCTCTCCGATAATCTTGTACATAGCCTTCACCATGATCGAAGTCTTTTCGCTGATTTCTTCTGCAGAAACAGCATTCAGGAATGTCGCAATTTCATATTCGATCCTGTCAGAAATCTCTTCATATTTTACAAGCTTTCCTCTCAATTCCTCGAATTTATCAGGATCGGTTTCATTGATTGCAGCACGTGCATAGCCGAGACCGTTTCTCGAGATTTGGGCAAAATGGATGATTTCCTTGAATGCTTGTTCTGTTGCAAGTTCAGGGGTGGCAAGCGGGCCTGCTTCAATATATTTGAGTCTGAATGGCTTCTCGTTTACATTCTCAGGCTCCTTGACGAGCTTGGTTACAGTCTTGGCTATCAGGCCGGTAAACCATACAAGGAGCATGGTGTTGATGACATTGAACAATGTATGCAACATTGAAAGACCATAAAGGGCTGCAGTACCATCTGCACCATTGGAATCCGAGACTGTAAAACCTTCTGATGCCGGATTAGGATAGCCAAGCAATTCAATCAATTTGCCGACGATTCCGAGAAAAGGCTTGAAAAGAATCAAAGCCCAGATTACACCGAATACATTGAATATTGTGTGTGACAATGCGGCACGTTTTGCTGCCGGATTAGCGACTGATGCCGCAATGTTTGCAGTGATTGTAGTACCGATGTTTTCGCCGAGAACCATCGCACAGGCCATAGGGAAAGGAATCCATCCCATGCTGAGCATGATGAGGGTAATGGCCATGGTAGCGGATGAAGACTGGAGGATAAGTGTCAGGATTGTTCCTACGCCAAGGAAGATAAGGACTGACCAGAATCCGTATCCAGACCATTGTCTCACAAATTCCAGAACCTCAGGAGTTTGTCTCAAATCAGGAACTGATTCCTTCATGAAAGAGAGTCCAAGGAAAAGCAGTGAGAAGCCGACGATAAGTTCTCCGATGTTTTTCTTCTGATTGCTCTTCGAATTAGAAAAAAGGAATCCCAGAAGCATCAAAGGAACAGCGAGGATTGAGATATCAGCCTTGAATCCGAGGAGAGATACCATCCATGCTGTGATTGTGGTACCGATATTTGCTCCCATGATGACTCCGATTGCCTGAACAAGGGTAAGTAGTCCGGCATTTACAAAGCTGACAACCATAACGGTTGTAGCTGAGGAAGACTGGATCAGTGCTGTGATACCGACACCAGTCATTACACGCTTGAAAGGGTTTGATGTCATGGCAGAGAGAAAACCTCTCAGTCTGTCACCGGCAGCTTTCTGAAGTCCCGAGCTCATAAGATTCATTCCATAAAGGAACATACCCATAGCTCCTAGTAAAGTAAAGATTTGAAGTATACCCATACTTAGTTTAAGAATTTATAATTTCATGCAAAATTAATTTTCAAATGAAATCGAAACAAAGGTTTTCGATTAAGAATTTGTTAAATCGGGGATTGCATAATAATGACAAGTTAACATAATATAAACAGGAAGGTTCCTATTTCGGATTATTATAGGAACCTGATTTAAATAGGAACTTGTGCCTAATTATCAATAACTTATATCAGAACGTAACAGTAAATTTAACGCTGATTATCAGTTTCTTAAATAAAAGACGTCTCCACGTAATCACGATGTAAAAAGTTC
>JAFZDJ010000133.1 GCA_017561265.1 Bacteroidales bacterium
ACCGGCGGAATCATCAATATCATTTCCAAGAAGACTTCAGCTCAGGGATTCAGTGGAATTGTCGCTGCAAATTACGGTTTCAATCATTTCGTCACTGCAAATGCAGCCTTTGCTTATAACAAGTCAAAAGCTTCATACAGATTCAGTTACAACACGAAATATGAAGATGATGTGGTGAACACCAGCCTTCAGCGAAACATAAAGGCAACCGGTTACAATGTGCTTCAGCAGATGGAGGCGACAAGGTATACCTATAACAACAACATCACTCTAGGAGCGGATTTCCGAATCGATCAGCGTAACCGGCTCAGCGTCGACGCCAAATGTATCCTCCCTCGCATAAACATCAGGCAGGATCTCCATAATACATTCACCGACAATTCTGTCGCTACTGACGAGGCAAGACATAATGACGTAACATGGAACCGTGAAAATATTGAAGGCTCGATTACCTATACACATGTGATCAGACCGGATGTGTCCGATATTTCCGTCAAAGGTTCTGTATCCAAGATATGGGGACACAGACCGTCATATTATTTCGTGGACGATGAAAAGACCAACTATTCCAACTCCGGGGGAAGTCCTTTCACTTCCGCATTACAGGCGGACTATAAACATAAATTCAAATCCGGAACCCTTTCTGCAGGAGCGAAGCTTACCTATAGAACGAACGATATTTACCATGAGTTCTATAATTTAAGCAATGGAGCCTGGGAATATTCTGAAGCATTGAGCAACGATTTGATACACACGGAGACGGTTCCTGCACTTTATGCAATGTTCGGTTCGCGTATCGGAAAGAAATTCACGTATAAGGCAGGTCTTCGCGGAGAGATGAGCCGTGTTACATTGGACAGCCGACACGATAATATCTCGCAGACAGACTACACTTTTTTCCTCGCTCCAAGCCTTTCCGGAATATATGACGTCGCTGACGGACATGAACTTTCCCTTGCTGTTTCCCGTCGTATAGGACGTCCGACATATCCGCAGCTCAATCCATATATGAGCATGGTTGACGCGACAACATATGAGAAAGGAAACATGCATCTGCAACCTGAGAAAGCGACCAAGCTTGACTTGGGATATAGTCTCAGCCGCGGATCATTCAACCTATTCCTCAATGGATATGTGAATCATACCTCCGACTACATCTCGCAGATCACGGCTATCGATTCGCAAAGGCTGATCACGACGTATGTGAATGCTGCTTCCGACCTCAAATCAGGTGTAGATTTCACTCTTCGCGTCAATCCAGTGAAATGGATGAATGTATCGCTTGCCGCTAACACATATTATGTGTCTACATCAGGTGAGTATGAAGGGGCAGAGATATCCAACAAAGGTGTGACAAACAACAGCAATGTGCTCTTTGATTTTCTTCCATGGAAAGGTGGAGATATCCAGTGTCAATACTTTGTCTCTACCCCACAATATTTCCCGCAGCTGACCACTTCCCTCACCCATCAGATGAATGTCGGCTTCAAGCAGAGGTTCCTGAAAGGTGCGATGACTGCATCGATCCTTCTGACTGACGTTTTCAAGACAGCAAAATGGGAGGTTTCATCGCACAATAACATCTTTGACCTTACTAATATCAGCCGCAACAAGAGCCGTATGCTCTGGTTTGGATTTTCATATAACTTCAATTCCTTCAAGCAGAAGGCAGACCAGAAGACAGAGTCAGACAGATCACTTATCCGACTCGGACTCTGACAGGTAGTCGCTCAGATACTGACTATTAACGAAAAGACCGTCCTGCAGCTAATTGACAGATGCTGTAGAACGGTCTTGTTTTTCGACTGTTTCTGTTTTCTGTGTCCCCGGCAAATGTTGTGAACTCTGCGATTTTGCCTAGGGACAAAATCTCTGCATCTCTTATCGAAATTCTCCTCACAAGGTATCCCTCTCTATCTTCAGCACTACGCCTCCGACCTTTTCCCTACCCTCATATATGCTGAAGGCTTCGCATAAAGGATTCAGCAAGGACTCATTGACGATGTCATCACTGATGATATCATCTTCATTTTCAGGTTCACCGAATGTCTCGATGACGGCAATGGAAAATATCCGCTTCACATCAGCCCTGAACCCAGGCAGTTCCTTTTGCTCCAAAGGCTTGAAGATTATGCTCATGGTCAATCTGTCTTTTTGTTCTGTTCACGAAATTCTGTCGGCGACATCCCTGTCATCTTACGGAAGAACCTGCACATATAGGAAGGGTCTTCATAGTGCATGTCTATAGCTATCATCTTGACCGGCATATCAGTGGCAGTGAGGTACTCTTTGATGGCCATAACCGCCTGCCAGTCGATATATTCCTTTGCAGAAATCTTCCACTGTGACTTGACCAGCTTATTCAAGTAGTCCGGAGTAATCGACAACATATCCGCATAATACGAAACCTCACGATGCTTCTTGTGGTATCTTGAGACCAAAGAATTGAAATCCGACATCAGCCGCCCTGTTCTTCCATTCTTGTCCTCGTCGTTTGCTGATTTCTCAATAACGGATGCCAGTTCACTATAGAGCATCATGAAGAACGTGCAGATGCTTGAGGATATCGCCTTGTTCAGATATTTTTCACAGCAATTATCCATCAGCCACCTCATCTGGCTGAACCATTCCTTCTGCATCTCGTACTGCGTATCATCCAGATGCAGCACAGGATGTGAGCACATAAAATCCCAGAACATATTGTCAGTAATCTTATACTCCATCTCTTCGCAGTTCTCAGGGCTGACAGATATTACCATTGCTTGAAATCCTTCTGAAGACTCCAACGGAATCAACGTCATCGTATCTGGTACGACTGCAAGGTCACCTTTGCAGAAGGGTCTCTCCTTGAAATCAATCGACACGACTGAAGAACCCTCAGAGCACAGCATCAAGGTGATGTTGCCTGCGTTGAAAGGCCTGTTCAACGAGTCCTTCAGATCAGTCTCAAAGAAGCGATTATCGGTTTTGTCACTTTTCATAAAAACTCAAATGTTCAAGCAAATATATGCATTTACATTATAAATTTTGATAACTGTTCGGAAAAGTACCGCAAGTGTCTTGATTAGTGTATCAGCATCAACTTATGATGTCCCTATTTTTGCATCGTCAATTGAAATGATAATGAAAAGGACGATATTTACATACCTTATGCTGCTTCTCTGCGGTGTATGTTCCGCTCAGGACTTCGGAATGATGAACAGGTACCGCACTGCAAAGGTCAGGATGATAGTCGTGGACGCAGTATCCGGAGCACCGGTTGAATTTGCCACAGTATATCTATGCCCTCAGGGAGATACCACCATTACAAACTTCGCACTGACAGGCGAAGAC
>JAFZDJ010000134.1 GCA_017561265.1 Bacteroidales bacterium
TCTGGGCGGCATGATCACACTCTACTACGGCGCAAAGCTGCTTGTGTTGCTGGTCATCGGTGAAATATGCTTCGCCCTGTCCTCCCGATGCAGCAAAAACCGGGATGCGATCCTGGTATGCTGCGCCGTGCTGCTGATCCCGGCAGCATTGGCGGCTATTGGATCGTCAGTGGGAGGAGTACTATCTCTCTTGCTGCCTCTTGGCGGTATCGAAGTCTTAATGCTACTTATAGGTTGATAATCGTAAAAGCCTTAGCTACAATACAAATCATTAACACACTGTTCATTTGCCATAATGTTCAGAATATGGTATAATGCAACACAGTAATAGAGGGCTTCTTCCGAAGCTCATCGGTTTAATAGAATTTACGCAGTCGGTCTGAGCAGGGAGAAATCTCTGCTCAGTTTTTTGTCCACAAATTATTAATTTGAGATCTGGTCTCAAATATGGTATAATATGGGCGTGAACAATAGCGACCTTCTGAATGGACGCTGCGGGTAGCTGTTCATGTGCGGAACATTCCTCTGAGCCGATAGCGGCCATCGGTAATTCAGAGCAAAGGGATTTTTGCGTACGTCAGTAGAAGAGGGACCTGTCCAGTCCTGTCAGTTTATAAGATTTTGGCCGGAGTTTACGAAGCAGTCCCGCTATCAGTCTGTCCATTTTCAGGCGAAGGGAATTCAAACATAATGAGCGTGCAGTTGTATCGACTGCACGCTTTTCAATACCATTGATTAGTTCGAACGATTTATACACAAACTGTTCATTTGAGATCTGACCTCAAATATGGTATAATATGGGCATGAACAATGGCGACCTTCTGAATGGACGCGGCGGGTGGCTGTTCATGTGCGGAACGTTCCTCTGAGCCGAAGGCGGCCATAAGGTAATTCAGAGTAAAGGGGCTTTCTGTGCGTAGTGTCATTGGGAACTGTCCACTCCTGTTAACGTTCTTTCTTGGGTCGTAGTGTCATTAGAGCCTCCGGCTATAAGTCTGCCCATTTGTATACAGAAAGTTTATGCTCTGTTCACTTATTGCTGGAAAATTATAGTATATTAAACTTATCAAAGATTACACAGGTTTTGCAGTTCATGGATATGTATGGAGCACAAGATACTGTGTGTAATTCTCTTTGGTCGCCTCTCTGTATGCCTGCACCATTTGACGGCCGGTGCGTGATCAGAAGTATCGGGTGGAAGGGGCGTTGATTGATTCTGTTGCCTTGTTGCAAGTGTTGTTTAGAGTGTGAGACCATGACAGTATCCGAGCTGATGGTTGCTGATCTGGCTGGTGGCGGCAACCTTCTTCTGTACTATCCGCAGGAGTAAGCAAAGCCGCCCGGTCCGAGGATCGTTAATGTCTTCTAAGGTCCCTAGGGATAATGCGCCCTTTGGGAAAAATTGAAATAATGAATCAAGCGGCTCTGCCGCGTAAATGTAAGAGTATGGTTTCTTCGACCATGCTCTTTTTTTGTTTTTTACTAAGGAATTGAGTATGGCAGCGCAATAAGTATTGCCAGACTCGTATTGAAATTTAAACATCATTTTACAAGTGGTGGGCTTTGCGCGTCGGAGGTGGATCATACACTGATTCACTATGACGTTACTTTCACGAAGGAGGTGGCTGCTATGGTACACATCATTTTCATGTTCCGATACCATACCATCCGTTTGCAAACCACGCAGACCACCTCCGGCCCGCGAGGCACTATCACAAAATAAATTACTGAGGGACCAGCTTTGGTAAGTAAGAATCCAAAGCAAAGCCCGAAAAATTTCGTCAACTTTATAAATAAGGTAGATGAGTATTTGAAAGAAAAAGACAGGAGTCCTTCCTGGCTTGCTCGTCAATCTCGCCTTTCAAAGACAACGATTACAAAAATGCTAAATAACACCGATTACCGCGGAAACGGTTATTGTCCAGACCGCAGAACTGTTGTAGCAATTTGCCTTGCCCTTAGATTGACCAGAGAACAGCGATGGGAGTTGTTTTATTTAGCTTTTCCCGAGGAACGCATCATCAATGAAGCAATGGACAACGGATACTGCGTTGATGACACCAATATTGCCATGGAAAAGATTGGTGCAAGACCGCTAAACAAATCGTAACGACTGTCAACCTACGATGAGTTTGAATGTTGGAAAGCTGCCTAAAATACTGTTTCGCATGCGAAACCACAAACGGAAATCTGTCAGGTATAATTAGGCCATCAAAGATCTTTGTGGATTACTGATCCCCGCGGCAGCTGATCACTGTTGCCGGATCAGGGAAAGGACGGTTTCTAATATGCTGAACATTCGTGATTTGAAGATCGACAATTCCAGTCTGGGGCAGAAGAAGCTGCTTGTAGAAGTAGTGCCCGCGTATGAGTATAAGGACAAGCAGCGTACGGATACCATCACCGGTTACCGTTATGTTGTCTGCCTGGTAGATCATCATCTGGAAAAGCTGAACGTGCGGATCGATGGTCCCCAGCTCATGGCCCAGCCCGACGGATTCGTGGAAGTTGAATTCGAAGGTCTGGAAGTGCGTGGCTATGAAGCCCAGGGCAAGGTACAGTTCACTGCTAAGGCTACCGGTATTTTCGCCGTTTAAGGAAGCTAACCCATGCCTGCTGGGTCGGGAGCGCGGGATGGATGCGGGGAAATATTTTATCCTCAAGATAAAATATCCCCCATTCATCCCGCGGTACTGGCCCCGCTCGCATAGGTAGTATTACCTATGCGAGCGAAGTAGCAGTAGCAAGAAAGGAGAAA
>JAFZDJ010000135.1 GCA_017561265.1 Bacteroidales bacterium
CGATCTGTGTTGATCGTCGGAGTTGTGGCTTCCGTCATATTTTCTCCCCCTTAAACACTAATTAATATATACTCTGTTATATTATACCATAGAATTATTTAAGTTGTCAAGCCTTATTATTTAAGTGACCTTTAAAAAATAACGTCTTATCGAAAAAAGAGCTTATTTTCTTCAAAAACTACTTGACAAAACGTCAAGTATATAGTATAATAAAATAAAGGACAGCAGTTCACGAGCTGCCGAAGAAGAGTATGAAGGAGGATCAAGAGAATGAATAATTACTATATTTATCGCATATCTTTAAGACCTTATTCAATATTTTTTGATTTCTATAACGAAGAAAATCAAATTAACTTTGAGGTCACGTTCAGAGATAGCAGTAACGGTATGAAAGAATATAGAGCGCTGAATGAGCGCTTCGAGACGTTCAGGCTTATGCGAATGGAAGTCAATCCTTCCATTGTTATGGACTTATATCAAGAGCAGAAGATCAAGCTGAATAAGGAGAAGTTGAGAAATGGATAAGATGAATATACTTGATTACATTGTTAGAAAAGAAATACTGCTGAATGGTGACTGGCGCGATAAGCTCCCGGTTATCATGGCAGCAGAAGCAATTCCGCCCAGGGCTAAGATCTGTATAGACTACGATCCGGCAGCCGACGAAACCTCTGTTATATTCCAGTATAGGGAAATAAAGGGGGTAGATATATGAAAGTATATTGTGCGAATAACAACACCATATATAACAGCCCGAAGGACTGCGCGGAAGATCTGAAGCTGGATCTCAGCGCGGTCTCTCGTGCATTGTCTGGCGCCCGTAAGCGTGCCGGAGTCTATATTCTATCATACATAGATAATAACGATACAGATCCGGAAGCCGTTGCTGCTCTCCGGCGCTGGATGTTATATAGCAGTTATTCAATAGTTATATAGGGAGGTGAAGTAAGTGATTAATCTATATCGTTCTATCTCTATCTGGGATCATTATCCCACGAATGACGAGATACGGGAAAAGATTGAAGGTCAAAATGAAGCCCAGGTTGTATGGCGAACCGTTCCAGAAAACAAGCTGGATCTTGTTTTGAGCCTATACGGAGCGAGGATATACTACAACGGCAGCAGCATTAAGCCCCGGTACAAGACGGAGATAATCTATTATTATCCAGGAAGAGGACGAGGACGAATTATCTGTCAGCTTAATGAAGATACGCAGATTTTTCTATTATAAGGATGTGATATGAATGATTAAGGCAGTAGACGCACAGGGAAAAGTCCATATATATGCGACGATCGCGGAAGCAGCAAGGGCGCTTGATATTGATAGTTCTAATATCGGTAAAGTCCTTCGCGGTCGTCGTCCGACCGCTGGCGGCTATACATTCCAGCGAACAGAAGAAAGACCAACGACGCGAGCCGGAAGAAAAACCGTCAGGGAGGCACGAGAACGAACCGAACGGAAGCAGATTCTGTCTAGGGTACATGATACACTGAAAGAATTGAATGTCAGATACAGGAACGCTGTTAAAGAAGGTGTTCTTGCTTCCGATCCGGTACTGTCTAAGATGATGTCATATTCTGATTATTTCGGAGCCACAAAGACGGGCGGCTATAATATCAGCGCGGCGAACCTGAAACAATTCAGCACTTCCGAGCTGCAGAACTTGATGAAAATGCTGAAACGCGATGAAAGACAGTATATCAGGATCGCAGAACGTTATGAAGATATTAAGAACGCAGCTGCTATTGCTGCCACCTTCGGAATAACAATTAATCAGGTGAACGCTTATGAAGATGTCCTTCCAGCGCTTTTTGATCTGCTTCACCTGGCGAAGATTGACAATTTCTTCCGTTATTCTGATGTCCAGGTATCATTATATCAGGCTATGCAGTCGAACGCTTCACCTGAAGAGCTTCAGAACTTCATAGATCAGATCTACTCTGCATATATGGGGAATGATACTAATTCACTTGAATCAATCATCAATCAGCTGGATCAATACGGGGAAAATGATGAATTCAGTGATTTTTATTAAGCGAAAATAGGAGTGTGGGAATATGACGTACTACAAGGACTATCAGCTGCAGCTGCTTGATAGAATGGATCTGAAATATTCAGTATATATTGCCGGGCTGGATGTCCAGTTCTCTTGCGACCTGCCATATCTATGGACATTCTGCTTCGACTGCACCGGTGAAGTGATATATGGCAGAACCTGGGAAGACTTGCGAACATTCTTCCGGATCCTGGAAGAAGACGGAAAATTCAATTACGATCACAAGATTCTCGTCTATGTGAACGATCTGACACAGTTTTTCACGTATGCCAGAACGCAGATATATATTGATACAGATCCATTTCTGGCGAAATCACCTTCTGAAATTCTATTATTTTCTTCGCGCGGATTCGAATTCAGAAGCTTCGAGAAGTACACAGAAAAAGACATTGATACATATATACAAGTCAATTCCCCCGGAATTGTACATATCAAACCGGAGACAGAAGGACTGTCTGCAGCCGTTGAGCTGACGCCGGAGGAACTGGACTATTCAGGTCTGCGCGTTCTTGAAATGACAAAAGCGATCCGCTATGATCTGGATATGATATATCAGGGGATCACAAAGAACGTTAAGCTGACGAAGACGCGAAGAATTGAATTAGTTCTGCTGGATAAGAGACGCCAGGACGACCGGGATAATAAGCTATACTGGCAGATTCACAAGATGAATCCACTTGCAACGGACTTTGGTCTGAAAGTATTGCTGCCGCAGCTGCGCAAAGCGTTCTACGGTGGTACTGTTTTTTATGAACACGGTGTTCTGAATGAATTGCTTGAAGATGTGAAAGCTGCAGATATAACGAGCGCTTATTGTGCTGAATTCCTGCTTGCCAAGTTCCCGATCAATAAATTCAGGAAAATGACGCTCCCGGAGAACTGGCGCGAACTGCTGGAAAAGCCATACTATACCAGCAAGGCGTTATTGATACAATTTGAAGTGAGAAACGTGATAATTAAGAAGGACGGACTAGCAATCATCCCGGCAGCCATGAAGCATTACTACATTGATAAGGACAGCCCAGAAGAACGCAGGGACGCGATTCGAAGGTCACAGAGCCTGAAGCTGAGACGTAGCGCTATTATCAGAATGTGCCTTACAGACATAGACTTCAAGCTATTCTGCAAGTATTATGATTTTGATGAAAGCACTATGAAAATAATATCAGTTATAGGCGCTAATTATGGCTACTTGCCAGACTACATTGTAAAAACCGTTGCTGAACTATACCAGCAGAAGCAGATTTCAAAAGCGAACTTGAAGAAGCTGGAAGCAGCTGGACTTGTGGATGAGCTGCAGAAGGAACTATACAAGGATGACAAGTCTGCCATAGCCAGACTATATGGTATATTCACACAGTCCCCGGTTGTCTGCAAATATGAATTCGATCAAGAGAAGAAAAACTTAAAAGTGATTAATTCAGAATATCTTGTTATGGATAATCAATGGCGCCCGGTCGTCTATCAATGGGGCGTCTGGACGACTGCCAGAGTCCGGGAGAAGCTATGCAAGATCCGGGATGTCTTCCGAGAAAATAATATTAAAGTAATATCCGGCGATACAGATTGTATCAATTATCAGGACAAGAAGGGAAAAGCCAGGAAGTTAATTGCTGAATTCAATGCGCGAATAGCGTACAAGATCGAAGAACGCTGCAAGGCAATAGGACTGGATCCGGCAGCGTTGAAGGAACTAGGATCGCTTGACGTTGAAGAATACAAGCTGTACAGACTAACAGGCGCTAAGCAGTACGCAGTTGTCCGCGATAGTGAGGAAGGCGAAGTGTTTGAAGCGAAATGCGGTGGCTTCAGCAAGAGCTGCAAGTATTTCCAGAATTACAGCAGCGACGCCAGGAAGCAGATAGACCACTTCAGACTAGGATTGACAATTCCAGCAGACGCAGCGCCCCGTGTTATCACTAAGCAGATGTCAGGAAGCAAGAAGATTGACTTCGTGGATCGCGAAGGGAACCGGATCCGGGACGAGATCCAGAGCTACCAGGTAACGGAGCAGCTGCGCTTCAGGTTGTGCGATCCCTTCACGCCGCTACTGGCTAACGACTTTTCCGGGATCCTTGACAAGACTGCACGCCCGGAGGATGTTCTGGCAAGCACAGCCGAAAAAATCACGAAAATAGCAACAGCTACACCGAAAAAGGAGAATTAAAAATATGGGATATATAGATTATTGTAAGGACTGTAAGTATCATTGGACACTTCAGTGCAAGCCGTATTCTGCAGAATGTGGGAAAGAAAAAGCGCGAATTCTGACTGAACGAAAAGATCAGAAAGCGCAAAGCAAAAAGATCAGATACCTTCAAGAAGCGGATGAAGTAAAAGTTATGTTTGCCGGAGAAGCCGAGAACATAGCTGATAAGATAAAATTCATCCGAAATATAGGCAAGCTTGCCACGCAGACGAGAGCCGGAGTAATTAAGATTGAATATAAGCGTGAAGGAGGAGAAGAATTAGCTATAATCCACTATAATGGAGGACACACAAGGCTAATTAATATCACAGCTGACTCATATACAGCAATTGTCAGAGATATTTTCAAGTACATTGATTAACCCCCCCTACAAGCCCCATAACGGGGCTTGTTTTTTTGGAGTATAATTATACTAATGAGACAATACACCCACCAAAAAAGGGCTATTCCGTAAGCGTCAGAAGGATGTCTGTTCGCTGCGATTGAAACTATTGAAACTATTGA
>JAFZDJ010000136.1 GCA_017561265.1 Bacteroidales bacterium
ATGCGAGCGAAGTAGCAGTAGCAAGAAAGGAGAAAAAACTATGTCCAACAGAGGCTATCAATCCAGAAAGTTCCTGCTGACGATCAACAATCCTCTGGACTGCGGTATGACCCATGACGAGATCATCGACAGAGCGCAGAAGTTTAATCCTGATTATTTCTGTCTGGCTGATGAAATCGCTGCATCCGGTACACCTCATACGCACGTGTATTTGTATTCCTCTTCTCCCATGCGGTTTGAAACCGCTAAAAATAGATTTCCGACCGCCCACATTGACAAGGCAACCGGTTCTTCTAAAAGTAACCGGGATTATATCCGCAAGGAAGGAAAGTGGGCTGATACCGACAAGGCAGATACCCGGGTAGAAGGTTCCTTCAAGGAATTTGGAACGCTTCCCAATGAGTCTGATGAGAAGAGTCCCAAGATGGCTCAGCTGATCCAGTATATCAAGGACGGCTTGACAAATTTGGAGATCATTGAGATTGATCCCAGCTATGGCTTCAAGACCCGGGAGATTGATCTGCTCCGTCAGCAGTTGCTGGAAGAGAAGTACACCAGGGAGAACCGGAATGTCGTTGTCCACTATATCCATGGTGACAGCGGCACCGGCAAGACCCGGAGCATCTTTGACAAGTATCCTGCAACCGACATCTGCCGTATCACCAACTATCCTGCCAAGGGTAATGTGCAGTTCGATGCTTACAAGGGCCAGAGCGTTCTGGTCTTTGAAGAATTCCATTCTCAGATCTCTATCTCTGATATGCTTAATTTCCTGGACATCTACCCCGTGATGCTTCCCGCACGTTACTATGACCGGGTAGCCTGTTATACCACTGTGTATATCACCTCCAACATTCCTCTGGAGCAGCAGTACACCGAGATCCAGAGAAGCAAGCTGGAGACCTGGAACGCATTTTTAAGACGTATCCACACCGTAACCGAGTTCTGTAGGGACGGAACCATTCGTGAGGTATCCTATGAAAGCAACGCAAAACCCTAAGAAAACCAACACCACCAAAATCAGTCTGGGGAGAGTCCTCCCCAGACTGGACTCCACCTCCGACGCGCCTGTGAAACTGTTTTTCCTGATTCTGTATATCCTGGGAGCAGTCCTGATCTGGCACACCCAGGCAGACATTGCAGCATCTACTGAGAAGATTGAGTATATCTCTCCTATTGCAGAGTTTGCCGCCAGGAATATCTTCGTCACCTATCTGATCATCGCAGGCATCGCCGTCACCATACTCATTCTGACGCCCATTGGAAAGCGATCCGTTCAGGATCAGCTGAAGAGTATCGGCCTCATCAATCATACCGAAGTTGTGCCGGAACTGAAGCACAAACGCAAGGACAAGCAGAATCCCAAAATCACCATCTGGGAATTCACCTCCCAGGGTATCCCTCTGAAGGTCTGGAAGGACAAGCAGGCAGCCATTGAAACGGCACTGGATATCACCATTGTCAAAATGAAAAATGGGTCTGGTAAGAGCAGGGTCCTTATCTACGCAGTACCCGCAGTCAGTGACCTGCCCGATATGATCAAGTGGAAAGATAAGTACCTTTCCACGCAGTCCTTCATACTGAATTTGGGAGAAAGCTTCACTGGTCCCGTTACTGTAGATCTGGCGAGAGTTCCACATATCCTGCTGGGCGG
>JAFZDJ010000137.1 GCA_017561265.1 Bacteroidales bacterium
TAAAACTTAAACTATCATGAAGTACGTTCCTTCAATCGCCTTCGACGAAATGTCAGGCTCAGCAAAGGGTGTAACCGCAGCCAAGGTGCGCGGTCGTAAGTACATCCGTAATCGTGGTTACGGCGGATCAGTCCGCACAAGCGCCCAGGCAGCAGTGAAGTCAATCTTCAAGCAGCTTTCACAGAGCTGGAAGAACCTCACCAACGCCCAGATCCTCGCGTGGAATGCCCTCGCTCAGACTCAGGCCGGAAAGTCCGTCCTTGGAACTTCTGCCAAGATCTCCGGAGCGAATCTTTATTCACGCCTCAACTATTGGATCGTAGCTTGTGGCGGCGAGGCCCTCGCAAACCCACCAGCTCTCCAGGGCGTAGAGGCTCCGACAGAGGCCGTAGTAACCCTCACTCCAACTAAGTTTATATTCGAGCTCGAGAGCGAGCCAGATGACGTAGCAAACCTCAAGCTCATCGTCATGGCATCAGCTCCACAGTCAAACGGTGTGACCCGCGCCTACAGCAAGGCCGTTCAGATCGGTGGAGTCCTCGAGGCTGTAACTGAGGAGTACGATCTCAAACAGGACTACGACGGCAAGCACGGCGCACCAAACGCCGCAGCTCCAAAGGTCTTCATCAAGTACTTCTTCGTGAACACCCAGACCGGCGAAAAGTCCGGCGAAATGCTCACCCTGGCAACCCTTCAGGAGGATGCTGGAGAGTAATCTCCTGACTGCATGACAGACGAAGCCCGCAACGGTTGATTCCGCTGCGGGCTTTTATATGTAAAGTGATTTACTTCTTTTCAACTTTCCAATATCCAGATGTCGGTGAGAGAGGTATCCATTCAATGTCATATGATTCCCTCAAAAGTTTAAAGTCTCTTCTGATGGTTCGTTCAGTTACGTTAAATTTAGTCGCCAATTCATCTGCAGTGATGTATTTGTTTGAAAGGATTTCCGTCAACTCGTTTTTGATTCTAATTTCCGTTTTGGTGGGGGTGACATCAGGGGTGACATTCGGGGTGACATCTTGTGTCTTGTCTCCGCTGTCATCTTTGCCAACTGCCTCTGATTCAATCTTGTTAGGGGTGACATTCGGGGTGACATCCTTTCTCCAAATAATAACTCGTCCTTCTTCGTCGAAATGGAATTCAGGAGTCTTGAGCCCCTTTGCTTCGCACTTCTCGATCATATCGACTGTGCCAGTGCCAAGTCTCTCAATATATCCGGCAAGATATACAGGGTGAGCAAGAATTGGGTTTACTGGAAGTGATCGATGTGTTTGGGTGATCTTTTCTGCGGTCATGCCGTATGGCAAACTACCAGGACTCCAGATTTCAAGTCTGTCTCTGAACAACATAACCTGCACGCTGCCATTGTTATTGTACGCCCTATGAACACAAGCGTTTACAATGGCTTCTGTCACAGCTTCAACTGGAAGTTCGTAGTCAACATCCACTTGAGCAGATCGATTTCTAGTGCCGACAGCTGCATCAATGTGACTCATTACAAATCCTACAGCCTGGTCCACCAATTCAAAGAATCCACCTCTAAATACCTGATAGAAAGGAACCGGCTTCTGTACAGTGTATCCGTAAAATTGAGCACATTTAATTTCGCTAGTTGGGAAGAAGTGTTGCGGACGTTTACCAAATAATAAAAGTGCTGCGTTTGTCAACCTGCCATCGTCAGACATGAGATTCAAGTGCTGAAGAATCTTAGGCACTCCATCTGCAATCTTGAGTGGGAAGTTGCGTTTATCTTGAGCCAGCAGTACGAACTTTTCAACTTTAGAACTGTCGATTTCATCAAGGGTGGCCTCATGGTTATATGTTGCATCCCATGGGAGAATTCTTAAATACTCTTTGTCTTCCAGATATCTTACAAGTGATGCATATACGGCTGACTTGAGTGATTCGAAATCTTCAAAAGACTTTCTTACTAGCTGATTCTCAACTTTTCTGATAAATGTGGTTTCTTTAGGATGGCGTTCTGAGCAGCGCTTAACGAAAATCAGACGATGGCGGTTGTGCTCAGTGGCTGTGTCAAACTCACGTTCTGTGGGTGATACGCCTTCAGCATCTTCGTAACCATAGTCTTTTCCGTAAAGACCGAGATATATCTCACTTTGAGCTGCTTCATTTAAGTACGCGTCTTGAGCAGTCAAGTCGATTGCCGGAAGTTCTTCGAAAAGAAACGGTTGGAAGAATTTGCATAAGAGTACGTCTTCTCGTATATATTTGCATAGAGCAGCTCTCTCCTGGGCGAACTCCTTCTGCACGCTGCTTATAAATACTTTTGTCATATGCGTTTAACCTTAAATATAGTTGTCAAAAATACTCACTTTTTTAGTTTGCCGCAACTTTTTTAGAGTCCTACAAAAAATCCCTAACCCGAAAACTCCTGATTGCCGGCAGCTTGATCAGCCAGTCGCCGATATCGAGTCCGTCATCTTTATCCTTTTGAGTACTGTGCTTCATTAACCAGGTGGAAACCTTGGCATTTTTAAGATGTGGGATAGAATCGGCCTGCATGATCCACTTTGTCTCAGCTCCCAAATCAGGAAATAGGATAACCTCACGTCCGGATAGGCAGCGAGTCTTCTCGCTCTGCAGGTTGTTGAGCCCTCCTGTGGCCAGCCATATCGCATCGGGAAAGAATAGGCTGGCAATAATGGCAGTCTTCTCGCTCTCAACAATGGCGATAGGGTAGTCTTTCTCTTTGACCAAATGTTCTCCAAACAGACATTGCTTCAGATTGAAATCACTGAACAGTGGGAGCTTGTGTACCCACATTATCTTACTTACAGGATCCTTGACCCTATGGCCATTCTCACGATTATATAGCATAATCTTGCCGGTCCTGAATCTACCATCAGAATCCTGCTGCCAAAATATAGTCGCACCCGGCCAAAAGCGGCAGGTGCCAATCTGATATGAAGAAATGATCTTCTGAACTGCATCTTTGCCCCAACGTGACTTGATAAAAGCTATGAGGTTGTTTCTCTCATAAGCGGTCATCGTGTCTTTGGCCAGCTGAGCAGAAACGACAGAGAAATGATCATCTGATGTCTTCTTCAGCTCGGCCTTAGGAAAGAAATAATCTTTCTTCGGCCCACCTCCATTCTCCTCAAAGTATTCTCTTGGCTTCTTATGATAACCGCATTTTTCCTCTCTGTCGCATCTGCCGACATCAGTGGAAACATACTCACCACTTTCCAGATCCACATACCTGACAAAAGTTCTCTTCTTGCAAGCCGGGCAGATATGCTTTCTCACTTTCGGGTCGTATGTTTCCAGAGTGTATCTGTATTTTAATGATTTGTTATTCATAGAATTATTGCTTTTATTGTGGTGGAAAGTGGAAACTTACAGCGTTTACACGCTTTCCATACTTTCCACTAATCAAGGGCTGGAAACTGTGGAAATATCGGAACCTATGGCATTTCTGTCAAGTTTCCATTTCCACGCTCTTTCAGTTCTCCGCGCTTAATCATTTCTGCCACGACTTTATTGATAGTGGTATGACTGTAGCCGGCCTGATCGGCAATGCTTCTGGCACTCTTGCCTTTTGGGTATTCTCGTCTGATAAGATCATAAAGTTTTTCCCTGTTCATTGGTTCCGCCGACTCCAGATGATCCATCTCGAGAGCTGTACCTTGAATTACGAACTTCAAGAAATTTTCCTCCTTCACAATCTTGCATACTAACACATTATCCTTATCAAACTGATATCTCGCATTGCGACTCTTCACCTGCTTTATATAATGCAGTCCGCTATCCTGCTTGCTGTCTCCAATCGCAAAAGCAGAATCCACTAGGTTCATAATCTGCTTGCTTCCGCTCAGATCATTTTTCGTGATTGGCTTTGTGTTGTTGCGTTTGGGCGTATGTGCCAGGATAAGGAATGAAAACCCATTCTTCTTTTTGATAGCCTTAAGCATCTTGATTAGGGGAGCAGCAGCTTTGCTCTTCTCCAGCTCATCACCTAGATATGTGATATTGTCGATTATCCCAATCTTAGCTCCGACGGCATTCATGACTGATTCAATTGCATCGCAGATGAAATGAGTGTAATTGCCGAACGGAACATCAGCATCCTCGTTGATTTCAACCCTATTGAAATTCGGATGCCATCTATAGGGGTTCTGACCATTGATGGAATACCTTGCACTGAACTGAGGAGCCTCCATCTCAAAATCGAAATATATGACAGGTTGGGCCTCTGCGGTAAGTTCAAGCGGATCAATGGCCACGCCTCGTGAAATAGAGTCGGCAATCTGCACGGCCAGGATACTCTTGCCCGCATTAGTGTCTGCGAACAGGACAGTATTCTCACCCTCGAACCAAAGGTCTCCAACAAGCTTCTTCCGGATAGGCATACTGTTGGCTTCCGCCATCCATTCGCACCCGCTCATAACCTTGAAATATCTTTCAACAGGGTTCTCAATGGGTACCTCTTCTTGATATTTATTTTGTTTCATAATCAACTCTCCAGAAATTATTTGTGACAGTGA
>JAFZDJ010000015.1 GCA_017561265.1 Bacteroidales bacterium
ACCATATGCAAGAGCAGCAGCTGTAGGCTCGTTGATGATACGCTTTACCTCGAGGCCTGCAATCTGACCGGCTTCCTTTGTAGCCTGACGCTGTGAGTCTGAGAAGTATGCAGGAACTGTGATGACAGCTTCTGTAACCTCCTGACCGAGGTATTCCTCTGCGGTCTTCTTCATTTTCTGGAGAATCATTGCAGAGATCTCCTGTGGAGAATAAAGACGTCCGTCGATGTCTACGCGCGGAGTGTCGTTGTCACCCTTCACTACCTTGTAAGGTACGCGGTTGATGTCGCCTGTAACCTGGCTGTACTTCTCACCCATGAATCTCTTGATAGAGAAGATTGTCTTGTGAGGATTGGTGATTGCCTGACGCTTTGCAGGGTTACCGATCTTTCTCTCGCCTCCGTCAGTGAATGCTACTACTGATGGCGTTGTTCTCTGTCCCTCGTTGTTGATGATGACTGTAGGCTCGTTACCTTCCATCACTGCCACACATGAGTTGGTGGTTCCAAGGTCAATTCCAATGATTTTTCCCATAATTCTTATCTTATTTTAAATTTACTATTCTTTTTATTTTCCAGATCCCTCGACTTGCCCGGTATGGCATGTACCACCCTTCTGGCGCTTGGGATGTCATTCGTACGACGCCTGGATAATATCTAAACTTGTGCCAATGCCATTAGCTGTGAAATATATGTCAAAATGTCAGAATTTTCATGACAATCCACCTCAGGTAATGACATAATTGTTATTTTTGTGACATGATTTACAGAGAACTTTCAGCCGAGGAATTCAATGACCTCGCATCCAGGATACTTTATGAGGACAATCATCTCCTTGTCGTGAACAAGAAGACAGGAGAGATTGTACAGGGTGACAAGACGTCGGATGAACCTCTGACGGAGACATATAAGGCGTTCATCGCTCAGCGTGATGCCAAGCCGGGTCAGGTCTTCATGGGGCTTCCGCATCGTCTGGACCGCCCTGTAAGCGGAATCGTCGTGCTTGCAAAAACATCGAAGGCTCTTGAGAGACTGAATGCCATGTTCCGCGATTCTGATGTCCGAAAGATATATTGGGCATTGGTGTGCCGCGAGCCACAGCCGGCGGAAGGTCGTCTTGAGGACATGATGTGGCGCAATGAGAAGCAGAACAAATCATATGTCTGCCGTCCAGGATCAGCCCGCAAGGACGCCAAGCTGGCTAAGCTTAACTACCGTCAGATAGGAAAGACAGACAGATACTGGCTGGTAGAGGTCGAACTGCTGACAGGACGTCATCACCAGATCCGTTGTCAGCTTTCAAATCTCGGATGTCCGATAAAAGGTGACCTGAAATACGGAGCGCCCCGTTCCAATCCTGACGGTGGCATTTCCCTCCATGCCCGCAGCATAACCTTCATCCATCCGGTCAAGAAAGAAAAGCTCACAGTTGAGGCTCCGGTACCATCTACATGGAAAGGTGTATGATAGATGTCTCAAGAAGAATATCTCTGATTCTGGCAGTACTCATTGTCGCACTGGCCTGTGACGGACTGGATGAGCATGATGCTGACATGCCATGGACACCTGCGCCTGTTCAGGAAGGTGTACCTGTGGTTGATGTTTATGTGGATGGAGGAGAGGAAATCGTAAGTAAAGATGATTATCTCAGGGCTGTAATTGTCATTTCTGAAAATGGCAAGCCTGTTGTTTCATCCCAAGGAAAGATCAAAGGAAGAGGTAATTATACATGGAATTATCCGAAGAAGCCTTATAAGATCAAGTTTGATGAGAAGCAGTCGGTCTTTGGCTTCCCTGAAAACAAGGATTGGGTGCTTCTTGCCGATTATTGCGATAAGTCGCTGATGAGAACTGCGTATATGTGCGAGATATCCTCCGCTCTTGAAACGGATTATCCGCTCAGATACAGACATGTCAAGCTGTATGTGAACAAGGAATATAGGGGAGTGTATACCTTTATCGATCAGATTGAGAAGAAAAAGGGCAGGGTAGATATCGAGGATGACGGCTATCTTTTTGAGAATGATAACTATTATATGTCCGAGCCTTTGTATTTTGTGTCGGAAGTAAAACGTTATCCTTTCACGTTCAAATATCCTGATCCGGAAGATGGAGAGATTGCGGAAGGAGATGAAAAGTATGAATATATCCGCAATTTCATGAATACCTTCGAGACCTTGCTGTACTCAGATGACTTCCTTTCGCGTGACGGATATCGCAATATGGTGGATCTGGAGTCGTTTGCAAAGTGGTTCATTGTAGCGGAACTGACTGCGACTCAGGATCCTAACATGTATTATGTATTGCCTGCCAAAGGAGCCAGACTGCAGACGGGTCCATTGTGGGACTCCGAGTATTCTTTAGGAATATCCTATCGTTCAGATCCGGCAGGAGCATGGGCGGTTCCTCCTTTCAAGCCGGTTTTTGACCAGAAGATATGGAGCCGATGGAAATATTATGGCAGGATGTTTCAGGATCCTTTCTTTATCGAGGCTGTCAGAAAGGAATGGACCCGGCTCAAGCCCAGAATCCCTGCTGTGCAGGAAAAACTCGCTGCCGTAGCACACAATATCAGCGAGGCTCAGAAAAGCAATTTCGAAAAATGGCAGATACTGAACTCCTATGAAGGTGCAGGACTTATATGTCTTGGTTCATGGGAGGCTGAGGTCGAATATTGTGAGGATTTCCTACGGCAGCGTGTGCAATGGCTTGATGAATTTATCAAGAGCCTTGAATGGTAAGATATTTACCCGAAAATCTCGTTAAGAACATGTGCCAGACGGTAGCCGGCGTTGGTAAGCTGCTCTTCAAGGAGAGGGGAAAAGTCATACACGAACTGGTATGAAAGCATAGGGACGATCTCTCCTGTGCTCTCTACATAATCGTATAGCTTTGCAGCTTCCTCGACTGTCTTCATGAACCAGTCTTCGTAATCTCCTTTAGTTATGTTCTTTATGTATTTTCTGTCTTTTCTGTCGAGATGCTCGCACCATTCGCTGTAGCTCCATGTTCGTGCTGAATCGATCATCTTGCTGTCCCATACCGAATGGAGGCTTGTCTCGTTTCTGAACCACATGACCTTGGTGCCGTTGCCACCGCGGTCTGAAAGTCTTCCGGCATGCATCGGGCAGTGAAGGTCTCCGACCATGTGTACGATCATCTTGAGATAATCCACCCTCATGCTGTCAGTAAGATTGTCATAATTGTTCATCAACTGGTCTGTAAGCATTTCAAGTCCATTGACTACATCTCCTGCAGGCTCCTTCTTCATTGTCTCGTACGTTTCTCCTTTGTCCACGTTCGCATAATGCCATGTCTTGGTCTTGTTGTATCCGTTCTCCCAATAAGGTGAGTTCTGGATATTGTCCATCCATGACGAATAATAGACGATAGACTTGCCATCAAGAAGCTTGCTGATGTTTTTCCTGGCCTTGCGTGTCAGATTCTGTTCTGCGATAGCCGCTACGACATCATGTCCTTTAGATCCCCATGCATAAGCAGAGACTGTATCAAGAAGCATGATTGCGCAGAGTATCAATACTGCTGTCCTTTTCATTTCTTATAATATTAGTGTTTAATTTCCATACATTTCCTTGCGTGACTGAGGACCTGATCCCTTCCAAACGTCCGGATCGTCGACCCATGCCTCCACAATACGCTTCTTTCCCTGCATTACATTGTTTTCCAGGAACTTGAACTGGAGGTCTGTGGTTGTTCCCATCGAACCTGCTATTTCATGACCGTAGCCTGTGAAATGGAACACATTGTAGTTGAGGTCATATTTCCTGAACCTTTCCACCAGCTTTCCGCCTCCGAAGAATCCAAGATTGAATACTTTTATCTGGCTATATGGCACAAGCTTGTCGGCTGTTCCATGAAGCATCATGACCGGGCAGGTGGCATTCTTGAAGTCGATTTTTCCTTCGCGGGAAAGAATCGCTCCTGAGAAGGACATCACCCCTGCATAGTTGAATCCTTGCGGCAGGACTTCAGCCCATCTGGTGCCATTGGCTATTTCATATTCCGCCTGCATTACCGATATGGCTCCGGCAGAAGATCCGCTGATCACAATGTTTGCAGGATCGACTCCAAGCTGTTCCGCATTGTCTATGATATATCCGGTTGCACTGAACAGATCTTCTACGGCCATATGGATGGCATTGTCCAATGCGTTGACCTGAGCCACTCCTACCTTGTCAGTGCCCTTCAGTCCGAGGCGATAATCGATTGAGATGATCCTGTATCCGTTAGCCGTCATCGTTCTGAACCATCCATGATAGTCGTCGTCATCTCTTGTTCCGCGAATGAAACCGCCTCCGAACATGAAGATGATTGTCGGCTTTTCCTTGCCGTTTACTTCAGTTACGCTGCCGGATGCCGGGTTGTACACGTCGAGGAAGAGATCGCAGGTATCTCTCTGGACAAACAGGTATGTGCCATCTGGAGTTATTCCTGTTTGAGCCGATGCGGCTGCGCTTATGGCAATGATCGCAGCCAGTATGGTGATCATTCTTTTCATATCTTAGTCATTTGTGATTAATCTTTCTGATGGTATCAGCCTTCTGATAGCCTTTATATGTCTGAAGAACCTGAAGGCTATGACGCGTACTGCTGTATAGCATGGTATTGCAATGATCATTGCCAGAGGTCCGCCGATATGTCCTACGATCAGCAGTACGATGAATATTTCAAGAGGCTTGGCCTTGATGCTGGTAGAATATATCACGGGTTGGTAAAGGAAGTTGTCAACAAGCTGTGCGAAGCAGAATATCGCTATCAATATGCCGGTAAACAGCCAGAAATTCACGTCCAGACCTATCGGGGTTGCACTGCTGTACTTGAGCACAAGACCTAATGTGGTGCCGATAACTCCGCCTAAAAGGGGACCGACATAAGGTATTACATTGAATATTCCTGTCAGGAAGGCTATGCCGATGGACGCGTTGAATCCCAGTCTTGCGATAAACATGAGCCCGATGAAATTTATCATGGCCACACCTGCCACCTCAAGCAGGACGCCTATGAAGTATCTTGAAAGCAGGTATCCGATGTCGGCGATGGCTTTTTCTGTGGTTTCCTCATGCTTGTCAGGCACCATGGCGCATACAATCTTGGTGAACAGGCCGTCGTCCTTGATGAAGAAGAATCCGATGAAGACTACAGAGAAAAGTCCCACTCCGAAACTGGTGAGGAATGACGCCGCCGATCCTATTATCGAAGAGAAGGCCGCGGGATTGAAGAGTTTCTGAAGTTCCTGAAGTATGAGGACCTCAAGCTTGAACTCTCCTCCGAGTGACGGAAATCTTGTCTTCAGAAATTCATTTGTCTCTGCAAGCGGTATGGATATGCCCTTGGCGACGGTCTCGATGTTTGCCAGCGATATTCCTTTGACAATGTTGCTGATGATAGGGATTATCAGAACTATTACAGACAGAAGCAGACCGATGACAAACAGAAGGGACAGTGCCGCAAGGAACCAGTCCGGAGCCTTTTTCCCTTTGATGCGTATCTTTTGCAATATTTTCACAAGAGGTTTTGCAATCAATGATACGACTACAGCTACAAGGATATATGAGATCACGCTTCTCAGATACCAGCAGAGTGCTGCTATTATAGCCGCTCCAGCCGCCAGAAGTATGTATTTGGCAAGCTTGTCAGTATATCTTTCCGTGTTTTCCATATAATGAAATAATAAGTCTTGACATTCCCGTCGGATGCAAAGTTATCGTTTTATTCGAAATCGCGAACGATTGCCTTTACGATTTCGTCTGGTCTTTCGACCATAAGCCAAGGATTGTAGGCCGAAAGTTCCTCCCTTGTTCTGAACCCCCATTCCACTCCGATGGTGCGGACTCCTGCATTGATGCCTGTCTGCATGTCTACGTCGGAATCGCCGCAATACATTACTTCTGCAGCTGTCGTTCCTGGAAGTGATTCCATCGCTTCATGTATTATTTCCGGATCCGGCTTTATCGGCTTGCCTTCCCGTTGCCCCAGTATGCACACGAAATCATATGCTCCGAAATATTTTCTTACCAATGTTTCCGTACCTTCCTGATATTTGTTTGATGCTATGGCAAGATGGATGCCTTCCCGTACTATTGCATCAAGCATTTCCATGATTCCGTCATATGGTCTGGTCAGATTGTCGATATGGGCATTGTAATATGGTACGAAGTGCTCCTTCATCTTCAAGACGGTCTCTTCATCCTTACGTCCTTCCGGCAATGCACCTCTGAAGAGGTTCAGGATGCCTCTTCCTACGAGCATGTTATACTCTTCCAGCTTTCTTTCCGGACATCCGCACATCCTGAGAGCGTAATTGCATGCATCTGCAATGTCTGCCCTTGTGTCCAGCAGGGTGCCGTCCAGATCAAATATCACAAGTTTTGTCATTTTATTTCAAATATTCATTAGTTGTGCCATGTATTAGCACAAGTAGGCGGTATCTTTGCATCAAGTAATCAAAATCATACAGATATGAACACCGACAATACACTTTCATTCATCAGTTCGATGATCTCATCAGAAACATCTTACAGAACCCTGGTGGAAATGATAGACGAAATGGGGCTTGAACTCATGGATGTATGCATGGACTAACGCCATTCGACCGTGGTCTCCTCCTTGTTTTCTGAAAGGCCGACGCGGATCTTTCCATGACCATGGGCGTTCTTTCCCGAAAGCATGCGTTCCATTATGATGTGCTCTGATACAGGATCTTCAATGTGCTTCTGGATAGCACGCTTCAACGGTCTTGCTCCATAGCTAGGGTCATATCCGGCTTCGGCTACAAAGCGTTTGGCCGCCGGAGTCACATTAAGGTCGAAGCCGGCTTCCTTGACACGCATCTTAAGTCCTTTGAGCTCTATATCGATGATCTTCTCTATATTCTCCCTGGTCAAGGAGTTGAAGAAGATCTGCTCGTCGACTCTATTGATGAATTCCGGTGGGAAAGCCTTCCTTACAGCCTTTTCAAGAACGGCTTTCCTGTTGCCCTGTACGTTTCTTCCGGCCGTACTGAATCCGACTCCGCTTCCATATTCATCCAGTTCACGGCTGCCTACGTTCGAAGTCATTATCACTATGGTGTTGCGGAAGCTGACAGTTCTGCCATTGCTGTCGGTAAGCCTTCCTTCATCCATGATCTGAAGCAGCACGTTGAATACATCAGGGTGGGCTTTCTCTATCTCATCCAGCAGCACGACGCAGTATGGTTTGCGTCTCACCCTCTCGCTGAGCTGTCCTCCCTCTTCAAATCCTACATAGCCCGGAGGGGCTCCGATAAGTCTTGAAACATTGAATTTTTCCATGTATTCGCTCATGTCCAGCCTTATCATATTCTCCTCAGAATCAAAGAGATATTCTGCCAGTGACTTGGCCAGCTGTGTCTTTCCCACTCCTGTAGGACCGAAGAAAAGAAATGTGCCGATAGGCTTGCCTGGATCCTTGATGCCGGCTCTGTTGCGCTGGATGGCTCGTACAACCTTGTCTATCGCATCGTCCTGACCTATGATTCTGCCCTGCAGCTTGGTCTTCATCTTGATGAGCTTGCTTCCTTCTCCTTCTGCTATCCTGCCGGAAGGTATGCCTGTCATCTTCGAAATGATTGCTGCCACGTCCTCTGCAGTGACATGACCGGTTTTCTTAGGATTCTTCAATCTAACCATTGAGCCAGCCTCGTCCATGGCGTCGATAGCCTTGTCCGGAAGGCAGCGGTCGGTTATGTATCTGTCTGACATCCTGACGCATGCCTCTATGGCTTCGTCCGTATAGATGACATTGTGGTGCTTCTCGTAATTGGTCTTGAGCCTGTCAAGAATCGAGATTGAATGTGGGATGTCGGTATGTTCGACTACAATCTTCTGGAACCTGCGGTCCAAAGCTCCGTCCTTCTCCACAATCTTTCTGAATTCGTCCATGGTGGTGGCTCCGATGCATTGTATGTCTCCTCTTGCAAGGGCGGGCTTGAGCATGTTGGCGGCATCAAGACTGCCTGATGCACCTCCTGCGCCGACTATCGTATGGAATTCGTCGATAAAGAGGATGACATCAGGGCTTTCTGCCACTTCGTTGATGATGGATTTAAGCCTCTTTTCAAAATCACCCCTGTACTTTGTGCCGGCCACGATAGATCCCAGATCCAGCGAAATAAGTCTTTTGTCAGCAAGTGCAGGAGGGATCTCGCCGGTCACTATCTTTATGGCAATTCCTTCGACGATGGCTGACTTTCCGACTCCTGGATCTCCGACAAGCATCGGGTTGTTCTTGCGTCTTCTGCCAAGAATCTGTATCACGCGCTGGATCTCGTCCTCGCGTCCTACCAGAGGGTCAAGCTTACCCTCGCGTGCAGCCTGGGTGATGTCGTATCCGAATTCCTTCAAAGGTGAGACCTGAGGCTCTTCTGTCTTCTCCTCTGCAACGGCTCTTATGCGGATATGCGGAACTTCTTCATCAGCCTCTTCTCCGGCTCTTTCGGCCTCGTCAGCAGTTCCCTGATCGAGGAGCGAGTTCCTGTCCATGTATCTGTAAATATGTCCGTAATCCACTCCGAGATCGCTGAGGTATGTGCTTCCATATGAACTGCCGACCTTGCATAGTGCAAGAAGAAGATGCTGCGACGACGCCTGGGCGCTGCGAAGCCTTGTCGCCTCGAGTATGGTGAAACTCAGGACGTTCTGCGTGCCTCGCGAGAATGACACCTTGTCAATGTCGGTATATGGAATGTGCTCGTTGGTGAAGATCTTGTCGTCGATGAACTGCTTCATTTCCTCCATGTCTATCATCACTCCGCGCAGCACATCTGCGGCAGTATTCTCCTTATGTCGTATTATTCCGAGGAAGAGATGGTCGGGGGCGATTCCGTAGCTGCCTGTCCTCATTGCCTCTTCTCTGGAAAAATTAATGATTGAGCTGAGCTCGTCTGATATGCTGATCTCCATATATTGTCAAAAAAATAAGTCTATCAGGTAGAAATTATGTATTGATTGCACAAAATTACTAAAATTTTTGTAACTTTGCCAAGATGTATAACTAAGTCAAAAAAGTAAATCATATATATGGAAAATGAGGTAAAGACAGGCAGGATCGAGCAGGTGAACATTGACCAGCAGATGCGCAGCGCATACATCGACTATTCGATGTCGGTCATCGTTTCCCGCGCCCTTCCTGATGTGAGGGACGGATTCAAACCAGTACATAGAAGAGTGCTCTTCGGAATGGACGGACTGGGACTTCGCCATACAAGCCAGACCAAGAAGTCGGCCCGTATCGTCGGTGAGGTTCTCGGTAAGTACCACCCGCATGGAGACTCGAGCGTTTATGACGCAATGGCCAGAATGGCGCAGGACTGGAGCCTCAGGTATCCGCTCGTATTCGGACAGGGTAACTTCGGTTCGATGGACGGTGACCCGGTGGCTGCCATGCGATATACCGAGGCAAAGCTTTCGAAGCTTTCTGATGAGGTTCTTGCAGACCTTGACAAGAATACAGTTGATTTCCAGAACAACTTCGACGACTCCCTTCAGGAGCCTACAGTACTTCCGACCAAGCTTCCGCTTCTTCTTCTGAACGGATCGTCTGGTATTGCTGTCGGTATGGCGACAAACATGGCTCCGCATAACCTTACGGAGTGCTGTGACGCTATCTGTGCGTATGTAGACAATCCGGATATTACTGTCGAGGAGCTGATGCATTACGTAAAGGGACCGGATTTCCCTACAGGAGGTATCATCCAGGGACGTCAGGGTATCAAGGATGCATTCGAGACCGGACGCGGACGTATCGTGATCCGCTCGAAGACCGAGATCGAGGTAAGTGATTCAGGAAGAGAGACTATCGTCGTTACAGAGATTCCTTACATGGTCAACAAGCGTGAGATGATCGAGAAGATAGCCGAGCTTGTTGAGACAAAGAAGGTGGAAGGAATCGCCTACATCAATGATGAGACCACAATGAAGGGAGTTCGTATCGTGATCCGTCTCAAGAAGGATGCGAATTCTAATGTAGTGCTCAATATGCTCTACAAATATTCTCCTCTTCAGTCGAGTTTCTCTGTCAATAACGTAGCTCTTGTGAACGGACGTCCTCGTACTCTCAACCTCAAGCAGCTTATCAAGTATTTCGTAAGGCACAGACATGAGGTGATCCTCAGGAGGACAAGATTCGATCTTGAAAAGGCTCAGAAGAGAGCGCATATTCTCGAGGGACTCCTCAGGGCGCTTGATGTAATCGATCAGATCATCAATATCATACGTGCTTCGAAGAGCGTCGATGAGGCAAAGGCAGAGCTGATGTCGACATTCGACTTCTCAGAGGCTCAGGCTACGGCAATCGTGGAAATGCGTCTTCGTCAGCTCACAGGACTCGAGCGTGAAAAGCTTCAGAGCGAGTATGATGAGCTCATGAAGTTCATCAGATACTGCGAAGATGTTCTTGCTGACGAGAAACTTCAGATGCAGATCATCAAGGATGAGACTCTTGAGATGAAGGAGAAGTACGGTGATGAAAGAAGAACAGAAATCGCTCTTTCTTCTGAAGAATTCAATCCGGAGGATTTCTATGCCGATGAGGATGTGGTGATCACTATTTCTCATCTCGGATATATAAAGAGAACATCTTTGACCGAGTATCGTCTTCAGAACAGAGGCGGAGTCGGCATGAAGGGCAGCGCAACCAGAGATGAAGATTTCATCGAGCATATCTATGTTGCAAATATGCACAGTACAATGCTCCTCTTTACTCAGAACGGACGCTGCTACTGGCTCAAGGTCTACGAGATTCCGGAAGGATCGCGTGCTTCAAAGGGACGTGCCATCCAGAATGTCATCAACATCGAGCCTGACGACAAGATCAAGACATATCTCAACGTGAAGAACCTCAAGGACGAAGACTATATAAATAATAATTATATCGTACTCGGAACCAAGAGAGGTATCATCAAGAAGACTTCGCTTGAGGCTTATTCAAGGCCTAGAGCAAACGGAGTCATCGCCATAACTGTACGTGAAGGTGACGAACTTCTTGATGCAATCATGACCAACGGACAGAGCGAAATCCTTCTTGCAGGCCGTCATGGACGCTGCTGCCGCTTTGATGAAAATGATGCCAGAGCCTTGGGAAGAACAGCTTCCGGCGTTCGTGGCATAAATATTGAAGAGGATGATGAAGTAATAGGCATGATAGCATATGATCCGACCGCTGAAGACGCACAGGCACACAGCCTGCTTGTTGTCAGCGAACATGGCTATGGAAAGCGCAGTGATTTCGATGAATACCGTAAGACAAGCAGAGGAAGCAAGGGTGTCAAGACCTTGAATATCACCGAGAAGACCGGTGAGCTTGTCGCTATGAAGAACGTTACTGATGAAAACGATCTCATGATCATCAACCGTTCGGGATTGACCATCAGGATGGCTGTTGCAGATATCAAGGTTGCCGGTCGTGCAACTCAGGGTGTCAGACTCATAAATATAAAGGACGGTGATTCCATTGCGGCTATTTCTGCTGTGAACAAGACAGAAGAAACTTCCGAGCAGACTACCGAGCCGTCTGCTGAACAGACTAATAATTAACTTAATACCACAAACATTATGAAAAGAATTTTGATCGCATTGGCAGTACTTCTCTCAGTACAGGTAGCTGATGCACAGACAAAGACTCCAGATGCTGCAAAGAAGGCAGTTGAGAGTGCAGTAGCAGCATCAAAGGATGCAAAGAAGGGTGCAAAGTTGGCAACATGGACAAAGCTTGCTACAGCTTACATGGATGCATACAGTGCTCCTACAGGTAACGCATGGCTCGGTGCTTCAAAGCAGGAGCTTCAGATCATCATGGCAGGTCAGAGACCAGCTTCTGTAGAGAATGTTGTTCTTGCTGGTGAGCAGCTTACAAAGGAAGTTTACGCTGACAAGGAACTTTATTTCAACGGTGCAGGTCAGCTCGTTATCATGAATGTTACAAAGCCGGTAGTTGAGGACGCTCTTGGTGGTGCTCTCGAGGCTTACAAGAAGGCATGGGAGCTTGACGTGAAGAAGTCAAAGGCTCAGGATATCAGCGAGGGTATCGCAAATGTCGCACGTAAGTATATGGACGAGGGTATGAACCAGTACCAGTTCGGTAACCTTGCAGCTGCAAGCGCACTCTTCGAGAAGTCTGCTGACGCTTCAGCTTGCGAGCCATATGCGAAGCTCGATCCTATGGCAGTTTACTATGCAGGTTTCACAGCATGGGCTGGAAAGGATTATGCTAGAGCAAAGAACTTCTTCGAGAAGTGCCTTTCTGTAGATTACTACTATGATAATGGTGAGGTTTACGCTAAGCTTGGTGACGTTTATACAAACCTTGGCGATGCAAAGAAGGGAGCTGAGACTCTCGAGCAGGGATTCGTTAAGTTCCCTCAGAGCCAGAGCATCCTTATCGGACTCATCAACTACTACATCTCAAGCGGTGACGATACAGACCGTCTCTTCGTACTCATCGACGAGGCTAAGAAGAACGAGCCTAACAATGCATCTCTCTACTATGTCGAGGGTAATATCTACAAGGAGCTCAAGAATGTCGAGAAGGCAGTAGCATCTTATTACAAGTGTGCTGACATCAACCCTGAGTATGAGTTCGGTTACATCGGTGCAGGTATCCTTTACTATGATCTCGCTATCGAGCTTCAGGAGAAGGCTGGAGCAGAGCTTGATGACGCTAAGTACAATGAGCTCGTAAAGCAGATGGAGCAGGCTCTTATGAACGCTCTTGAGCCATTCGAGAAGGCTTACAACATCACTAAGGACAACCAGCTCAAGGTCAGCATCGCTGAGTACCTCAAGAACATCTACTACCGTTTCATCAGCAACGGTCCGGATTATGAGGCAGGTTACAAGAAGTACAATGAGGTTGTAAAGACAGGTCAGCCTGCATAATGACTGACATTACATACTTATTTAAAAAGGGGAGACGGTCAAACCGTTTCCCCTTTTTCGAATGCCTTGACTATCTTGGCGACAAGCGGATGTCTTACGATGTCTTCGTTCCGGAATCTTATTGTCTTGATTCCCTTGATGTCCTTTGTGAGTTCTATGCCTTTCAGCAGTCCTGAATCCTTCTTGTTTGGAAGGTCTATCTGGCTGGCGTCTCCTGTCACGATGAATTTTGCATCGCAGCCCATACGGGTAAGGAACATCTTGAGCTGTCCGAGGTTGGTGTTCTGTGCCTCGTCCAGAATCACACATGCCCTGTCCAGTGTACGGCCTCTCATATATGCCAGCGGAGCGATCTGGATGGTTCCTTCGGCCATGAATTCCTGAAGTCTCTTGGCAGGTATCATGTCTCCCAATGCATCATATAAAGGCTGAAGATACGGATCTAGTTTGTCTTTCAGGTCACCTGGAAGGAATCCAAGTCTTTCTCCAGCTTCCACGGCAGGACGTGTGAGGATTATCCTTTTTATCTCTCTGTTCTTCAATGCTCTGACAGCCAAGGCTATGGCTATGTATGTCTTTCCTGTGCCGGCAGGGCCGACTGCAAATATCAGATCGTTTTCGAAGTATGATTTCACCATCTCCTCCTGGGTGCGGTTCCTGGCCTTTATCGGCTTTCCGTCATTGCCATGTACTATGACGGAATCACCGCACAACTTGAATCTGTCTGGAGATATGTCGCCGTCAAAGAGGTCCTCTACGTCATATGGAGTAACATTCATCTTATGACGTCTTCTCTCAATAAGCATCTTGAGCTTTCTGTCGAACTCCTCTACATCGCTTTCCTTTCCTTCGAGGATTATTTCATTGCCCCTCGCTACTACCTTCAGCTCAGGGAAGTAGCTGCATAGTGCCTCCAGATTCTTATTGGCCGCCCCATATATTTCAATTGGGTCGATCGCTTCAAGCAGAATGTTCTTTTTACTCATTTGCAATATCTTGTTTATCTTTTATTCCTGTTGTCTTCTTCACACGTTCGTATGTGGTGACCATCTTGTCGTATTCCCACCCTCCTTTCCATTCCTCCTTATTTCCCATATGCTTCAGCACAGGGAGAACGGTATATGAGCCGTTATAACCTCCTGGACGCGAGCACCACAGGTAGGTGAATTCAATCGGCCCGGTCACGATGTCGCCGTTCTTCTTTCTTATGATCTTTATTGTGGCCATAAGCTCCAACTGTGTGTCGGCTGCGCTCATATTCGATACTGCATTGCCTAGAGAATAAGCCACAGGTACTGCCTCCTGCCTTCCGTTTCTCTCGATCCTTATCATCTGACAGTCCTGTATCACGTGCGGATGTGCTCCTATGATCATGTCCGCACCTTCTTCTGCAAGTCTGAAAGCAGTCTTTTCCTGAGCCTCTGAATGCTTCAGATTGTATTCCGTACCCCAATGGGGAAGAACCAGCACTATGTCGGCACCGGATCTGGCTTTTGCCATAGCCTCGGCAATCTTCCCGGTCTCGGATATGCGGTTGGTCTGAGGCCAAGCGGTCGGCAGCCCCAGATTGGTTCCGTATGTCGCATTCACCAAAGCTATCCTTATGCCTTTAGCTCTTATGAAGAGCGGATAGTTTCTTGCCAACTCTTCACTGTCAGAAGCTATTCCTGTGAATCTGATGCCTCTTGAGGCCTCCATATCCCTGTAGATCCCGATGGTTCTTTCCGCTCCTTCCGTGCCTTTGTCGAATATGTGGTTGTTAGCAGCCAGAAATACATCAAACCCGCAGTCCGCAAGGTATCCGGCATATTCGTCCGGTGCGGAAAAGCATGGATATCCGCTGTAGGGCTCTCCCGCCAACGTGAACTCCATGTTGGCGATGGCGATATCAGCCTGCCTTATTTCATCTTGAATGTGGCCGAAATAGGTGCTGAAGTCATATGTTCCATCTTGCTTCGCATTCTTTATCTGGCTTTCATGCATCATTATGTCTCCCAGAATCCTGATGGTGACGGTATCCTCCGAGTAGATCGAAGGGACTTCCGTCAGACCTTTCTTCCATCTTTCAGGGATGACCAGTTCCTGTGCGGATACAGAATGGCATGAGATGACAAGAATTGCTGCCAATGCCGGTATAATGGACAGTAATATATGTCGCGACTGATGGTTCAATGTAAAACTGTTGTTTCTGAATACAAATATATCAAGAATTATTTTGTCTCAGAGCATTAAATCGTTAAATTTGCACGAATGTGCAATAATATGTAGTTATGAAAAAGTCTTCTTTACTGCTTATTCTGCTTATGCCGTTGCTGTTGACCGGCTGTGATTTTCTACGTGCTGTTGCGGGCAGACCGTTGAGTGGTGACATAGAGAAAAAGAGGATTGAGATCATCAAGGCTGAGGAAGATGCTCTTCAGGCTCATCTTGACTCCATCAGGCAGGCTGAATTGAAGGTTGTGAACGATTCGATTGCAGCTATGGATTCTCTTGCCGCTTACGGCGTGCTGATGAGCGGGCCGGAAAGACTTGGAGGTCTCGCCGCTACAGAGCTTGAAAGCCGCTATTATATAATTGTCGGCGCATTCCGTGAAAGCGCCAATGCAAGAAAACTTTTTGAATCAGCTTCTGCGAAAGGATACTCTCCTGTTCTGATCAGCTGCCGCAACGGAATGATTGCTGTGGGACTTTGTCCTTCCGGCAGGATCGTGGAGGTAAGGGAGTCTTACGAAGCCCTTAAGAATGAGACATTCTTTCCTAAAGAAGCATGGATATTGGTCAGTGAGTAGAGTATGAAGTTTAAAGGGATGATCATAATGCTTGTCGTTCTGCTTGCAGGTATGACGGCAAGTGCGCAGTACAGGACTGATGCCGTATATGATGACTTGTATGACGGTGAGACAGTCAGCGCATTGAAGATGCACGTACGTGAGCTTTCTTCAGCTCACCTTGAAGGCCGGAAGCCAGGTTCCGAGGGTGAAAAGGAGGCTGCAGAATATGTTGAGGCCAAGTTCAAGGAATATGGCATAGATGTGATCTCTCCAAAGGGAGGAGAAGTGTTCGGCATCAAGACTGAAGATGGTGATACATTGGTTTCGCGTAATGTAATAGGATATGTCCAGGGTTATGACAGGGATCTGCGTAACAGCTATATCGTTATCGGTGCACGTCTGGATAACCTTGGCACCATGACCGTCACAGTCGACGGACAGCCTGTGGAGAGGATATTTTATGGTGCGAACGGCAATGCTTCCGGACTTTCCGTCCTTATCGAGCTTGCCCGTATGGTTCAGACAAATTCCATCCTGTTCAGACGTTCGGTCCTCTTCGTTGCTTTCGGTGCTTCTTCGGAGCTTTATGCGGGTTCCTGGTATTTCCTGAACCGCTCGTTCAGCGATGTTGATAATATCGATGCCATGATCAATCTGGATATGCTGGGTACGGGTAACCGTGGTTTTTACGCCTTCACATCTTCCAATGCAGATATGAACTCCCTTATCAGGACATTGACCGGAGATCTTCAGCCGATTCTTCCCGAGATTGTGACGAACGAGCCATATCCTTCGGATCATAGAGCCTTTTATGATAAGGAGATACCTGCGGTACATTTCACCACAGGACGATATCCCGAGCATGATACCTTCAAGGATACTCAGTCCATCATCGATTATGCTACGATGGAAAGGGAGCTGGAATATATCTATAATTTCACCGTCGCTCTTGCCAATGTGAGCTCTAAGATCGCTTTCCGTCCGTCAGATGTTCCGGCTAGAGGCAAGTCGTATGATGATGTGGTGGCATATAACGACTGCGACCAGAGGCCGATGTTCCTGAACAGTCAGGATCCTCGCCAGTTCCTTGAGAAGTGGGTTTATCAATATTTGAAATATCCGGAAAAGGCTGTGATTGACGGCATCCAGGGACGTGTCATGGTTGATTTCATCATAGAAAAGGATGGCAAGGTCACTGATGTCAGAGTTGTGAAGGGAGTTTCGCCTGAACTTGATGCAGAAGCTGTAAAGGTCGTGAGCGCTTCACCGAAATGGAAGCCAGGACGCGTGGCAGGAAACAAGGTGCGTACGTCAGTAACCATTCCTGTGGAGTTCCGACTGGAAAAGAAAGGCGAGAAATCGCGTTTGAGCATAAAGAAATAGAATTTTTATATCTTTGTAAGATTATATATTACATACCTATGGACTATAATTTTAAGGAAATCGAGAGTAAATGGCAGGCATTCTGGGCTGCCAATCACACATTCAAGGCCGAGATTGACAGTTCGAAGCCTAAATATTACGTTCTTGACATGTTCCCGTATCCGTCTGGAGCGGGTCTTCATGTAGGACACCCGCTCGGATACATCGCGAGCGATATCTATAGCCGTTACAAGCGTCTTTGCGGATTCAATGTTCTCCATCCTATGGGATATGATGCCTTCGGACTTCCTGCAGAGCAGTATGCTATCCAGACCGGTCAGCATCCGGCATTGACCACCGAGAAGAACATCGCGCGTTATCGTGAGCAGATGGACAGGATCGGTTTCTCTTATGACTGGTCCCGTGAGGTGCGTACATGTGACCCGGGCTATTATAAGTGGACTCAGTGGGCTTTTCTCCAGATGTTTGGCAGCTGGTATGACAATGTGCAGCAGAAGGCTCGTCCTATAGCTGAGCTTGAGGCTGCATTTGCTGAGGGTGGAAGTGTAGCTGTAGATGCTGCATGCGGTGATGTAACCCCTTTTACAGCGGAAGAGTGGAATGCATATGATGAGAGGCAGAAAGCTGATGTCCTCATGCAGTATCGTATTGCATATCAGGGCGAAACAGCAGTGAACTGGTGTCCTGCACTCGGAACCGTTCTTGCCAATGACGAGGTAAAGGAAGGATATTCTGTACGTGGAGGTCATCCTGTGGAGCAGAAGAAGATGACCCAGTGGCAGCTTCGTGTTTCTGCATATGCAGGCCGTCTGCTTGAGGATCTCGAGGATCTTGACTGGACAGATTCGCTCAAGGATATGCAGCGCAACTGGATCGGAAAGAGCCAGGGAGCCGAGATGAACTTCAAGGTTTCCAACGGCACTGAAGAATATGACATGACTATCTTCACTACTCGTGCGGATACAGTATTCGGAGTTACATTCATGGTTCTTGCTCCGGAGAGCGAGTGGGTCGAAAAGCTCACAACTCCAGACCAGAAGGAGGCGGTAGAGGAGTATCTGGCAATGGCCAAGAAGAAGACCGAGCGTGAGAGAATGATGGAAGCAAGAAAGGTAACAGGTGTTTTCTCCGGTTCATATGCGACAAATCCTCTCACTGGAAACAAGGTGCCGGTCTGGATCGGTGAATATGTCCTTGCAGGATATGGTACGGGTGCGATCATGGCGGTTCCTGCGCATGATAGCCGCGACTATGCATTTGCAAAGACATTCGACCTTCCTATCATTCCGCTTATCGAGGGATGTGATGTAAGCGAGTCAAGCTTCGACGCAAAGGAAGGAATCATGTGCAACTCCGGTTTCCTGAACGGAATGACAGTGAAGGAAGCTATTCCTGCAGCAATCGACTATGTGGAGCAGCATGGTATCGGACATAGAAAGATCAATTATCGTCTTCGTGATGCGATCTTCTCTCGCCAGAGATATTGGGGAGAGCCGTTCCCGATGTATTTCAAGGATGGCATCGCTACGCCTATGAAGCTCGAGGATCTTCCTCTCCAGCTTCCTGAAGTGGACAAATATCTTCCTACCGAGTCAGGCGAGCCGCCTCTCGGACGTGCAGCGGACTGGACATATGAAGGTTATCCTATCGAGCTCAGCACTATGCCTGGCTTCGCAGGCAGCAGCGCATATTATCTGCGTTATATGGATCCTCACAACGAGCAGGCTCTTGTCAGCCGTGAGGCCGATGAGTATTGGAGAGATGTGGATCTCTATATCGGTGGTACAGAGCATGCTACAGGTCACCTTATCTACTCGCGTTTCTGGAACAAGTTCCTCTTCGACCTCGGATATGTCTGTGAGAAGGAACCTTTCAAGAAGCTCATAAACCAGGGTATGATCCAGGGACGTTCCAACTTCGTATATCGTATCATCAATACAAATACGTTCGTGTCATATGGGCTCAAGGATCAGTATGAGACTACTGAGATCCATGTAGACGTAAACATCGTCCGTAATGATCGTCTTGATCTCGAAGCATTCAAGGCATGGATGCCTGAGTATGCTACGGCGGAGTTCATACTTGAAGACGGTGAGTATATCTGCGGATGGGCAATCGAGAAGATGTCAAAGTCTATGTTCAATGTCGTGAACCCGGATATGATCTGTGATACATACGGTGCTGATACTCTGAGACTTTATGAGATGTTCCTCGGCCCTCTCGAACAGTCGAAGCCATGGGATACAAAGGGTATTGATGGTGTGAACCGTTTCCTCAGAAAGGTATGGAGAATGTTCTATGACCGTGACGGATTCATCGTTACTGACGAGAAGGCGACACCGGAGGAACTCAAGGCTCTCCACAAGCTTATCGGCAAGGTCCGCAGCGATATCGAATCGTTCTCATTCAATACAGCTGTGAGTGCATTCATGATTGCAGTCAACGAGCTTACCGATCTCAAGTGCAGCAAGCGTGAGATCCTTGAGCAGCTCATCATCCTTCTCTCGCCGTTCACTCCGCATATCGCAGAGGAACTCTGGGAGGCACTCGGACATAAGGAGAGCATCACATATGCGGCATTCCCTGAATACATCGAGGCATACACCGTTGAGAATACATGTACATATGCGGTTTCATTCAATGGAAAGATGCGTTTTACGGTAGAGCTTCCTGTGGATATGGCACGCGAGGAAGTCGATGCGCATGTGCGTGGACTTGAGCAGACAGCAAAATATGTTGCCGGAGGTAATATTGTCAAAGTCATCGTTGTTCCGGGCAAGATTGTCAACATCGTTGTTAAATAATTACGAAGACCTATGAAAACTAGTAAGGTTTTGTCTGTACTTTGGGATTATTTCCTGATTACAGTCGGTTCGATTATCTTCTGTCTGGCATGGACATCGTTCCTTCTGCCAAACGGTTTGTCAAGTGGCGGATTGACAGGTCTCTGCAGTATTCTGCAGTATGGACTTAACATTCCGATCGGATGGACTTATCCGACTCTCAACATCATTCTTCTGATACTGGGCTTTATAAGTCTGGGAAAGGCATTTGGTGTAAAGACTGTGTATGTTATTGTGATAACATCCATTCTGTTCGAGGTACTTCCGAAGTTTCCGGTTCTTGAAGTGACCAATTTCCCGGACAAGCTTCTGGTTGCATTGTTGGGTGCTGCCATGGAGTCTGTCGGTATCGGTCTTGTCATGCTCAGAGGAGGAAGCACAGGAGGTACTGACATCATTGCCATGATGATCAATAAGTATTGGCCTGTTTCTGTAGGAAAAGTGTATCTTTATACAGACATATTCATCATTACATCTCTCCTCCTTGTTCCTGACAAGGGAATTGTAGATATGATTTATGCATATGTGGTCATGTTCGGATTCTCATTTGGAATCGATTATGTGCTGTTGGGAAATAAATCATCTATCCAGCTGTTGGTATTCTCATCAAAATATACTGAAATAGCAGATCATATCATAAATAACGTTGGAAGAGGCGTCACAGCACTTCAGTCAGTAGGATGGTATTCTCAGAAAGAAAGCAAGGTCCTTCTTATCATTTTGCGTAAGACTCAGATGAACGAAGTGATACACGAGATCAAGAAGATTGACGACAGAGCCTTTGTGTCGGTGTCTTCAGCTCATAGTGTCTACGGCGAAGGTTTCGAAGAGATCAAGACAGGACTGAATCTTAAGAAAAACTCTAAAGGAGAGGAGAGAGAATAATGGGAGCAATCAATTACAGACCTTCAATAGGAACTCTTATCAAGGAATACCTGCTTATAACCGTAGGTCTTACAATGTATGCGTTGGGATGGGCGATGTTCCTCACACCTAACGGCATGATCGGAGGAGGCGTGACCGGTTTTGCGGCTATCCTGCAGTATGCGACACATGGTGCCATACCTATTTCAATTACATACTTCATACTGAACATTATTCTTCTGATTGTCGGTACGAAGATTCTTGGAACAGGTTTCGGAGCCAAGACTATTTTTGCCATAATCATGACATCGGTCATGTTGGCTGTCACCCAGAAGTTCATTCCGGTGGATTTTGTGGATGAGTTTGCACAGGATAGCAAGATTGTATGTACTGTTCTTGGCGGTATCATGGCCGGTGTCGGTATCGGTTTGTCTATGTCGCAGGGAGGAAGTACCGGAGGTACAGACATCATAGCGTTGATATGGTGTAAGTTCAAGCACGCATCTCCAGGAAAAGTAATCCTTATCATTGATATCCTCATCATCCTTTCCTCTCTTCTCCTGCCTTCGTATGACAGGAACGGAGATTTGCTTTCATATCCGGAGAAGGTTGCGATTGTGGTATACGGACTCATGCAGGTGACTGTGTGCGGATATGCCATTGACCTTTATATCTCTGGTTCGAAGCAGTCAGTCCAGGCATTCATCTTTACTAAGAAAGTAGATGAAATGGCTGATGTCATAGCATTCGACATGAAGAGGGGAGTGACCGTGCTCCCTGCCAAGGGATGGTACTCGAAGGAGAACAAGCAGGTCATCATGGTAGTGACAAGAAAGACTGACCTGAACCTTCTTTTAAGGTACGTTAAGTCTATCGATCCAGATGCTTTTCTTTCGGTTTCATCCGTAATGGGTGTTTACGGACAGGGTTTTGATACCATAAAAGTCAAGTCGACCAAGGAAAAACGTTAAAAAAAAGGAAATTTTTATAAAAAAAAGAAAAATGTGACGAATGTCGGCGTTCCTGAGCATCAGGCAACGCCGACATTACTTATTTTTGTCCATCGCAAATTGTCACAATTGTAATGTCATGGAACTTTCTGTAATAGTGCTGATCGTCTTGTCTATAACCGGTATTGCAATATATCAGGTCATCAGGAACCGTAACCAGCCATCTGTTGATGATGGCCGCAAACGGATGTTGCCCTGGGTAATGGCTTTGACGGGATTTTCCATCTTGTCCGACATCATATCATGCGGTGTCTCTTCTCCTGCTGTCATTGTTGATCTGATGCCGGGTGTGATTGTTCTATGGCTCCTGACTTCATCAATATGGGAATATCAATGGATCGGGAAAGCAGCCGGAATTCTAATCGCCTTCGGACTGGTTGTTACAGCATATCATCTGGGAGCTCTTATGAACCTCTTCCCGGAGCCGGGGCGAAATACGGCACTTGTGCTGCTTGTCTTCATGAATGCGGTTCTTGTTTCCTGCCTTGTTTACGGGTTCATTGTGTGTCTGCGTGATGTCAAAGCTGTAATGAGGTCCGGAACGGTATGGTTTGCTGTCAGCCTGATGGTAGATATGGTTTATCTCATTTTCATCATTGCGTCATCAGCCTTATGGCAGATTGAAGCCGTACTGCCGGCTTTGTTTCTAATGGGAGGAATCCTTGTCGCCTTGGGAATCAGGATAATGACTGACTCGCTGTTCCTTTTATGGAGGAAGCAGGAGAGGATAATAGCAGAATCCATGAAGGTCACTTCAGTGGCTGCAGTTGTGGATGAGTCCAGGATTGATGATGTTTATAAGGATCTGTATGAAAGGGTCAAGACATATTTTGAAACGGAGAAGCCATATCTGAACGGTGAACTAACTATAAACGATATGGTAAAGGCATTGTATTCCAACAAGCTATACATTTCCAGGGCGATCAGCCAGTTTACCGGAAGGAATTTCTGCCAGTTTGTCAATTATTATAGAGTCATGCATTCGATTGAATGCTTCAGGAACAATCCGGATCTTAAGGTGCACGAACTTGGAAGTATGAGCGGATTCAACACTATAGTCTCCTTCAATATGGCTTTCAGACTTTTCATGGGAGAGAATCCGAGCGACTGGTGCAGACGTGAGAGAAGCAGGATAATAAAGAAGAAAAAATAAGTTGTGGAATCGGGGAAGTAAGATTATCTTTGCGGAAAATAGATTATTCAATTAAAATATAGTCATTTATGGCAGACGAGAAGATTATTTTTTCGATGAATGGAGTGGGTAAGATACTCCCTCACAACAACAGGGTGATTCTCAAGGATATATACCTCTCATTCTTTTATGGTGCAAAGATCGGTATTGTAGGTCTCAACGGTTCAGGTAAGTCTACATTGATGAAGATCATTGCTGGTATTGAAACAGGATATCAGGGTGAGGTAGTATGGGCTCCGGGTTATTCAGTAGGTTATCTTGAGCAGGAACCTCAGATGGATCCGGAAAAGACCGTGATCGAGGTCGTTCAGGAAGGCGTACAGGAAGTCATGGATATTCTTAAGGAATATGAAGAAGTCAACATGAAGTTCTGCGAGCCTATGTCTGATGAGGAGATGGCAGCTCTTATCGAGCGTCAGGGAGAGCTTACAGAGAAGATCGAGAATTGCGGAGGATGGGAAATCGATTCTAAGCTTGAAAGAGCTATGGACGCACTTCAGTGTCCGCCTTCTGATGCCAAGGTTTCGACATTGAGTGGTGGTGAACGTCGTCGTGTGGCTCTATGCCGACTTCTTCTCCGTCAGCCTGATGTGCTTCTTCTTGACGAGCCTACCAACCATCTCGATACAGAGAGTATCCAGTGGCTCGAGGCGCACCTTCAGCAGTATAAGGGTACTGTCATCGCTGTTACCCATGACCGTTACTTCCTTGACAATGTAGCCGGATGGATTCTCGAACTTGACAGAGGAGAAGGTATTCCTTGGAAGGGTAATTATTCTTCATGGCTTGATCAGAAGAGTACCCGTCTTGCTCAGGAGGAAAAGCAGGAGAGCAAGCGTCGCAAGGCTCTGGAGCGTGAGCTCGAATGGGTTCGAATGGCTCCTAAGGCTCGCCACGCGAAGTCCAAGGCACGTTTGGGTGCATATGAGAAACTTGCTGCAGATGACGGCCGCGAGAAGGAAGCCAATCTCGAAATCTTCATCCCTAACGGTCCTAGACTTGGAAACAAGGTCATCGAGTTCAAGAACGTGTCAAAGGGATATGGCGACAAGCTCCTTTATGAAAATCTTAACTTTGTCCTTCCACCAGCAGGTATCGTAGGTGTTATCGGACCTAACGGTGCCGGTAAGACGACCCTTTTCCGTCTTATCATGGGGCTTGATACTCCTGACACAGGTGAGATTACAGTCGGTGAGACAGTAAAGCTTGCATATGTCGATCAGCAGCATAGAAGCATTGATCCGGAAAAGACCGTGTATGAGACAATTGCAGATAATTCAGAGTTTGTGAAGCTTGGCAAGAAGGAAGTAAATGCCCGTGCCTATGTGTCGCGTTTCAACTTCTCCGGAGCCGATCAGGAGAAACTCTGCGGAATTCTTTCAGGTGGTGAGAGAAACCGTCTCCATCTTGCCCTTACATTGAAGGATGAGGGTAACGTCCTTCTCCTTGACGAGCCTACCAACGATGTGGACGTAAATACAATCCGTGCTCTTGAGGAAGGTCTTGAGAATTTTGCAGGCTGTGCTGTAGTCATTTCGCACGACCGTTGGTTCCTTGACCGTATCGCGACACATATCCTTGCATTCGAGGGTGATTCTCAGGTTTACTTCTTTGAAGGAACTTATTCAGAATACGAGGAAAACAAGAAGCGTCGTCTTGGAAACGAGGAACCTAAGAGGTTCAAGTACAAGAAGCTTATGGCGGAGTAGAGCCGTATATATGCGTCTGAGTTTATTGATTTTTGCACTTTGCTGTTCTATGGCGGCAAATGCCGGAAAGACCTCAGGGAAGTACTATGTCCCTGAGGTCGGGAAGTCTCCCGATCCGGAAATGACCGTACTGTATGTCGAGGACAGGGGAGGATATGAATGCCGGTATGTGGAATTCACGGTTGAAGGGAAACGAAGGGCCAGGGAACGTGTGAGGGCATATCTTCTCGTCCCGGACCAGGCTTCTGAGGCCGGAAAGTGTCCTGCTGTGCTTATGCTCCATGACCACGGTGCAAGATTCGATATAGGAAAGGAGAAACTCGTACGGCCTCCTGCAGCTGTACTTCCCCATGGTTCAGACGACCATATCGCACGCTCGTCAAAACAATGGGTTGACAAGAATTTCGACGGAGTCTGGCTGGCTGACTCGATTGCCAGACAGGGATATGTGGTTCTGGCAGCTGATGCCCTTTATTGGGGAGAACGCTCGAATCCTGAAGCCCAGAGGTGGTCTGAACTTAATTATGCTGACGAGTCAGACTTCTCGGAAGTTTCGGACATGACTTTGAATGCCGGAGCAAGAAAGGATACTGTCAAGGCATTGAAGAACAGGGTGTACGAAGGCCAGCGTAAAGTCTATGACGACCTTCTCTCCCGAGATGACATCTGGGCTGAGAAGATGCTCCGTGATGATATCGCTTCAGTCGGCCTCTTGAAGTCGCTTCCTTATGTAGATCCTGAAAATATCGGTGCGTTCGGATTTTCCATGGGTGCTCATCGTTGCTGGATGCTTGCAGCATTCTGCGATGATGTCAAGTGCGGTGTGGCTCTCTCATGGATGACGACCCTAGACAGAGATGTCGAGATGTCGGCCTCAGATTATTCGATGGCCGTCATGCCTATGCGTGAACAGCTTGACTTCGGAGACATAGGAATCTTCCTTGCCCCGAAACCCATGCTGTTCCTGTCCGGCACCGCAGATCACCTGTTCCCTAAAGAAAAAGTGACCATGGCATTCGAAAAGCTGAAGAGTCATTACCACGACTGCCAGGAAAACCTTGAAACCCGATTCTTCGAGGGCGGACACCATTGCGGCAAGGATGTGCAATCCGTCATAATCGGCTATCTTGACGACAATCTCTAGATATGAGTTTACTTATATTAAGAATCCGGCCCGGCACCACAAAGGTACCAAGGCCGGATTTTCTTCATATGCTGGTAAACTTAAAAGTTGAAATATCGTTCCGCATTGTTGTAAGATATATCCTTGACCATCTGATGGATGAATGCCATCTCACTCTTAGGAAGCTTGCCGTTCTTTATATCTTCGCCGAGGAGGTTGCAGAGGATTCTGCGGAAATACTCATGGCGAGGATATGAAAGGAAACTGCGTGAATCTGTAAGCATTCCTACAAATCTGCTCAACAGACCGAGAGCTGAAAGCGCATTCATCTGTTTCTTCATGCCGTCTTCCTGATCCAGGAACCACCAGCCGGAACCAAGCTGGATCTTGCCAGGACACGTACCGTCATTGAAAGTATATGCCATTGTAGCCAGCACTTCATTGTCCTTAGGATTGAGATTATAGAGGATGGTCTTTGTCAGTTTGTCTTCCATAGCCAGGGTGTTAAGGAACTTATGTCCTGCTGCAGCACACTGAACATCATGGATTGCGTCATAGCCGGTGTCAGGTCCAAGGATGTTGAACATTCTTGTGTTGTTGTCGCGGATTGCTCCGATATGGAACTGCTGTGCCCAGCCTTTTTCATGATCCATACGTGCAAAGTCCAGAAGGATGGCGCTCTTGAACTTGAGAGTCTCTTCGGCAGAAGGTTTCTTTCCCTTGAGCGTGTTGCGGAATATCTTGTCAATCTCTTCAAGTTCGAAATCCTCGGCATAGAAGTTCTCCAGACCGTGATCCGATATGCGGCAGCCCATCTCGTGGAAAAAGTCCTGACGCTTGCGCAGTGCATCCAGAAGATCCTGGTAATTGTTGATTTCCATACCGGCAGCAGCGCTCAGTTTCTTGATGTATTCGATATACTGTTCCGGTTTTTCAACCACCATAGCCTTGTCGGGACGCCAGGTAGGGAGAACCTTGGTTCCGAACGGGTTCTCCTTTATCTGCTTATGATATTCCAGGCTGTCAGCCGGATCGTCTGTGGTACATACGACCCTGACATCAAACTTTCTCATGAGAGCCTGGCCTCTATATTCTTCAGTCTGCAGTTTTGCGCTGCATTCGTCATATATAGCTCTGGCTGAAGATGGGTTCAGCAGGTCATACACGCCGAAAACTCTGGCAAGTTCAAGGTGAGTCCAATGATAAAGAGGATTTCTCATCGTGTAAGGTACTGTCTCAGCCCATTTCTCAAACTTTTCGTAACTGCCACGTGGGCCTGTGATGAATTCCTCCGGCACACCGTTGCCTCTCATGGCTCTCCACTTGTAGTGGTCGCCTCCAAGCCATACTTCAGTCAGGTCCTTGAACTGATGGTTGTTTGCAATCATCTCAGGCACAAGGTGACAGTGATAGTCGATGATAGGCATATTTTCTGCACTCTCATGATAAAGTTCCCGCGCGAAATCATTTGTAAGCATGAAATCGTCGTTGATGAACGGCTGGCCCTTGACCATGCCTTCAAGTTTTGAAATCACATCCATATGAATATCGATTAATTATAGTTTGTTTTATCTCATACGCTTCCTGTATTCGCCAGGGGTTATGCCCATATACTTTCTGAATATGGTCGAGAAATTGCTGCTGTTGATGAAGCCGGACCTGTCAGCTGCCGTACTTATGGACAGGTCTGTCGTTTCCAGAAGACGACAGAAATGATCCAATCTCAATTTCATAATATAAGAGGTTATCGTATACGGATACATTTCCTTCTTGAATTTCATCTCAATCGCCCTTCTTGACAGGGGGATGAAGGATGTAAGTTTGCTTATATCAATCTCTTGGGTATAGTTGCGTGAAATAAATTCCACAATCTCCCGGATATAGGGGTCAGAGATTATCCTTCGCTTTGTCGACATCCTTTCCACCACTCCGATTGCCTCTACAGCAATTCTTGCCGGCCAGGTCTTCTTCTGGTTTACCATCTGAAACAATGCCTCTGCTATTTCATATCCGTGCTTTTCAAAGTTGAGCTTGATGGAAGATAGGGTAGGAGACGATATATTGCACATGAACTCATCGTTATCGACTCCTAAGAGCGAGATGTCGTCAGGAATCCGGATTCCTTCCATCTGACATATCTCGGTCACCTGTCTTGCCATAAAATCATTGCATGCCAGCAAGGCTACGGGCTTGGGAAGTGCGTGAAGCCACTCGGTTATCTCAGTGATTTCATCCTTGAAAGATTCGACATCATATCGATAAGTCCTGGTCTTGATTGACGAGGCGATCTGCTCGCTATATCCTTCATATCTTGACATTGACCAGATGATGTCCTTCATTCCGATGAATGCATAGTCATTGAATTTCTGCTCAATGAAGAATCTGGCTGCATATGCACCGAATTCCTTATAGTGACCGGTCAACATAGGAAATTCATCGTAAACCCTTTTATAAGTGCGCAGGAAGATAGGTATATTCAACTTCTTGGCCTCTTCAACATTGATGTTATGCCAGAGTCCGATGATTGCATCAACCTTGAATTTCTTTGCGAGTTTGATGATCTCGATGGAATTGTCTCTGGTCTGGGAAATCAGATGCGACATCGGATAGAATATACATCCACCCTGAGTGTCTGCATACTTGACGAAACCATTCAGGAAACGTCTCTCCGACTCTTGCGAGTAGTCTGTAAGCAGGAGAATCTTGATCATCTGTTTTCGCTTATATACGGTTACAGGTACTTAATGAGTGCTAAATTAAGCAAAAAATGTAAAAAATAATAAAAATACCCTTTGATTTTCGTTTTAAAAGAATTATTTTCGTTAACAATAGTCCGTTATGAGCCGTACACTTTTAAATTTGCAGAAACATCATAAACAAGCAACACTAAAACAGGTGACTCATTATGAAAGAGCTCAACAGAAAGACGGCCAATGCCGCAAAATATCCGACTAAGGTAATTCAGTTCGGAGAAGGTAATTTCCTTCGTGCATTCGTAGATTGGATCATATGGAATACCAACAAGGCGACCGACTTCAATGCGGGAGTAGTCGTGGTCCAACCTATCGAAAAAGGAATGGTCGATATGCTGAACTCACAGGACGGTCTATATCACGTGAACCTTCAAGGAATCGACAAGGGACAGCCTGTTGACTCGATAGAAATGATTGACGTGATCAACGGAGGCCTCAACCCATATACCCAGAACGAAGAGTTCATGGCTCTGGCAGAGAACCCGGACATCAGATTCGTGATTTCCAACACAACTGAAGCCGGAATCGCATTTGATCCGGCATGCAGGCTCGAAGACAAGCCGGCATCGTCATATCCCGGAAAGCTCACCCAGTTGCTTTACCGTAGATACGAGCATTTCAACGGCGACATGACCAAGGGATTCATAATTCTTCCTTGCGAGCTTATATTTCTCAACGGAAAGGAGCTCAAGAAGTGCATTTATCAGTACATCGACCTCTGGAACCTCGGAGATGGCTTCAGGACATGGTTCGAACAGGCTTGCGGCGTATACTGCACACTTGTTGACCGCATCGTGCCAGGCTATCCTAAGGATACGATCGAGCAGATACATGAGCGCATCGGATTCAAGGACAACCTCGTTGTCAAGGGCGAGATCTTCCATCTGTGGGTGATCGAGGCTCCGGAGTCAGTAGCAGAAGAATTCCCTGCAGACAAGGCAGGCCTGAACGTGCTCTTCGTGCCAAGCGAGGCTCCATACCACGAAAGAAAGGTGACCTTGCTCAACGGACCGCACACCGTGCTTTCTCCTGTCGGTTATCTTTCAGGATTGGATACTGTGAAGGAATGTGTGGAGGATCCTGAGATCGGACAGTTCGTCAAGAAAGTCATGTACGGCGAGCTTATGGAGACTCTGAATCTTCCAAAGGAAGAACTTCAGGTTTTTGCGGACTCTGTAGTGGAGCGTTTCCTCAATCCGTATGTCAAGCATTTCGTGACAAGCATCATGCTCAATTCTTTCCCTAAGTACAAGACACGTGACCTTCCTGGCCTGAAGACTTATCTGGAGCGCAAAGGTGAACTCCCGAAAGGACTTGTCCTCGGTCTTGCGGCTATAATCACTTACTACAAGGGTGGCAAGAGGGGCGAAGTCGAGATCGTACCGAACGACGATGCTGCGATCATGACGCTACTCAAAAACCTATGGTCAGACGGCAATATCCGCAAGGTGGCAGAAGGCGTCCTTGCTGCAGAATTCATTTGGGGAGAGGATCTCAACAAGATTTCGGGATTGACTGATCTTATCACGACTTATCTCGAGCTCATACAGAACGAAGGCATGCGCGCCGCTGTCAAAACCATAATCTGACAATATGGATTTCATAAAGATAAATGCGGCAGATAATGTTGCCGTAGCAATACACGATGTCGAGGCTGGAGCCAGCTTCGACATCAATGGTGTTTCAATCATAACACAGGCCAAGGTTCCCGCAGGTCATAAAGTGGCTCTGGAGGATATGGCAGAAGGTACCGATATCATCAAATACGGTTTCCCTATCGGCCATCTTATTGCTCCTGTGCAGAAAGGAGGACTGATCGACCATACAAATCTCAAGACAAATCTTGAAGGACTGCTGGACTACACATATGAGCCTGACCTGACTGAAACAAAGCCTGCAGAAACTCCTGCATATTTCAAGGGTTACAGAAGAAAGGATGGAAGAGCCGGAATACGCAACGAACTCTGGATCATTCCGACTGTCGGATGCGTGAACGGCGTAGTTCAGAACATACAGAAACTTTTTGAAAAGGAGCTTGCTCTGTATCCGTCGATAGAGAAAGTGATAGCTTTTCCGCATAACTACGGCTGCTCGCAGCTGGGAGGAGACCACGAGAACACAAGAAAAATCCTTGCTGGCATGGTGCATCATCCCAATGCTGCCGGCGTTCTCGTTGTCGCTCTTGGATGCGAAAACAACCAGCTTGGTGCTTTCCGCGAACTCGTAGGTCCGGTCGATGAAACCCGAGTAAAGTTCATGGAGTCACAGAAAATACAGGGAGACGAAGTAGAGCACGGACTGGAATTGATGAGGGAAATTGCTTCCGCAGCAAAGGACGACAGACGCGAGGATGTACCGGTAAGCGAGCTTAAGGTCGGTCTAAAATGCGGCGGTTCAGACGGATTCTCCGGTATCACGGCCAATCCTCTTCTGGGACGATTCTCTGACTGGGTAGTATCACAGGGAGGAACTTCAGTATTGACCGAAGTGCCTGAAATGTTCGGTGCGGAGACCATCCTGATGGCCCGTTGCCAGGATGAGGCCACATTCGACAGGACGGTACATCTGATCAACGATTTCAAGGCCTACTTCATGAAGAATGACCAGCCTGTATATGAGAACCCTTCACCGGGAAACAAGGCGGGAGGCATTTCTACTCTTGAGGAAAAATCTTTGGGCTGCACGCAGAAGTCCGGAAGTTCCATAGTCCGCGATGTCCTTCTGTATGGAGACAGGCTCAAGGCAAAGGGACTTAATCTGCTGAGTGCCCCGGGCAATGATCTTGTAGCATCCACAGCTCTTGCTGCGGCCGGATGCCAGATTGTCCTGTTCACTACAGGACGAGGCACTCCTTTCGGCACCTTCGTTCCTACTGCAAAGATTTCTACAAACAGCACTCTCGCTGCCAATAAGCCTCTATGGATTGACTTCAATGCAGGTGCGATAGTAGACGGAACTCCGGCAGAAGACGTCGACAAGACATTTATCGATTTTGTAATAAATACAGCATCCGGAACCCTCGTCAACAACGAGAAATCAGGATATAGCGAGATCGCGATATTCAAATCAGGAGTAACTCTTTAGAATTACACAACACTTTTGACTATGACCATACTTAAAAGAATAGCAGTCTGCATCATAGCTTTCATTGCTATAGCTTCATGCAATTCCGGCTACGAGTTCGCATACCTCTATGAAGACCTGCCTTTCGAAATGGAGCAGGTCAAGCGCCCTCAGATACCTGTCCGTGAAGTCGACATACGTGACTTCGGAGGAATAGGCGATGGTGTGACCCTCAATTCCGAGGCATTCGCAAAGGCAATCGACGCGCTGACGGAAGCCGGCGGAGGACGCCTTGTAGTCCCTACAGGTGTATGGCTCAGCGGCCCGATTACCTTGAAAGACAACATAGATCTCCATATCAGGCCTGATGCTGTTCTTCTCTTCTCGACAGATCGCGATCTCTATCCTATTGTAGAGACTGTTTTCGAAGGACTTGACACCAAACGCTGCATATCTCCGATAAATGCGGTTGGAGCCAAGAACATAGCGATTACAGGAGGCGGTACGATTGATGGAAACGGCGATTCATGGAGACAGGTAAAGAAGTCCAAGATGGCTCCATCACAATGGAAGGAGCTGCTCCGGAGCGGTGGTTTCACCAATGAAAAAGGTGATCTCTGGTATCCTGATTCATCATCATTCTACGGAGCAGTGGTAAGCGATGCCTTCAATGTCCCGCAGGGACTGACCACGGATGAACAGTGGAATAAGGTGAAGACATACCTCCGTCCTGTAATGATAAGCCTTAAGGATTGCGAGAACGTACTCCTTGAGGACTGTCTCTTCCAGAACTCTCCATGCTGGAACATCCATCCTCTGATGTGCCGCAACGTAATCATCAATAATGTGACCGTACGCAACCCTTGGTATTCGCAGAACGGTGACGGACTGGACGTGGACTCTTGCGAAAACGTTCTTGTGATAAATTCCAGCTTTGACGTAGGAGACGATGCCATATGCATCAAATCGGGAAAGGATGAGGACGGACGCAGAAGAGCAAGACCATGCCGCAACCTTATTGTCCACAACTGCATAGTATTCCATGGTCACGGCGGTTTCGTCGTGGGCAGCGAAATGTCAGGCGGTGTCGAGAATATCAAGGTATCTGACTGTCGTTTCCTCGGAACTGATGTCGGTCTTAGATTCAAGAGCTGCCGAGGCCGCGGAGGTGTCGTGAAGAATATCCACATTGAGGATATCGTAATGATGAACATACCTACCGAACCTCTGCTTTTTGATCTTCATTACGGAGGAAAGTCGGCTGTGGAGGCTGCAGCAGAGGGGGCGTCGCCGTTTGATGTGGAGTTTGTAGAGGCCGACGAGACAACACCTCAGTTCAGAGACATATTCATCAGGGACATTGTTTGCAGCGGTGCTGCAAGAGCGATGTATTTCAACGGAATTCCTGAGAAGAACATAGAGAATATCGTTGTAGAGAATTGCGAGATTGTATCCGAGAAAGGTGCGGATCTCCGTTACTCTACCGGCGTGATTCTGAAAGATGTGAAGATAACTCAGTCTGAAGGAGAGGGATTCAGCATTGCGAACTGCAGGGACGTAGTGATTGAAGACTGCGAAGATGCTGCAGGAAAGGACATTCCGGAAGTATTCCAGTATAATTCGAAGAATGTTAGCATCGAATGATAATGAGAAAGCTTATGACATTTGCTATGGCAGCATTGATTGCCTTTTCTGCCGTAGCACAAGATAAGATAGTTCTTCGCCTTATGGGTGACTCAACCATGGCAGACAAGGATCTCTCCTATGAGAATCCGGAGCGTGGCTGGGGACAGAGGCTGAAGTCACATGTGGACACGAATGTAGTTGTGGTCAATTATGCCCAGAACGGCCGCAGCACCAGGAGCGTGCAGACACTCGGCATATGGGACCGCGTGAAAAAGGACCTCAAGGCAGGAGAATACCTGTTCATACAGTTCGGCCACAACGATTCGAAAGAGTCTGACACCACCCGTTATGCTGCTGCTTTCGGAGCATATCAGGAAAACATCAGACTATTTGTTGATCATGCACTCAGTGTAGGTGCCAGACCTATACTTTTCACTCCGGTGTCAAGACGATGGTTCGACAGCGAGGGTAATCTCAAAAAGGACTGTCATGGGGATTATCCGGCTGCCGTCACGCAGGTAGCTCAAGAATATGGTCTTCCTATAATCGACGCCAATACCATCACTCAGGAATGGCTGATCTCACTCGGAGATGAGGCTACCAGGAAATATTACATGTGGATTCCTGAAGGTACAAATCCGAAACATCCTAAGGGGCTTACCGATAACACCCATACGAACGTATCAGGCGCGCGTCAGATAGTCAATCTCCTTCTTCCGGAGATTGTAAAGGTAATTCCGGAACTGGAAGGACACATCGTCAATTATGACTTCGTGGTCGCAAAGGACGGAAGCGGAGACTTCTTCACTGTACAGGAAGCCATCAATGCGGCTCCGGACTATTGCAAGCAGGATGAGACCACGATATATATAAAGGATGGCATCTATGAAGAAAAGGTGACCATCCCTGCTAACAAACAGAAGATCCACATGATCGGTCAGTCAGCGGAAAAAACCGTCATCACATGGGGCGATTACGCTAAGAAGACAGGATCTACCGGATATGAGATGGGAACATCCGCAACTTCTACTGTATTCCTCTACGGATCCGACTTCCTCGCTGAGAACATTACATTCGAGAACTCGGCAGGAGAGGGTAAGGAAATAGGCCAGGCCTGCGCCATAACAGTAGATGCAGACCGGGTGGCATTCATAAATTGTCGTTTCGTTGCCAATCAGGATACCATCTACACATACGGCAAGGGGCAGAAGCAGTATTTCAGAAACTGCTGGATCGAAGGTACTACAGACTTCATATTCGGAGCCTCCACCTGCTGGTTTGAAGACTGCACTATCCTCAGCAAGAGAGACAGTTACATTACGGCTGCTTCTACTCCACAGAACGAAGAGTTCGGATATGTATTCATGAACTGCCGTCTGATACACAATGAAAATGCAGAGAAGGTATACCTTGGACGTCCTTGGAGATCACATGCAAAAACGGTATTCATAAACTGTGAACTTGGGGATCATATCCGTCCTGAAGGATGGCATAACTGGGACAAGCCATACGCAGAGAAGACCACCTTCTATGCAGAATATGGCAGTAAGGGTCCAGGAGCTGAAGGCCAGCGTGCAAGATGGTCACATTCTGTGAAGGAAAAAGACTTGAAGAGGTACACTCCTGAAAACGTACTCAAGTGCGGAGCCGAGCAGGACAAGAACGGAATCAACGTCCCGACTGAATGGTATTTCAAAGTATTTTAACCATGAAAAGACTTTTATTGATCCTTACTGCATTGTTTGCGGTTGCTGCCTACGGACAGGAGCCGTATTCAATACGTATGATAAGGTCAGAAATGCAGAGGAATCCTGACGCGACATATCTCGACGGCAGAAACGGCGAGCGCAAATGGAACTACACTACCGGACTGGAACTCAAGTCTTTCTTAGATGCGTCCAAACGCTATGAGCTCCCCGAGGTCGTGGAGTATGTACGTGCTTGGGCCGATACAATGGCTACTGAAAAGGGAGAAGTATACAAGTACAAGAAATCCAATTATAATGTAGACCATATCTGTCCTGCCAGGATCTACTTCGACCTGCACGACATGTACGGCGACCAGGACAAACGATACCGCCGTGTCACCAGAAAGATTCGCGAACAGATCGATTCACAGCCTCGAACTCAATCGGGGGAATTCTGGCACAAGCAGATATATCCGCATCAGGTATGGCTGGATGGCTTCTACATGGCTCTTCCTTTCTATGCAGAGTACACCAGGAGATATGGGCAGAAGGAGCAGAAAGATTCTCTGTTTGCAGACATAGTGCACCAGTTTACAGCCGGAGCTGAAAATACATTCGATCCGGCTACCGGACTCTTCCGTCATGCATGGGACGAGTCGAAGTCGATGTTCTGGTGTGACCCGCAGACAGGTCTGTCTGCCCACGCTTGGGGTCGTGCAACAGGCTGGTACGCGATAGCTCTGGTAGAGGTTCTAGACTATCTTCCGGAAGACCATCCGGGACATGCTGTCCTTGTGGAACAGTTGAATTATTTCCTTCAAGTGCTTCCGAAATGGGCTGATCCTGAGACAGGTATGTGGTATCAGGTTCTGGACTGTCCGGAAAGAGAAGGAAATTATCAGGAAGCCACATGCTCGATCATGTTCATCTACGCCTTCCTGAAGGGATTGAGGATGGGTTATATCGACAGGGCGCACGAAGACTATATCCTGGGTCTCTACCCTAAGTTCATTGACCGCTTCATAAGGGAGAATCCTGACGGAACCATCTCTATGACAGACTGTTGTGCAGTCGGAGGACTTGGAGGAAAGCAAATGAGAAAAGGAGACTTCGACTATTATCTCAGCGAACCCATAATCGAGAATGACTGCAAGGGCGTCGGTCCCTTCATCTGGGCATCACTTGAATGGGAAGCACGAAATAACATAGACTGGTTCCCGCCACGAGACGGACTTCCCATAGCGTTCGAAGGTGCTGAAGGATGCGGAAAATATTCGGTCGGAGGAAAAGGTGGAAAGGAATATGTAGTCACCTCACTTGCTGACGACGGTTCGGAAGGTACTTTACGTCATGCTGTAGAGGCAGAAGGTCCCCGGACCATCACTTTCGCCGTCAGTGGAGATATCCATCTGACCGGGCCGCTCGACATCAGAAATCCATATCTGACGATACTTGGACAGACAGCTCCGGGAAAGGGCATAACCATACGCGACCATAATGTATTCATCACCGCCGACCATGTGATCATACGCTACATCCGCATGAGACTTGGAACTGCCGCAGGAGTAGAGGCTGATGCCCTTGGAGCAAGACATTGCCGCCACCTTATGATCGACCATTGCTCTATAAGCTGGGCTACAGACGAGAATGCCTCATTCTATAATATCGCAGACGCGACGATCCAGTGGTGCATAATCTCCGAAGCGCTGAACGCTTCCGTCCATCATAAGGGAAGACACGGATACGGAGGCATCTGGGGAGGAAGGAATGTGAGCTTTCATCACAACCTGTTCGCCCATAACAACAGCCGTAACCCACGTTTTGACCATCCGGAGCTTTACAGGGAGAACGACCTTCTCCATTTCAGAGGAACCGTCGAATTTGTCAACAATGTCGTTTACAATTGGGGCATGAAGGCGATATATGGAGGTGAGGAAGGATGGTTCAATGTGATAAAGAACTACTTCCGTCCAGGTCCGGCTACCCGCAATCTTGACGGGGAGTGGCTGGAAATCAGCACTTCTGAAACGACATCGATGATCAAGGGAAAGTTCCACCTTCTGGGAAACACATATGATACAAGTGCGGTAGAAGAAGGGGGCTTTGAAGGAAAAAGGCCGGACAAACTGAAAATTGCCAATCAAGGACACGCCTATTATTATGCATCTGAGCCAAAAAGGTTTGAAGTGTCCGTGCCGCTTTTGGACGAATACGCTCCATATGCTTATGAGGCAGTGCTCAGGCACGCCGGAGCTTCGCATAAACGTGATGCCATTGACCGAAGGATAGTAAAGGAAGTCAAGAAGGGCACCGCCAGATACAAGGGTTCCATAACAGGACTTCCTGGAATCATAGACAGTGAAAATGATGTTCTGAAATAATTAATCAACCATATAAATGAAAAAAGACACCAACAAAGAACTGATGACCAACTGGCGCTGGTGGATGGTAGTGCTGCTTTTCGTGGCTACAACCGTCAACTATATGGACCGTCAGGTCCTGTCGCTTACATGGAAGGAATTCATCGCACCGGAGTTCCACTGGACAGACAGCCAGTACGGAATCATAACATCAGTATTCTCCATCTTCTATGCAGTCTGCATGCTTTTCGCAGGCAAATTCGTGGACTGGATGGGCACAAAGAGGGGCTATCTCTGGGCAATCGGAGTATGGTCTTTCGGAGCATGTATCCACGCTGCATGCGGATGGGGTACAATGCGCATCGAAGGATTTGATTCAATCGCAGCCATGAAGGCCGTGGAAGCCGGATCGAATGCAGCGCTGGGGGTGGCGACCGTGAGCGTATGGCTCTTCCTCGCCGCACGCTCCATCCTTGCCCTCGGAGAGGCCGGAAACTTCCCTGCTGCGATCAAGACCACTGCCGAATATTTCCCTAAGAAGGACCGCGCATTCGCGACATCGATATTCAACGCAGGAGCATCTGTAGGAGCACTCATCGCCCCTATAACCATCCCTCCGCTCGCTGCAGCATTCGGATGGGAGATGGCATTCATCATCATCGGAGCACTCGGTTTCCTCTGGATGGGATTCTGGGTGTTCATGTATGAGAAGCCGGCAAGGTCAAAGCATGTCAACGAGGCCGAACTCGCATACATCCGTCAGGACGATGACGAGCCTGCGGCCGCGGCAGATGCAGAGGAGAAGAGTACTATTCCTTTCCTCAAATGCTTCACATACCGTCAGACATGGTCTTTCATCACCGGAAAGTTCTTCACAGACGGAGTATGGTGGTTCTACCTTTTCTGGGCTCCGGCTTATTTCCAGGATCAGTTCGGATACAAGGCTTCTTCCGGCATGGGCATGGCGCTCATAGTGACCCTTTATGCAATTGTGACGGTAATCTCCATTTTCGGAGGCTACCTTCCTAAGATGTTTGTGGAAAAGAAGGGCATGCATCCCTACAACGGCCGAATGCTGGCCATGCTGATCTTCGCCTTCTTCCCGCTGTTCGCGCTGTTCGCACAGCCTCTGGGACAATACTCGGCATGGTGGCCGGCGATCATCATCGGCCTTGCAGGAGCAGGACATCAGGCATGGTCGGCAAACCTGTTCTCCACAATCGGTGACATGTTCCCGAAGTCGGCGATCGCCACAATCACAGGCATCGGCGGCATGGCCGGAGGTATAAGCTCATTCATCATCAACCTCAGCGCAGGAAAGCTCTTCGACTATTCTGCAAGCATGGGTGAGGCGTTCACCTTCCTCGGATTTGAAGGAAAGGAAGCAGGATATATGATTGTGTTCTGCATATGCGCAGTCGCATATCTTATCGCATGGACGATAATGAAGGCTCTTGTGCCGAAATATAAAAAGAT